>JBILYP010000003.1:0-157093 GCA_044377675.1 Crocinitomicaceae bacterium
TTGGGAATTATATCTTGCGCCAACATTGATGAATGTTCCAATTAAAACCCAATTAACGTATTCAACGACTGAAAAATTTAAGCAATATCAATGGAAAAATCCTGAGGTAATCGAATTGAAAGGATCAGATAATAAGAATTTTTATGCCCGATACTATGAACCTCGAAAAGACGTGAAAAATGGTGCAGCGGTTATGTTTGTTCATGGTGCAGGCTATTTGCAAAATGCTCACTATTATTGGAGTAACTACTTCCGTGAATACATGTTCCACAACCTATTAGTTGATTTGGGATATACCGTAATCGATGTGGATTATCGTGCCAGCGAGGGATATGGTCGCGATTATAGAACTGCCATTTATCGGCACATGGGAGGGCGTGATTTGGAAGATTTTATCGATGCGAAAAAATGGTTGGTGGGACAAAAACAAATTGATTCAGCGCGCATAGGCATTTATGGAGGATCATACGGTGGATTTATCACATTAATGGGGTTGTTAACCAAACCAGGAGAATTTGCGTGTGGTGCTGCTTTGCGTTCTGTCACGGATTGGGCGCACTATAATCACGAATACACGAGTAATATCTTAAATTATCCGGCAACGGATCCACAAGCTTATCGCCAAAGTTCGCCCATTTATTTTGCTGAAAATTTACAAGATCCATTGCTAATGCTTCATGGAATGGTAGATGACAATGTTCAATTTCAGGATGTTGTGCGCTTGAGTCAACGATTTATTGAATTGGGAAAAAAGAACTGGGATTTTGCCGTTTTTCCTGTTGAAAACCATGGATTTAAGGAGTCTTATTCGTGGTACGATGAATACCGTAGAATTTTTGAATTATTTGAAAAACACTTGAAAAAATGATTGCTCGAGAATTGCTGGGAATAGAAGAAATGGTGAAACACCTTGCCGTTTTAAATGAGTTGTATACTAATTTAACCTTAGAAGAATACACATCAGATTTATCCGAAATGCTTCCTCATAATTACGGTCAAGTAGGTGTTTTTGAAGGGGACGAATGTTTGGGTATTTCTGGATTTTGGATGGGAAGAAAATTGTGGTGCGGAAAATACCTAGAATTGGACAATATTATTGTTTGTTCGAAACACCGTTCCAAAGGAGTTGGAAAATTAATCTTTGATTATTTGCGTAACAAGGCCCAAGAGAATGGGTGCACCATGATGGCATTGGATTCATATACAACGAATTACAAAGCGCATAAAATGTTCTATAACGAAGGATTTGCCCCGCGCGGATTTCATTTTATAAATATCCTGGACGACAACGGAGTTCGTGGGTAAAAAAGTGTGGAGGATGTGAAAACCTGTCAAAAAATTGACTAAATTTGTCATGTAAATATATGTCAAGTGAAAAAACTCATTCATCAAAAACGAATCGAAAAAAAAATAAAAATCAGTGAACTGGCCTCTCAACTGGGCATAGATTCAAGTTTAATGAGTAGAATACTGGCCAATAAACGAAAGCCAACAAAAGCTCAACTTCAACAATTAGCCGAAATTTTGGAACTTGATTTCCATGAACTTCTAAAAGAATATTTAGCGGAAGAGATTATTGATTTGCTCAAAGATTATCCTCAAATGGCACAGGAAATATTGAGTGTTGCTGAGGAGCGCGTTGCGTATCTTAGTGGGGTTGATAAATTCAATGTGATTGAGCTTTCCATGCAAACCAAGGCCCAATTGAATAAAATGAATGTACTTCACGACACATGGAAAAAATTAAAACCATTAAATGCCATTCAATTGAAGAAGATGGAAGAATACTTCCATACCTCATACACCTTTGAGAGCAATCGCATTGAGGGAAACACATTGACCTTGCAAGAAACTCACTTGGTGATCAATGAAGGCATAACCATCGGTGGAAAAAGTATGCATGAGCACTTGGAGGCAATAAATCACCAAGAAGCAATTGTTTTATTGATGGACTTAGTACATAACAACGCGGCTTTTACCGCTTATCGATTGAAACAGTTGCACCAACTCATTTTAAAAGGCATAGACACTAAAAATGCAGGGGTTTATCGCAAGGTGCCCGTTCGAATTTCGGGTAGTGCACACGTACCTCCTGAGCCTTATTTGTTGGATAAACTGATGGAAGATTATTTTTTGTTTTACGAAACACAAAAATCAAATCTTCATCCCGTATTGTTAGCCGCTGAAATGCACGAAAGGCTTGTCAGCATCCATCCGTTTATTGATGGAAATGGCAGAACTGCACGATTGGTTATGAATCTCATTCTCTTGCAAAATGGATATACAATTGCCAATTTAAAAGGAAATTTAGCCGATCGAATGCGCTATTATCAAGCCTTGGAGCAAGTTCAAATCAATCATGAGAACGAAGATTTTTATCAACTAATCTTAGAGCATGTTGAAAGCTCTTTAGAAGAACACATTCATTTGGCAGGAGGGGAGGTTTGATAAAAAATCTAATTTGATAAATTCATTATAGCATTAAAAATAAAAACCCCCATTAAATAAGATAATAGGGGTTTTATTATAAATCAAAATTACTGCTTCAAAATTATACAGAACACTATTTCTTTTTGTTATTCTGCTTTTTTAATTCTTCATCAGTTAACATATCGACTCCTGTTGCAGTTACCGTAACTGTTTCTTCACCAGTTTTAATATATGTAGAAGCATTTGCATAACTTCCTAACCACCCATTCGGAAATCGTTGGGCTAATTGTTTTTTACGCTTCAAAACCCAAGAATTTCTTCCCTGAACTTTACGGCTTACACGTATATTCGTCCAATAATCAATTTCAGGATGCGCTTCTATAAGTTCATAAAGTGCTCTGTCATAGGTAGGATCAGAGGCTAAACGCGCTGTTGAACGAATATTACCTCGCTTTGCTCTTTTTAAATTCCTTCTTTCTTTCCACGTTCCTGCACCATTCAAATTATTCACTCCAATGAGTTGAGCACCACTAGAAGCATTTCCTCCCGTTACTCCCCAAGCTCCATAGTTGACTTTTGGAACTAAAGCAAGTTGTTTATATGCTTTAACTTGATCTTTGTCTACTAAAGCATTTTGCTTAAATTTTAATGTAGCCGTTGCACTAAAGTCTCCTTTTGGTACAGATGGTATTGTATCAAAAACTATTGGTATGTATGTTGTTGAATTTAAATAAAATGTATCCTTACAGGAAAACAAGAACAAGCTAAGGATAGAAAAACAAATGATAAGTTTCATGATATTCAAATTTATTTTACTTTGTTTTTTAATTTAATCCCTTTTGCATAAATTTCAGTTGTATTTACGCGAGTTCCTAAATGAAGCCATTTGATATAATATGGGTCCTTTCCAAAATATCTTTTAAAACGCACATTGGTTACATAATCTAAATCTTTATATTTTTCATTGAAGTTATAAACGGCTACTTTCTCATCAAATTCTTTTGGGTAATAATAATTATTAAAACTACCTTCATAATAATCTCTGCTACCGAATCTCAAACCAAATATTTTAATTTGTTTTTTATCATTCCATTTAATAATATCCAGTATAATCCATGACTTAATTTTTACCTCCGCAGAGGCTACTAAATCATCCGTTAATTCATAATCACCTCTTTGCATAAAAACTACAGGAGCGCTTATTTCTTCACGAGTCATTCTAGTTACGGATGCACATGATGTTAATAGAGTAAACACAAATAATACATAAAACAATTTTTCTTTCATATTAATAAAATAAATCCATCCTACTCATGCGCTTTTCGGTTTCCGCGACTCAATCTTTTTACATTTAGTTTCATGAGTGTTGCAAAATTCTTTATATAATGTGAGTATTTCACGCGTAACAAGTTGTAATATATTCCTGTAAATTATAGATTATTCAATGTGGGTTAATTTGCACACAATTCTTGCGCTTAATGAAATGATTTGGAGGGTCTATTTGCATTTTATACACACTATTATTTAACTGATTTCAATTTTCTAAAACTGTGCTAAATAGGGTGTTTTGAAGTGATTTATTTTTTAAATTTGTCTACACATTCAAATCACGCTACATGGATCTTCGTACAATGCATATCGGTCAAAAAATCAAGAAATTGCGGGAATTAAAAAACCTAACACAAACACATTTGGCTGATCAGTTGGGAGTTTCACAAAGTGCCTATTCCAAAATTGAATTGGGAGAATCGGAAGTTACATTTACCAAATTGGAAAAAATTTCTGAAGCCCTTGGGATGAAACCAGAAGAAGTCATCGCATTTAATGAATCCATGGTGTTCAATGTTATGAATAATGCCAATGGGGGAAATGTTTTAAGTCATGTTCATCAATATAATATTTCAGAAAACGAACGTAAACTTTACGAAGACCAGATTAATCTATTGAAAGAAGAGGTAACTTACTTGAAACAGATGTTGGAGAAAGTCTTGAAGTGATCAACCAACTTGATATTAAGTTGAAGACTGAAAACTGAATCTTAAGAGTTCCAAAAGCTCTCTGCTGACTGACTTGTTTTGTAGCATCTAAATTGGGTTTTGTCCACCTTAAAAAAGTGTGATAAATAGGCAAGTGTAACGTTATCCAATGTTCTTAAATTGAGAACGATTGTTTTTATTATTTCCGGGGTATAGATTTTTTGAATCAAAATCCAATCTGACATTAATCCATATTCTACAACTTGAAAAACTATTTGCGTTTTGGCAGTGACAAAGTCAATTTTGCTTTTATCCATATCCCAAAATAGGTGTGGAGAAAAGTTTTCGACCTGACAAAATTCCTTGTTTATCATACGTTAACAAAATTAATGAATTTAATGCTAATAGAAAAAATGCAATTTTCTTAGTACTATGTATTGCATATTACAATTTAAAACATATATCTTTGTATAAAATTTTACCATGAACGCGGAAAATACACAAGCGCAAATGCGGAAAGGTATTCTGGAATATTGCATTTTAAGTATCCTTTCAAGGGGCGAAGCTTATCCATCCGAAATATTGGAATCGCTTGAAAACGCTGAACTCTTAGTAGTTGAAGGTACTTTATATCCTTTGCTCACTCGATTAAAAAACATGGAGCTTTTAAGTTATCGGTGGGAGGAGTCTACCTCTGGACCACCCAGAAAATACTATCACATTACCGAACAAGGGAAAGAATTTTTGGAAGAATTAGATAAAACATGGAATCAATTACAGCAAGCCGTTCAAAAAATCACTCATAATAAATAAGCAATGAATAAAACAGTTTCAGTTCATTTACAAGGCATTCCTTTTGTAATTGAGGAATCTGCTTATGAGCTTCTAAAAAATTACTTGGATCAACTTACCGATGCGTTGAAACAAGAAGAGGGAGCCAACGAAATAAAACAAGATATTGAAATTCGCATGGCAGAATTATTTACCAAAGCACTTGAACCTGCTAAAAAAGTTGTAGAAATCTACATGGTTGAAGAAGTGCTAAAAAAACTGGGAGACCCTTCCGTTTTTGTGAATGGAAATGATACTAGTGAACCCTCTGAATCCACAGAAAAATTAACCGAGAAACGTCTCTTTAGGGATAAAGACAAGGCAATTTTAGGTGGTGTTTGTGCAGGATTTGCTAATTATTTTGGAATTGATGTAGTAATCATACGGGCGCTTATTGTTCTCATCACCCTTTTTGCTGGCTTTGGAATTCCACTATATATTATTTTATGGATTATTACCCCTAAGGCTAAGACTAGTATAGAAAAGCTTCAAATGAAGGGAGAAGCGGTCAATTTTGAATCCATGAAAATGGAAATTGAAAAAACAGCCGAAAAAATAAAATCTAACTCCAAACATTGGGCAGAAAAATTAAAAAAGGATAGAAGCATTCAAAACAAAGCTTATCGGGTTATTCGGTTTCTTTCCATTGCGACCGGCATTTTTCTACTGGTTACAGGGACTGTACTATTCGTAACTTTATTTTTATTCTTATTTGTCGATCCTGATTTCATACCAGCTCAGATAGAAGGCCAATTCATGTCTTTCGGTACATTCGGAAATCTGATTTTAGAAAACGAACGAGATACTTCCAATTTATATTGGGGAATCATTATTACTGCAGCATCTGCAATTGGCTTGTTTTGGTTAATCGGAATAAGGTTATTAGTGACTTTTAAATCGAAAATTTTTAGCTATTCTTCCATTCTTTTCAGTGTGCTAATCGTAGTAGGTATTATACTTTTATCCTTGACCGGCGCCAGAATTGCTCGTTCATTTGCAGTGAATGGAGAGGTGGAAAAAGAAATTGCAACCGTTAACGCACAGGAAATTACGTTGGATATTTCCACCGCACCCGCATCAGAACAAGATGGATTCAAAACAATTAGCAAAGGGGAATCCGGATTTTTAAAGGTAGAAAATGGGCGGATATTCTTTCATGGTATTGAAGTGGAATATCAGAAATCGGCAGACTCACTGTTTCACATAAGTCAACTTAACTCGGTGCAAGGACGTGATCATCAAACCGCATTGAAACGCGCGCGAAACATTCAATTGGGTCATCAATTAATGAATAATGAATTGAAACTAGATGCTTATTTTACATTCCCTATGTCAGATAAAATTCGCAAGCAAGAGGTGAAATTGATTATTCAAGTGCCTGCGAATGGCGTTGTAAAGGTCAAAAACACGGTAGCCTATCCCATGGGCGAGCAAGCTGCAAATAAAGCAGAAGAAAAACCAAAAGGCTATATTCACTCTGACGGGTCATATGAGAATTGGTAACGGTTAATGATCTATTTATTTAAGAGGAATAATTAAATAAATTACCATTATTCTCAATTTCACTCTTACCTTTGCCTGTGTTCAATACAAAAAACATCTATTTTTTCTGGCTCGGTATTCGGTCGTTTGGAAATTCCATCGGATTCATTATTCGACATGGGTATTTCATGTATTTTCTGATTCCCTTTACTTTATTGGGTGGAATTTATTATTACGGATACAAACTTCAAACGAATGTTTTTGAGGCTAAATTGGATTCAATAAATGGACTTGTTTGGTACCTCATCTATGCATTAATCGAAGTTTCGGTTGGCTTGTTACTGATGCGCTTTGCAAAATATTTGGTAGTTGCATTGTTATCTCCCTTATTGGCTCATATCTCAGAGAAGACAGAACGAATTATTACAGGAGTAAAACAACCATATAGCTGGCAACAATTCAAAGAGGATATTATACGTGCGGTAAAACTCATTATCCGAAATTTTATTTGGTATTACTTGTATTTCCTAATAATTCAATTAATTGCTTTCATTTTTTGGAAAAACCCAAGCGAGAGTCCTTTGCAATGGCTAAACGTGGTAATTTGTGCCTATTACTACGGATTTAGTTTTATGGATTATGTAAACGAAAGAAGAAGAAGAAGTGTAAATGAAAGTATTGTGTTTATTCGGAATCACAGCGGACTAGCCATTTCCATTGGGCTTTTATACTACTTCATGATATTTGTACCGGTTGACCTTAAAATTTTCTTTAATTACACCTTAACCCTATCTAACACGCTTGAGTTATTCATTCAATTATTTTGGTGGATTCTTGCTTCCTCAGCTCCAATTATTGGAATTGTTGCAGCAACCATTGCAATGAATGAAATTGACCCTGCTAAAGGCAATGAGCCTGAAATAGATTAAAAAAAGAGAGGATTCTTAGTGGCGAATAATAACTTTACGACTGATTGACTTAGAACCAGGCGCATCGATAGTTACAAAATACACCCCTGTTTTAAAATTGGAGGTAGCGATTGATTTTGAATTTACAATTGCGTCTTTGTATACCACGTTTCCTAAAATATCCACCATTTTCAAGGTGCCATTTTCCATCCCATTTACAGTGATATTTATGTAATCTGAAGCAGGATTAGGAACAATTGAAACTGTTACATCCTCTTTAATTGGTTTAACAGATGCTACGAAATCAATAATTAAATCAACTGAATCTGAATATCCAGAACCGAGGTCAGAAAGATAATATCGGTAATGTGCTTGACCACTTGTAAAATCATCTGGATTTATTTGCGGTTTCATTTTACCATATTCTCCATCTGCAATATTAAAAAGGACCGATTGTGATCCAGGAGTAGACCATGGATTTCCAGCCATTTGAGTAGAGGAAAAACACGTGCCTCCAAATGGATTAGTACTGTGACCCCAACACAAACCATCTGCCCATCCAGTCGGAACATTCACTTTCAACCGAGTTACAACCCATTGATGCGTTTGACCCGTATTGTTCACCACATCAAAAGGCACATCAAAAACAGTATTGCTTGGAGCAGTCATCTGGTGTGTTCCACCTGAAATATCAACTGTTTGACCATCCAACGTAATAACAATTCCATCCTGAGCCAAGGCTGCTAACGAAAGGAAAAATGAAAATGCAACTAGAAATTTTTTCATGACTCTTGAGTTCTTATTAACAAACTTAATTAAAATAATTCAGTTTTCCAAACAAAAACCTTACCGAAGTAATGAAACGAATCCACGTTTAGAAATTTGTACACCATTAGCATCATTCACTTGAACTTGATAAAAATAGGTGTCATTGGTTGCGTCCAAACCGGAAAGTTGAATTTGTCCATTCCATCCAATTAGCGCATCTGTTGTTTCGAAAATTACTTGACCCCAGCGATTATATATACTGAGATTGTATTCAATTGGATCTATATTCGATAGAACGGGTAAAAATACATCGTTTAAATTATCTCCATCCGGCGTAAAAGCATTAGGAATATAAATCAGTGGTTTATACACAAAACAAATATCATTCGAATGACTTTTCTCTGCAAAATTGTAAAAATTTAATGCTTCCACTGCTTCAATTCGGTAACAAATCTCCCCTTTAAAATCTACTTGTTTCACATCGTCTTCAAACGATAACTGACCACTTGGAACAACGGCGATGGGAGTTGGGTCAAAAATTCCGTTAGGACCCCGATAGATGCGGTATTCGATTATCGATCCGTTGAAGCCCTCATAAGGAGACCACTGAATAAAATTAATCAATTCAACTTCATCCGCTACCCCCGTTAAAAAGATTGTTTTAACTACATTAGCAGGATTTCCGGTTGTACCACAACTATCTACATATCGGGCTCTATATTGCCAAGCCTTTTCACGCACATCAGCCACTGTGTCTAGAAAAAATACATTTTCAGAATTGACAGAAACACGCGCAATTTCTTCGTACGCATTATCGAAATTTAATCGTTGAAAAATGACTTCTTGCACCCCAACCGACCCATCGATGTAATCGTGTAATTCAATATTGCCTTGCTCCACCGTGGCTAATTTAAAATAATGGAATGACGGCTGTTGTGGTATTGGAACTTGAAAACAGGAAACATCTGAAAAAGCTTTATTCCCATTCATAAATAGGGCCTGAATAACAAAACAATAAGCGCTTCCTCCACTAACCGGAATTCGAATAATTGTATCGGAAGTAGCGCTAACCTGAGACCACGCCCCGTTATTTTTGGCAAAAATTCGATATTCAGAGACTGGTTGCCCTCCATATTTTGTCCATGAAAGCTCCACCTCCTGTTCACACATAAAGACCGTTGAACTCATTTTCATCGTTGTATGAATGGGACTTTTGGCAGAAGTTTGATAAGTGACTGGTACGGAGGAAGTATAGCAAGAATCAAATGCCGCTACAGAATAAGAAAATGGGCTCAACGATAAGTCGGTAGCATAAGCGTAAGATGTGGTTGAAATGCCCCAAACGGTATCTAGCTCTACTAAAAAGCCAGCATCATCAAAGGTATAAACTACATATCCATAAGTATCGGGTTGCTGATTTTGATTCCAAATTATTAAGATTTCTGACGTGGCTGTATCTATTCCTGCCGACAAAATCGTTGGAATATCAGGAGTTAACATATCTTCAAAATCATCACCCGCAATATTCGAGGTAAAATCACACACGTCTGTAGGTAAAATAACTTGATATGAAATATAGGCTTGGCAAATATCGATAGTGTCTTTATACGTTGTGGTTGAATACAAAGTGCTATCAATTAAAGAAAAAACACCAACCGGATATTCTCTATAAATATGATAATAATCGTTGTAGCTGGGTAAAGGTGTTAATTTGGGTTTATTCCACTGCAAAATTGCGGTTCCATTATTTGGGTTCACCACGTTTAAGTGTATATTGGCTATTGTATCCGAATTTTTAGTAATATTTCCATTACACCCACTGCGAACTCCAATAAAAAAATGATTTGCAGCATTTATAGCCGGTACTATGGCTGAAGTGGTTGAAATATCAGTGAAGGTTTGCAGAAGTCCATTTTCTACGGAATGTAACTGATATTCCACAAAAGTACCCATGGGATTGGAAACAGGATTCCAAGTTACGGTTAAATCACCCAAATCATTGGTTTCAATACAAGAAATTTGAGTGGCCGGGATTATCCCAGGATTGACAACATAAATGGTAACGGTCACATAACTTATCTTTGGAACAGGACAGTAATCATCTTGTACTTTGAAGACAAAATTATAGGGAATAACATCGGCTGCAATGCCATATTGATTAACTAAATGATCACACGTTGTTTGCCAAGAAAAAGTGGTTGAAACTTGTTGAGAGCCACTTATCGGTGCGGCAGAATTAAGCGTGGCACATGGTTCAATATCACACCCCGTTGAGGAAGTTAATCCTGCACCAAACATGGGACCCGATGCAGTTAAATATACCTGCTGAGGAGTTGTTCCATCTTGTAAAAATTGAGGATCTACCGCATTTAAATTAAACGTTATCAAATCCCCTGCATTAACGGTAGTTGAAAAAGAGCCGGCAAAAGGTGGAGTGATTACAGGTGCATTATTGGCAGAATTGCAGGGCATAACGACTAATTGCATTTCACGTTCCACCTCGGAAATTAAAACTCCTTGACGAAACGACCTCACCCGAATTTTTACAATGTAATTACCGGAATTGAAACATGTAAATGTCAACTCCCCAGTCAGTGGGTCAACTGCCGCTGGGACATTAGACGCGTTAAAAGAGGCATCCGGAGTTGGGTTTAAAAATGAAAAACCAGGTTCAAAGGCTATCGGATTTGGTGTAATTGGTGGATCATAATTTGACCCTGGAAAATAATTGAAGGGAACGCCAAAATCAAAATTGATAGAATCCAAATCAGGATCAACAGCATTCATGTTATATTGGTAGGGACTTCCCGCACAACTTACAAAATAAGGCTCTTGTAGAAACTGTGGTGAAGAATCCGTACAGCCTGAACCAGTAGCACTTGGAATCGCAAATATTTTAGCAGCTAAGGTAATCCCATAGGTTGAAGGATTAGAAATATTGGTCAATGCGCCGCTTCTTGAATAGTTTTCATAAGTAAATATCCACCCAGCAGCCGGTGGAATTCCATTTAGGATAATCGGTAAACTGCGGTACAAAACACGCTCAATTGCCCCAATTCCATTTCCACCCGCACTTCCGGATCCACATTGTAATTGAGCTGCAAATCCTGGCAATGCATTACACAAAGGAGAAACATCTTGTCGAGAAACAAACGGAAGAGTAATTGCGGTTACTGATGAATGATTCCATACGCGCAAATTTTCTGAAACGATGTTTACCTCAGCGCCATTACAATCGCGGTAAAAAGCTAATTCAAAAACATAGGTATTTCCTCCAACACATTTATAGGTCAATTCACCGCCCATGGCATGAGAAGCTTTCAATTTTGAAGAAATCCCAAAAAGAAGAACGACAACTAGAAAATATTTCATCAATTTTATAACGATTGGAAACGCTTTCTATTTTAACGAAAATCTACGAATAAAGTTGCTATCCGGCACTCACAATCGTCATTTGCGACCAATCCAAATAAGTTTTCGCTAATAATTGAAGTTTTTCGGGGGTAATCTCATGAATTTTTTTGATGTACCGATCATAAAATGAAATATCCAATCCAAAGGCTTGAACGCCCACATACAAATCGGTCATCGCATAAGGTCCATCGGCACTTTTAAGTAATTGGCCCAATAAGTAATTCCGTACCAAATCCAACTCTTCAGCGGGAATTAATTCATGGTGGATCCTTTCAATTTCAGCCCGAATTTCAGCTATTGCGGCATCCTTATGTTCTTTTCCCACTTCGGTTGCAATTAAGAAATATCCGGTTTCATTAAATTCAGAAAGCATGGATCCCACCCCATAAGTAAACCCTTTATCCTCTCTTAAATTACTCATCAATCTGCTACCAAAATAGTCACCTAAAATCGTATTCAATATAGTAACATCAACAAAGTCATCGTTTTTACGATTAAATAAGATTCTTCCCACCCGAATAGCTGTTTGCAAAGCATCCTCTTTTTCAATATGAAACGAACCAGGAGTGTTTTGTAAGTTTTGGTTATATTCCAACGGAAGATTATTGACAAAAGGAATCAACATGTCTTCCATTGAAACGATTGTTTCTTCTTGAAAATCGCCAATCAGTACTACTTTAAACAATCCGGAAAGATAAAACGCTTTGTGAAAATCAATAATTTCCTGTCGCGTAATCGAATCATAATTATCTTCATTGATTAGTCTTCCGTATTGACTGTCTGCAAATAAGTTCTTAGAAAACTCTCTTTGAGCCAAAAAGCTAACCTTTTGCATATTAATTCGGAGTTTTTGTTTCCTGTCTTCTTTCAATTCTTGGATTTCTGATTCACTGAAATTCACCTCCGAAAGGCTTTGAGAAAAGAGCGACAACAATTCCTTTAACTTATCATTCAGCCCATATAAACTGACAACAACAGATTCATGACCTAATGAAATATCATGAAAACCACCTAAATTGTCCAATTCAGTATGAATTTCCGTAGAGTTCATTTTTTCTGTACCGGATAATAATAATCCACTTACAAGGGAAGCCAGACCAATTTTTCCATTTGTACTACCGGCATTGAAATATAGCTCAATACGCGATGTGGCATTTGGAACTTGTTTCTGTACGAAAAATGGAACAGCAAATTCAGTTCGAATTTCAGGAGCAACAAAATCAATAGAATCAATTTGTTTCAAATCAGGAGTTTGTGATCTATCTACCATTATTTTGTGCTTTTGATTCGTAATACAGAACAATTTTTCTTCTTTAAAATACTTTTACCCAATACACTCATGTGTTTTGGCGTGATGGATTGATACACCAATGAATCCTCGTTTATTCCAGAAGCATCGCCTAATAATTCGAAATAGCATAAATTCATGGCACGATTCAATAAGCCTTGGTCTTGAAATTCTCGAGCAGTCCGAATTTTAATATTCAATCTTTCTAGTTCAACCAAAGACATTTCATCAGAAACAAACTCATCAATAATTTTCCATATTTCTGAATCGACTTGCTCAAAAGAAACCCCATCATTGAGTTTACCTGAAATCATCAATAAACCATCGTCCAACGAACCCGTTATGTACGCCCCAATTTCTGAAACCAAGTTGAGTTCTTTTTTCAAACGAATGTATAAACGAGAAGACTTTTCACGACCCAAGGCATCAGAAATCATATCAGCTACGTAGTATTCCATTGTTTTTCTTGATGCCATTTTGAAGGCATAATAAAATGCATTGGCAGGAACATTTCGCTCTAGTACTAATTCCCGAAATTCATTTTGAACGGGTTCAGAAGGTAAAATACGCGCCGGTTTTAATTTTCCAGGAATAGAACCGAACCAATGTTCAATACGTTCTTTAATGAAGGATAATTCAAAGTTACCCGCTACACACAAAATTGCATTTCCCGGATGATAATATTTTTGGAAAAATGCTTTTACATCTTCCATTTTTGCATCCTGAATGTGCTTAATGTCTTTACCGATAGTAGCCCATTTATACGGATGTTTTGTGTATGCCAACGGACGTAACTCAAGCCATACATCACCATACGGTTGATTCAAATAGCGTTGTTTAAATTCTTCTATCACTACCTGACGTTGAACTTCTAAACTTTTATCTGTAAAAGCCAAGGATAACATTCGATCGCTTTCCAACCACAACGCAGTATCTAAATTTTGAGCAGGAAGAACATCGTAATAATTAGTGATATCATTGCTCGTAAAAGCGTTACTTTCACCACCGGCACGTTGCAAAGGCGCATCAAAATCAGGAATATTTATTGATCCACCAAACATAAGATGCTCAAACAAATGGGCAAAACCAGTTTTCTCTTCCGATTCATCTCGAGCACCAACATCATATAAGGTATTCACCACTGCCATTGGAGTTGTAACATCTTTATGGAAAATTACTTTTAAACCGTTATCTAACTCAAATCGTTCAAAATCAATCATTAAATGAAAATTTAGGGGAATTTTGTTCCAACTTTGCTTGGTTAAATTCAGTTATTATTTCTTTTACAACCTCTGAAGCAGGAAGAATGGAATCTATTATGCCAGCAATTTGACCAATTTCAAGTTCTCCTTCAATCAAATCACCCTCAAACATTCCCTTTTTAGCTCTTCCTCTACCAAGAAGTTGTTCTAATTCAGCAGTACTTGTTCCATTGTTATACGCTTGCTCCAATGTTTTATAAAATTCATTTTTCAGTAAGCGAACCGGTGTTAATTCTTTGAGCGTTAAAATAGTATCTCCTTCAGATGAATGGATAATTTTATTTTTAAAATTTTGGTGTGCACTTGACTCTGTTGTTGTCACAAAACGACTTCCAACCTGTACTCCATCAGCACCTAAATTCATAGCGGCCAGCATCCCACGACCTGTTCCAATTCCACCTGCAGCAATTAGCGGAATCGTTATTTCTTTTGCCACCATGGGGATTAGGCACATCGTAGTTGTTTCATCACGACCATTGTGACCCCCCGCTTCAAACCCCTCTGCCACAACGGCATCCACACCTGATTCTTGAGCTTTTAAGGCAAATTTTACACTTGACACGACGTGAACTACAGTAATCCCATGAGATTTTAAGTGATTTGTCCACGTTTTAGGGTTTCCTGCTGAAGTAAAAACAATAGGAACCTTATGCTTAATGATTGTTTCAATGTGTTTTTCAATATCTGGATAGAGCATGGGTAAATTCACTGCAAATGGTTGATTTGTTGCTTGTTGGCATTTTCGAATTTGCTCGTCCAATATTTCCGGGTACATGGAACCAGATCCTATAATACCTAAGCCACCCGCATTTGAAACCGCCGAAGCTAATTCCCAGCCTGAACACCAAATCATTCCAGCTTGAATGAGTGGATAACGTATTCCAAAAAGTTCGGTGATACGGTTTGTGTTTTTTGACATAAAAAAAATTAGGGACTACGAATTTACTCAAAAAATGGGCTGTAAAAAGAACCTAAAAATAAATCTGCAAAAAATGATACCCCCTTAAATTTATTTGTCATACTCCGTACCTTTGCAGTATGAAAAAACTAATTGGGATTGGAGTGGTTTTACTGGTTTTTGTACCTATTGCCTATTTTTTACTTCAAAATAATAAGAGTATAAAAGCTCCCAAGGTATTGAATCCGATAGATTTAAACCCGGAAACAGTAGATCAAGACCTACTTCAGGTTGGACAAGGACACACCATAGGTGCATTTTTTTTTCAAAACCAAATTGGTAAGTGGATCGGTTTAAATGATTTGAAAGGAAAGGTATTTGTGGCGGAATATTTCTTTACCACTTGCCAAACGATTTGTCCCAAAATGAACGATCAAATGCAACGCGTTCAAGCAGCATTTAAAAATGAATCTCAGTTTTCCATCTTAAGTTTTACGGTAAATCCTGAAGTGGATACCATTGCACAACTAAAAAGATATGCCGATGAACATGGTGCTATAGCCGGAAAATGGCATTTTTTAACAGGGAATAAGGAGAAATTATATGAGTCAGCTCGAAAATCTTTTTTTCTCTTGAAGAAATCGGAGGTGGAGAATCAAGGAGATGTTGGTACTGATTTTATTCACACCAATAATTTTGTATTAATTGACAAACAACTCAGAATTCGAGGCTATTACGATGGAACAAATCCAAAGGAAGTAGATAAGCTCATGGAAGATGCTCGGTTGATTTTAGCTGAAGAATAGTGTAACGAAGAGTAGTTTTTTGCTTATCAGATAAACCTACATCGTATGAAACTCATTGCATTATTGCTGGGCATTGCCCTATCCAATTTCTATTTTGCGCACACAGATTCTCTTGCTTTTTCAGAAGAAACGATGGATTATTTTAAGGAAATTGCACTAAGAAAAACAAAAAACACCGTTATTTCCACCTGGAAAAAGGACATCACCGTATTTATCCATCCTGGTAACAAAGAGCCCGTTTTTTTAAAAACTGACCCTGCTTTACAAAATGAATACAAGGAGTTAGAAAAAGAACTAGACCAGGTTCTAAATGAATTAAACAATCTCATTTCTACCATCCAATTGACTCGAGTAAATACGCTCGAAGAGGCAAACTTAGAAATCTACATGGGTTCAGTGGAAGGCTGCAGATTATTGGATGCAAGCACTCGCAATTCACTTACTAAAAACTGGGCGATACAACATTGTCAATTAAGCACAGACAATAAAGACATTACTCATGGTTTTGTCTTCTTGGATTTTTATCGAACACCCAATATTCGGGTTAAAAAAAGATTATTACGCAAAAAAGTCACTCAATCCCTCGGCTTATTTAATGAATCAGATGAAATCAAAGAAAGTATCTTTTTTGACGGTTTTTCAGAACAATCAAATTACCTTGAAATTGACAAAGAACTCATCCAAATTCTTTACAATCACCCTGAGGTAATATCTCAATTAAACTGTAAATCTACACCTATAGATTGGGCTACTAATCAATCTCAATCTGCTCAAATCAAGACGAACCCTATTCAAGATGAAGTGATTTTCCTTGTATCCGATGAGCTACTAAATGAAACCGTGAGAATATACAATTCGCAAGGACAAGTCGTTCATTTTCAGAAAATTGAATCCAATGAAATTCATGTACCCTTTACCGATTTTGGTAATGGAATGTATTATATTCAAATCAAAAACAGGGAGCCTACTCGCTTTTTAAAAATGAGTTATTGATTTAGAATTCAGCGTTTTGAGGGGTACGTGGAAACGGAATAACATCACGAATATTGGACATACCCGTAACGAACATTACCATGCGCTCAAAGCCTAAACCGAAACCAGCGTGTGGTACCGTACCAAATTTTCGCGTATCCATGTACCAAGATAATTCTTCTGGATGAATGCCAAATTCTTCGCATTTTCTGTGCAAAATTTCATAGCGCTCCTCGCGTTGCGAACCACCCACAATTTCTCCAATACCCGGAAAAAGTACATCCATGGCAGCAACTGTTTTATTGTCATCATTCAAACGCATATAAAACGCTTTGATTTGAGCAGGATAATCCGTTAAGATCACTGGGCATTTAAACTCTTTTTCAACCAAATACCGTTCGTGTTCACTTTGCAAATCTATGCCCCATGAAACATCATATTTAAATTTCTTCTTTTTGTAATGATTAGAGTTTAACAACACATCAATTGCTTCTGTATAAGTTAATCGTTTGAAAGGATTGTTTATCACGAATTCTAAGCGTTCGATTAAGGAAAGTTCGTTTCGCTCATTTTGAGGTTTTTGCGCTTGTTCCTGTCCTTCTCGATCACTAAGAAATTTCAAATCTTCCGAACACGTTTGAAGAATATAGGAACATATGTGTTTCAGGAAATCTTCGGTAAGATCCATATTATCCTTCAAATCATTGAAAGCCACTTCTGGTTCAATCATCCAAAATTCCGCTAAATGCCGAGAAGTATTAGAATTTTCAGCACGGAATGTAGGTCCAAACGTATATACTTGACCTAAAGCAAGTGCAGCCAATTCAGCTTCCAACTGACCTGAAACGGTTAAGTTCACTGGTTTTCCGAAAAAATCTTCTTTAAAATTAACTGACCCATCCTCGTTCAATGGCGGGTTCTTAGCATCTAAGTTGGTAACACGAAACATTTCTCCTGCGCCCTCAGCATCGGAACCTGTAATAATGGGTGTGTGTAAATAGAAAAAACCACGGTCGTTAAAAAACGTATGGATGGCAAAAGCAACGTGGTGACGTATTCTAAAAACCGCTCCAAAGGTATTGGTTCTAAAACGCAAATGTGCTTGTTCACGAAGAAACTCCAAACTATGTCGTTTTGGTTGCATGACCGTTTTTTGAACATCATCTGGATTAGCATCTCCTAAAATTTCAATGGCCTCGACTTGTAATTCTACAGATTGACCAGAACCAATTGATTCTATTAATGTTCCTGTAATAGATAAGGCAGAAGCAGTAGTAATACGTTTTAAAAGTGTTTCATCGAATTTTTCAAAATCAATAACAGCCTGCAATGTTGCCATGCATGAACCATCATTTAATTGAATAAATCGATTACTTCTAAAGGCACGTACCCACCCTTTTACGGTAATGGAAGTATTTACTAATTGTTGACCTTCTTTCCCTAAAATTTCTGCTATTTTCCATCTTTTCATACTGCAAAAATAATGGATTAGATTAGAATGCGTTGAAAAGAAAATATGATTTTTATTTATTTTTCATCGAACGCTGACCAGCAAACCCTTTGTTAATTGGTAACAACGCCCAAAGATATTAATTCTTCACTGCTTACTGTTGGGGGAAATTGATTTTGAAGTAGCTTATTCACTACCAATTCACCTACTTTTATTGCATCTAATTCTGATGAAAAGGATTTATTTCCTTGAACGGCTGGAATAGTTGGTTGATTAATCAGCAGTTTCTTTCCTTTGAAAATTTGATATCCCCACCCATTTTCAGTTTGAATTGATTTTACAGAATAATCTGTTTTTTTGTTCAATGCAGTGGTAGAATCAACTGTGGACTTATTAGATTCGATGCTTGTACTTGTTTGCTTTTCTGTTGCATTGGGAGTGGCCGGAGTTTGAGTCTCTGTTTTTTGCTCCGTACATGACAACAAAGACAATATACATAAAGGAAACAATCGAATCATAATTTTGAAAAAGTAGTTTGGAATGTTTTAGAAGATTGAAATTCAACCGAAATATGGTAGGATCCACTTGGAAATTGCTGCATATTCAATAGCTGTTTTTCTAATTGATTCCCTTTAATTTCTTGTATTATTTCGCCCAAAGAATTTATAATTAGAATGGATTGAATTACTTCATTCGGCGAATTCACATAAACAAAATCTTGGGTCGGATTTGGGTAAATACTTACTTCATTTCCTAGGATTTCATTCACTCCAACCAATTGATAATAGGCATAAAAATCATCCAAGAATTCATTGTTATAACCTGTACCAATATAACCAACCCCATTCAAGCAGAACGCAATCGCATTTTTCCTAGGAGGGCCCGGTAAATTGGCCCGTTGTGCCCAGCTATTGGTGTAGTAATTATATTCATAAAGATCTTTTAAATAGGAATAATCCGATCCCTCTCCGGTGCCAACAAAAGCGGTAGGATAATTTGACCAAGCACAAGCACCAGAACGAGCCATACCGGGAAATTGTGCTTTTAAAATCCATTGATCTGTTTGAGGATTATACATCCAAAAATCATTTCTTTTTGTGCCATCATCACCTGTACCAACAAACCCATTACCTGCTAAAGAAAAAGCAATTGCTTGCCTTCTTGCCGTACCCTCAAAATCTGCAATTTGATCCCATGTATTCGTCTGATTGTCGTAAACATAAAAATCATTTAATAGGCCTGCCATGCCTTCTCCCGTTCCCACATACGCTTTACCACTCACTACAAATGCAACGGCTTGTCTACGAGGTTGGCCAATAAAATCAGCTTTTTGCGACCACGCCTCTGTAACTGGATCAAACTCCCATAAATCATTTAAATAGGGTACCGTTTGTGCTTGTCCTAAGGCAATATATCCTTTGATTACGCCATTGTTTTCGATTGAAAACCCACAAGCAGAGGCTCGTTGCAGGCCATCGCCAAAAGCTCCACCGAGTGAGGTTGTTTCATCCCAATCATCTTGAAAAGGACTATAAACATAGCTTTTGCGTTTAAATTCCACTTCGTCAAGTCCGGCAACTACCATTCCTATTGATCCCAACGAAAATGCAGAGGCAGAAGCCTTTGGAGGGCCGTTTACAGAATCTTTTTGCTCCCAATAATCTTGTCCAATTATTGGAAAAGAACCAAGCAATCCGAAAAAAACCATAAGAAGTATTCTCATCGCGCTTAATTTAATAGGAGTTTTACAACATTTGATGAAGTAACATCACCAACTCGAAGGAAATAAACTCCTTGGGGGAAATTAGTTAAGTCAAGTGGTATGTTTTTCGTAATCATCTTAGATAACTGTAGTTTTCCGTGTACATCGAAAAGGAATATTTCGCTTTGTTCTTCTAGGTCAAAATAAATTAATCCTGAACTTGGATTAGGATAGCATTGAATCGATGTTGAATGAAAATTACTTAGTTCAGCCAATGAATTTGAACTGTATTCATACATACTTGATTTTTTTCCTGAATCTCCTTTTCCTAGTCCTACATAAGCTTTATCATTAATTACAAAACTTATTGCGTTTTTACGCTCGCTTCCTCCATAACTTTGTCGTAGAAACCAAGCCTCCAAAATCGGATTGTATTCCAGTAAATCTCCCTGCAAGCCTCCATTGTTACCCAAACAAACATATCCTTTATTATTAATAACAAACGTGGATGCTCCTCCTCTTTCCATGGCTGGGAATTGGGCGATTTCAGACCATTCATTTGACCCGGGATTGTACGTATAAAAATCTTTTTTGTAGACGTCTTGATTCAAGCCCAAACCCACATAACCGATGTCATCAATAGCAAAGGAACATAATTGATACCGAACTCCCCCGGGGAAATCAGCACGCTGTATCCATTGATTATTACTAGGTTTATATTCCCACAATTGTTTGGAATAAATTCCGGGTCCTATTTTCCCCCCGCAAACAAAACCTTTATTATCCGCAGTAAATGCAGTTGCAGAATAGATTCCATTTCCACCACTCCCTGGATAAGGAGCAATTGAATCCCATTGGTTTAGTACCGGGTCATACTTCCAGAAGTCTTTCTTTTTGTTGCCCATTACTGAAACCTCATTATCAATCCCTAAGCCAACGTATCCAAAGCCATTCAATGAAAACCCAACAGCATCTCTTCTAGCGGTTCCGGGCAAATCTGCTAATTGGGTCCAAGAATCATCAACTGGATTATATTGCCACAAATCTTTATGAACCACTTCTGCCGTATCTACTCCTGTAGCAACATATCCATATTCTCCAATAGAAAAAGCAACAGCTCGTTCTCTTTTTCCGGCTAAAAAATTGTTCTTTTTTGTCCAGCCGAATGTCGATTGAGCCACAAACGAATTGGAAAGAAATGCCAAAAAGAGGAAAAATAGTAGTGCTCTCATCGTTGAATACTCATTTTTTTGGATCCAACATATTTATCGTCTTGGTAAAACAATACTTGGTAAATTCCGGTAGGAAGATCAGAAACAGATAGCTGCTCTAACTCTTTTGTTAGTTCTATTTGACTGATATGTTGACCCAGATTATTAGTCATAAAAACTCTATTCACGGAAGAGCCTGTCAATTTTTCAATAGTTATGTACTCTGTTGCTGGATTTGGGTAAAAACTAATTAGTTCAATAGGAAATTCATCCAATGAATTGATGGACGGGTTGTACTGCCAAAAGTCATTGAAATTTGCCCCATTTGTTCCCGTTCCATAATACCCCTTATTATCTACAGCAAATCCTACGGGAAAACGACGACTTGTTCCCTTAAAATCTTCCACAGCAATCCATTGATTAATTCCAGGGTTATAAGCCCAAACTTGATCGGTCACCACAGACAATCCGCCTACATAACCACAGGTAACATAGCCCATATCATTGATAGAAAAAGCACTACTTCCACCCGTTGAGACACCAGGAAAATCAGCGCGTTGCAGCCAAGTTTGTTGGGAAGGTTTGAATTCGTATAATTTATTTCCGGATTTAATAAATCCACTTGATCCTACAGCAAAAGAACAACTCCAGGTGCCAAAATTAATTGGAGATTGAGGCATTAAATTCCATTGATTGGCTACCGGATCATATTCTGCTAATTGATTGCTTAGATACACATATCCCTTATTATTGACTGAAAACCCTTGTGTATCACCTGGATTGAAAAAAGGGCAAGGTGCTATTGCGCTCCAACTATTCAATTGAGGATTGTATTTATAAAATTCACCGGCCAGAGCGGAACCACCACCCACGCAAGGCATGTTATCAACCACAAAAGATACGGCTCCATGATTATTAACAGGGTAGTTCGCTTTTTGCGTCCAGCTATCGGAGGCTGGGTCATATTCCCACCAATCTTTATAGGAAATATCAATACCAGATCCATTCACATGTCCTAATCCCATGTACCCTCGGAAATCGTTACCACATCCCACAGCTCTGTGCCTGCCTACTCCACCAAATGTCGATTTTTGAATCCAATCACCAGCAAATGAAGGTGATCCAAGACAAAGGAGCAATAGTATTAATCCAACTTTTTTGATCATGATTAATCGTTTTTGGAAATGATTATTTTATCCAACACCTTACCTAATTCATCGCTAAGAAAATAAGTTCCGGAGGACAAGTCATTCAAATTTAATTCCATTTCTTTGCTGCAAAAAGATTCCTTTAGGACTTGTCCTAGCGTGTTTTTAACCAAGATTTTACCAGAAAAATTAGAAATACGAACCTGCCCATTGGATGGATTTGGATAAATTAATATCCCGTCACTTTGCTCAGACAAGCCAAGGTAATTGGCTTCTACATGCAGGTCATATTCACCCAAAGCTGATCCCCATCCTTCTACAATGATGTACAATGTTCCGAGTCCGGCGGTTAGCAAGTTTAGTTCAGAACTACTATCACAAGTATTTGAATCGTCGTTAAATACTATCACATTCCCGAATGCATCCACAACACTTAAAAATGTATCAAAAGAACTACCGCACAAAGAAATGTGCAAGCTTTCCATACTTGGATTTGGGTCAATTTTATAGAACATATCTGGGGAAGGATAAACTGCATTTTGATTGGAATAACAAATAGATGTATTGGCTGTTGTATCATAAGGTAAAGAGGAAATAATAATTGCCTCTGCTTGATTATCTCCGGAAAACCCTGAACAATCAATCCCATTTTGAACATAAACCCCAAAATCTGTTACCGAACCCCAGGAATAGGTGCCACATGGATCTAAAGGCAATGTTCCTTGCTCGCGTTGCATTACCCGCATGCGCGTCAATCCATTTTGAGCTCCTGCTGGAATAGAGAAATTGTAAACAGAAAGACTTACAGGAGGTATACCGCTCCATGTGCCAACAGATTCGGACGCGTCAAAATTACCACTTTGATCAAAATCAATCCATACTTGTCCAGCACCTGCATAATTCCCACCACAAGTACCAAACTGAACATCTAGTTGATAATTTCCCCCAGCATTTAAATACACAATTTGGCTGGTAAGGTCTTGCAAACCAATCACTCCCGGACATCCCGTGTAGGATATACTACTGGATTCACCTGTAATATCAACCGATTCAACATTAGAATCAATCGTAGCAGATGGCCCCACTTGGGTACAATATTGAGCTGTTGAAATGGAAAACAATCCAAAAACAAGCGCCAAGGCAGGGAGGTAATACATAGGTAATATTCAATTAACGTTAAGCTAAAGTAGAAAAAATTAATTGAATAGAAATTGTCCTACAGTTTGATTAGCAATCTCAGCATAAAATTCCTACCTGCCTGCGGATAATAAAAATTCTCAGTCGTCATTTGTCCGGCGTAAATGTATGAGAATGTATACCCATTGTTTTCATACATCGTGTTGAATATATTATTTACTTGCAAGCCAATCGTTGCTTCTTTTAACACCTTAGTTGGAATCACAAAAGAGAATAGGAGATTGGAAAAAGAAAATGGATTGATGCTTCGATTCACATCCGATGTGTTATCCAAAAATTGTCGCCCAACATACTTAGTTGTCCAACCTAGATTGAGCCCTTTGTAAGAATAATTCAACCCCGCAAAAGCATTCACATTGGGTGAAAAGGCCAAATCCGTGTTTTTATGTTCAATCACTTTTTGTGTGTAATAAGGCTCCAAATCTAAATATTCATCAACGTATTCAGTAAACTGTTGGATTTTATTTCTACTCAATGTTAATCCAGCTTCGACTGATAAATCTTGGTTATAATCAGAAAAGATTAGATACCGTGAAGTTAATTCGACACCAGCTCGATAGCTATCTTTTACATTAGTTCTTGTGTAGCCACCAACATCGTTAATTTCTCCGGTCAACACCAACTGGTTGGTATAATCCATAAAATAGAGGTTTGTCAAGAAATTGAAGCGTTTAGATGAAAGGACGTAACCCACTTCCAAATCTCGCATTGTCTCAGGCTTTGGTCTACTTTGTGGCGTACTTTGTCTAAAATCTCTTCGAACAGGTTCACGGTTTCCAATCCCGTAGGAAAGAAAGACATTTTGATTATATTTTCCTTGGGATATCAGGTAAGAGATTTGAAACTTTGGATTGAAAAAATCAAACGTTACATTTTGCTCAATGTCTTTAATTACGCCATCTACTTGGTCATTTCCGACAAACGCATAGTCAATATGGCGGTATTGCAAATCTCCTAAAAAGTTGAATTTCTTCCATTTGTAAGACGCTTTCAAGTAGTTACTAAGTTCAGATTTTCGACCTATCTCATCGTAATAACGATCTCCTAGTTCCCCATTCGAAGCAAAACGCGCCCAAATTACTTCTCCAAAATGACGGCCAATATACGTATTGGCGGAACCACCAAAAATTAACTGAAAATCTTTATCTGAATACGTTAAGGAATAAACACCTCCTACAAAATCATTATCCAGCCAACGACGACGAATCAAATCGGATTGCATGATCGTATCATTTCCTGTAAAAACGGTATCCAAACCATAGGATGATAAATCATCTCCCTTGCGGTATTCCTCATAATATCCGCGTCCTTTGGTATAATGACCAGCAACGTTCATTACCAATTTTGGATTAAACCGATGCGTGAAATGCAATTGATAATTGTCTTGTTGATAATTGTCTACCTGATTTCCGTAGGTGTAATAGTTATACGTTCGACCAGAGTTCACTAAATTTTGACGTTCCTCATCCGATGAGTAATTTCGATCTGCATAAGCATTCATATCTGCCACATTACCTGAAATTCGACTTTCGGGCGTTCCATACCATGATTGATAGGTAATTTCTTTTCCTGAAAAAGCCACTGCTTTCACAACTGACTTTTTTCCTACATAAGCTCCAGAAAGAAAATACGATTTCAAATTAGACGAAGCCCGATCAATATAGCCATCCGATAGAATTTGGGACAGACGAACATCCATCGAGAATTTTCCATTAATCAATCCAGTGCCCGCTTTGATGGTGTTTTTCAAGGTGTTGAAGGAACCATACGCATTATCCAAAACACCATATGAATTGGTTGAAATATCATCTGTTTTAATATTCAAATTGGCACCAAATGAGGCCGCACCGTTGGTAGAAGTTCCTATTCCGCGTTGAATTTCGATATTGTTGATTGATGAGGTTAAATCCGGCATGTTAACCCAATAAACGTCATGCGACTCCGGATCATTCACTGGAATACCATTAATCGTAACATTAATTCGAGAGGCGTCTACTCCTCGAATGCGGATACCAGTATATCCAACTCCAGTTCCGGCATCAGAAGTTGTCACAACAGATGGAGTAGATTCCAACAAGAATGGCAAATCTTTTCCAAAATTATTTTTCTCAAATAAATTGGTCTTCTTTATTTTCAGGGTGCTAGTAGATAAATCATTGGCTCGGGTTCCCATCACTTGAAACTCTTCTAATAATTTGTTATTACGTTTTAATTGAATATCCCTTCGAATAGCTGCGTCAGTTTTGGTCAATCGAATGAAATAAGGTTCAAATCCAATTTTTTCAAAAGTAGCAGTGATAACTTCTGCTTCTTCCATTTCACGTAGCGTCCAATCATATTCCCCGTTGGAATTGGTTAAGGTGAAATATTCACCAGCGGTATAATTCTCGCCACTGATACTCACTTTTACTCCCTGTACAGACAGCCCAGACTCATCGGTGACAGAACCAAAGATTTTAGTCTGACTAAAAAAGTTAAAGCAATAGAACACAAAAAAAACGGGTAAAAAAATAAATCTTGTTTTCATTTTACATTAAAATTAAACAAGAACAAGGGGCTAATTCTTGGTGGTTAAACAACGCATTAGCACAGTCATCTTCCCTTCGTAGGCATTATCCTAATCAGGTTCAATGGGTATAATCTCAGCCGTTTGACAGGCACCCCTTAGAGACGGTACAAATGTACGAAGGTTTTTGGTTTTGATTTGAATTTGGAAAATAAAACTTTCTCGATTGGATTTCATGCCTTTGGTCAGACAAGCGTTTTTGGTCTGCTTGAAAATTTAGCATACCGAATTACTGCGCATCCGAAAAAAATTCTCTTTTTTCAATCCCTAAAATCAGGAAAGAAAAGTATTTATAATTTATCTGACAGCCAGTAATTTCGTCCCAAATATTTACTAAATTTGAGGACGAAAACAAAGATTCACGAACACCTTTAAAATAAAACCCTCGTGAGTAAAAAAATCCAATAAACATTTTTAACCTTTACGAATGAAGACATGGATGAAATTTGGCCTAATCAACGCCTTTCTTGGGTTGGTTATTGGAATTTACCTAGCTCTTACAGCCATCGGAGATGGATATTCTGTTTTTGCAATAGGCGCTCCCATTGCGGCATTTTTAACTGGCTGTTTATTTTGGAAACTGATGGTTAAAGAAAAATCAAGCAGAAGACGAGTTGTTTTTACAGGCATATTAACTGGAATATTTTCCCACTATCTTACTTTTGTTTTAATAAATATTGGAGCAAATATTTGTTATTGGACTACTGGTAATTGCACTGATTCTTTCGGCGAACCACCCGCTAATTTTTTTATGATGCTAGGAGGAGCTTTTATATTTTCATTTTTTAGCTTAGTTTTTTTTGGATGGCTAACGGTTGCTTACGCAATTGTTACAGGACTGATTTTGAAACGTGTGGAAAATAAAACGAACGTTGCTTAGCCATTTTTGATATGAAAAAAATTACATCTGTTACTTGAATTTAATTTTTAAAAATTGATAAAAAAATAAAGCCATACAATTAAATATTAATTAACATGAAAATACTAGTTCCAAGAGCGTCTGTGCCACTTTGGGGGGAAATCCTAGGTTATGTATTAATGAGCCTTGCCTCATTACTATTTGTAATCATAAACTATTATACATGTGTAGTAATGTTTGTTTTCCTAAATGGAATATTTTGGTTAGCAATAAAAGCTGCTCGGAACATAGATAAATGGAAAAAAAACACGTTGGAAAAAGATGCCTTTTTTCAGGAAAATAATTTTAACCTAGCTTCATATAGTAAATATTCAATGTTAGCGGTTTCAAATACAATTATTAGAATTGTAAACGTTACTTCAATCGTACAAATTAGAGAACGCAATAAACAATCGCAACTGTACAAACCTGCTCTATCAAGACAATTAGTGCAATTTAAATCCTATGATATTTCAGAGGTATACCCAAATTATCCTAGTCATGGTAATGATTTGACTTTGAATGGAAAAGCCGTATATTACATTGATTTACCGGTTTTGGAAATTAAATCAGTTCAAGCGATTTTGCAAGGAGATGTAACTGAATTAGGCTTTTTAAGAACTAGTGTTAAGGATAGTTCAAATTTTGGTATTCGTATCACGACTAAGCAAGAGGTAATTTATGATGTGGACACACCCTTTTCAAAAGAATTTTGTGAAGAGATCAATAACCTAATGTTACTTCCAATAAAATAATTTTGGCCTTTTGATATATGTTGATTTGAGTCATAAAATAATGCATGTGAAGATTTTATCAAACAATAAACTTTGAAAATTAGTGTCTTATCGTTTATAGTCTTCTCTATAGAAAAGTTAAACAATCAATCATTAAAAACGTATTACATTTATGGAACCAACTGACATCCAAAATAAAAAAGCAAAAGAAAAGTATAGTGATTTTGAGGATTTTCAGGATTATAAATCAAGTCAGTCAGTCAAAAAATTCTTTACGTTCAAAGGATTTATAAAAGCAATCGTAATTGTTTTTCTGTTTTTTATATTATACATTTTTGGCGCATACTTGATTGATTATCTACTAACAATTGTTTCAATAATTCCATCGTTCCTAATTATCTTATCAGGAATTTGCATTTATTTTTTTGATCGTTCACTGAAAAAGAAAACAAATTTATTAATCAAAAAAACCAACGATTATATTAAACTATCTTCTCCATTGTTTATTGACATTTTATCATTTTTTTCCGTGCCAATAATTTTGTTAGGAATATTACTTGTTTTATTTAATACATTTCTTCTTTATGAAAGTTCTGTAGGGTTTTATTTTGGGGGTATCTGCTATGTTCTTACTATTATGTATTGCTTTACACTTTACAAAAGATACCGCCATTCACTATTCGATAAAATTGTCATTTTCAAGGATTATATATTATTTGACCACCCTGAAACAAAAGAAACTATTCGAATCAACAAAGAAGAGACATCTAAAATTGTGGATTTATGGTTACTGACGTCTGGAATCTTAGATAAAAGAATAATTGAGTTTCATTATTTAAACGACCATAATGGAAAAACTATTGAAATTGAAGATGAACATTTAGAAAATATGCGTTTAAACATTGATTTGTTTATTGATTCCTTAAAAGAAATGGATTACTCAATAACAAAAGAGTATTTCACATTTGGACAGACAAATCGTACTGACGAAAATGGCAAGCAAATTTTAATTTAACTATGCATCTCGCTGCTCAAACCATTAAAAATCGCGCACGGCGTTCTTAGCATATCATGTATCTCGTTTTATTCTTATCGCCTATACTTTCAATGAGACGCAAATCAATTCCCTTTTTCAGATCCCGGCTTGCTGTTGCAGAAGATATGTTTTTGAATACATTCATGTAATCCTTTCGGCCAAACTCTTTCTTGCCAAGGCTTAAAAAATGTTCTAAGCGGTCTGTGTCTTTTAGGATTCTGTTTGTATAATTCAATAAATTTTCAAGCGATTTTTCAATCACGCCGAGCATATATTCAATAAATACAGTTGATTTGCCTGTTTTGTCACATAAAGCTAAGGATTTATAATAGAGTGTTTGTGTATTACTGATTAAGGTTTCAAACGGCAAAAAATCAAAAATTGGATATTCTTCCATCAGAATTAAGGTCTGCCATAGTCTTCCCATTCTGCCGTTCCCATCAATAAACGGATGAATAAATTCCATTTCGTAATGAAAAACACAGCTTTTTATTAAAGTTAATTCATCTGAATTCTTGAGATAGTCAAATAAATCGTTCATCAAATAAGGTACGTTTTCATGAGAAGGCGCCACATGTTCAACCACAGAACCATTCACAATTCCAACCCCTCTTTTTCTATATTTACCGGCATTTTCAATTAATCCGTTCATTAATTCAAAATGAGCTTTTAAAAAGCTTTTTTCGGACGCGAATTTGTAGCTATCCAGTTTCTGATAAACCTTGATCGCATTCAGCACTTCTAAAACATCTTTTTGAGGTCCTATTACTCTTTTGTTTTCTATCAGCGCAGTGATTTGTTCTTCGGTCAATGTATTTCCCTCAATTTGTAACGAAGCATGAATGGTTTTGATTTGATTCTGTTTGCGAAGTTGAGGTGTTTGTTTATTTAAATAAGTAGCATTTACTTCTCCTATTTTCTCTGAAATGGAGCTGATGAGTTTCAGAATTAGCGGAGTGATTTCATAAGGAGGCTTCATTGATAGTATCATTTGATAGTATCAAAGATAGTGTTTTTTGAATTTATCTTTAAAATATGAGGTACGAAAAAGTAAAGCAACTAATCACTTTTTCATTTTGCCTTACTCCCCAACCAGCCCAAACTGCTGCAAATGGTGCGTAAAATGCTTGGCGTGTAGGCGATTCCATTCTTCGTAATTCAATGGACCATAATATGGATGTAGCGTTGTTGCTAGCTCGTTGTCTGAAAAATACTCTTCATATTCGACCCAGTTTTCTGCCAGTTCATCAAGGGCCAATTCCAAATCATCCGAACGCAATTTCTCGTCTTTTTTGGCAAAAGGAACTTCACTATTTTTTGCCATGGGCTTGTCCGAAAGTAAAAATTCTTTCATGCGTGGAATACGATCTTCGGGAACTTCCAGCGGGAAAATAATTTGTCCCACAGCCATTTTTAACGAATCAGACAAATGCTCCACCATGCGCTGTGCGGACATGGATCCCCAAAGCGGCTGAGTGGTTGGTTGGATATTTTCTAAATGAGCTAAAATGGTCTCTAAAGTGGGTTCGATAAAATTCATTGGACTTTTGTTTGCCCGAAATTACAATTTTCTCTCGTAGGTTTTAAAATTTGAACTAATTTTAAACGATGTTATTCAAGAACGTAATCGGGCAAGAGGAATTAAAACAGCACTTAATTCAAGTAGCTAATTCAGATAAAATTGCTCAAACACAATTATTCTCTGGACAAATGGGCTATGGCACTCTCCCTTTGGCGCTTGCATTTATTCAATATGTATTTTGCGAAAATCGTGCTGAAACAGATAGTTGTGGACAATGTAGTGGATGTAAAAAAGTGAACGATTTACAACATCCTGATTTGCATTTTTTCTTTCCAGTGGTTCAATCCATTTCCAAGATTTCATCCAAACTTTTACCCGATTGGCGCTTACAACTGAAAGAGAACGCCTATTTTGATTTGTATGAATGGACACAACGCATGGATGACAGAGAGCGGAAACCCATTATCAGTACAGAAGAAAGTCAGGAGATTATTCGTAAAACAGCACTCAAATCTTACGAAGGAGGATACAAAGTATATGTAATCTGGATGGCGGAGGAAATGAATGCCATTTGTGCCAATAAATTATTGAAAATACTGGAAGAACCACCAGAAGATTCGTTATTTATTTTGCTTTGTGAATCTAGCGAACACATGCTACCCACAATTTTGTCTCGGACTCAACTGGTGAATGTGCCGAGGATTAAAGAAGAAATTCTGGCTCAACATATAGTAAAATCGTTGTACATTGATCAAAACACAGCCGAAAGTATCGCTTCTTTTTCTGAAGGAAATTACATAAAAGCAAAAAATCAAATTGATCAACAAGAAAATACTGATTTTCTGGAATTATTTAAAACATTGATGCGGTCAAGTTTTAAAAAAGATGTAACGGCGATGCTAGATTGGGCTGAAGAAACGGCTCAACAGACTAAAGAAAAACAAAAATTGTTTGTATTATATACGCTACATCTAATTCGCCAAAGTATTTTGTTGAATTATACCTCAGGCGCTATCAATCAACTTTCAAAAGAGGAGGCTGAGTTTTTAACCAACTTTGCAAAATTCATTCATGGTAAAAACATTCAAGCTTTTATGCAAACGATGAACGACATACACTACCATTTGGAACGAAATGCTAACCCGCGCATCGTTTTCACACAACTTTCTTTTCAAGTTATGCGTTATATTCACATTTGATGTGATGAAATTAATTCAAAAATAATACCTTAGCTATAGAAAGAGTCGTAAATTTGTTAAACAAATAAAGTCATTATGAACAAACGCGTAGAATTAGCATTAAACGATCAAATTGAAAAAGAAGCATCTTCTTCACAATACTATTTAGCAATGGCTTCTTGGGCAGAGAATAATGGTTTAAATGGCACGGCAAAATTCATGTATTTACACTCCGATGAAGAGCGTTTTCACATGTTGAAATTGATCAAATTTGTGAATGAGCGTGGTGGTACTGCCGTTGTTCCAGCTGTGGGTCAACCTGCTGTTAATTTTGAAAACTTAGAAACCGTTTTTACTCTTTTATTAAAACATGAAATAAAAGTAACTGAAAGCATTAATAATTTAGTGGATGTTTGCTTACAGGAGAAAGATTTTTCTACGCACAACTTTGTTCAATGGTATGTTTCTGAACAATTAGAAGAAGAGGCTTTGGCTAGAGCGATTTTGGATAAACTTCGATTAATCGATGGAGATAAAGGAGGAATGTATATGTTTGATCGAGATTTGGAGAATTCAGCTATTCAACCGACCAATCCAGCTGGGCCTACCGCCTAATTCTTGTGATTAGAAAACACGTAACCGGTCTTTTTTATTTATTGTGCTCGTTTTATCTCGTTGCACAAGGTGAATATCGGTTTCGTAATTACACGATAAATGATGGACTTTCTCAAAGTTCAGTAACCACTATCATTCAAGATAATAATTACGGTATTTGGATAGGGACACAAGATGGACTTAACCGTTTTGACGGGAAATCCTTTGAAGTTTTTACTCCAGACGATAATAAAAATATATTAAGTCAATCATTCAAATGTTCCGTAAAAACAAAAGACGGAAGAGTTTGGTTTGGCACCGCTAATGGCTTAACCTTGTTTGATCCGAACCTCGAAAGATTTCAATCATTCACCATAAATAAAAAACAAGCTTTGCCAATTGAATCCATTTCAGTTGATGAAAAAAATAATTTATGGGTCGGATCTTTGAGTAATGGCTTGATTTATTTTGACACCAAAAAACTAAGTTTTACTTCTTACTCAAATTTGGTGAATAACCAAAAAATTCACCTTGTTTTTGGTATCAATATAAATGAGTTGGCTGTTGTTACAGATAACAACGAGTTTTTTATTGTTGCGCCAGCAACTAAAAGAAAAAAGAAAATTACAATTCCTCAAAAAAACGACAAACCAGCTTCCGTTCAACGCATTGTTCGGTATTCAAATGATGTTTTGTTATTAGCTACAAATCAAGGTATTTATTCCTATCACATCAAACGGAAAACACTTGAACCTTCATTTCAGGTTTTGGACAATAAATTTGGATTACTCCAAGTTACAGATATCTGCAGATCGGGAGACAAAACACTAATCTCTACAGCAAATAACGGGTTATTTACTATCGATAAAGAATGGAATATTTCTAACTACACAGAAAATCTTTTCCAAAAAAACGGGCTGCTATTTAATGGAATTACTACTCTTTTCAAAGATCTGTCCGGAAGTATTTGGATTGGAAGCGAACGTGGCTTAAGTAGTTTTGATCCCAAAAATTTTGGGTTTTTAGGAATTGGACCTTCAGATAAATTGGAAAGTGGTTTGCCCGCATCGAATGTTTGGAGCTTTGGTGAAAGTCCAGATAAATCGTATTTGTTTATTGGAACAGACGCGGGAATAAGCAGAAAAAACAAAGCAACTGGAGTTTTGGAGCATTTTTCCAGAACAATAAATAATCCCATGGATAAAGATAAATCCGTTGTGCTTTCGCTGTTTGCTATTTCGAATAATAAAATTATCGCTGGCTGTTTAGATGGATTATATTTATTAGAAATTCAATCTATCTCCTCTTATTCTTTTAAACAGATCAAATACCTCGATCCAGCCCATACGTTAAAATACGATAGAACCTATGCTATAATTCCGTTTCAGGGCAATCAATATTTTTTAGCCACCCGATCAGGTGTTGTTTTAATGGACATTGAAACAAAAGCCGCTCAAACATTTGAACATGACCCTACCCAACCACAGACAAGTATTTCGTTGGGGATTTGTAGGTTTGGATTTAAAGATGCATCCGGAAAGTTTTGGTTTGCAACAAGTAGTGGAGGATTAAATTACTTAAAAAGCACCTCTTCAGGGTTGAAAATTGTGCCGTTTGAATATAATTCAAAACTAAAAGCAAAAGCTATTGATTACATAAGTTCAATTTACCAATCGGATAACAATACCTTTTGGTGTGGAACGAGTGGATCTGGTTTACTAAAACTAAATGTAAAAAATGGCGATGTTCGAGTGTACAATCGATCTAGTGGATTACCGAATAATGTAATTTATGGTGTTTTACAAGATAAAGACGGATTTCTTTGGCTAAGCTCCAATAAAGGGTTGACGAAATTTGATCCTGTTTCAAACAAGACTATCAATTACCGAGAAGTAGATGGCTTAATGAGTAATGAATTTAATTCGGGAGCCTATTTTAAAGCAAGTGATAACGTATTTTATTTTGGTGGAATCTATGGTTTTAATTACTTTGAGCCACGGAATTTGATTCAAGTATCCAGTGATTTAAAAGTAATTTTCACGAAAGTAAAGGTGGATGGAAAATGGGTCGTTCCCAATGAACAAAATTCCATTTTGAAAAGCAACTTAGCAAACACCAAACAACTCTTGTTATCCTATCGTCAAAGAAGTTTCACCATTCGATTTCAACCCTCCGAACTATGCAATCCCAACCTGATTAATTATAAGTACATATTAGAAGGATCTGATGAAGGTGAAGTTTTTATTCAAGGGACTAACGAAATCAATTTCAATGCATTATCGCCCGGAACTTATACGTTGAAGGTTTACGCACGCTCTGGAACAGGCGCCTGGTCTACAAATCCGGCAACAATTGAGATACTTGTAAAAGCTCCTTTTTGGTCCACTTGGTGGTTTTGGACAATAATAGCAATTATTTTGAGCTTTATTTCATATGTTTTTGTGCGAAAACGAATTGATCAAGGACGAAGAGAGCAGGTGCGCTTAGAAATAAAAATAACAGAAAGAACGAGAGAAATTAGAGAACAAAAGAAACAAATCGAAGTACAAAGTGAACAAATTCAATTAAAGAAAGAAAAAGTAGAGGAACAACAAAGGTTGCTTCAAATTGAAAAAGATAAAACCGAGCGGATTTTATTAAATATTTTACCAGAATCCTCTGTTAAAGAATTAAAATCGAATGGAAAAGTTACTGCTAAAGCATTTAGCACTGTTACTGTAATGTTTACTGATGTAGTTGGTTTTACTAAGATTTCTGAGAATATGACACCGTCTAGATTGGTCAATAAGCTAGATATTATGTTCAGGAAATTCGATGAAATAATTGTCTCCAATCGCCTCGAGAAAATCAAAACTATTGGAGACGCATATATGTGTGCTGGAGGGGTTCCGGAAACGAATTCAACAAATCCCATTGACACCTGCTTAGCAGCGCTTCAAATCCAGGATTACATGGCAAAAATCAAATATGACGCCTTAGCTAATCATGAAGATTATTGGGAAATAAGATTAGGAATAAACACGGGGCAGGTAACCGCAGGAGTAATCGGCACACAACGCTTAGCATACGATATTTGGGGATCAACAGTAAATGAAGCACAACGCATGGAAATGCTCGGGGAAGCGGGAAAGGTCATGGTTTCAGGGTCAACATTCTCTTATATCGAACCCTATTTTGAATGCGAGTTTAAAGGGAAAGTTCAAACAAAAGGAAAAGGACTAATGGATATGTACATCGTACATAGAATAAAACCAGAATTATCCCTCAATAACGAGGGGCTTTTTCCAAACGACCGATTCAATCAAATTGTAAATCTGCATCACTTTAGTTCAATAAAGTACTATAAAACCGAGCACCATGTAATACAGATGCTTGAATCCGGACTCGATTCTAATTTATATTACCATGGTATTCATCATACGAAAGATGTGGTGAAATCTGTTGAAAGACTTGCCCTTTTGGAAGGAGTAACAGACGAAGGACTATTTTTACTAAAAACAGCGGCAATATTTCATGATGCGGGATTCCTAGAAAGCTATCAACATAATGAACCAATTGGTGCACGTATGGCGGAGGAAATTTTACCTCAATATGGTTATACTGAAGACCATATTCAAACGATAAAAGAATTAATTTTTGTAACACAAATCCCACATAGGCCAACGAACAAGCTACAAGAAATTATTTGTGATGCCGACTTAGATTATTTAGGAAGGGAAGATTTCAATGAAATTGCCGACAAACTAAGGAGAGAATTGAAGGAAAGAAAGTTTATTTCCAGTGACAAAAAATGGGATGAAATTCAAATTGCATTCTTGAATCAACATACGTATTTTACAAAAACAGCTATTCAGACAAGGCAGACAATGAAAGAAAAAAACATTGCTGGGGTTCAAGAAAGATTAGCGCTCAATAACTACTTAGATTAAGTGCCGGAATAGAACTCCTTTGCATAATTTGGTTCAAAATAAGCGACATCCTCGAACTCCTGCTTAGAGTATTTCAAATAAGCCAAATCAACTTGACCTTCAGCCGATAATTCGCGATTTTCCAAAAAATCAATGGATCGATTTCCCCATATTTCTTTCATTTTACTCGAACCATCTCCTACACAAGAAAATGGTTCATAGTTGGAATAACTCACCTCATCTAAAACATCAGCGGATGTAGTTTTCAATACAGTTCCTTTTGAATCAAATATTGCCGAAAAAACTTCCATTCTACGTGCATCTATCATTACGCAAACATTCCCCTCAGTAGGAAACTGCTTACGCACACACTGTTCAAATGACTGAAGCGTATCAATTGATATTAATGGAATGGATAATGAAAAACACATTCCCTTAGCAATAGAAACCCCAATACGTAATCCTGTATAGGATCCCGGTCCGGAAGAAATTGAAACCGCTGATAAATCTTCTGGGGAAATTTTTGCAGCAGTCAATGCTTGGTGAATAAATAAAGCTAGTTTCTCACCATGTACATATGCATCTCCATGTTCCTCAATACATTGAATGCACTCCCCATTTTTTGAAAGAGCCACGGAGCAAGATTTTGTTGCTGATTCAATATGTAAAATATAGACCAATTTATCCATTTGCAATTTCTAATTTAAAACCAATGCTATGAACATTGATAATCTGAATATCTTTATCCTCTTTCAGGTATTTTCTGATTTTTGTGATAAAAACATCCATGCTTCGTCCTACAAAATAATCATCTTGTCCCCAAACGGCATTTAAAATAATATCACGTGGGGTTACTTGATTTTTGTACTTCAATAGCATTTTAAGGATTTGCGCCTCTTTTTTTGTGAGCGTTTTGGTAAAACTTGGATGAGTAAGCGTATAGTTTTCTGTATCGAATTGATAGGAACCAATTGCAAGGATTTTATCCTCTTCAGGTTCCGCTTTTATATTTATTCTTCGAAGTAAGGCTTTAATACGTAACTGTAATTCTTCGGAGCTAAATGGTTTTGTTAAATAATCGTCACCCCCAACTCGAAATCCTTCCACACGATCTTCCGTCATGGATTTTGCAGTCAAAAATAAAATCGGGATATCAACATTGGTTGCACGAATTTCCTTAGCCAAAGTGAAACCGTCTTTTTTTGGCATCATTACATCTAATACGCATAAATGATAAATGCGATTATGAAACTCCTGAATAGCTTCCATCCCATCGGTACATAGCCTGACATCAAACCCTTGCAATTTTAATTCATCACACAGAATGAATCCAAGATTTACATCGTCTTCTACTAATAAAATAGCTGGTTTCATAGAAATTTAATTATACTACTAATTTACTCGTAATTACTTAAAGCACCAAGAGCCCTCATCTTACGATAAGAGCTCTTGATAATCAACCTAACCTACTACTACTGCGCAAATATAAGCAATTATCAATGAATGTTTGTTTGTTTTTGAGAATAAATCAGAATAATTTTTTAATAATATCCCTAAGAATAACAAAGTTCTTCCATAACATGCTGTTAATAAATGAAATAATTCATTTTATTTCATCTTGATAACGGTTATAATTAATAACAAAAAAGTGTAAATTCTAAATTAATAATGAGCTATATATATATTTAAATCTAAACTGATCAAAAAATAAGACATGAAAAAAACTAAATATATTAAAGTATTAAGCGAACTTAACTAACTTTGAGAAAAAATGGGTATAATATTAATTGTTGATGACGAGGACGATATCAGACAAATATTGGCCTATAACCTAATAAAAGAAGGGTTTACCGTGATGGAGGCATCGCGTGGTGATGAAGCTTTGTCATTAATCAATCAGCAAAAACCAGACTTAATCCTCCTTGATGTTATGATGCCTGGTATGGATGGCATAGAGGTCTGTGAAGCGATTAAAGCAAATCCAGCTAACAATTCGATCATCATTTGTTTTTTGACTGCTCGAAGCGAAGACTACAGTCAAATAGCGGGATTAGATGTTGGCGGAGATGATTATGTCACCAAACCAATCAAGCCAAAAGTACTGGTTAGTAGAGTACATGCTTTATTGAGAAGACGAGAAGATTCAACTATAAAAAAGGCGGAATTAACTGATTTTACTATTAATCGCGAAAAGTACATCATTGAAAAAGATGGAAAAGACCTTCGCTTACCTCGAAAAGAATTCGAACTTCTTGCTTTATTGGCAAGCAAACCTGATTACGTATTTAAGCGAGAAACAATTCTCGAAAAAGTGTGGGGAACAGATATCGTAGTGGGAGATAGAACCATAGACGTTCACATCCGAAAGCTACGCGAAAAATTAGGAGATCAATATATATATACCGTAAAAGGTGTTGGATATAAATTTACTTGGAGTAACTAATTTTATTGCTTCACCAGTTTTTTGGTTAACAGCTGACCATCATTAAGTTTTACGGAAATAAAGTATGTACCACTAGACAAAGATTGATCAAAATTTATCAGCGTACTAGTAGAGTTTATTTTTTTATTTTGAATAATCTTTCCTGTTATGTCAAATAGAATTATTTCATTGGCTCCCTGCGTATTAACAACGATTTGCTCAGTAAATGGATTTGGAAAAACCGTGAAATCATTCCAATCTGCAAACTCAATACCCGCCTGACTTACACAAAATTGCAATGATGTCTGATTTCCAAAATCGATATTTGCTTCAGGTAAATTTGCTAAGGTATCTGTGTTATATAAAATAGATACACTTCCATCTTGTGCACAAAAAACTCCTCCAAACAATCCATCACCGTAACTATCCATAATTACATATGTGTAGCAACCATAATTTAAACACCAAGGATCCATTGTTACTAAACCAGGTTGGTTATCAGAATACCCCGAACCTGAATAAATTGCACTTCCCGTTGAATTTTGTAATTCCCAAGTCGTTTCTGTTCCATAACAATCCAATTCTAAATTTAACTGAACCGATTGTCCACCAATTACAACATTGAAGCTTGAGCTCACAACATTATTATTCGCGTTTTCATCTACCAATCCAGCATTTGGATTTGAAACCGTTGCACCAAAAGTATGTGTGCCAGAAGCTAAAGTCGCAGCTGGCAAGGTAATGATTGAGGTTTGCCATTGTGCCAGATTTCCAGTCCAATTATACGTAAGGTTCTGATTTCCATCAAACCCGTAAGCAACATCAACAGTTGTAAGCGCATTTGATCCATTGTTCTGAATCGTTACCGAAGGAGTAACAAGCGCCCCACAAAATGTACCTGTAACTCCTGCAGGATTTGTAATTCCCGGATCTACTGCAACTGGAGTTGCATTAGTTGGATCATATCCATCGATAAATTGAACTCCCGAATTTGCCGGATCTAACCAATATTTGAGTTGAGTTGCACTCGTACTTCCAGCAGGCTCCCAAGATACACTGAACTTACCATACTCATCAGACAAAGAACTTGCTCCACAAGCAGAAGCTCCTCCATGTAATTGACCAATAATTCGATGATTTTGATCATACAAGGGAGAACCAGAAGAACCGCCTTCTGTTACCCCTGAATCCCAAGTAGTTACTCCCCAATGACTATTGGGTGGACATGAACCAAAGGTGGTTGAAATTAATGGATTATTTTCAAAGGAAATTTTCTTTATATCTCCAGCCGGATGGTGGATTCCTATACCTGATGTTGGTGTGTTTCCTGAATTATCCCATCCAGAAAAATAGGGATTATAATTAATGGGAACTGTATTTCCCTGCAAGCCTCCTGTTATTTCAACCAAACATACGTCTGATGCACTAGCTCTTGATCGTAAAACAGCACCAGATAATGACTGAAAAGTTGGAGCCGTTGCCGGATTATTACAATCAGGAGATTGCCAGTTGAATCTAAAAATCCAAGTAGCCGGATTACTATAACAATGATCGGCAGTTAAAACATAAGGTTTCCCATCATTTAACGTATTATTGACTAATGCGCCAGAACAAAAGCCACTACTGCCAGAAACCAGCATCACTGCGCTGTTTCGTTCAAAAGTCCATGCTGCACCTTCAGGGCAATTTACATTTCTATTACAAGAACCCGAACTGCCAAAAGCTTTTTGACTAAATTCCGTAGCTGTTCGATATCCGTGCGTAACAATTGAAACACCTACATTTCCTAGGACATTTCCTTTTTTCACAAAATATTCAACAATCGCAGTATTACCCGGGATTAATTCAGTTCCTAGCTGACCTTCATACAAATGATTGGCTGTAAACTTTCCTAAAATAAAATCTTTTTCTTTATTGAAAACATACAGTTCATTTCCAATCGGAATTTCGGTATTAGCAAATGTTAAGTTTACTGTTAAAGCATTTTCACAATTAATTTCTAACAGCCAAAGCTTATCTCCATTAGGTAATTCTATCCACGTTCCAGCATTTTGTAGATTCAATTGAGTATAATTATTATACCCAAATCTCCAAGGAGCTGTCCCGGTATTATCCACCAAGGCATCTTCAGCACGCAAGGCTGTTACATTGGGTTCAGAAAAATGTCTTTTATCAATGGATTTCAAAAGTTCATTTCTTTTTAATCCTTTTGGCAAACCACCATCTCCTTGTTTTTGGGCAAAAAATGCAGCCGAAATAACAAGAATAAACGTGAAAATTGAATACTTCATACTATTATGATTTAAGTCGTTTTATGCTACACCCCTTAGGAGATGTAGTGTTTGGTTTAATTTTTTTACCCGCAGCGTGGTTTTCTATCGCGTCCATTAAAAAAGGTACTTCCTTCTTCCGTTTGTCTTCAAATGAATTGTCAATTGAACCGGCGTAAATTAATTTTAACTCTTTGTCAAAGAAAAATACATGCGGTGTTGTTTTTGCGCCAAATGCATTGGCTAATTCCGAGTTTTTATCCAATAAATAGGGCATTTTATACCCTTTATTTTTCTTATGTTCAATCATTTTCTCCATCGAATCATCCCCTGTTCGTTTTGCCTCATTAGAATTAACTATAATAACGCCCATTTTTTTTGAAGCAGCAAAATCAAAAATTGAATTGTATTGATTTTCCCATCCTGGGAAAGTTAAGTCAGAAAAGCCCACAACGAAAGGACAAGTGTTACAAGAAAAAATAACAATAATTCCATTTTCCTTTACTGCATTTCGCAAAGTTACATTTTCATTGTTTGTGGATAACATCGAGTAGTCTGTCAAAGGAGCCACCTGACCAATCTCGATATTCATTATTTGACCAAACAATGCTGAACCGCATGTTATTGAGAGAAACAGAAGAAGTGCTTTCATATTATATTGAACTAGAAAGCTAATTTACACTTTTATTTGACGAACAAACAAACCCAACTTATAAAAGTCAAACATCCAAAGAAAAAAATATCCCGATTGTAGTAATTTTAACAACATCGGACGAAATATTAAAAAAAATAAATTGACCAAGTTGATCAGTTTCCTTTCCTTTATTTTTTCATAAAAACGAATCAATCTAATACGCTTTATTTCGGTTATTTCATTGGATTTTCCATACAATTGAACTAAATTCCGAATGGCATTTTCAGTTTTAATTAAAAATAACTGATTAGAGTCCAAGTGTTTATTTAGCACTGGGTTTTCTATATGATCAATTTTTATTTTGTTACGATCCAGCTCGATACCAAATAACGTATCTTCGTGTCCATAGCCAACCAATGCATTGTTAAATTGAATGTTTGAAAAAACACTGCGTTTTATTGCAAAATTATTGGTTTTAAATCCACCCCTTGATTTTTTTCGTTCAATTGCATTTTTGCTTTCACGCTTGCGACTATATTCCCACCGTAACAGATGTTCTCGATCTGGCGTATCAAATAAATAGACACTTGCTCCAACTAATACCTCTGGTGAGTTTTCCTGAATGAAATCTATATATTTCTGAATAAATAAAGAATCAATTATCTCGGAATCACCATCAATAAATAGAAGATATTCTCCTTGGGCATGTTCTAAAAATAAATTTCGAATTTTCGAACGGCCAATATTTTCTTCTAGTTCAATGTAATTACAACTATTTTTTATCGATTCGTTTTTGAGTTTCCAATCAATATCCGAACAATCATCAATTACGATAATCTCAACGTGGTTTTCTAAGGATTCACACTGATCAGCAAGACTTTTGACCAACGAAATCACTTCACCATTAAAAACAGGAATACAAACGGAAATCAATGGAGCCTCAGACACTTGTTCTAATTTAGTATAGAATCAACCCAACCTTTTCCCCAATTTTCTTGTTCATCGATAGTCCAAAGTTCTGGGAAAAAGATTCGTTTCTGAAAACGTGGAGGTAAATACTTTTGCCAATTGGTCCCGCCGGTAGCAGCAATATCCGCAGGTTCTCTTGCTAAATAACGCACGGCAGACTTATAGTGAGCCAATGGCCAATTAATGTTTACATGAATATCGTGTTGGCGCAAAACTGCAATAATGGCAGGATCCTTTTGATCCTCAATGGACAGTCTCTGGTATACTTTCCATAAATTTTTATCAGCACATTTTTCACCTAGTCGAATAAATTGTTCCTTGTATTTATCTTCAAACTGCGTGAGCGTGAGCGTTTTTTTACCTGTTTTAATTTCAGTGGCTCCCTCTTTCCAATAAATATGTTCAAATAGTTTCTCTATTTTGGGTTCAGACCTCATCAAATCTCTTGTGTCCTTGTGTACTAGGTTGATAAAATCTGTTGAATAGATTTCAATTTCCCGATATTGGGCAGATTGAAAACCACTTGCTGGCAACAATGACATCCTAAATTTTAGAAATTGCTCCTGATCCATTCCATCGACCATAATTTCAAAACTGCTTATCAATGCTTCGAAATAGCGATTAATTCGGTTAACTCGACTTAGGAAAAAATCTTTGGAACAGTTAACCTGATTTCCCAACTGTTCAAACTCACGCAAGGATAATTTAAAATATAATTCAGTAATTTGATGATACATAATAAAAACAACTTCGTCTGGATACGTAGTTTTGGGCTTTTGTAGGCTTAGTAAGGTGTCTAACTCAATGTAATCCCAATATTTTGTAACATCAGCATGCAACAAGCCATCTAAGTACGAAACTAAATCTTGTCCCAGTGAAGCATATTTATCACTTAATTGTTCTAATCTTACTTGAATTTCAGGGGTGATTTCCATAGATAATAATGTTTAGTTCGAAATTAACAAAAAAAGTTAAACCCTTTAAGCGAAATGCATTTTACCTTATATTTGAAACGATTACAAATAAGCATTAAAAAGTGATAACATACGATCCCAAAAACTGGCTAAAATTAATTTTCGCATGGAATAAAAGCGATACCTTTCGTATGTTATGGAAGGAGATTGTGTACATCGCAATACTAACGAGTATCATCGCCTATATTGAAATCACTTTTTATTCAAAAGCATTAGAATTAAACAGTTTGATTTCAGTATACTCATTGCTTGGTTTTGTAATCTCTTTATTATTAGTGTTTAGAACAAATACAGCCTATGAGCGATGGTGGGAAGGTCGTAAAATCTGGGGGCAATTTCTAAACGATAGTCGAAATTTATCTGTAAAATTATCAAGTTATAATTTGACACAAGCAGAAAAAGAATATTTCGATCGAATGATTCCTAATTTCGCCTTTGCAAGTAAAGAGCACCTTAGAAAAGGGTGTGATATTTCTATTCTGAATTTATCAGAGGCAGAGCTAGCTACATTTCAAACAAAGGCGCATATTCCAGTATTTATTATCCAATTACTAGCTAGAAAAATAGAATTAATCAAAAAAGAAGGACGAATTTCACCAGAGGAATTCTTGTGTTTAGATAGAATTTTGAATTCATTCATTGATGGAATTGGTGCATGTGAAAGAATTAAATCTACACCGATTCCTTTTTCTTACAGCATGTTTATTAAAAAATTCATTTTTCTTTATGTGATTTCTCTTCCACTGGCTTTCGTAAATATTTTTGGATATTGGTCTGCGTTTATTTCAACATTTGTTTTCTATGCACTGGTAAGTATGGAGATTTTAGCAGAGGAAATTGAAGACCCTTTTGGTGATGATGAAAATGACCTTGCAACAGATGCAATCTCTGAAAAGATTCGAGCAAATTGTTCTGAGATCTTTAGCTAAATGGGGAATTACCAAGCTATTTATCAAAGACTTTGATCAAAAATGATTAAAAAATCTTATAATTCCGTAAATTCGCGGTTTATATACGAAATTTCCATTTTGGACGTTTAAGAATTTAACATGAGTTTGGAAGCAAAAATTGATTACACCAACATACCGAAACACATTGCTGTTATAATGGATGGAAACGGTAGGTGGGCAAAACAGCAGGGGCAAGACAGATTATTCGGTCATACTTCTGGTGTGGAATCAGTTAGGTCAACGATTAAAGTTGCTCGTGAGCTAGGAATCAAATTTCTTACCCTCTATGCTTTCTCTACTGAAAATTGGAATAGACCCAAGGAAGAAGTAGATGGCTTAATGGATTTATTAGTTCAATCGATTGCTAATGAAGTGGATGAGTTAAACGAAAATGGAATTCGATTGATCACCATTGGTGACGATACTCAGTTACCGCGAAATTGCCAAGAAGGATTGGCTGGTGCACGTGAAAAAACGAAAGATAACATTGAGCTAACCCTAGTTTTAGCATTAAATTATAGTGCTCGTTGGGAAATCATTGAAGGATTGAAGAAAATTGCCGTTGAGATAGAAAATAAAAATTTGACATCTGAACAGGTGAATGAACAACTCTTTGAATCCTATCTTTCAACGAAAAACATCCCAGATCCAGAATTATTAATTCGAACAAGCGGAGAAAACCGCGTGAGTAATTTTCTGCTTTGGCAAATTGCATACACTGAGTTTCATTTTACAGATATTTTTTGGCCTGAATTTAGAAAAGAACATTTCTTAAAAGCCATTTTAGATTATCAAGCGAGAGAAAGAAGATTTGGTTTAGTTTCTGAACAAATACAAGGATAAATAATGAGGCATTTATTAGTACTTTTTTTAACCTTGTTCATTGCTGAAAATTTAATTTCACAAACAAATAATAGCGTAACGATTGAAGACACTAATTCAAAATTCAACTTTTTAGATCCGAAAGAGTATGAAATTGGTCCTATTCGCATTGAAGGAGCAGATAACTTTGACCACCAAGGAATTCGATTAATTTCAGGATTGCGTCAAGGTGAAAAAATCAAAATCCCAGGCGAAATGATTTCCAATGCAATCAAAAACTTGTGGAAGGAAGAAATTTTTTCAGACATCCAAATTCATATTGAAAAAGAACTTGCTGGAGTTATATATTTTGTAATAAAAATTAGTCCTAGACCTAAGCTATCCCGGTTTTTGTTTCGGGGTGTTAATCGAAGAGACGCAGATAAACTGAGAGAAGAAATCTCCTTGTTTTCTGGGAAAACAATCACGGAAAATCTTGTTTTTCAAACCAAAAATAAAATTCGTGGGTATTTCAGGGAAAAAGGATTTTACGGAGTAAAAGTTACTATCAACAGGGAAAAAGACACGTTAATAAACGAATCTGAACTTTTTATAATTTCTGTTGCGAAAGGTAGTAAAATCGGAATTAAATCCATTGATATTGTTGGGAATACAGCAATTCCTACCTGGAAATTGAAAATGGCCATGAAAGACACAAAACAACGCGGAATTTTTACCATTTTTAAACGATCCAAATTTACCGAAACATCTTACGAAAAAGACAAGGAAACCTTGTTGACTAAATTCAATAAAGTAGGTCTGAGAGATGCTGTAATTGAATACGACACGGTAATTAAACTTGATGAAAAGAATTTAGTTATTCAGTTAAAAATCAACGAGGGAAACAAATATTATTTTGGAAATATCGAATGGTTGGGGAACACCAAATATAGATCTAGTTATTTAGATACAATTTTAGGGATTAAAAAAGGAGATTTATACAACAAAACTCTCTTAGAAACCCGATTAAACGGTAGTCCAGAAGGAAGAGATATATCATCTCTGTATATGGACCGTGGATATTTATTTTTCAATGTTTTTCCAGTGGAAACAAACGTGACTAACAACCAAATAAACTACCAAATTAGAATAATTGAAGGCAAAGAAGCTCGAAACGGAACGATTACTATCAGGGGAAACAATAAAACCAGCGACCATGTCATTATTCGTGAAATTAGAACTAAGCCAGGGGACTTGTTCAATAAAGCGGATATCATGCGAACGCAACGAGAACTATCCCAACTAGGTTTCTTCAATGACCAAGCATTTCAAGTAAACCCTATACCCAACCCAACTAAAGGAACTGTTGATATTGAATATGTAGTGGAAGAAAAATCCTCAGATCAAATTGAACTTTCGGGGGGATATGGAGGTGCTAGTGCCAGCACGGGACCAAGAATTATTGGAACCTTGGGATTAACATTTAATAATTTTTCCACCAAAAAGTTCTTCAAGAAAAATGCTTGGTCTCCTTTACCGGGCGGCGACGGGCAACGTTTATCTATTCGGGCTCAATCTAATGGTAGCTTTTTTCAAAGTTATACCTTCTCCTTTACAGAACCTTGGTTAGGGGGCAAAAAACCAAATTCACTTTCCTATTGGATTAACCATACTGCTATTTCTAATGGTAAATTTTTAAGAAGTAATCCATCGTATTCAGGTGTTGGTATTTCTGGAACAGGCATTGGATTACAACGCAGGTTAAAATGGCCGGATGATTATTTCACCAATTACTATGAATTGAGTTATCAGTATTACGACGTAATGAACTATTCTGTTTTCCCTAACCTTCCAAAAGGATATGCCAATGATATTGCTTTTAAATATGTGATTCAACGAAGCTCAGTGAGTGCTCCTATTTACCCACAAAGTGGTTCCAATTTTAGTTTAACGATGAAAGGAACCCTTCCATATTCGTTATTTGAGGATAAAGACTATTCTAATTCAACTTCGCAAGAAAGATATAAGTACTTAGAATATTTCAAAGTGAAATTTACCGGAGAATGGTATTTACCGTTGTCTCCAAATAAAAAATTAATTTTGATGCCTCGATTTGGATTTGGATTTATGGGTGCATATAACAATGCCAAAGGAGTTACTCCATTCGATCGATTTACTATGGGAGGTAGCGGATTGACGGGTATTGGACAAATTGGTGGTAGAGAAATTATAGCACTGAGAGGGTACGAAGACCAGACAATCTCAAGCTATGGTGGAGATCCAATTATTGCAAAATACACCTTAGAATTACGCTATCCAATATCATTGAATCCATCTGCAACATTTTATGCAATGGCATTTGCTGAAGGAGGAAATACTTTTCCAAGCTTTCAGAAATTCAACCCTTTTAATGTTAAAAAGACTGCCGGGGTTGGTATTCGCGTATTTCTTCCCATGTTTGGAATGCTTGGCTTAGATTATGGTTTAGGATTTGATAAACTCGATTTTTGGGCTGATGGATTTGGAAAAGCATCCGATTCATCCATTAGCACTAAAGGGTATTATCCTAAATTAACTTTTACGATTGGAATGAATTTAGGAGAGTTATAAAATGAATAGTATGAAAAATAAATCTTTTTTTGGTTGCATATTTTTTCTTGTTGCATTTTTCTTTGGCACATCGTTTGCCATAGGGCAAAAATATGCTTATATTGATTCGGATTATATTTTGAAAAAAATGCCGGATTACCAAGATTCAAAAGAGAAATTGGATAAGTTGGCCGATCGTTGGACAAAAGAAATTGAAGAGCTTTACGCAGTGCTTAAAGGAAAAAAAGATAACTTTGCAAAAGAAGAGGTCCTTTTACCTGAAGAGGAAAAAAATAAAAGAGGAGCTGAAATTAAAAAGTTGGAGCAAGACGCGATTCAAATGCAGACAACCCGATTTGGAGTGAGTGGTGATTACTTTCAAAAAAGACAAGAACTCATCAAGCCCATTCAAGATAAAGTTTTTGATGCTATGCAAAAAGTGGCGCAGAAAAAAGGGTATTCTTTTGTCTTTGATAAAGCGAACCAAAGTAATTTGGTGTATGCAGAAACTAAATTTGACCTCAGTAATGATGTCTTAAAAGAAATGGGTATAACAGTTAAATAAATAAAATAGAAAATGAAAAAAACACTTTCCTTAGTAGCGCTACTTTTTGTAACCAATCTTGCTATTTCACAATCTAAAGTAGCACACGTTAATTCTCAATCATTACTTGATACAATGCCATCGCGTGATCTTGCATTAAAAGAAATTAAAGAAATTGAAGATGAATTCAAATTAGAATTAAACGGAATGTATGAAGAATACGAAAAAACAAGAGCTAAACTTGAAGCCGAAAGAACAACCTTGTCTCCTACAATTATTAAATCAAGAGAGGCTAACCTGATGAATCTTGGGCAACGTATTCAAGAAAGAGAACAAACCGTTCAAAATGAATTACAAGTAAGGGCTCAAGAATTGAATCAGCCAATCTTTGATCGCGTGAAGCAAGCTGTTGATATTGTTGCAGAGAGAAAAAAATTGAATTACGTAATTGATGCATCTAATATGCTCTACTCAAAAGGTGGAATGGATATTACTGGTGAAGTAGTAGTTGAATTATTGAAATTGGACGCTGCCGCAATTAATAAAAAATAAAAAACTATGAAATCACTATTCATTTTTTCTTTGCTTTTCATCGCTGTTTCTTGCAACGCTCAAAAGGAAAATGCCACAAAAAATTCTGAAAAAGAACTTGTTTGGTATACCGACATGAATCAAGCTATTGCTGTTTCTCAAAAAGAAAAGAAACCAATGATGTTATTTTTTACGGGTAGTGATTGGTGTGGATGGTGTATTCGTTTACAAAATGAGGTTTTTAGAAAGGACGAATTCACCAAATGGGCAAAAGAAAACGTGGTATTGGTAGACATCGATTTTCCAAAAAAGAATACACAAACTGATGCCATTAAACAACAGAACAATCAATTACAGCAAACATTTGCCGTTCAAGGGTATCCTACGGTGTTTTTTGTTACTGCAGAAAAAGGAGAAGGCGGAAAAGTAAACTTAAATTCTTTAGGTAAATCCGGCTACATGGCTGGTGGTCCAGAGGGTTGGATTAATAATGCCAATACATTTCTTACTAAGAAATAAATTTAGATTCTTATTTTAAAAGCGACAATTGAATTTCAGTTGTCGCTTTTTATTTTTTACTAAAAATCAACTGATGCTTTAAGCCTGAAGCATTCATAAATTCCCACTTTAAATAGGCGTCTGAGAGAAACAAAATCCGGGATTGATTAACTGGGATTGATTGGTTATTCGTTACAGATAAAAATGTGTGGTTCAAATATTCACCATCCGTTAGCAGGTAATATTTTCCTTTTGCAGAAGTTGTGTCCGCAAAATTAGGAGCTATTGCAAATGCTAAATTTAATCGAAATGATGTGTCTAATTCCTTATTAACTATCAAATCTCCTACACACGATGTGTCCGTTGAATAAGAAATGCCATCGTAATCAAAAATAGTGATTTTCGAAAGCTTCCATTCTCCTTGTAACAGCTTGTCTTTTTTTATCGACTTATTGCAAGCAGTGAAGAAAAAAAATACCAATGAATAAAAGAGAACTCTTTTCATAAACATGCCGTTACCATCATACGAACACCTAAAACAAGTGCTTCCGAATCAATATCAAAACGCGGATGATGTACACCATAAACGATTCCTTTTTCCTCATTTCGGACACCTAGCCGAAAAAAACATGCCGGTACTAATTGAGAATAGAAAGCGAAATCCTCCGATGTTAAACGAATGGGTAAATCATGAACTTTATCCTCTCCAATGAGATCTTGAGCTTTTAGAACTAATTCATTTGTTAAAGCAACGTCATTTTCTACGCATGGATAACCTTTAGAAATCTCAATGTCAACCGTGGCTCCATGCGCTATTGCAATATCTCTCACTTGTTGTTCAATTAATGATAAAGCTTGTTCCCGCCAATTTTCATTCATCGTTCTGAAAGTTCCTTTCAAAATCGCTTTGGATGGAATAATATTGGTTGCTCCCAAAGCCTCAAAATGACCAAAACTTAATACACATGGAATTTTTGGATCACATTTACGACTAACTATTTGTTGAAGTTGAAGTATTACATTAGCTCCAATCACAATAGGATCAATACACTGATGAGGAGTTGCTCCATGCCCACCTTTTCCGTTGATGGTAATATAAATTTCATCACAAGATGCCATATAACGACCAGCATGAAAACCCAATTCTCCTACTGGCAAATCTGGAAAAACATGCAAAGCATACATTTTATCAACGCGTGGATTTTCCAACACTTTATCCCTAATCATATAAGTAGCACCCCCAGGATTTTTTTCTTCTCCCGGTTGGAAAATCAATTTAACAGGGTGCGGCAAGTCGTCTTTTATTTCGTTTAATATTTCTGCTGCTCCTAATAAAATTGCGGTATGAACATCATGTCCACACGCATGCATTACACCCGGAACTTTTGATTTATATAAAACTTCATTCTCTTCAGCAATTGGCAAGGCATCTAAATCAGCACGCAAGGCTATACAAGATTGTACAGCATGCTTTTTAGCTTGAATCAATGCAACAACTCCCGTTCCACCTACCCCTATTTCATGTGGAATTCCTATTTCAGTAAGCTTCGCTGAAACAAACCGCATTGTTTCCTCCTCCTGATAAGACAATTCAGGATATTGATGAAGGTGCTCACGATAGTTTTTCACTTTTTCATAAAGTGCAATTGATTTTCCTTTAATAAAAGCTGTTAGTTCAGGATTCATTGGACGAAATTGATTGATAACCGGAAAAAATTAACCGAAATGAAACATATGCCATTAAAATTCCAAAAAGAAATTTTACAATTCCTGGAGAAATTTTGAGTGATAACTTCGAACCGATATATCCGCCCAAAACAAAAGTTAGCGCGATAATCAGCCCAAATTTCCAATTCACATTTCCAGTTTTCCAATAATTCATTGTGGCCAAAATTACAACAGGAATAGAAAGCACAAATAAACTCGTTCCTTGAGCTTGGTGTTGAGAAAAACCCAGCATATATACTAATGCAGGGACGATTATGATGCCGCCCCCTACTCCAACAAATCCACTTAGCATACCTGCCAACAGACCGATAACCACCAGAATAAGAATTGTTTGTGTTGTCATAGTTTATTCAACAAAAATACACTTCTTTAGACATTTTCACCCATACTTTTTAGATCTGATTTTAAATTTCCTTCATTGTCCTTTTTAATGATTAACAACTTATCAGATGAATCGATTATTATGAAATCATTTAAGCCTTCTATGAGAACCTTTTTATTTTTTGGAAAATATCCTAAGTTCGAATGAGAATTGAAAAAATGAGCCTCTCCATGAATCAGAGCATTCCCATTTTCATCAGGAGAAGTTTTCTCAGACAAGCTGCCCCATGTACCAAGATCACTCCAATCAAAGTCTGTTAATACGACCGAAACGTTGTCAGCATGTTCTAAAATGGCAAAATCAATAGATATATCTGAGCAGTGATTAAAAGCATGTGCCACATCGCTCAATTCAGAGGGTGAATCAATAATAATTCGTTCAAATAACTCAAACAACTCTGCTTGATATTGTTGAAAAGCATTAAGAATAGTTTCAATTTTCCATATAAAAATACCAGCATTCCAATAAAAATTACCTGACGATAAAAACATGGTTGCAGTAGCTAAATCTGGTTTTTCTCTGAATTGTTTCACTGGAAAAACTTTATTCGCAGCGGGAGGTTCGGTGGATTCAAATTCTATATATCCATACCCTATATCTGGTCGTGTGGGTTGTATTCCCAAGGTGACTAACTTTTCTCGTTGTGCTTCATCAATGGCGATAGCCAACTGATTATTAAATCGATCCTCCTGCAAAATTAAATGATCGGAAGGAGCAACTATTAGGGTAGAATCCGGATTGATCTTTTTGATTTTCAACGCGGCATATAAGATACAAGGCGCCGTGTTTTTTCGTTGTGGTTCACAGATGATTTGTTGAGGAGTCAGCATTGGAAGCTGCTCTCCCACTAAAGAAGCATAAGCCGAATTAGTTAAAACATAGATTTGACTGGCTGGAATTGTTTTCTCTAATCGTTCAAAAGTCAATTGAAGCAGTGACTTGCCAATTCCTAAAATATCCAAGAATTGCTTAGGGGTTTCTGGTGTTGACAATGGCCAAAATCGACTGCCAATTCCACCTGCCATTATGAGACCAAATAATTGTTCGTTTTTCATTCTAAAATTGTTACTTTGGCAATACCGCTTACTAGGTAATTTTTATTCGTTTTTATTTCCGTGCAAAGGAAACGTTTTCTTCTTAATTCTCCTTTACAAAAAACCTTGCTTTGCAATAAAAAATTCGACCCTGAAGGAAGATTTTCCAATAATGTTATTGATTCGTCATGTAAATCAAATTTAGCTAACTGGCGAGAAAGATGCACATCACTGCAGGAAGATGCTTTTAGGTTGTGTAGCGATTTTTCCAATGCAAAGCTTATCTCACTGGGTAAATGACCCGTTCTTATTACTGGTTCAAGGAGTTTTTTAAATTCCAATTTCCATTCTAGCCCATGGGGTGAAACACGATTTCCAAACTTTTCATAGGTTTTAAAGTGAGCAAATTCATGTATCGTTGTAATTAAAAAGGCATAGGGATTCAAATTTCCATTGATTGTGATTTGAGGCTTTTGTAAAGCAGATCCCACGCGAAAATCACCTAATTTTGTAGCTCGTGGAGCAACGATTTTAAACTTAACCTTGTTTAGCAGGAGCAATTCGGTCACATAAGAAACAAAGATTTCTGGTAAATATTTTACCAGCACTTTATGGTAAACATCTTGTTTATTGGAGATAGACATCTATTCAAATGTAAGAATATTATTGATTTTAGAAACAAAAATTAGTCATTTTGAAACGGCATAACTTAAATAAGCATTAACTTAGCGTTTATGAAATTAATTGAGGGTATTGGTAAATATTTTTTGATGCTGACCATCGTATTCCATATGCCTGAAAAATTCAGCGTTTTCAGAAAGCGTTTATTTGAAGAGTTAGAACATATTGGTATTAACTCCATTCCTTTGGTCGCATTAATGTCTTCGTTTATTGGCGGAGTAATCGCACTCCAAACTGCTTCTAATATGTCGAATCCATTATTACCCACCTATACCGTTGGTTATATTACGCAATCTAGTACTATCCTAGAATTTTCTCCGACTATTATATCCTTGATATTAGCCGGAAAAGTGGGGTCAAATATTGCCTCTGAAATTGGTACGATGCGGGTAACTGAACAAATTGATGCGCTTGAGATAATGGGCGTAAACTCACTCAATTTTCTTGTATTACCAAAAGTTATGGCTGCCGTTTTATTTTTCCCTATTTTAGTTATCTTCTCCATGGGTCTTAGTTTAGCGGGCGGTTGGATATCATTGATATTATCAGATCTTTCATCCACAGACACCTATGTTTATGGAATACGCTACTACTTTGAAATGAGTAATGTGTGGTATGCCCTAACCAAATGTATCGTATTTGGATTTATTATTGTTACCATTTCTTCCTTTTATGGCTATTACGTAAAGGGTGGAGCACTAGAGGTAGGACGTTCATCTACGCAAGCAGTTGTTAGTAGTAGCGTTGCTATTTTAATTGCTAATTTCCTGTTAACCCAAATGATTTTACTTTCATGATTGAAGTTAAACACGTTAATAAATCATTCGGGAAAACTCAGGTCTTAAATGATATTAGTGCATCTTTTGATAAAGGAAAAATAAATCTAATTATTGGTCAATCTGGCCATGGAAAAACCGTTTTAGCAAAATGTATTGTTGGATTGCATGAAGTAGATTCAGGGGAAATTCTATTCGATGGTCGTGATTTTTGTAAAATGAATCGGGTAGAGCGAACTGCCATTCGTCAAGAAATTGGAATGTTGTTTCAAGGATCTGCTTTGTTCGACTCAATGACGGTAGAAGAAAATGTGATGTTTCCTTTAATCATGTTTAAAAAAATGACGAAAAAGGAGATGCTCGACCGAGTTAATTTTTGTTTGGAAAGAGTTAATTTAGCGGGAAGAAACAGTCTTTTTCCTTCGGAATGTAGCGGTGGTATGCAAAAGAGAATCGGCATTGCTCGAGCAATTGCAATGAATCCGAAATATTTATTTTGCGATGAGCCAAACTCCGGATTGGATCCAAAAACAGCTATCTTAATTGATAATTTAATTCGAGAAATCACCTACGAATATCAAATTACAACCGTAGCAATCACACACGATATGAACAGTGTTATGGAAATTGGCGATAATGTTCTATTTATCCATAATGGAGTTAACTGGTGGACAGGAAATAAAAACAGCATCATAACCACCGAAAATCCGGAGGTAACAAGTTTCGTTTACGCATCAGAGTTTATGAAGGAAATCAAAGACTCTATTACAGAGAAGAACAAAAATAAATAACTTATTTGTACAAACTTGCTTTAACTGCAGCAATCACTCGCTCAACATTTGGCAATGCAGCCTCGATTAATGTAGGTGAAAAGGCAAATGGTGTATCTGTTTGCATTACTCTATAAACAGGAGCATCTAGATAATCAAAAGCATACTGCTGTAGGTGATATGCAATTTCTGAAGCAATAGAGGCCAATGGCCAAGACTCTTCAACAATAACACAACGATTCGTTTTCTTTACTGAATCAACCACCGTTTTATAATCTATTGGGCGGACAGTACGAAGATCGATAACTTCTACAGAAATACCTTCTTTCTCGAGTACAGCCGCAGCTTCATAAACAACTTTAAGAATCTTTCCGAAAGAAACAATGGTAACATCGCTACCCTTTCTTTTGATATCGGCAACTCCTATTGGAATAATATATTCTCCTTCAGGGATTTCACCTTTATCCCCGTACATTTTTTCAGATTCTAAAAAAACAACCGGATCATTGTCGCGAATTGCTGCTTTCAATAAGCCCTTAGCATCTGCTGGATTTGATGGCGTAATAACTTTTAGACCAGGCACATGTGCATAGAAAGCCTCAAAACTTTGGGAATGAGTTGCTCCTAATTGGCCCGCTGTTCCATTTCCCCCTCTAAAAACAATTGGACAATGGTATTGACCTCCTGACATTTGGAGCATTTTTGCCGCACTATTTATTATTTGATCGGCTGCTAATATCGCAAAATTCCAAGTCATAAACTCCACAATTGGACGTAATCCATTCATGGAGGCGCCTACTGCAATTCCGGCAAAACCTAGTTCAGCAATCGGTGTATCGATTACACGTTTTGAACCAAACTCATCAAGCATTCCTTGAGATACTTTATAAGCTCCGTTATATTCAGCCACTTCTTCACCGAGTAAAAATACCGACTGATCTCTTCTCATTTCCTCGCTCATTGCTTCGCGAAGTGCCTCTCTAAATTGTACCGTTTTCATAGAATTGTTATAGGGATTGCGAAATTACATGTTCCCTTTGGTTTTATCAATTATTTAACAACAAATTTTAATGTCCTTGCATTAGTTCCTAATTGAACCAAATAAGTTCCAGTGGCCAATCCTGTTGTAGGAATTACAATTAAATTGTCTCCCGATTTAGATTGAACAGCAGTAGTTGAAATTATCTTGCCAGACAAATCCAATATTGAAACGTTCAAACGAGCATCATTCGCAGAAGAATAACGAATGTGGATATCCTCATCTGTCGGATTCGGATATAAATCTATTGCTGACAAATCTGAATTTTCTGTCAGTCCTAACACAAGGTTATCAGAAGGAGATCCCGCGTAAAGGTTGATGTCATCTAAATAGATATTATTACCGCCTTCACCTTCGAATTTAAATTTCATTTTAAAATTAGGCGTGAAATAGAGGCTTGTAACATTTATCATGTGAACCGTCACCCACTCTGACTGCTGAGTTGGTTTCCAACTTGTTGAAGATACAGAACTCGATAATTGATTTCCGCCCAACGTTTTTCGTTGCGCCCAAGTTTCACCACAATCTGAGGTTACAAACACCTTAAGGTATTCATAATCTGCTGTTGTTTTTTTACGGTAAGCATAACGGAAACTCAAAGTAACTGTTTCCGTTGAAGGAATAACAGACAAATCGATAGGCGCAGATGTTAATTCATCAATACTTGACGCAGCCTGACCAAAATTAACCAATTTGGCACATTGTGCTCCGGAATGACCTGTTGTATTTTCAATTGTCCAAGCATTGTTATTATTTGGATTATATACTTCCCAATTATTCACATTCGTTAAAGTTGAATAGGATTCAAATCCTTCCCAATAAGGCAATACAGAAGGATCTGGCAATACTCGAATGAAATTATTTTTGATTTCATCATCCGTTGTTGAACCATCTGTTGCAGTTAATTTCACCGTATAAAGTCCTGGCTGTGAAAAATTGATCGTAGGGTTTTGAGAACTAGCTGCCGAACCCGGTGCGAAAGTCCATCCAGTTGATGGAGTAACTTCCCAGTTCCATCCATTAACCACATTATAGGAATCATCTTCTAATTGAATGGAATCACCCAAGCAGATTGTTGTTCTATCAGTCGTAAATTGTGCTTTACACAGGAACACATCACCCGTCGCGCCTGTAGCCGTTAGGTTGGCTGATTGCCATAAATTGAATCTACCTGTATTTGTACCCTGCAATGCTGCACGCATGCGAGCAACCTGACCACCCGTATACATTTTGGAACAGTAAGAATAGTCCATGTAATTTTCTACGTTATCTCTCACATCATAAGACCAAAAGGAATTGACTGAATTACACGTATTTGCATTTATTAAACATGAGGTAACTCCGATGCAATTAGGCGTGTCATCAACACCATCATCCGTGCTGCAAGAGGATGCGTTTCCAGGATTGTTATTTCCTCCCCATGTATGAGAAAGGTTTAACCAATGACCAACCTCATGAGTCAACGCACGACTTGTTCCAACTGAACCCGTTCCAATAGACCCCATGTAATCGTGCAAAATCCAAATTCCATTTGTCATACTAGTACCTGACCAACCTGAAGGATTAGTAGTATAACCAGCAGCACCGCCAATTTCGCCGCAAATAAAAACGTTCAAATATTTATTTCCTGCCCAAGTTCCATTATAAACATCATTTCCATTTTTGATCGCTGTCACTTGTGCATCGCCATCAGCACCATCATAAGAGAGAGGATTCATAGTTCGTGTAATTCCTTTAAAACAAGTTCCGTTTGGAGCTTTTGTAGCTAACACAAATTCAATTTCTGAATCGGTTGGCATACCTACAAAATCAGACTGGACAGTTGCTGTATCAGCGTTTAATTTTCTGAAGTCACGATTCAAGATCGCTAACTGATCCATGATTTGTTCGTCAGAAATATTCTCAATACCGTTGTTATGCAACACATGAAATACTATAGGGATTCTGTAAATCACTCCTTTCGGTTGTGCTTTTTTCAATGCTTTAGAAAACTCAATATCATCTTGTTGTTTTTGCAAAACATAATCAGGATTCTGCATCAAAGCAGCCATTTTCTTATGTTGAATACAATACTCTACTTTCTCACCGTCTCGTACATTGGTTGGATCGATGGTTCTTTTTACTTGGCTAAAAAGCGTAAAAAATGAAAATAAAACAAACGAAAAAGCAATATTGATTTTTGAGTTCATATGTAATTTTAGTTTAGAACAATTAATTCTTTTAATAGTTTGCCTAAATTACCACTTTATTTAAATTTGTTCCAAATAATTTTTCATTTATTCAATTTTTCTCGATTTGATATGACTCCAATTAAGATCCTTACATTTGTAATATGAAATCAAGAAAAGCTTCGGAGACTATTTCAATAACAACAAAAGTTGTTTTGCCAAATGATACGAATACGTTAGGGAATCTTTTTGGTGGTCAGTTACTCGCTTGGATGGATGAAATTGCTAGTGTTTCTGCTCACAGGCATTGCAAACGGGTTGTTGTTACTGCATCTGTCAATCATGTTTCGTTTCAAAAGCCAATCAACCATGCTTCCATCGTAACATTAGAAGCTAAGGTTTCTCGTTCGTTCAATTCATCCATGGAAATATTTGTAGATGTATTTGTAGAAGATCCAGTTACCGGTGAACGAGCAAAATGCAATGAAGCCATCTATACATTTGTTGCCGTGGATCAAAATGGAGGCCCCATTCAAGTACCTGAATTGATTCCGGAAACCGAAGAAGAAAAGAATCGATTTGAAGGTGCTTTACGCAGAAAACAACTAAGTCTAATTTTAGCAGGCAAAATGAAGCCAAGCGATGCAACTGAACTAAAGAAATTATTTTTTAATGAATAACTTATTGTTTTTTTACCTTGCTTAATTGGACATCAGGTTGCGGAAAGAGACCCAAGCGCTTTATTGATTTGGTTTTTTTATAAAGAAAAAGCGTTTCCGGCGATTCATCCACAGCCCGCTTAAAAGTTAAAATTAACGTTGTCTTATCTTTTTTGTTTAAAGTATAAGGAACCGTCATTTCATTTCTGCCGATGGTAAAATCGAGATCTGTTTTTCTTAATTTTACTGAAATATCTGTTGATGCCACATCAATCAATTGTGACCCGGTATTCAATTTATACGCACCAATTTGTCCCCTATATTCACCACAGAACCTTTTTTTAAGCGGTTTTTGAGCAACCAAAGAAACTGATGCCAAAAAAAATAAAATGAATAAACTACGTTTCATCATAAACGAAGGTAAGAATTTTCCATTGCAATGAGCTTTTTCACCTTAACATCTAAATTCGCCCAAAATCAGCTTTTATTTTTACCAATAGGTATAACCTAAGTTCGATAATCGAAATGAGATTATATCAGTTTTTGTTGAGCTAAAAAAGGTTCAAAAGCTATAATTTTTTTTGTGTCGGATGATTGAAACAAAAAGGGCTCAACATCTTTAGCCATCTCGTTCATATCAATCATGCGACAATGATTTAAAATTTCATCTTTCAATTGATAAGAATTAGAAATTCCTGATTTTAATTCTAAAAAATTATAATCTGGGACAATACCCAAACTCAACAGAAAAACAATATCATAAAAGTCTCGACCTTTGTTTCGTTTTCGATTTAAAACGGCATAAAATTTTTGAGCCAATAATAAAGACAATGGCGCAATTTTGATAGTAGTAAATACATCAAACTTGTTCAAAAAATAAGATTCCGACTGAAAATCAAATCCCTGTGCTTCGGTGTCCAATTGAATGAGTATTTTTTCCTCTGCGTATCCAGATAAACCCGATTGCATGAGTAATTTTGGAAAGCGAATATTGCAATGAAAAGCACCTTTAATTACATTTTTGATTTCTACCTCAAACCCTTGTAATTCTAGTTTTTTTTTGATGACAAGGCCTAAATCACTAAATTCGTCTGGTGTCAAACCAAAATTATCAAAATCTAAATCTTCCGAAAATCGATGATTTTGATGGACTATCCGTAAACAAGTTCCGCCAATAAAGACCAATTTAGTTGCATAACTACTAGAAAAAACGATTTCCAAAATTTTATATTGCAAATATTCTTTCAATATAAATCGATCATATTGATGTAATTCATTTGGATAAAATCGTTTTATTTCTTTTAAATCAATCATTTACGTATTTATTTAAAATTTGTACCCGTTTGCCAAGTCTTTTTGAATTGAATAGTTGAAGATAGTCAGAAAATAAGTTAAAATCAAGTTGTTTTAACACTTCTTTATTCCATCTCAACGCTTCAAAATCATCCACAGAATTAAGTTCAGGATGCAAATATAAATAGTCAAGTATAGCTTTTTCTAAGTTCGCCAGAGAGACAATTAAACCATTTAGACTAACTAAAACATAACCAAAAAATAAATTTTCTTTCACATGTTGGTAGGTGAAGTTACCCATGGAAGTGCTCAATTTAGTAGTGTTTAACGTGGAAATAGAAGAAGAAATAAATACCGCCTCTGGAATCACTTGGTAATACGCCAAAGCGGTTTCAAGCGAAATATACGATGGAGAATAAATTTTATTGGCCGTAAAATAAGTTACCCCCTGATTGATTGGTTGATCAGTAAAACGATAAAATCCTCTTTTAACATTTTCGATATACCCTTTTTGACACCATTCCGATAAGCGTCTTTTGTCGAGCATTGGAAATGCCTTGTATATCTCACTAAGAGAAATTAACGGCCATTTATCCAACTGATTTTTAAATTCAATGAACATTTTATCTGAATTAAATGTTAAAAATAACACTTTTTTCAGATAAAATAGAAAGATTTCTTACTTTTGATTGCACTGGGGGTAAAATGAAAGAATAAATAGCAATTTATTTGTTTGGAACAAACTTACGGCAATGCATCCACCACACAGCGTACAGAAAAACCATTGCCTTTGGCATTCAAAATACTTTCACCTGAACCATCTGCATCATTAATTAAAAAATCTACATCATAAGCTAAGCCCATTCGATGCGCGTGTGCCGAATTTATGTCATTATTAAACGGTGTTGTTGTCCAAAAATTGGTATATTTTCCTTTGCTCTTCCCGTCCCACCAATTGGCTGATGCATCCAAAAAGATATAGCGACTACCCACCGGTTTTGCATTAAAAAGATTTGCTGGATTGACGATGAAATGTTGAGAGGTCTCCCAACCAGATTTAGCTTTCAAAATACCTCCTGCATTATACACCCCACCTATTTTATTAGCAAAAGCAGACCACTCATTGAATGTAGGTATATGCGTACCAGCTGGTGCCAAGCCTCTTTTATCCGTAACTGCGTACCAATTATATAAAATTGTTGTCATATCTACTCCATCTTCATCTGCATAATAACACCAAGCAGCCTTTTTATTGGTTGCCGCATAGGTCCATTCTTCTTGAGACTGTGCATGCATTATTTTCTCTCCATTCTTAAATCGTTTTACCGCTAAATTCGTAGTCATCCATTGCGATCCATTCAGAGTGGCTACTGCATATGATTTCCCATCTACATCAATTATTTTTTGCCCGAAAAAAGGATTGGATACCATCAACAAGCAAACAAGTGCAATTTTTATTAATTTCATACCTTCAATTTAAACTCATTAACTGCATTGATGAAAAAAGTTACTCATTTTGTTTATTTCACTTGGTTCTGTTTGGTGATTTGCTCAAGCGCAAATGTTATGAGTCAAATTCCTCATATTGATGTAAAACAATATAGATTTGATCTTAGGGTTTCGGATGCTCATGATACCATTCACATGAAAGAAACAATTGATTTTAGTTGGAAAGATAAAAACAAAATCCCTTGTCTAAACCTCGTTTCTAAAAAAAAAAATGGAAAAGGAATGCAGGTAAATAGAGTTACTCAAAATGGAAAAGATTGTTTATTTCTACATCAACAAGACACCCTGTATTTTACTGATTTACCCTATCAAGAATCCCCAATAACTATAGAAATTACCTATTCTGGAATACCTGCTGATGGTCTTGTAATTGGGAAAAACAAATACGGAAACAGAACCTTTTTTGGCGATAATTGGCCCACTCGAGCCCGTAACTGGATGGCGTGCAACGATCATTTATCGGACAAAGCAAAAGTCCTTTTTTCTGTTCAAGCTCCCGCACATTATCAAGTTATTGCTAACGGAATTCACCAATCAACGATTTCTCTTTCAGAAAAAGAAAAAAACTGGAATTATTTTTCCGATATCGAACTACCAATGAAAGTAGTGGTAGTTGGAATTGCTGATTTTGAAGTGAAATGGAACAAAGAAAAAAGGGTTTCTAGTTGGGTATATCCTGAAAACAAGGAAGGAGGATTTTATGATTTCGACTTGGCCCCATCCATCGTCACCTTTTTTGAAAACTACATTGCTCCCTATGAATTTTCAACCTTGGCAAACGTACAATCTACCACGCGTTTTGGTGGAATGGAAAATGCCGGATGTATCTTTTACGATGAAAATGCAATTGATGGAACTCGCAGTTGCGAAGCTCTGTTGGCACATGAAATTGCTCATCAATGGTTTGGAAATTCTGCTACAGAAAGTGATTGGCCACACCTTTGGTTAAGTGAGGGCTTTGCTACTTATCTCACCTTGCTTTATCAAGAAAAGGTAAAAGGAAAAGAAGTGTTTTTGGAAGAATTGAAACAAGATCGAAAACAAATTAGCGCATTTGTGAAAAGCTATCCAAATCCGGTGATTGATCTTACTCAACGGGACTTAATGAAATTGCTCAATGCCAATTCATACCAGAAAGGAAGTTGGGTGTTGCACATGCTTCGCGTAAAAGTCGGCGATGCTGTTTTTCAAAAAATACTACAAACATATTACGGAGAATACCGCCTGACTAATGCAACTAGCACTGACTTTGAGCGTATTGCCGAAAAAATTTCTGGATTAGAACTAACTCAATTTTTTAATCAATGGTTGAGAAAACCAGGGATTCCTCGATTATCCATACAATCAACCAGCAAGCGAAATCATATGGATTTAACGCTGCTTCAAAACCAAAAGAACATATCATTTCAATTTCCAATGCAATTAAAAATCTTATTTAAAGACGGAACTTCCGTAATTGAAACCATTGATGTTAAAGGACAGGCGACTCATTTCAAAAAAACGTACACTAAAAAAGTAAGTTCTTTTGAAGTCGATCCAAACACTGAATTATTATTTGAACAACTAGATTAATATGAGTAAATTAAACTATACCCAAGCTTTTGAAGAGCTTCAAGCCATTGTTGCAGAAATGGAAAACGGTAAAATTTCCGTAGATGAATTAGCCATAAAAGTAAAACGCGCCTCTGAATTAATTAAGACTTGCAAAAACAAACTCACTGAAACCGAAGGAGATGTGCAAAAAATATTGAGTGATTTGGATGAAAACCAATAATGTGGACGGACGATGAAAACCACCAAAGAACACAATGAACGTATTGCCAAAATGACTTTTGCAACGGTATATCCTCTTTACGTCAATAAAATTGAAAAAAAAGGAAGATCAATTCAAGAATTGCATCAAGTAATTGAATGGCTGACCGGATATAATGAAGCGAACATGCTCCAATTAATTGAACAGCAAGTAACGTTTGAAGAGTTTTTTAGGCAATGTAGGCTACATCCAAATGCACACATGATTAACGGCCTAATTTGTGGTTACCGAATCGAAGATATTGAAAACCCCCTGACAAAGCAGGTGCGCTATTTGGACAAATTAGTTGATGAATTAGCGAAAGGAAAGGCAATGGAAAAGATTCTTCGGTAATCTCTGAAATCAAGGTTAAAATAATGTTATCGGGGCCCCCGTTCCAATTAACTAATTTAATCCGATAGAGCTCTCGTTAGTTAAATATTGTATATTTGATTCAATTAATTTAATTCGCAAAATGAAACAGTTATTTTTTGTGTCGATTGCATCCGTTTCATTGATGCTAACAAGTTGTTCTGAAAATTATTCGAACGGAGAAAGAATTGGTGTTATTACCCAATTTTCAGAAACAGGATTAATTTGGAAAAGCTGGGAGGGACACTTAAATGTAACTCAAACAGGTATGAATAGTAGTGTTCCGTTTGATTTTTCAATAGATAATGACAATCCAGACCAAAAAGTAATTAAATTGCTCGATTCTGCTGCACAACATGGATGGAAAGTAAAACTTGTTTACCATGAAACTGCGGGCAAAAATTGGTTCAGTAACCGAGGTGAAACAAACTATTTTATTACTAAAGTAGAGGTCTTAGAAAAGGATTTTGGAAATACATTTAAGGGCAATCAACAACCAAAGGTCACAGGAAAAGTTATCGATACAATTTATGTTGTAATTGATAAATCAAAAATAAAGAAGTAAGATGTTGAACCAACAAGACATAAAAAATAAATAGCCTACTTTTTGTCTATTACTCCAGATTTTAGTAGAAAAGACAATCCATTTACACCAGAAATTCAGTTTTTACAGGATCAATAGTTTTTTTGATTTAACTTACACCTATTTTAATGGCCTTTAATTGATTTCATTCTATTCTTTTTCCTTCATTAATATCTTTTTGTGCAAATTACTGCACTATTCAAAAAGAAATTAAATCACGTAAGATCATGTAAATCAGTTTTTAATTTAACAATCGTTCCATCAGTGCATTCATCTCTTTAACATACTGCACATATGTATCTCCTGTTGCTGGGCCGCTAAAGCCAGTGTGAACGTATTCGATTTTTCCATTTTTTCCTACAATTACGGAAGTTGGAAAACTCATGATTCCATTCAGCATGGGGAATTGAGAGGAGGCAACTTCTTTGCTAGATGTTCCTGCCAAAACAACTTCATATGGAACATCAAGTCTTTTCTTGAAAGCCTTTAAACGTTTGATTTGACTCTTTTCATCGTTGCCAACTTCATAAGCTAGAGCAACAATTTCAAGTCCTTGATCGTGATACTTGGCATGTAATTCCTTAAAAAAGTGAATTTCATCGATGCAATTTGGACACCATGTACCCATGATTTGATAAATGACCACTTTGTCTTTGCCTATTTTTTTAAAGTCAAACCCTTTTCGTTTCAATGTTTTTACTTTCGAAAAATCGAAATCCACATCTTTATCTACATATGTTAATTTTGATGGATCTCTTAATGATGCATTGGGATCTCTCACAGCTATCCAATCCGTTTGATGCGAAGTACCACTGTAAAATTTACCATAAATAGAATCATTTTGAACCACTCCCTCAACCAGAAATGCCCACGAACCATTAAACGTTGACATTGAAAATTTGCCCGCTCCAACCGTTCCTGCTAAATAGCGATAATCTCCAGTTTCTGTTAAGAAAGTACCCTGAATCAACCCTGCATTTTGTTTGAAAAGTCCAACTGTAATTTCAGGTTCTTTAGAATTTGGACTAAAAGTCGCTTTCCATGTTCCATCAATATTGGATGTTTCAGAAGCCATTTCTGTGATTTTTTTATCCTGCCACGCATTCATTGAAATTTTGGTTTGCGTTTTTTTATTCAAATTGAGCCAATATCCACGAAGCTCAGTACCCTGGTCATTAAATTTGAATTTTAAGTATGCATCCAACTCAGGAAAACGACCAACCACACTATCACCATCCTTTGTGATTTGCAGTGAAATACGTTCTTTTCCATTTACAATATCGATTCTTGTTTTGTTTTTAAACTTACTGATTTCCAGTGTAAAAGGAATAAATAGTCGATCATTCATAGCCAATTGACCCTGCCATTTTACTAAATTGGGTTCGTGGGATGATTGAGCTAAAAACCCTAAACTGGAAAACAAAAACATACAAAATAATAAACGCATATACTGAATTGCTAATTCTCAAAGATACATAATTATTTGGGTTGCATTTCTGCCGTTTATGTTGATTAATAATTCTGTGATTCCTTTATTTCTGAATCGATTTTTTTACTTTTGCAGTCAACCAATTATATGTCAGATACCCGATATAACCTCCGTGGCGTTTCTGCCGGCAAAGAAGATGTTCATCAAGCCATAAAAAAAGTGGACAAAGGATTGTTTCCAAAAGCTTTTTGCAAAATTGTTCCCGACTCCCTCACTGGAGATGATGAATATTGTATTGTGATGCATGCTGATGGTGCAGGAACAAAGTCTTCATTAGCCTACATGTATTGGAAAAAAACAGGCGATTTGTCTGTTTGGAAAGGAATTGCACAAGATGCGTTGATCATGAATTTAGATGATTTACTGTGTGTGGGTGCTACGGGTCCAATCCTTCTTTCTTCTACCATTGGAAGAAATAAAAACTTGATTCCGGGTGAAGTAATTTCAGCTATCATAAATGGAACCGAAGAACTTTTGGTTGATTTACGAAATTATGGCATTGATATCCATTCTACCGGTGGAGAAACTGCAGATGTTGGTGATTTAGTACGAACAATTATTGTTGACTCGACCGTTGTTTGTAGAATGAAAAAATCAGACGTGATTTCTAATCATACCATTCAACCGGGAGATGTAATTGTAGGTCTATCTTCTTGCGGACAAGCAAACTATGAAACAAGTTACAACGGAGGAATGGGAAGCAATGGCCTCACTTCTGCGAGACATGATGTGTTTTCGAATGAATTGGCTCAAGAGTTTCCGGAAAGCTATGATCATTTAGTTCCGGCCGAATTGGTTTATTCTGGCAGTAAGTCATTAACAGAAAATCTTTCGGATGTGCCCGTTGATGCTGGTAAATTGGTGTTATCGCCAACGAGAACGTATGCGCCAATCATCAAAGCAATATTGGATAAGTACAGAAATGAAATTCACGGTATGGTTCATTGTTCGGGTGGCGCGCAAACGAAAGTGCTTCATTTCATTGATGAATTACATATTATCAAAGACAATTTATTCCCTGTTCCACCTCTTTTTAAAATGATTCAAGAAGAATCAGGTACGGATTGGAAAGAAATGTACAAAGTGTTCAATATGGGTCACCGAATGGAAATATATGTTTCAAACGAGGTGGCTAATGAAATCATTGAAATTTCGAAGTCATTTGGTGTGGATGCTCAACTTGTTGGTCGTGTTGAAGAATCAGAAACAAAGAAACTAACTATTCAATCTGAATTCGGGACCTTTACCTATTAAAAAAGAAGCATGCAAGATTTATATTCCAGATTGGAAGCCATACATTATCGATTTGAAGAGGTCGGAAAACTAATTGTTGACCCGGATATTATTTCTGACATGGATCGATATGTAAAATTGAATAAAGAATACCGTGACTTGGAGGTGATTGATGCGATTTTTAAAGATTACCACAATTTGTTGGGGAATATAAAAAATTCACGAGAACTTTTGGAAACAGAAACCGATAGTGAAATGCGGGAAATGGCCAAAATGGAAATCGATGAATTAGAAACTCGTCGACCTTTAATGGAAGAAGAAATAAAACTATTATTAATTCCTAAAGATCCCGAGGACGATAAAAATGCCATCATGGAATTACGGGCAGGAACCGGTGGAGACGAAGCATGTATTTTTGTAGAAGATTGTTTTCGGATGTATACAATGTTTTTCAAAACTATGGGTTGGACTTACGAGATTTTGAATTCTTCTGAGGGTACAGTAAAGGGATACAAAGAAATTTCCATGGATATTTCCGGAAATGGAATTTATGGGATGTTGAAATTTGAATCGGGCGTGCACCGTGTTCAACGTGTTCCTGAAACAGAATCACAAGGAAGGGTTCATACATCGGCAATAACTGTGGCTGTTTTACCAGAAGCGGAAGAAGTGGATTTTCAACTAGATATGAATGATGTTAGAAAGGATACTTTTAGAGCATCTGGCGCGGGCGGACAGCACATTAATAAAACAGAATCAGCCATCCGATTAACACACCTTCCAACAGGAACGGTTGTTGAATGTCAAGATGGTCGGTCTCAGCATAAAAATCTAGAAAAAGCAATATCCGTTTTACGTTCACGACTGTATCAAGCAGAATTAGAGCGGGTGCATAATGAACGAGCGGCTCAACGAAAAACCTTGGTTTCATCTGGAGATCGTTCCGCAAAAATCAGGACATACAATTATCCCCAAGGAAGGATTACCGATCACCGAATCAATAAAACGATGTATAATTTATCAGTTTTCATGAATGGAGATATACAGGAAATGATTGACGCATTAAAAATGGCTGAAAATGCTGAAAAACTCAAAGGAGAATAAAATGACAAGAGAAGAATTAATTGATCAAATTAAACGAAAAAAGAGTTTTTTATGCATTGGTTTGGATCCTGATTTATCCAAAATACCCACTCATTTATTAAGCGAAAAAGACCCCATATTTGCTTTTAACAAAGCGATTATTGATGCAACCCACGATTTAGCTGTGGCCTATAAGCCAAATACTGCATTTTATGAATGCCATGGAGCGAAAGGATGGGAAACACTTCAAAAAACCATTGAATATTTACCAAAAGATGTCCTTTGTATTGCTGATGCCAAAAGAGGGGATATTGGAAATACATCTACCTATTACGCCAAAACATTTTTTGAGACATTGAATTGTGATGCAGTAACCGTTGCTCCATATATGGGAGAAGATAGCGTTAAGCCCTTTTTAGAATTTCAAGACAAATGGGTTGTACTATTGGCGCTAACGTCCAACAAAGGAGCATTTGATTTTCAGTTAATTGAGTCTCAAGATGGAAAAAAACTCTATCAACACGTTATTGAAAAAAGCCAGGAGTGGGGAAATGAATCCAATTTAATGTATGTGGTGGGAGCAACAAAAACGGAGCAACTCGCGCATGTTCGATCCTTGGCACCGAATCACTTTTTTTTAGTTCCGGGTGTAGGCGCTCAGGGAGGTACATTAGATGAAGTGGTGCAATTTGGTTGGGCTAAAGATTGCGGATTGTTGATTAATTCTTCACGTGGAATACTTTATGCATCCTCTAATCTTGATTTTGCAGAAGCCGCCCGAAAAGAATCGTTGTTGTTGCAACAAGAAATGGAAACTATTCTAAACAAAAAAGGGCTCGTTAACTAACGAACCCTACTAATTTTTTCAATCAGAGAATTATTTTGAAGCTAAATCCGAATTTTGCTTAATTTTTGCTTGACCGTATGCATCACATCCAGCCTTACCTCCTGAACCGCAAGAAGATACAAGTCCAGCAACGAATAATAAACCGAAAATTGTTAACGTGATTTTTGTTTTCATAAGAGTTGTTTTATTGTTTGTTTGTTGCTTTCCTTAAACGCACTAAATAAAGTAAGGTTACAATTTTTTATAAAAATAAAAAAATATTTTTAATTCACCTAAAAATTCCATTTTAAATTTCTATCATCCATTAATGCAAAAGAAACTTTCCACGTAGCCCTAAAAGGAATATTGTTACCATCAGACAATACTCCGTAAACGCCTAACCGCAATCTTCGTCTAGAAATTTTAAAATTTCGTTCCAACCCGGCTACTGCTTCATAATGTAACCAATTATATTGTTTTACATACAAAATCCCTCCGCCCATAATCAACCCAATGCGGGTTTTTTTCATGAATGGGATTTTGTTGATGATAGCACCATTGTCATGATGTACAAAATGTGCCTCCATGGAATAATCGATCGTTGGTAAAGTTGAATCCAATCCTTGGAATGAAAAAAGCGGATTAGAAAACCAAATGGGATCACTTCTACGCTGAAATTTATAGTCTGGGTTTCTCAAGTTCCGAGCACTAATAAACTTTCCAATAGCACCCCGATAACTCGTTGTACCCAATGTGCCTATTTTAAATGTTTGTGCTAAACTAAATTGCAAATATTCGTGGTCGATATCTGAACCAAAAACTTTAGGTATTCCACGCTCATAATTCAAATAAAATGTTGGCCAAGCGGAACCTAATAATACTTTTCTATTTGGTTCGCGCATGTACTTTTGACGAGGAGTATAACTAAACGTTATGTCTGAAACCATTGCTTGATACGTTTGAAATTCCGTAGGATCATTGTTTGGAATGGCATTATCCAACCAGGTCAGAAACTTATAATCTTTGAGCGACCTTCTTTCCGAGAATTCAGTATCAAAATCTACATAAAAGCCATTAAATAGCTCGTATTCGCAGGCTACTCTCATGCGTGTGGCCTCAATAAAGTTATCGCGTTTGTAAATTTGAGTAATAGCATCAAACCCCCTAATAACATCGAAATTATGATTCAAAGACCACCTGACTGTTCCAAAATGAAACGGATCAAACCGATATTTCCACCAAGTATCTCCCTTGATATCTTTATTCAAAAAGCCATAAGAAATTTGGGTGTAGGAATCTAGTGTTCGTTCATTTTTCCATTTTTTAAAATAATCTACCCAAGGAGCTACTCGAGGACCACCAATAAAAAGTGGTTGAACAACAGATGCAATAGAAGCGAAAGTAAATTGCGTTTTATTTACCCTATTTCGATGGTCTATGCCAAACCAAATAACTTTTAAGAAAGTGACTTTGTTAAAAATTGAATCTACGGAATCTAAGTACTCTTTTCGATTTCGCGCCTGAAAAATACTGTCTTTCACTAAAATAAACTTTCGCTCTTCATCTGTTAAAACACCTTGTCGTTTTTCTGACCAATAGGCTGTATCTTTTTCGTAGGCTTCTTTTTCCGTAATAGCCACTTCGGTTCCAAAAAACTTGTTTCCAAATTTGGGTTGAAAATTATAATTTGAAAAAACTGCTTGTGTGGATGCTTGACTTGTCTCATTTTTATACTTAACCCCGTATTTTAAATCCTGAAATTTTAATACGCAGATACTGTCTCCGGGATGCTCAAATTCTTGATAAACCGTAAAATAATCATACATCAATAAATTTCCTTTTTCCATGGTTAATTCCAGTTTTTGAATCAACCAGAGGGAATCAATTACGTAGATATATCCTTCCAAGGTGGAAGTTGCGACATTTCGGGGTGAGATTTTAATTTTAGAAATGGTTTTTCCATTTTCCTGATACTTGGTCTCAATTCGGTACTTGTAGGATAATATTCCCGGGCTAGAAATGGGAGACATAATCGGATTTTGGTGCAAATCATCTAAGCGCAATAAGTTCTCAAAGAAATTAAAATTTGATTTTGCAGTTGTGGTGTAATACAAATTACGGTCTGATCCGCGCAACTCGTAGGCATTTCGAATTTCTTTAACCTTGTCAATTGGGGCATAATTTCTAGTTATTTGAGCCTCTGCCAAGTTCATGTTTGCTGCTAATAAATCAGCTTGTTTTTTCGCTTCTGAATCAGCAAAAGGTTCGTCTATTTCTGGTTTTTTAACTTCCTTTTTAGGTTGGTTTTTCCGGTCCAGTTTTTCAGTAGCCTTGATGTATACTTCAACTGAATGTGGATAATTCCATAAGCTGATTTTGTCTCTTTTCTCCACTACTTTTAGCATGATTTCTCGACCTGGATTCGATTTTTTTGTATTGATATCCATATCCGCAAAATCCTTCACTGAAGAAGGGAACAACTGTATGTTGTACTGAACCGGCTTGTCTGATACGGTAACATATGCCTCACGATCTTGAAAACCAACAGAATTAAAAATCAAAAAATACTCCCCTGGCATCAATCGAATTTCGTAATACCCATTTGCATCACTCAAGGTACGCTGATCCGACATGTTTTTAATGAAAATCTTTGTGTAGGGAATCGGATCGTTTCTCTCGTCAGTAACTTTACCACTAACTAAAATTTGACTAAATAATTGGGTGCTGAAAAACAGAAAGCCGAGTAAAAAGGTTGTTTTATGCGGGGCGAAGAGTTTTTTCATTGAGAATTAGACGAATTTTTATGGGATTAGTTACCTAAACTGTTGAAACAATTTATTTGTTTACGATTTCGTCCTTTTTTACTGTTTTCAAATATTCTAAATGCTTTTCCATGCGGCGCATCATTATTCGTTTGAAGAAAAACATAAGAAAAGCAATTGCTGGCATGCTAAAATAAAACGCCCATTTATCCATTCCAATCGTAATGCAATTAAAAGTCACCACGATCAGTGAAACGATTCCGGCCACCAACCAAAAATAGAGCATTATTTTATTATACGTTTGCATATATTATAATATTTCGTTCAAAGTTAACCAATTCAGCTAACTTTTTCTTAGGCTGAACATGCACCCCAAATTTAAGAGCTATTATTTTAGTTCGTTCAATAAAAAAGTTAAATTTGTGTAAACAGAATCACCATGACTCCAACCCGGGACGCAAAAATCAATTACCTTAATATCAGTCTGATGTTTTTAAGTGCTTTAGGTGCTTTTTTTCTCCCGTTTGAAGTTTTTTTATTTGCTTATGCATTTTTGGGACCGTTGCATTATTTGACCGAAATTAGTTGGCTACACGATCGTAATTATTTCTCGAAAGGAAAATATGATTTCATTGTACTTGTGGTAATTGGTGTGTTACTTTCCTACGCTGCGTTCGCCAAAGATTTTGGAGTCAATACTGATTTCTATGATGCTTTTGTGGAGGCTAACTTATTCGATAAATTGTTGGTGTTAGCATTATTCAGCGCTATTCTATTTGCGTTGGTGGAGAATCTTATTGTTAAAATTGTTGCCATTTCATTCTTGTTTGTATTTATTTCGGGTTGGCTCTCTCCTGAAAGAAGTGCTGAAAACAACTCAAGCACAACGATTTTTGCATTAACTTCTTTGGTTCCTACCTTAATTCACGTGTATGTTTTTACCGGATTGTTCATGTTGTATGGCGCATTGAAATCTAGAAGCAAAACTGGTTTGTTATCTATGGCAACCTTTATAGTTATCCCAATCATTTTGGTGTTTTACACTCCAGTAAATCCCAAAACAAACTACTTATCTGATTTTGGGAAAAAAGCGTATTACGCAGATGGAGATGGTTTTTTCTATACCAACGTAAGTATTTTGGATCATTTTAAGCTGATAGATGAACCGCTTTTAACAAACAAACAATATTTAGACTCTGTCGTGAATAAAAAATCAGCAGACAACCAATTCCCTGTAGCTGAACGGACACGCATTTCGGATTCGTTGAAAAATAAATTATCTGAAAATTTCATTGTTCCCAACACAGAAAGTGAATATTACAACAAACCGATACCGGTGAAATTCGCCATTCCGGTCAATACAAAAGAGTATTATTGGAATAGCATATTTTTCTCAACAGTCGGAATCATGCTGATGCGATTTATTGCGTTCGCTTATTTGTATCATTACCTTAATTGGTTTAGTAAAACGGAAGTAATTCGCTGGCACAAAGTACCAAAAATAAGGTTTGCACTGGTAATTGGACTGTGGTTAACTGCTTGTGGACTATATGCTTATGATTATGCGCTCGGTTTGAGTTTCTTATTCTTCCTGAGTTTTTCGCATGTTTTGTTAGAATTTCCTTTGAACATTGTTTCCATTGTTGGTATTGGAAAAGAAACGTTGAGTATTGTTAAAAATGGATTTACTTTGACCCCTAAAAAATAAATTTTATGAAAGTTTTATTGTCTTCAATTATTGTGTTTTTACTTATAAATTCTTTCACCGCTACAGAATTAGTGTACAAATGGAAAGCGAATACCAGTTATTCATTTTCTTCTCTACAAAAAGACGACGTAACTACCTCTGCTATGGGAATGAACATTCAAGAGAAGTTTGTTACAACCATTGATTTTGTATTATTTATTCAATCCGTAGATCCTGCTGGTCTTGCCAAAGGGAAATTGTATTTGGTAAATTACACCGTTAAAGATTCGAAAGGAACAATCATGGCAAGTTTGGCTACACTACCTAAAAATGCCGTTCAAAGTGATATCACGGTAGACAAAAAAGGACACTTCACCTTTCCTAAAAAAGTGAGCTTAGTTACTACAGCGACTGGAAATTATTTAGTGTATGGCAAGGCAGATGAAAATGGAGCAAGCGCGGGTGTGCAAACAGCGAATGAAAAAGTGGATGTATATGCGGAATTTGATCCAAAAACAGGGAAATTAAAAGCAGGATATACTGTTCAAACGATTAGTACAACTAAAAAGGCATCGGTTAAAGAAACAGAGGAGAGTGACCATTTAGATGTCTTTCCGTATGATTTTTTAGAAATGATGGTGTTGCCTGACGGAAAAGTGGCACAAGGAGATAAATACAGCGCAACAGCGGGAATGTACACGGTGGATGTGTTAGTAAAATCAATGGTCAATGGATTGGCTAGTTTGGAGGAAAAAATAAGCACGAATAAAAATGCAGATATGTTTCAAGGAGCGGCGAGTGGTCAAACGGAAGAAGGATCATTTAACATGGGTAGTTTTGGCGGAAGCGACGGAATGGAACTAGATGCGGAAGATCAAGCAGCTTTGGGAATGGCAAAAGGAATGGCTCCTGAAATTAACGGAACCATCACCGCTAATTTTGATTACACCAACGGAATGTTTGTTGGAATTGGAGGAACACTAAACACAACGATTGACATGATGGGCATGAAAATGACTGTAAAATCAGTGTTGGAAATGAAGAAAAAAATGTAAATGTTCACTATTTTGACTTCAATGATTTTTATTTTATATCAATTCGTGCAATGAAAAGAGATTTATTGATTATTTTTAAAGTCTTGAAAAATTGCAAAAACTATATATTCAGCTATCTATTTCATGTTCACATCAAATTATGGCTTAAGTAATATGATTGTTCATGCTTACGACTCTATTAATAATTACTTTTTTAAATCCCTGAAATATGCTTCAATTTCCATTAACCTTTAAATTCAAGGTTGGAACCTTGTCTAATGATTTTTCTATAACAGATGCTAATAATACCACTGTTAGTTACGTACGTCAAAAAATGTTCAAATTAAAAGAGGATATCCTTTGTTATAGCGATGAATCTAAAGCGAATTTGATCTATCGTATCAAAGCAAACAAATGGATTGACTATTCAGCCACTTACACATTTTCTGATGCAAATGACCTTGAATTAGGACGGGTTGCACGAAAAGGGCGCGCATCACTTTGGAAAGCTACCTATGAAATATTCAATTTAAATCAAGAACACGAATTCACGATTAAAGAAGTAAATCCATGGGCAAAATTAATTGATGCCTTATTGAGTGAAATTCCAATTGTAGGGATTTTTACAGGGTATATGTTCAATCCGAAATACCTAATTACTGACAAAAATGGGCAACCAATAATGAGACTTTCGAAAAACAAGTCCTTTCTAGGAAAAACATTTACAGTTGATAAAATTGCCGATGTTTCCGAAAAAGAACAAGAACGAATAATTCTATCCCTCATGATGATGATTTTGTTGGAACGCAGAAGAGGATAAAGCCAGTGAAAATCTCCAGTCTAAATCACTAAAAACGGTTGCAGATAAATACCCAGATATTTTCTGTTACAGAACTTCCCTCTCCGATTTCCACCAAGAAACATGGATGACCAATGTTCCGTTGTATGGGGTGAATGAGATTAGTTGAATTTAGTGAATAAGGGTTAGATCAATTTCCTGCTTTAATTGATTTTTAAATAGATCAATACCTGTCGGTTCTATAAGTTGATCTTCTGATTATTTATTCCTTGATTAAGATTTTGCAAAGGCTATTAAAGGATGTAAATCGTGTTTATCCGCTATTTTTATTGCAAGAATGTAGTCTTTCGTTTTTCATCCGCTTTTACCAAACTAGAACTTCCCCATGATAGAAATGGCTGCATGTACAATGAAGCGATTGAAGAAAGGGATAAGATGAAGCGTTATTGAAACGACTTATGCCTTAATCCGTTGAAAAAATTCTTCCAGCGACATTTCAAAATAGGTTGCTAACGAATGAAGGGTACTAATGGAAACGTTCACCCTGGCTGATTCAATCCGTGCAATGTGAATTCCGGTATCATTATAGACATCCTCCTGGGTTAAATCACGCTCCTCACGTAATTGTTTGATCAACAACACGATTTGTTTGATTAATTCATCATTTTTAAGTTGCCCTTTAGCCATTTGACAACAAACTGACACATTCGTAAGGAAAAATGTAATGACGTATTTGTCATTTTGTTATCTTTGTAAAAAAATTGCTATGAAAACTAAATTACTTTTATCTCTAGTGTTAATGTCGAACCTTGTTTTTTCACAAGTGAACAAAGAGTTTGAGAAGTTGCCATCCGGTATTTATTTTAAAGATGGGGATCAAATTACGGCACTGGATCCAACAGTAGTTAACATCGTTAAAAAAGGAAGTCAATTTAAACCTAAAGCAATAGGAGAAATACCAGGCAAGGAGGCAAATTATTCGATCAATTCAACGACAAAATTTTACTTTAAATTTAAACCTGAAGAAAAAGAATTAAACTCTTCAAATACAAATGCAACAAATAAAGTTGGTGAAGAGAATTACATGAATATCCTAATGTCCGGAGCAAATTCTAAGGCAATTAGCCCTAATGAATTCAAACTAATAAAATTAAAAATCCGTAGAGGAAAACGTCAATATAGGACAGGCAAATATGGAGCTTACGGTATGACTTATGAAAATTCATTAAACTCAAAGGAAGTTGCCAATTTTAAGTACAAGAAAACTGATAACAACCTTTTTGAAATATCCTTTCAAGATTTAACAACTGGTGAATATTGTTTTGTTTATATGGATAATTCAAAATCAAATTTAGCCTACTTAAATACCAACAATAACACAAAAGTCTTTGATTTTTCAGTGAAGTAATCCCATTTAAATCCCTCGCAAAATACAAACCGTTGTATTTTGATGCAACTTCAAATTTTCCATAAATTTGTTTTATGTTGCACATGGAGCAAGATCTGGCTAAACTAAAAAATCTATGTGTAGATTATCACGTGGATAAAATGTACTTGTTTGGTTCAGCTTTGAATTCAAGTTTTACCGCTCAAAGTGATATTGATTTCCTTGTTCGCTTTAAACAAATGGATCTGAGTAAGTATTTTCAAAACTACATGGAATTGAAAAAGAACCTCGAATCTTTATTTGGAAGAAAAGTCGATTTACTGGAGGAACAGACACTGAAAAACCCAATTCTAATTAAATCTATCAATGAATCCAAAGAATTAATTTATGGATAATCGAATTCTTTAATGTTCCCTACATATTCCTCCTATACTGTCCCCCTACCTGAAATAACGCGTTTGTAATTTGCCCCAAAGAAGCATGTTTACAGGTTTCCATCAATTCTTCAAACATGTTACGGTTGTTTATAGCTGCATCTTGTACTTTTCTAATCCCCTCTTCTGCTTGATTTCCTTTTGTAGCATGTAATTGACCCAACATGTTAATTTGATATTGTTTTTCTTCTTCCGTTGCGCGAATTACTTCTTTTGGCAACATCGTTGGCGATCCTTTTGAGCTCAAGAAAGTGTTCACTCCAATGATTGGAAATTCACCCGTATGTTTTAACGTTTCGTAATACAAGGATTCTTCCTGAATTTTTGAGCGTTGATACATCGTTTCCATGGCGCCTAACACTCCTCCACGTTCTGTAATGCGATCAAATTCAGTTAAAACGGCTGCTTCAACTAATTCCGTTAATTCTTCAATAATAAACGCTCCTTGTAATGGATTTTCGTTTTTAGCCAACCCTAGTTCGCGATTGATAATCAACTGAATAGCCATCGCTCTACGCACAGATTCTTCTGTTGGAGTTGTAATCGCCTCATCATAAGCGTTCGTGTGCAGTGAATTACAGTTATCGTAAATTGCATACAAGGCCTGTAGAGTAGTTCTAATATCGTTGAAATCAATTTCTTGTGCATGCAATGAGCGACCCGAAGTTTGAATGTGGTATTTCAACATTTGCGCGCGTGAATTGGCTCCGTATTTTTTAGCCAAGGCCTTCGCCCATATTCTTCGTGCAACACGCCCAATCACTGCATATTCCGGATCAATTCCATTCGAGAAAAAGAATGATAAATTTGGTCCAAAATCATTTATGTCCATTCCCCGGCTCAAATAGTATTCTACGTATGTAAATCCATTTGCTAATGTGAATGCCAATTGTGTTATAGGATTTGCACCAGCCTCAGCAATGTGATATCCCGAAATAGATACAGAATAGAAATTTCTTACCCCGTTGTTGATGAAGTATTGTTGTACATCTCCCATTAATCGTAAAGCAAATTCCGTGGAAAAAATACACGTATTTTGTGCTTGATCTTCTTTTAAAATGTCTGCTTGTACAGTGCCTCTCACTTGTTTTAGCGTATCTGCTTTGATTTGAGCATATATATCGGAGGAAAGTACTTGATCTCCCGTAACGCCCAATAACATCAATCCTAATCCATCATTCCCTTCAGGTAAGGTTTCTTGATAACGTGGTCTTTCCGTTCCTTTTTCTTTATAAATGGCTGCTATCTTCGCCTCAATCTCAGCTTCTAAGCCATTTGCTTTGATGTACTTTTCACAATTCTGATCAATGGCCGCATTCATGAAAAAACCTAACAACATAGGAGCAGGACCATTAATTGTCATAGAAACAGAAGTAGCCGGATGACTTAAATCAAAACCGGAATAGAGTTTTTTCGCATCATCTAAACAGCAAATAGAAACACCCGAATTTCCAATTTTACCATAAATATCCGGTCGAACATCCGGGTCGTTTCCGTACAAAGTTACCGAGTCAAATGCTGTTGAAAGTCGTTTTGCAGGCATACCCAAACTCACATAATGGAACCGTTTGTTCGTTCTTTCTGGTCCACCCTCACCAGCAAACATACGCGTTGGATCTTCCCCTTCACGCTTAAAAGGAAACAATCCTGCTGTGTATGGAAATTCTCCCGGATAATTTTCTTGAAGTACCCAACGCAAAATATCCCCCCAACTTGAATAGTTTGGAGAAGCAACTTTAGGTATTTGCGAATGAGAAAGTGATTCAGTATGCGTTTGAATGCTTAATATTTTGTCTCTTACTTTGAACTGATACTCCGGATTTTTGAAAGATTGTTTCTTTTCATCCCAATTTTGAATGACTGCCCAATTTTTCGGGTCAAAATTCAATTTTTCTTGTTCAAAAGCTTCGGTTAATCCTTTTACCAATCGATCTTTATCTTCAAGGCTAGAATCACTTAAAGTTTGAATCGAAGTTTTCAATCCATATAGTTTCTCAGCAACTTTCACTTGTTGATTCACCCATTTATCATAGGATCTGTTGTTTTCAGAAATTTCAGATAAATAACGTGTTCTATCCGGTGGAATGACGAAGATCTTTTCTGACATTTCACGGGTAATCTCAAACGTAGAATTCAGTGGGGCACTTGTTTTTTCTACCACCTTATCCATGATCACTTTGTAAAGTGAATTCATTCCAGGATCATTGAATTGAGATGCAATAGTTCCGTAAACCGGCATATCATCTACGTTTTTATCCCACAAATTGTGATTGCGTTGGTATTGTTTTCTAACATCGCGCAAGGCATCTAGTGCGCCACGTTTGTCGAATTTATTTAGCGCTATGACATCTGCGAAATCCAACATATCAATTTTCTCCAACTGAGTTGCAGCTCCGTATTCAGGCGTCATGACATACAAAGAAACATCTGAATGATCCAAAATTTCTGTATCGGATTGACCAATACCAGAAGTTTCTAAAATGATTAAATCGTAGTTGGCAGCTTTCAAAATACTGATTGCTTCTGCCACGTGTTTTGATAGTGCTAAATTGGACTGGCGTGTAGCTAAGGAACGCATGTATACGCGCTCGCTTTTTATGGAATTCATTCGAATTCTATCTCCCAACAGTGCTCCACCTGTTTTTCGTTTAGAAGGGTCTACTGAAACAACAGCAATTTGTTTGTCTGTAAAATCAATTAAAAACCGTCGAACTAATTCATCCACCAAAGAAGATTTTCCAGAACCTCCTGTGCCGGTAATACCTAATACAGGAATTGATTTAGCTTGAGCAATAACTCTAATTTTATTTAGTACTTCAGTATTTTGCTCTGGAAAGTTTTCTGCAGCAGAAATAACGCGTGCAATGGAAGGAACGTCTTTCACCGCTAGTTTTTCAGGCTCATTAGTAATATTACTTCCTGCAGGAAAATCACATTTCTGGATTAAATCATTAATCATTCCTTGCAGACCCATTGTTCTTCCATCGTCTGGATGATAAATGCGCGTAATTCCGTATGCTTGAAGCTCTTCGATTTCAGAGGGTAATATTGTTCCTCCTCCCCCACCAAAGATCTTAATGTGAGGAGCTCCTTTTGCTATTAATAAATCGCGCATGTATTTGAAATACTCTATGTGGCCGCCTTGGTAGGATGTCATAGCAATAGCTTGAGCATCTTCTTGAATGGCACAATCCACAACTTCTTCTACTGAGCGATCATGTCCGAGGTGAATAACTTCACAACCGGTTGCTTGAATGATTCGGCGCATGATGTTTATGGCCGCATCGTGCCCATCAAAAAGCGAAGCAGCGGTTACAATTCTAATTTTATTAGTTGGGATATATGGTGCAGCTTGTTCCATTCAAACGATTGTATTTGTTGCTCAAAATTAAGAAAAAAACCGCAGTTTTGGCTTACTATATTCAATAATGAAGCGAGGTTTACAATCTGGTTTTTTTATAAAACATGGAACTTATGATTGAATATTGTTAGAAAGATGAAAGTCGTTTACTCATTCACAAGGCTTTAGTATACAAGAGCTTCCTGATATTATTTAAAATTTCTCTATTTTACAACTGATATAGTTGCTTCCACTCCTTAATTCTACATTGAGAATTATGCCACGGAAACAAAAAAAGCGTAACCAATGAGCTACGCTTGCGAAATTATAAAAATTGAATTATTTCAAAAAAGAGATAGTATAATAAATCAAGGCAGCTAAAATCCCACTAACCGGAATAGTTAAAATCCACGCCCATAATAAATTTATGGTAACACCCCATCTAACTGCACTTAATCTTTTTGTTGCTCCTACACCAATTATAGACCCTGTTATGGTGTGGGTTGTAGAAACAGGAATTCCAAAATTACTAACAGTAAATAGCGTTAATGCACCGGCAGTTTCAGCACACACTCCCTCAAGTGGAGTTACTTTTGTGATTTTTGTCCCCATTGTTTTAACAATTTTCCATCCCCCCATTAAGGTACCCAAACCAATCATGAGGTAACAACCAAATGCTATCCAAAATGGCATCGTTTCGGACTGAACTTTTGTTTTGATTTTATGTCCAGATAGTAATTCACCTTTTTTCAAATCAATTTGAGAATAAAAAACAGAAGCATATTTATACGCTTTATTTAGCGTTTTATCTATAAAAATCGCTTTATTCAATTTTGCATCAAATAACGTATCGCCTTTTGAATAAACTTCTATTTTGTGCATGTTTTTTTCAATGGACTTAAAATCTGGTGAATGAGCCACGTCCACGTATTTTTTATTGATTTTTTTATTCGAATAAACTAATTGCTGATTGGAGGCATCGATAATATCCTTCCCTTTTTTGTAGTATACTTTTCCAGCTAATTCGGCAAATTCAGGTTTAAACTTTTCTTTTTGTCCGTTTTCATTTTCGAATTCTATTTGAACCAACTCAGTAATTTGAAAACCAACCGGAACAGATTCGTTCAATTTACCCTCTCTACTTAGGTTTCCATAAACCATCAATGCAGCACAAATAATACCCATTACTTTTTGTGAGTCTGCGCCCCCATGACCCAAAGAAAACGCTGCAGAGGACAACAATTGTAATTTTTTATGCATTCCGGCTTCTTTCACAGATGAAGGCCTTTTTCCGTGTGCAATTTCATACCAAATGTAAACAAGCACAAAAATACTAATCATACCAATTACAATATACATCATAATAGGCTTAACATCAAGATATTCAGTCATATATAACATTATCTCAATGGTAATCGCTGATAGAATTCCGATGGCTAACATTTTTTTCCAGAAAGAACGAGTTATTGTAACTAGCGCGATAATTAAGGCAATAAATCCACCAATAAAGGGAGCTAGAAAAATGAATAAAGCTACTTTCATAATTTCTGCTCCTGCAATCACATCAAACCCGGCATGGGCAACTGCTGCGCCAGCAAATCCTCCGATAAGTGTATGAGAAGACGAAGATGGAATTCCAAGCCACCAGGTTAATAAATTCCAGAAGGTTGCTGCCAAGAGTCCCGCTAAAATCACCCACAAATCAATTGCATTATTATCTACTGTTTTGGCAACGGTATTTCCAACGCTCATATCAAAAACCCAAAAAGCAATAATATTAAAAACTGCAGCCCAAATTACAGCTTGAAAAGGTGTTAAAACTTTTGTTGAAACAACGGTGGCAATAGAGTTTGCGGCATCATGAAATCCATTTACCAAATCAAACAAAAGTGCGATTACAATAACTACAATTAGTAGAGTAAACATAATGTTAAGAATTAAATTGAATTATGCGTATTTCACAACGATTGATTCGATTACATTTCCTGCATCTTCACATTTGTCGGTTGTAATCTCTAGAATTTGGTAAATCTCTCTTCGTTTAATCAATTCTTTAGCATCTACATCAGAATCAAATAATTTTTCGATACACGAATCAAAGATTTCATCTGCGTGATTTTCAATACTATTAATTTTAATAACACACTCAACAATTTTGTGCGTGTTTTTTAAATTTCGAATTTCTATTACTGCGCTTTGTACGGCCAAAACAGCCTCTAGGATTGCCTGTGCTGACTTCTGAATACCATCATCAGAAAGCGGGTCTATGCGATAAAAATTAATTTTTTTACCTGCAGCATAAATATAATCAGCAATATCGTCTAGTGCAGAAGCTAAACTGTGAATGTCTTCACGGTCAAATGGTGTTATGAAATTTCTTCCTAACTCAATAAATATATTGTGTGTAATTTCATCGTTTTTATGTTCGATGTCTTCCATTTCTTTTATAATGACAGCTCTTTTATTGAAGTCGGGTTCTTGAACCACCTGAATCAATTGACGAGCGATCAATACTAGGTTAACAGCTGCTTCTTCAAATAATGAATAAAAGACTTTGTCTTTCGGTAAAAAGTACTTTAAAAATCCTCCTGCCATAATTTCTATTTTTTAACAAATGTATGGCCTAGTTTTAAATTGAACTACTTTTCTTTATTTGTTAACGTAAAATTAACCTTGGGAGTAATAATATGTTTTATTTGATGCGGGTATAATGCATAATTTGATAAGAGGCATCATGCGCATCATCTTTATCCTGTTTCGTTACCGAATTTTGCTGCCATTGTGTTGTATCGAATTCAGGGAAAAAAGTATCTGCTCCGTAGGATTTATCAATATAGGTAATGAACATTTCATCAATAAGCCCTGAATCAAGTGCCATTTTGTATATTTCTCCGCCACCAATGATGAAAACAGTTCTATCATTTTCTTCCTTGAAAAATTCCAAACAATCAGTTAAAGAAGTAAAAACCTTACATCCCGGAGCATGAAAACCAGGATTTCTAGTTAAAACCACATTTAGCCGATTAGGCAATGGCCGAAATCTTTCAGGAATGGAGTCATAATTTTTTCGACCCATTACAACAATTTGATTTTGTGTGGTTTCTTTGAAAAACTTCATATCATTAGGCAAATGCCACATGAGGTCATTGTCCTTTCCAATTCCACGATTAGCATCAATAGCTACGATTAGAGCTGTTTTCATGAGTTAAATGGCTACGGCCGCTTTGATGTGTGGATGTGGATCGTAATTGACTAATTCAAAATCTTCGTATTTGAAATCAAAAAGATCTTTTATTTCCGGATTGATTTTCAATTCTGGAAGTGGTCTAAACTCTCGGTTCAATTGCAATTTAGCTTGTTCTAAGTGATTAGAATATAAATGAGCATCGCCTAATGTATGCACAAAATCTCCCGGTTTTAATCCGCAAACTTGAGCCATCATCATGGTTAATAACGCATAGGAAGCAATGTTAAACGGCACTCCTAAAAAAGTGTCTGCGCTGCGCTGATACAATTGACAACTCAATTTATCGTCCGCAACATAAAACTGAAAGAAGGCATGACATGGAGGAAGAGCCATTTTATCAATTTCTCCTACATTCCAGGCTGAAACGATAATGCGACGTGAATCTGGATTGTTTTTAAGTTGATCCAACACCTGAGTAATTTGGTCGATATGTCTTCCATCGGCTGTGGGCCAACTTCTCCATTGAGAACCATAAACGGGGCCTAAATTCCCTTCTGCATCTGCCCACTCATCCCAAATAGAAACATTGTTTTCTTTCAAATACTGAATATTTGTGTCGCCTTTCAAAAACCACAATAGTTCATGAATTATTGAACGTAAATGCAGTTTTTTTGTTGTTAAACAAGGAAATCCTTCGTTTAAATCAAAGCGCATTTGATACCCAAAAACAGATACTGTTCCGGTTCCGGTTCGATCCTCTTTTTTGGTTCCTTTATCTAAAATATGCTGAAGTAAGTCATGGTATTGTTTCATACTTAAAATCTATTCTATAAAACAAAAGTAGAAGAAAATACTACTTGTATTTCATCTTGCAAAGATCTTTTTACAAAAGTTTTCACTGATTAAAATATCTAAAATCAATTAGAAATTAACAATTTCTTATACAAAGCCTGCTTATTTTTGATGGATTAAAATAAATCTCTCAAACGCCATGCAAACCAATCAACTCATCCACGAATCTTCGCCCTACTTATTACAACACGCACACAATCCTGTTAACTGGGTTCCATGGTCTAAAGATGCATTCGATTTAGCAAAACAAGAAAATAAATTAGTTCTAATAAGTATTGGTTATTCTGCCTGTCACTGGTGCCACGTCATGGAACATGAATGCTTTGAAGACCAAGAGGTTGCCGCATTAATGAACGAATATTTTATCAATATCAAAGTCGACAGAGAAGAACATCCAGATGTGGATCAAGTGTATATGACAGCAGTCCAATTGATGACTCAAAAAGGCGGTTGGCCATTGAATTGTTTTACTCTTCCCGATGGAAGTCCAGTTTATGGAGGCACTTATTTTCCGAAAGATCAATGGATTCACATATTAAAGTCGTTGGTGCATACAATCCAAAACGATAAAGAAAAAGTATATAACTATGCTGCCAAACTTAAGGAGGGCGTTCAACAAAGTGAATTGGTGGAAGAACCGAGCGCGATTCAATCTTGGGATCCTGAGAAATTGCATGAATTGGTCTTGCGTTGGTCTCATTCGTTTGATTCTTCTCATGGTGGAACTACGAGAGCTCCCAAATTCCCCTTACCATCGAATTTGGAGTTTTTATTGACCTATGGAGTTTGGCAAGAGCATGAAAAATCGCTAGGATATGTTCAGCTTACACTGGACAAAATGGCAATGGGAGGAATATACGATCAATTGGGAGGTGGGTTTTCGCGTTACTCAGTAGATATGCTATGGAAAGTGCCTCATTTCGAAAAAATGCTTTATGATAATGGGCAATTACTGGAAGTGTACGCAAAAGCCTATAAGTACTTCGGAAAAGAGTTATATAAAGAAATGTGCTACGGAATTTTGAATTGGTTGCAACGAGAAATGCTTTCTGATAGTGGAGCCTTTTACAGCGCTTTGGATGCAGATAGCGAGGGTGAGGAAGGTAAATTTTATTGTTGGGAAGAGGAAGAATTAAAGACGTTGCTTGGACAAGATTTTGACTGGGTGAAGGACTATTTCAATATCAATCAACTTGGATTTTGGGAAGAGGAAAAATATATTTTACTCAGAAACGAAACAGACGAATCCTTTGCCCAAAGAAATGGCTGGGAAGTTTCATTTTTTAAACAAAAACTTCAATCTGTTAAAGATTCACTCTTGCATATTAGGAATCAACGAATTAAACCCGGTATGGATGATAAATGCCTCGCCTCTTGGAATGCAATGGTAATTTCTGGTCTCTGTGAAGCCTACGGTGCATTTGATGATGAGTTGTTTGTAATGGCAGCTAGAAAGACGGCAACTTGGATTGAAAATAATCAAATAAAATCGGATGGTACTCTTTGGAGAACACACAAAAATGGTATCTCAAAAATAGATGGTGTACTAGAAGATTATGCTTTTGTTATTAAGGGTTTTATCGATTTATATCAAGTTACATTTGAGGAAAAATGGATTGAAATAGCGAAGAATCTGTCAGAAACAGTTGAAACCAATTTTCAGGATAAATCTACTAAAATGTGTTATTATACCTCAGTGACAACGGAATTAATTGCTCGTAAAATGGAATTAAACGACAATGTAATCCCGGCAAGTAATTCAGTTATGGCGCATAATTTCCATAAGTTATCCTATTTCTATCGTAAGGAAGAATGGAAAACGCAGGCAGAACAAATGCTTGCCAATGTGTATGATGGAATGGAAATGTATGGATCCGGTTATTCGAACTGGGCCCTACTTCTTTTGCAATTCATTGATTCCATGGAAGAAATTGAAATAGTTGGTCCGGACGCACATAAAATCAGACAAAAAACGAACAAAAAGTTCAAAATAGGAATAATTTATTCTGGAGGTGCTCATTTTTCGCTTCCCATTCTGAAAGAAAAGCAAGTGTTAACCAATAAAACTATTTTGTACCGGTGTAAAGGAGAAATGTGCGATGCGCCGCTGGAATTTGAATGATTTATTTTGTTAGAAAAACAATCTCGAAGTAGATAGGCATACCAAGTGTTATATTCATTGGAAAAGTTACCCCAAGAGCCATGGGGATATACAATCCAGGATCTGCTTTAGGAGCAACCAATCTCATTGCTGCAGGCACTGCTATGTAGGAAGCACTTGCTGCGAGAATGGATAATATAAATCGATTTCCCTCCGAAGTTAAAAAAAACTGACTAACAAAAGCCACCAAAGAACCGTTAATTAAAGGAATTAGTATAGCAAAGAATAATACAAACAATCCATTGTTTCGAAAGGCAGAAAATCGTTTTGCCGTGGTAATTCCCATTTCCAATAAAAACAACGCCAAAAATCCTTTAAAAATATCAGTTGTAAACGGCTTGATATCCATTGCTTGTTTATCATTAGAAATATACCCAATTAATAAGCTTCCAAAAATCATTAATACACTACCGTTCGTTAAAGAATGCCGCAGAGTACTCTTCATTGACATCGGATTATTTTCCTCCGTATTAAATCGATTAATTAAATAAACACCCACAATAATCGCAGGAAACTCCATTAATGCCATTAGAGCAACCATGTGACCACCGAAGGGTATGTTTTGATATTCCAAAAAAGAAGTGGCAGCAATAAATGTAACAGCACTCACAGAACCATAGGCGGCAGCAATTGCTCCGGCATTGGCTGTATCAAGTTTTGTTTTTAAAATATAAAATGTGTAAAGTGGAATTATTGAGGCTAGAATTAACCCGCTCAACAAAGCAAAATAAACCTCATTACTAAATTCGGTGTGTACTAGTTCTTGTCCCCCTTTGAATCCAATTGAGAACAACAAGTACAACGAAATAAATTTAAATGAAGACTCCGGAACCTCTAAATCACTTTTAACATAAGCTGCAAACATACCTAGGACAAAAAACAATAAGGTTGGGTTGGTTAAATTTGATACTAAAATTTCAATATTCATTATGACTTATTTTGTTCAATTATGCTTGTTTTGGGCCTTCTTGTTTGTCATTTATAGCCAATTTGGACTCTTTTGACCCTCTTTGGAAACCCATGTATAAAATCAGTTTCTTTAAATAAACTGTATCAATTATTATCCTGGTCAAAGGAATTAGCTGAGTTACTAGTTTGATTGCTTTTTATAGATTTATTCAATTAATCCCTTAACTGAAATAGTGGATTGAATAACAAGGTTCATTTCTTTTTCTTGCGCTTCTGACAATAGTTCTCGAACTTTAATAAGTTCCGTTTTTAATTGAGAAATTCTTTTTACTGCCATTTCGTCCTCTTTACCAACCGTTTCGAAGGAAGTCATATTCTTTACGTTATGGAAATTGATCTTCGCAGTGAATGCATTCATTAAAATATCTCGAGCTTCTTCAGGAGTGAATGTGCCCTCAATCAAGGTAAGTTTATTGTTCATATTTTTTACGTTTACTGGTTAAATTTTGATAGGTAATTACTCCAAAGATGATAGATCCACCAATAAATAGGTGTGAATATAAAGTTCCGTGAAACTTAACATTCAGTGTAAAAAACAGAAATGTCATCAAGAGAGAAAAATGGGATGTTAAAAAATAAATAATCACAATGAGTTGTTTTGATTTATAATACAAAATTGAGAAATGTAAATCATTAATTTTTATTTATATTTACAATCTTAATCATAAAATATATTTATGAACTATACTATAAATCAACTACGTATCTTTTTAAAGATTTCACAAACAAAGAGTATTACGAAGGCTTCGGAAGAATTGCATTTGACCCAACCTGCTGTTTCAATTCAGCTGAAAAACTTTCAGCAACAATTCAAAATACCACTTACAGAGACCATCGGTCGTCAGATTTTTATTACTGATTTTGGGAAAGAGATAGCTGCAGCTACAGAAAAAATTTTAGATCAACTGAATGAAATTAATTATAAAACATTGGAGCATCAGGGAAAATTAACTGGTCGATTAAAACTTTCTGTGGTTTCAACTGGAAAATACATTATGCCTTATTTTATTTCTGATTTTATAAATGATCATGAAGGAATAGAACTAGTTATGGATGTAACCAATAAAAATAAGGTAATTGAAAGTTTAGAGAATAATGAAGTTGATTTTTCCTTGGTTTCAGTTTTGCCAGACAAGTTACTAATTGAAAAAATTGAGTTGCTTCAGAACAAGTTATTTGTTATCTCCAATAAAAAACATGAATTAAAAAAGAAGGTCTACACTAAAAACATACTCGAGACATTACCAATAATATATCGTGAAAAAGGTTCTGGTACGAGAAACACGATGGAAAAATTTTTGATAAAAAATAAAATTGTTGTTAGAAAAAAAATGGAACTAACATCAAATGAAGCTGTTAAGCAAGCCGTGATTGCGGGGCTAGGATGTTCTATAATGCCCTTAATAGGAATAAAGAATGAACTTCAGAATGGCGACTTGCAAATTATCCCAACCAAAGGGTTCCCAATTGAATCAGTATGGTACTTAATCTGGCTAAAAGGTAAAAAACACTCACCAGTTGCCACGTCTTATCTCTCATTTTTGGAGCGGGAAAAATTAGCTATTGTGAAAAATAATTTTGATTGGTACGAAAAATATTAAGTCCCTCAAGGATTACAAAACGAGCAGTACATCGGATCTTCTACTCGCTTACCGTTGGGAAAATAATCAGTTGAAGTGAATCCACAGCTGGAACATTGAGATTGATGATACAAAGTCGACTGAGTAGGGAAAGAACATAACTCACAAGGCAATCCTTTAAAACTATCGGTTATTCCAAAACCGGGTGTTTGACATTCGGGACACTTACTGATAATTTTTTCCATCAATTTTTGAGCAGCGGAAGCGATAACCTTCATTCGTGTTGGATTGTACATGGCACGCATGTCTGTTTCCAAGAAAACAGAACCATATTTTTCCATGCAATCGTTAACAAATTGTTTCAAATCTTCCTTGTTATTGACCCCTTTTCGGATATAATCAAAATCCTCCTGTTGATTTTTCACTATTAAAGCATGCTGTGGAAACCCATGCCTGGTTGCAAATTCCTCTGCCTCGTTCCAATTTTTAATGACCAAACCACCAAAATTCGTTTCTACTGAAAGTTCACGAGCATAGATTTCCAACTCATTTTTTTTATCAATAAACACCAATAATTCGTCATTGGCTGCAGCAAAAAATAGAGCTGGGTGGGGACCGAAAGAACCTTCACTGGCAATACCTAAGTCGCAATTGGATGACTCCATGGCCAGAAGACATTTATTTCTTAGGGTAGTTTTTGGGTCTTCTTTTCGTTCAATTTCACCACTAAACGTTCCGAGTGTGTCCGTGTCAAATAATGTATCAATAAACCATTCTGCGCCCAATTGTTTTTCTACCAAAGGGCCAATTACCTTTTCTTTTTCGTGTTTGGTAGCAATAATTAGTTTTCGACCAACAAAATCCATTTGTGTAAAATTATACCAATTGTGCTAAATTAAATTTCAAGGAAAGAAATGCTTGTTTTGACTTGGCGGTGCTTTCAACCCATTTTAATTTTGCTTGAATGTAAGCCAATTCTCGTGCGTTAATAAGAAAAAGAGAACTTTCTCCGGTATCAAACATTTCTATTTCAGCTTCTAGCAATCTTTTTGAATCTATTACAGTTTTCTCAAATATTTCTAATTGAACCAAAGCGTTTTTGTATTCGATCCAGGCATTTTTTAGCTTAAACTCCAGATAGGCCCTGCTGTTTTCTAAATTATATTTCTCGTCTTGCAGTTTTAGATTTGTTTTTGCCAATTCTCCTCGTTCTTTTCGAAGAAAAACAGGTATTTCAAATGTTATCCCCCATTTATAATTATTCAATAACATGTTCGTAAATGGATTATTTTGTATCGGTTGATTCAGAAAATTATATTGAATAGTGAATTCTGGTTTTAATTGTTCTTTTTTAAATTTCCGTTCAATTTCCAAGCTTTTGATTTTAAAATCAGTGATTTGTAAATAAGGGTGATTTGTAACGGCTGAATCAATTAATTGATTTGTCAAAACAGGAGCTATTTCACCACTAACGCTGTCCATTGACTGAGGAAGGGTTAAGCTGTCTAATTCGAGGGGCAACAATTGTTCATTCCATAAATAGGTTTCCAATTTATACCTTGTTCCCATAAATTCAGTTTCAAAATTTCGGAGCATGGATTCTCGGTTCTGAACTTGAATCTGTGATTCAACCACATCAATTTCTGGTCGATCACCGAGTTCTGCCGTGCGTTTCATCGCAATGTAACGTTCATTAGCTAAGCGGTACGCCTCATCTAAAATTTGTAAAGAATTATAGGACATGAACCAGTTCCAATAGGCATATCCGGATTCATAAATTAATTCATTTAATTGTAATTTTTGTTCTGCAAAAGTACTTTGGTAATAGATCTTGGCTTTGAAAAGTTCGGCCCGGCGTTGATCAATGAACAACCCTTTTCCTAAATTTAAAGATGCTCCTGCATACCACAAACCACTGGTCGGTGTTTTTTCCTGTGGATTCAAAAAGTTACCTTGATTGGATTCAAAGCCGCTTTTAAACTCTAGACCATACCAGGTTGGTACTTTTAGTCCTACGTTGAGTAAATTAAAATACGCCGTTGAATTAAAGTTTTTTTGTAAGGTTTGTGTATACGCCTTAGGATCAAATCCACCTTGTGCAGTTAAAATAGCTTTTTCTCCAAACTGTGTTTCCAGATTTGCCTGTTTTGCAAGGGGATGATTCTTTAAAATAATTTCATAAAATTGTTTATCAGAAAAGGTAATCTGTCCGGTTAACCCCAATCCGTTAATAATAAACCAAGCTAGTAACAACTTTCTCATTTGCCCGGTTTTTTATCTATTTGTTTAGAGGCATAAAAATCTGGCGGGAATCCATTAATCAAACGCCATAATTCATACCCCACTTTAACATCATTAAGCATCACCATTGTTTTTGCTCCTCCTCCTACACGTAATTTATTCGGCCATGGTTGATCTTTGTTATCCGGAACAACTAAAACTCGGAATGTTCCTTCATTGTTAGCAAAATTATCTACTGCTAAAATTTTCCCGCCAAAAGTTCCAAAACTCGCATTGGGCCACCCTGAAAAAACAATTGAAGGCCATCCATCAAACTGAATGCGTATGCTTTGACCTTTTTGTAAAAGCGGCAAATCCATTGGCTGAACATAGGTTTCCAAGGCTAAATCGTACTTTGCAGGCATTATCGTGGCGATTGCATCCCCTTCTTTTATGGTTTCACCTATTCCGCTGGATAAAATTTTAGTGACTACACCATCTTGAGGTGCCAAAATAAAATACATTCCGTTCCTAATCGAATAATTTACCACTTGAGTTTGAAGTTTTGTTACATCGATTTCTGCGTCATACATATTGGAAAGAGCAGAAAATTTATCTGACTCCGCTTTTGAAACCTCATCCCTAAATTTGGCTCCGATAGAATTTAGTGCAAGTTTTGCATCTATAATATCGTTTTTACTTTGAAGGTATTTCTGCTGCGTTGTAATTTGGTTTGCTGTTGTTCTTTGAAAGGCCAATTTTTTGGCTTCAAGTTCAGTTTGTGATTTAAGCTTTTCTTGTTTTAATTTTTCAAATCGATTGTATTGTTGCTCTGCAATTTTATTATTCTCAACGGCTGTGACAAATTCGATACTATCCGATTTTACTCTTAATTGGGCCTGTTGCATTTTTAATTTAGCTTGTTGCAACTGCAATTGGCCGTTATCAATTAATGCATCAACTCGTGTGTCCAAAGAATTGATTTTGTCTTCATAAGATAAAACTGAAAGTTCTTTGTTTTTTAATTGCGATTGAGTTCTGCCTATCAAATTAGGATCAAAATATCCGTCCTTTATCTCAGAAAGGTATAAAATCGTATCTCCTTTGTTAACGATATCACCATCTTTTACAAACCATTTTTCAATTCGGCCAGGAATTATAGTATTAATTGTTTGGGGTCGTTGTTCTGGTCTAAGCGTAGTTACTTTTCCGTTTGATTGGATATTTTGAGTCCATGGAAGAAAAAGGACTATAATCAAACAAACAAACAACAAAGATGTGGCTTTAATTAGTTTACGTGATGAGTTTACACTGTCAACACGTAACAAAGCGGATAATTTACTTAGATTAACATTTACTTTATTTGCAGGTGATAAATTTAACATGACTAAGATAATTTAGAGTAAGTATCAAAATTTCCAATAAAAATAACCTCTCCATTCCTGATTTCGATAATTTTATCAGAAAGTGCATGAATTTTTTCATCTTTCGTTGCAATGATAAAACTACAGTTTTTAGAAGCAAAAATGGAATCTGTTACTCGCTTTTGCTCCAAAGCGCTCAATTCGCTTGTGGGCTCCTCTAGTAAGAGTATACGGGGATTTTTGATTAATGATCTGGCTATTACCATTTTCTTTTGAATTTCAGTTGGAACCATGTAAGCCTCTGGATTGAGTTTACCCTCATATTTATTAACGATTGATTCCACAAAATCGGTCATTCCTAATTGCTCCGTTACTTCGATGACTTTTGAGAGGGGAATATCTTTGTTTCCAAATAGTAAATTATCTTTAAAGGTTCCGTATATAATTTTATCTTGTATCAAAAGGGTTCCAATAGAATTTCTAACAGTATCAAGGCCAAGATTTTCGACTGGAATATGATCAATTAAAATCGCCCCTTCATATTCTTTATATATCCCTAATATTATCATAAACAATGCATTACTTGATATACTAGAATCTACAATTAGACTTACTTTTTCATTCGGCACAACAGTAAATGAAACATTTTTGAGGACGGGTTGATTAAATTCAGTTATGGTGTAATTTAAATCCTTTATAGTAATCTCCAATCCACTACTTTTCTGAGGTAATTCATTCGTTGAAATATCTTGTTCTAACGGTATATCTGTAACTTGACCGATTTTCTCGACCGCTGTTAGCACATCATAAACTAAATCCAAGTTCAGAATTATTTTTTCAACCGATGATAGAACTAAAACGATGATAATTTCGGCCGCTACAAACTGTCCAATGTTCATTTGTTGATTTAGCACCAAGAACCCACCAACAATCAATAGGCACAACGTAATAAGCACTTTAAAAAGAATCAGAAATTGATATTGTTTCAGGAGTATTTTGAAGTGTTTTTTTCTTTCATCCAAATATTCATTTAACAATCCATCCGTTTTATTTAATTGAAAATCTGTATTTGCTGTTCTAAAGCTTGTGTGCGCATCATTAATTACATTTAACCAACTCGCTATTTTGTATTTCACGGAAGATTCTTTTAAACTAGTGCTATACCCAGCCTTTGAAGTAAAACGAATTAGAATAAATAGTATAAATAAAAGAATGAACCCAAAAAAGATAAAAAAACTATGGTAAAATGCCAACAATCCTAATCCGAAAACAATTTGTAAGGAAGCGGCCATGAAATCGATTAATAATTTTGAAATTGCTTTTTGAATGGTCAATGTATCAAAAAATCGAGAACTCAATTCAGGATTATAAAAATTACGTAATGCTTCCACTTTAATTTTAGGAAGGCGAAAGGCAAATTCAATTGCTGATCGTGTAAATATTCGTTGTTGTAAATTCTCTGTTATTTTTAACTGAAGAATATTCATCAATCCAGAAAATCCGATTGCAGAAACAACCAACCCCACCAATAAAAACCAAGAAGCACTCAACTGACCTAACTGTATAAAGTTGATAATCATTTGAATACCAAGGGGTAGCCCCAAAGAAAGTAACCCACTGAATATGGCAAAAATATAAATGTTTCTAATATCAATTTTATCTGGTTTGAGTAAACTCCAAACTCTCGTAATAATAAATTCTTTGCTTTTCATCATTTTTTAATGGCTTTAAATACTAAATCTTGAAAAAACCCTTCTACTAAATCTTTTTCATCGGCTATATTGGTCAACCTAGGGAGGTGTTCGGCGAAAAACCGTTGCTGATTACTTCCCTCTATCATGTTTGACACAAGCATATTCGGATATGGGTATTCTTCATTTATTTCCTTGATTATACCTACAACTGTATTAACAACATCCTTATATACCCCAAAAATACCAATTGCATTTTCTTGATCTACTCCCTTTGTGATTACTACTTTAATTGCTTCATTTATCACAATTTGCTTGAGAAGCTGCTCGTTTTTAAGAAGTGAATCTTTTTCTGGATTCGGGAAAGAAGTTAAAATATGTACCGCTTTTCTTAATCTAATTTCAGGGTCTGAAATGTTGTTTGTTTCAAATAACAACCGTGTTGCAATACATCCCCAATACCAGTTTGTGAGGTATAACAATAATTTATTTTTATTTTCAAAATATCGGTATATCGAAGCTTCGGTTGTTTGGATTTCGCTGGCTAATTTCTTAAATGTAAAGCGCTCAAAACCTAATAAATCAATCAATTCAATGGAACCATTTAATATATTATTTCCGAGCTCTGAGGTGAGCGGATCTTTTAAAAAAAGATTTTTATTTAAAGCAATCTGTAAGTTTAAAAAGGTATGCGCCATATAAAAGTAACTAACACAAAATTAATAGTATTACTATTAAAAAACAAGGTGTCTTCTTATATGTTTTACAGAAGTAGGGATTTTAACAATTATTTATTTTTTCCCACAAATCGAGGAAGGATCCATGCTCCGATAAATAAATAGGGGAAATAGGAAATTAATCGCCAAATAACAGCCATGCCGGCAAGTAAAAGAGCGGAACCTGAAAATGAGATGAGTAATTCACCAAATGCATACTCAGCTACGCCACTAGCACCAGGTGTTGGACTCACGAGCATAAACAACCATAAAACAAATTGTTTTCCTAGTATCAATGCATGATCGTACAACGACAAGTTCAAAAAGGCTTGAAGTATTGAATTAATTACTAAGTAGCGAGAAATCCAACTTCCGCAGGTTACCAAATAAACTTTGATCCAATTCCGGATAGATTCTTTGCGCATTTCTAATGAGGTAGTTATAATGTCGGTTCCTGTTTGCACGGCTGCGACTTTCCAACGGTTTAAAAAAGGGAGTGAAAACAATCCACTCAGTAATTTTTTTGATAACTGCGGCCAAACAAAAATGGCAAGGAAAAGCAAAATGGCGGCGAAGGCAATGAGTGAATATCCCGTCCAAAAAACAACTTCGATGGCACCCGAACCACTAAAATGAGTAGGAAATAAATCCACGTGATTGATGAATATAAAAGTGATAGGTATCATCATTACATAGAATAAATTATCCATCATTGTCGAGATAATTACAATTGCAGTTGAACGACCCAACGCAATTTTTTCTTTATTTAAAATGAACATGGCAACCGCTGCACCGCCAACAACGCCAGGTGATAAGGCAGAGGCAAATTCCCATAACATGATTACTGAAAAGCTTTTTTCCCAACTTAACTGATGTTTCGTCAATAACCGAATGCGCCACATGTAAAAAAAATCACGCCCAACCATGCACAAAATCGCCATGAATAACCAAAAAAAGGTTGACGAAGACCAATTTATTTCAGATAAAACATCCGTTATTGATTCAATTTTGTAGTCACCACCATTGGATGCCTCAAAATCATAGGTGTTTGATTGGTCTATTACTTGATTTTTGTTTCCATCAATCCAGCGATGTGTTCCTTCGCCTTGTTTTACTTTAATAAATCGAATTTCATGTAATGAACGATATAACATGAATGAGGCCACCAATACTCCCAAAGCGATTGCAGTCCAGATTTTCCATTTCTGGAAAGAATTTTTTATAACCTCCGAGTCATTCATTTTTTGGCACTAAATCGGTTTTGATCTCCCAATTTGCTCGCACTTTGGTTGGCTGAGTGAACCACATTACCTTTTCGGGAGGGGATTTTGTGAGCATATTCCAGCCATCCCAACGCAAGTTGTTGTTGTAATCGCGAATTACTCGAAAACTATATTCTCCAGGCAACAAGTTCGTAAAATCAAGTTGTTTTTTATTTCCTCTATTTTGACTTTCAACAACCTTGTTATTAAAAATAAGTTGCACCAAGTCGGTTGAGTCCAATCGTGAAACATCCACCTGCAACACGCCCAACTCCCGATCAGAGAATCGCGAAATTGAAGTTTTAAGGCGCGCAGATTTCAAACCTGTTTTACCTGTAAACGCGCCTGTTTCAAAGGTGAAATCTATTTCTTTTGAATCTGTTTTGAAGTCATTTATTTTTATCTGATTGGCTGAAAAATCGGTAGTTTCTAGTTGTAAAGTATCTTTCGTTGTTTTATCTTGAACAATAATTTTAGTCTTATCCATTTGCGTGATGAAATCTGATAGTTCAAACTCATAAGCGGCATTAATTTTTACCCAATTTGAATTACTTTTTATTTTTAAGGAAGTCATTTCTTCGCTAGTGGAAACAATTTTAATAGAGTCTAACGTTCCGTTTACATGTTGTATAAACAACTTTGCACTGGGCTTCATGTTCGAGTTAAATGCAAGCAATAAACTATCTTTTCCCTTCCACATAAGTTCCTCGTTCTTAATAACTGCTTCATTCTGAAAATAAAACTGATCCCCTTTTTCAAGGTTATTAACTGTTAGGCCAACTAAGCCTGGCTCTATAAAAGCTGCACTACGAATTGTTTTTTCAAATTCGGGCTTGGCCAACCGAAGAGGTATTGAATCTTTGATGCTATCTCGAAGGATTAATACCTCGGAGCGAAAAGCAACGCGTTCAACCGAATCGTATTCTCCGTTACTATTGAAATCCTCCCAAGCCCGAACCGAGTAGCTTCCCGGTTTAATGAAAGAAAACGAAGCCATTCCGCGCTCATTTGATTTTTGCAAGTATTTGGGCGCATTCGCTAGTGTATCAAACAGCCCCACAAATACCTTTTTAACCGGTTGTGAAGTAAAAGCATCGATTATTGTGGTTTGATAATAGGCAGAATCCAATGTGGTTCCGGTAGAAAAAACAAAAACCATTAAGGAATCATTTCCTTCATTTATGTCTTTAATTGCTCCGTTGAAAAGCAACTGATAGGTCGTATTGGCTTGAAGCGAATCTAGAAATTCAACACGTATTTTTTTTCCCGAATTGGTAGATTTTACCCGCGAATGATTGGGCGCAATGGTTATGGTGGTTTGTGGATTAGATAGTTGAAAATATTCATCGAATTGAAATTCAATAATGTTTTGATTGAAATTCGTGGAGCCATTTTGCGGTGTTGATTGGACAATTTGTGGAGCCGTAATATCTTTCGCTCCGCCATCAATAGTTCCGAGTTGCGCACAGCTAAAGAGAAGAGTACTTAGCCCTAAAATTATAACACTGTACTTAGCCAATCGCATAATTTTTCTAAATATTTAAGGTCCACCTCATCAAAATCATTCAACACATCACTATCTACATCCAGCACACCTATTATTAAATCATTTTTTCGAATAGGAATTACTACCTCACTTTTGGACAAAGAACTACAAGCTATGTGTCCTGGAAACTCTTCAACATTGGGCACCAACAACGATTTATTTTGTTTCCAAGCAGACCCACAAACGCCTCTTCCAAAACCGATTCGTGTACAAGCCACGGGGCCCTGAAAAGGTCCAAGCACTAATTCCATGTTTTCAACCAAATAAAACCCCACCCAAAAAAAACCAAAATACTGTTTCAACCCTGCGGCTATATTTGCCAAATTAGCAACTGCATTTTTTTCGTCTCCAATCAGAGGAATGAGCTGTTGAAGCAACGTTTCATATTGCTCTGCTTTGGTATTGCCTGATTTTAACAATGATTCTGCCATTTTAAATACTCTTATGAAATGCCTCTACTCGTTCATTAGGAACGAAAAAATAATCGCCTTGTTCTTTTTGAATTCCTTTTTCTTGAATAAATTGGTAATTTGAAATGCCAAATTGAGTGTATCCATTTCGCTCAAATAGCACCAACATATTTTCCCTGTTTTCATCTCCAATTTCGAGCTGAACAAATGGTTTATGCTTGGCTATCAGCGGTTCTAATTCTTGAAAAACGATCCATTCGTATCCTTCAATATCGCATTTTATATAATCTATTTTTTCAAGATTAGCTAAAAGTTCAGATCCTCGCACAATAGCAACCTCTTGATTTTGATATTTTTCCAATTCAGCATCATTTTGTGCCAAATGGGGCAATCCTGTTCGAATCATTCCATCATCAGCGGGTAAAACCATGATTGCTTTTCCTGCTTCAGACCCTAAGGCCACATTGTGCACCGTTACATGATTATATTTTCTAAGTAAATGAGAGAGCACTTCGTAAAACAAGGGAATTGGCTCTATGGAAACGACCTTTCCCTGAGGTGTTAAACGAGCGAAATTTTTAGAAAAATACCCCAGATTGGCGCCAATATCAACAACGGTAAAATTTGGCTGAATTACTTTTTTTATTAAATAGTGATATTTAAATGCCGGTTTACCTTTCAATATATTCCAATCATACATCCAATAAAAAACAACCTGTAGCACTTGCAAATATTGCTTAGGAGTTAGGAGTTTATAAAGTAACCGTTTAACTGATTTCATGAAATGATTTGAATAACGAAGGTACAACATTTATTGAAGATTGATTAACCCATCAATCAGTTCTTAAGTACTAAAAACAGCTATATTTTCAATTCTATTTCAGGATCCCAAAAATGTACTTTAAATTCAATAATTTGATCATCCACCACTTTTACCCCCTCTTTTTCTAGGCAAAGTTGCATTGCATTTGGCGACGGAAAGTGCATTTTCCCCGTCAAAAGCCCATTTCTATTTACTACTCTATGAGCAGGAATGTCAGATCGATTATGACACGCATTCATTGCCCAACCCACCATACGAGAAGATTGCTTTGTTCCCAAGTAATTGGCAATTGCGCCATAAGAAGTAACTCTTCCCGAAGGAATTTCTTTTACCACGGAATATACTTGCTCAAAGAAATCTTTACTCTTAACGGATAAATTACTAATCATATAGCAAATATATAAACGGTTTTAATACAAATTATTGTCATTAATAAAGAGTTTCATTTGTTCACCTCTGGTCAGAAAAAAGGACAAAATTACCTTTGATTTGTTGTTGTTTTTCATCCTAATGAAACTGAAAATCTATAAGCCTGTCATTTTTTTTTGTAAATTATTATTTCATTTTCGGTTATTATTTTTATCTTCATTGACCTTATCAGAATTACGTTGTAAAAAGAAGAAAATCTACATGAAAGTTTTAAAAATTCAAGCGCTACGCGGTCCAAATATCTGGAGTATATCGAGAAAAAAATTAATCCAAATGCGTTTAGATTTGGAAGATATGGAACAAAAACCTACCAATTTAATTGATGGTTTTCGGGAACGAATAGAAAAAATGTTTCCAACAATGATTGAGCATAGATGCTCAGAAGGTGAGCGGGGTGGATTTTTTCACCGAATTGATCGGGGTACTTGGATGGGGCATGTTATTGAACATATAGCCTTAGAAATTCAAACCCTCGCCGGAATGGATGTTGGCTATGGTCGAACAAGAGAAACTAAAACGCCCGGTGTTTACAACGTAGTATTTAATTACATTGAAGAAAAAGTAGGCATATATGCCGCAGAAGCTGCCGTACGAATCGCAGAATCTTTAATTTCTGGTGAATCATATGATTTAAATCACGACATTCAAAAAATGCGGGAAATCCGTGAAGATGTTCGCTTAGGGCCAAGTACAGGAAGCATTGTTGAAGAAGCTGTTGCACGTGATATTCCTTGGATTCGGTTGGGAACTAATTCATTGGTTCAACTAGGTTATGGAATTAATCAAATGCGCTTCCAAGCAACAATTACATGTAAAACGAGCAATATTGCTGTTGATATTGCATGCAATAAGGAAGAAACGAAACGTATGCTTGATGCTGCATCAATACCTGTAGCTAGTGGTTCTATTTGTGTGGATGAGGAAGATTTGGCAAATACAATCAAAAAAATCAATTTTCCAATTGTCATCAAGCCGTTAGATGGAAATCATGGTAAGGGAGCATCAATCAATGTACTTAACTGGGAAGATGCAGTTGAAGGCTTGGCTTATGCTAAAAAATATTCAAGAAGAGTTATTGTTGAGAAGTTTATTACTGGGTTTGACTTCCGTGTTCTTGTAATTGATAATAAAGTAGTTGCCGCTGCGCAACGCGTTCCTGCTCATATAGTTGGCGATGGTAAATATTCTATTCAACAATTAATTGATGAGACAAATAAGGATCCGCTCAGAGGATATGGTCATGAGAATGTACTTACAGAAATTACCGTAGATAGAGATACAACTGAGTTACTTGATAAATTAGGGTATACCTTGGAAACAGTGCCGCAAAAGGAGGAAATTGTTTATTTAAAATCAACGGCAAATCTTAGTACGGGTGGAACATCCATCGATGTGACGGATATGATGCATCCTGAAAATATTTTCATGGCCGAACGTATTTCTCGTGTCATTGGTCTTGATGTATGTGGAATTGATATCATGGCTCAAAATCTTACGGAGTCGTTAAAAGAAAACGGAGGTGTTATTCTAGAGGTGAATGCTGCTCCGGGATTCAGAATGCACTTAGCACCATCGGTTGGTCTTCCTCGTAATGTTGCCGCACCCGTTATTGATATGTTGTATCCGCCAGGAAAACCTTCACGTATTCCTATTATTGCAGTTACAGGCACAAATGGTAAAACTACTACCACTCGTTTATTAGCTCACATTGTAAAAAATAATGGCTTTAAAGTAGGTTTTACTACTTCCGATGGAATCTATATTCAGAATCACATGATGGAAAAAGGGGATACAACTGGTCCTATTAGTGCGGAATATATATTGAAAGATCCTGCCGTTGATTTTGCGATATTAGAAACTGCCAGGGGCGGAATTTTACGTGCTGGATTAGGATTTTCTCGCTGCGACATCGGAATTATCACCAATATCCAAGAAGATCATTTGGGCATAAGTGACATTCATGATTTAAATGATTTAGCACGTGTGAAAGCCGTTGTTGTTCATAGTATTAAAAAAGAGGGGTGGGCTGTTCTTAATGCCGAAGATGAAAAATGCGTAGAGATTGCCGAGTCACTTAGCTGTAATGTGGCTTTTTTCAGCATGGATGAAAATCATCCCGTAATTGTTGACCATTGTAAAAAAGGGGGGATTGCTGCAATTGCCGAAAATGGCTTCGTAACTATTAAAAAAGGGGATTGGAAAATTCGTGTAGAACGTATCACACACGTACCATTAACGATAAATGGTAAAGCTAAGTTTATGATAGCTAACGCGCTCGCTGCAACCTTAGCTTCGTACTTATGGGGATTTAAAACAGAAGACATAAAATTATCTTTAAATACCTTTTTACCAAGCGCCGCTCAAACTCCTGGAAGATTAAATATTTTCGAATTCTCGAAATTTAAGGTTATGATCGATTTTGCGCACAATCCAAGTGGATACCGTGGAATAGAAGATTTTCTTCAATCTGTAGAGGCAACAAGAAAAATTGGAATTATATCTGGAGTTGGCGACCGAAGAGATGAGGACATTAAAGAATGTGCGAGAATTGCGGCTAGAATGTTTGATCACATAATTATCAGGCAAGAAAAACACCTCCGCGGAAGAACAGAGGATGAAATAATCAAGCTGATTTTGGATGGAATCAAAGAAACAGATGCTTCAGTGACCTATGAGGTTGTTACACTTGAAGTTGAAGCAATTCACCATGCTATTTCAATTGCTGAAGAAGGAACATTTATTACAGCACTAAGCGATGTAATTGACAATGCGATTGATATTGTACAAGAGTATTTAGATACAGAAATAGAAAAAAATGCAGCCTCCTAAAATTAGGGTGTAACAATTTATAAAGATTTGGTTTTAAGTAAATAATCTTAAAATCAACACCATGAAATTTGGAATCTTGTTACTTGTATTTCCTTTTCTTTTGAGTAAAGAAGAGCGAACGTTTAAACGCTTGAATAAGCAATATGAAAAAAATACAGAAAAAGCTTTTTTGCTAGCGAAGAAGATTAGCTCAAAAGACAAGAACTTGGCTTCGCCTTATTATTTTCAATTTTTGGTTTATGGTAAAAAAGCAGATTTAACAAAGGCATCAAAAGACCAAGCGACAAATCTTGGTAATGCTATTAGTGCTGGGTCATCATTTGAAAAAAAAGCCGGGGAATCACTATTAACCCAAACAGATTGGACAACCAAAAAGGAAGGGTTGAAAGTCAAGGTAATTGCTTGTCTTACCAAATTGAGAGCAGAAAAGAATGATTCTAGATTCAAAAAATTAAAAGATAAAGCAACTAATTTCTTTTCGGAAATGCCTATTGATTTGGTTGAACAAAAACAAGTTGAATCCACAAAAAACAAATACACAGACAAAGAAATGGCGAAAACTACCTTTGCGGCGCCAAAACACCTATTTCCTTCAATAAAAACGGAATCTTCCAAAATCAATTTTACTGTAAAGCCAACGGGCAAAGAACAATTTCTGTCATTTAATGAATCAGAGGAACAAAAACTTATTGATCAGTTGAATGCAGCACGAATTGAAAAAAACTTGCAGCCCTTGGCAATTGATCCCGATTTAGTTAGAGCTGCACGCTACCATGCAAGAGATATGGGGAAAGAGAATTATTTTGAACATGCTACAAACAATAAAGTAAACGGTAAGCTAACCAAATCAATTGGAGCATTTGAACGCATTGCCTTATTTTACCCCCAAGGAGGTAATACTGAAAATATAGCTGCTGGTAATTCCACAGCCGAGGAAACCTATAATCAATGGTTTAATAGCCCTGGACATTTTGAAAATATGTTCAATGAAGCAGCAACAAAGGTTGGCATAGGAGTGTACCATGATTCTAACAGTGATTTTGGATATTATTGGGTGTTTTGCACGGCAATTAATTAATTTTCCATATCTTTATTTTAAATTAATGTTATGCAAAAATTCTTTATTTTGTTAGTTCTGGTATTAGGCAGCAACTTATCAATAGCTCAAAAAATGTATACGGTAAAATACGAAAGTCAAGCCAATGTTAAAGTATATGTGGTTAAATATGAAAGCCAGGCAGATTTAAAAGTCTATAAAGTAAAATATGAGAGCCAAGCAGGTAATAATGATGGAAAATGGTTCTTTGTGGATTATGAAAGTCAAGCAAAGAAAAAGCTATATTTTGTAGATTACGAAAGCCAAGCAGATATTAAAATCTATTTCGTTGATTATGAAAGTCAAGCGGGATGGAGAAACACAACAAAAAAACACTTGCTATATTAAGTGCTTTCTTTCACTGAAATACTAGCTACAGCTTTTGGACTTTTATACATTGTTTTCATCATTCTAAAAAAACCAATTGGCTGGTTTTTTGGTTTTTTGTCTTCAATCCTTTATGTGGAGATTTGCTATACCAATCAATTGTTTATACAAACAGGTCTTCAAGGTATATATGCACTAATTGGTGTGTTTGGTTTTTTTCGCTGGAAATTGAATCCTGCACCGATTACCCTCATTTCAAAAAACATTCGTTTCGTTATTATTATTGTTGGACTCGTTGCTTCATTTGTTTTGGGTTATTTATTTAGTAATTCAGTTCAAGCGCTTCCCTATTTGGACGCTACTATTAGTGTGTTTGGTATAATTGCCACCTATTTGACAACCGAGAAAAGATTGGAAAACTGGATTATTTGGATGTTGATAAACCTATTAAGCATCTACTTATTTGCTTATCAGGAACTTTATCTCACTGTTTTCTTGTTTTGTGCTTATTTCATTTTGTCTTTATGGGGTTTTCTTAATTGGAAAAGAGATGTCATTACGCATGAGTAAATTAAGAATCGCATTTACAGGCCCCGAATCAAGTGGAAAAACTACTTTAGCCCTCTGGCTTTCAAAAGAAATAGGTGTCACCTATTGTGAGGAATATGCACGAGAATTTTTAGAAAACAAGAAATCATACAGTAAAGAAGACTTAAGTATAATTTGCAAAGGACAGATAAACACTTGGAAAAAAGCAAGTCCCCTTATGGGGATTGTTGCGGACACTGAGTTATTGGTTATTCAAATATGGAGTTTATGGAAGTATAAATCCTGTGACCCTCAAATTTCAAAATCCGTTCAAAATCAACAGTTTGACCACTATTTTCTATGCAAACCTGACATTCCATGGGAGCCTGATGTCTTGCGTGAATCAGAGCACGAAAGAGATTTATTATTCAATATATACGAACAAAATGTTAATCAACTAGGTTGGAATTACACGATACTTTTTGGTGATTTAGAAAATCGAAAAAGCATTATTAGAAGGACAATGCATAATCTAGACGCAATTGCTAACCTCTAAAGGTTGAAAAGTTTTTTCATAGATTTTTTAGAAAGATTTTGAAGAGTGAACAAATCCATTAATTTTGCCGTCAGAAATTGTAATCAACGATAAAACATGTCAAAAAGAAGATCCATAATTAGTTACGACAAACTTACTATTGAACAAAAAAAACAAATTCTAAGAGAATTTCCAGATGGTTATATTAATCATTTAACCTCAATAAAAACTCCAACAGGAGAAATTCTAGATGCGTTAATTTGGGAAACAGAAGAAGTTATTTATCTCGTTAAAATAAACAAAACCTTAAGCAAAGCTAAACCAGTTGCTGATGACGAGGAAGATGATTTTGAGGAGGATTTAGACGCAAAAGCTCCTGATTTGAAAGATGACGACCTGGATGAAGATGATGAAGAAGAGGATTATGACAAGCCTGAAGATGACGACGACGATGACGACGAATAAGCCTTCTCATTTCTTCCAAATCATATTAAATGTTTTATAAATTAGTTTTATCACTTCTACTTGTGTGCTTTACCCTACCCTTTCTACGAGGGCAGGAAGTATATAAATATGCCGTTTTTCTTAAAAAGAAAGGTCTTTCTAACCCTTATTCAACTAAACAGCCATTAGTTTTTTTATCGGCAAGATCTGTAGAACGAAAAAGCAAAATGGGAATTAAGATTACCAAGGAAGATCTTCCCATTAATCCAAAGTACGTGGAAGAATTAAAACAATTAATTCCAAATTCTCAGATATTAAATAAGTCGAATTGGTTCAATTTTGTTATCATTCAAACTACAGATACAAACTGGGTTAAAACAACTAAATGGCCCCGTTTTGTAAAAGAGATTAAATTAATTTATTCAGGAAAGAATCCTAAAACCACCAACCAACGGGCTTTTTCACCATCTTCTCAAGGGGGAGACATTACCAAAATAAATACGCAAAGCATTCAATATGGATTGGCTGAGTTTCAGTCTAAATCATTAAATATTCATCCATTACACAAACAAAATTATTTGGGTCAAAATGTGGTAATTGCCATATTAGATGGGGGATTCAGTAATGTAGATAAAATTGAGGCGTTTCATCACCTCCGCCAATCGAACCGAATATTAGGCACGTATGATTTTGCTGCTCAAGAATCCGAAGTTTATGGTGATGGTGAACATGGAACAATGGTGCTTGGTTGTATGGCTGGTTTCGTGGAAAACAAGTTTATAGGTACAGCTCCACTGGCATCATATTATCTACTAAGAACAGAGGATGCTGGATCAGAAACCGTTACTGAAGAGTATAACTGGATTTCGGGAGCAGAGTTTGCTGATAGTGTTGGCGCAGATTTAATTAATAGTTCGTTGGGATATACAAAGTTCGATAAAAATGTAGGCAGTTACAGTTATGCAGATATGAATGGTAAAACACCTTTAATTTCCCGAGGGGCGACCATTGCTGTTTCGAAAGGAATTCTAGTTGTAAACAGTGCAGGAAATTCAGGAAATGATTCCTGGAAATACATAGGAGCGCCAGCAGATGCAGATAAAGTTTTTTCAATTGGGGCAACAAATAAAGAAAATCAACGCGTAGCTTTTAGCTCGGTGGGTCCGACTTCTGATGGTAGAATTAAACCAAATATTGCTGCACTTGGCTCTAATGCAGCTGTTATAAATTCCGCTGGATCGGTAACAACCGCAAGTGGCACCTCATTCTCGAGTCCCATAATCTGTGGAACTTTGGCTTGCCTAATTGGGAAGCATACCTTTTTAAAACCAGAGGTTATAATGCGCGCCGTTGAGCAATCTGCAAGTAATTCCCAAAACCCATCAAATGAATTGGGATATGGGATTCCTGATTTTATGAAAGCCGACAAACTTTTATCAGAAAAAAAGAAAAAGTGATTTTATTCCTCTTAAGAATAAAGATAAACCATTGATTCTTGTATATTTGATCTTATTCTGCTCGTTATGTCACATGTTATCTCTCCAGAAAAAATAATTGCTCTTGCTCCTCAAATTGATAAAGTTGGGGTTGAAGAACGAGTTGCGCGATTCCAGACAAGGAGTATTAAAAATGAATCAAAAATGCAAGGGCTTAAAATGGCTTTGAGTATGATTGATCTCACAACCCTCGAGGGAAAAGATACGCCAGGAAAAGTAAAACAAATGTGTTATAAGGCAGCACATTTACATGATGCATTTCCAGATTTGCCAACTGTGGCAGCCGTTTGCGTCTATCCTTCCATGGTGAAAATCGCTAGTGAAGCACTTAAAGAAACACACATTCAAATTGCATCTGTTTCCACTGCATTTCCAAGTGGACAAGCACCTTTGGATGTGAAAATTCGGGATACAGAGTTTGCAGTATCAGAAGGAGCAACGGAAATTGACATGGTTATTTCAAGAGGAAAATTTCTTTCTGGAGAATATAATTATGTATTCGATGAAATAGCTAAGATTAAAGAATGCTGTGGCAAGGCACGATTAAAAGTGATACTAGAAACCGGAGAATTGGCGACCTTAGATAATGTCAGAAAAGCGAGTGATCTTGCTATATATGCTGGAGCTGATTTTATTAAAACATCGACCGGGAAAATTCAACCTGCCGCTACTATGCAAGTAACTTATGTCATGTTGCAAGCCATAAAAGATTATTTTGACTCAACTGGAAAAATGATTGGAATGAAACCTGCAGGTGGGATTTCTACAGCTAAATTGGCTTTGCATAATCTAGTCATGGTCAATGAGATTTTAGGCCCTGCTTGGCTTACAAATGAATGGTTTCGTTTCGGGGCAAGTAGCTTAGCGAATGATGTCTTGATGCAAATCGGAAAATCTCAAACAGGAATTTATCAATCAGCAGATTATTTTACTATAGATTAGATATGACAAAAAAAATTCATCAATCGGCACCATTATCATGGGATTATTCAGCATCCCCTGAAAGCACTTCTCATATTCAACTAAAGGAAAAATATGATTTGTATATCAATGGGAAATGGGAAAAACCAACCTCTGGTAAGTATTTTGAATCCATTAATCCAGCAAATGAAAAAATATTAGCTCAAATCGCTCATGCAAATGAAGCAGATGTTAACAAAGCAGTTCAAGCAGCAAGAATTGCTTATGATACTGTGTGGTCCAAAATGTCTGGAGCAGAACGCGGAAAGTACATTTATCGCATTGCACGCTTGATGCAAGAACGAGCAAGAGAATTAGCCGTTATAGAAACATTGGATGGTGGGAAACCTATTCGTGAATCAAGGGATATTGATATTCCATTGGCTTGCAATCATTTTTTCTATTATGCTGGTTGGGCCGATAAATTGGAGTATGCCTTTCCAACGCGCAAAGTTGAATCTTTAGGCGTTGCCGGTCAAATTATACCATGGAATTTCCCCTTATTAATGGCTGCTTGGAAAATTGCTCCTGCTTTGGCCGCAGGAAATACCGTGGTACTGAAACCAGCAGAAACAACTTCTTTGACCGCCTTAAAATTGGCCGAAATTATACATGATGCTGGTTTGCCTCCGGGCGTTGTGAATATAGTTACCGGTTTTGGCGATACAGGAGCAGCTATTGTTAATCACCCGGATATTAATAAAATTGCTTTTACAGGTTCTACAGCCGTTGGCAAAATCATACAAAAAGCAATTGCCGGTACAGGTAAAAAAGCCACATTGGAACTGGGTGGAAAATCAGCAAACATTATTTTTGAAGACGCTCCAATTGACCAAGCGGTTGAGGGAATTGTAAATGGAATTTTCTTTAATCAAGGACACGTTTGTTGTGCCGGATCACGACTTTTTGTGCAAGAGTCTGTAGCTGAATTGGTTATTCAAAAACTAAAACAACGCATTCAAACTTTGTATGTAGGAGATCCGCTTGATAAAAACACAGATATTGGTGCAATAAATAGCCAGGAACAATTGAAAACAATTGAAAAGTATATAAAAATAGGGATATCAGAAGGGGCTGAAATGTATCAACCTACTTGCGATTTACCTAAAAAAGGATTTTATTGTCCTCCTACGTTGTTTATTAATGTTGCTCAATCAAGTCGCCTTGTGCAAGAAGAGATTTTTGGCCCGGTTCTAACTATTCAAACCTTCAGAACAGTGGATGAGGTTATTCAAAAAGCAAACAATACACCTTATGGCTTAGCGGCTGGTGTATGGACGGATAAAGGATCAAGAATATTTAATCTAACCACCAAGTTACGAGCAGGAGTTGTGTGGGCTAATACCTATAATAAATTTGATCCAACCTCACCTTTTGGAGGCTACAAAGAAAGTGGATTTGGACGAGAGGGTGGCGTTCATGGATTGAGCAGTTACGTTAAACTCAGCTAAGGTTTTTACAGTATAAATAGTTAATTATGCCAAGATTGGAAATTCTAAAAACATACAAAATTTATATCGGCGGACAGTTTCCTAGGACTGAATCCGGAAGGTATTATATGTTAAACGATCAAGAGGGTCATTCACTAGCAAATGTTTGTCTTTCTTCACGGAAGGATGTCAGAAATGCTGTTGTTGCCGCGCGGAAAGCGTTTGGTTCATGGTCTGAAAAAACAGCATTTAATCGCAGTCAAGTTTTATATAGAATTGCAGAAATGCTTGAGGGTAGAAGGGATCAGTTTATTCAAGAATTAACAAAGCAAGGCTCTTCACCCAGTTCAGCGATTCAAGAAATCGATTTAGCAATTGATAGAATTGTTTATTACGCAGGTTGGTGTGATAAATATCAGCAAATTGGGAGTTCTGTTAATCCAGTGGCATCTTCTCATTTTAATTTTTCTGTTTTGGAACCCATGGGCGTTGTAGGTATAATTGCCCCTCAGGATTCTTCTTTAATTGGATTAGTGTCTCTACTTATGCCTGTTCTTGCTGGTGGAAATACTGCTGTAATTCTAGCATCAGAAAATCTTCCTCTGTGCGCCATTACGTTTGCAGAAGTCCTCCATTCATCGGATGTACCCGGAGGGGTTGTTAATGTTTTAACAGGGAAAACGACTGAAATGGATACAACATTATCGTCACATATGGATGTTAATGCATTGGTTGGTGAACAACAATCTTTGGGGCGTGTACAAGTAGAATCGGTCGAAAATTTAAAACGATTATTTTCTTTCGATGCAGATTGGATGAATTCAAATGCCCAGGGATTACATTTTATTACAGATATTCAAGAAGTAAAAACAACGTGGCATCCTATCGAAAATATTGGTGGGGCAAGCAGTTCTTATTGATATTATAATTCGTTAACATTTTTATCATTTTTTTAAAATCTTTATAGCTATTACTAAGCGTAACTTTGCCGAAAAAAGCAAATGTACTTTTCATTATTCATAGCTAGTTGTATTTCCCTGTTTTCGCTTATCAATCCGCTCAGTGCGCTGCCGGTATTTATTTCCTTGACTTCCAATCAACCTTCGAAATGGAGGAATTACCAGATTCGTAAAACGGCAATGTATATTATACTAATTTGCTTGGTTTCCTTCTATGCTGGATCTTACATTTTATCCTTTTTTGGAATTTCCATTCACGCCCTGAAAATGGCAGGAGGGATTGTAATTGCTCGTTCTGGGTTTATGTTATTAAATGCGCAACACAAAGGTGATGTTAAGGGGAAAATAAAAGAGGAATCACTTCAAAAAGAAGACATTTCTTTCAGTCCGCTAGCGATGCCTTTATTGGCGGGACCCGGATCTATTTCACTTTTAATTAACATGTCCATTGACGCAAGATTATGGGAACAAAAGGCGATGATTGTATTGGCAATACTAGCAGTAGCTTTAGCCATTTTCCTTTTGTTCACCGTCGCGCCTCGAGTAATTAAATACATTGGTGAAGCTGGGTTAAAATCCATTTCGAAAATTATGGGTTTCTTGGTCTTAGCTATTGGAATTCAGATGATTACCGACAGCATCATCCATTTATTTAAAATTCCAATTTAAGGAATTAGTAGCTTTTGACCAATTTGTAGGTTATCGCTTTTCAATCGATTCGCCTTTTTAATTTGTGCAACAGATACTTTGTATTTTGCGGCTAATCCATAAAGAGTATCGCCTTTTTTAACCGTGTGACTTTTCGTTTTAACTACCGGTTTTTTCACTTCTGGTTTTTTCATTACTGGAGGTGTTTTTATTTCCGTTTTGGGTTTATCTACTTTCTTAGGTGTTTCTACTGTCGGCTCAATTTTTTTGGGCGCTTCTGCCGTTGTTTGCACAATGTCTTTCGATTCTGTGTAGGTCAACAAAAGCTCAGAAACAGCAGGACTTTTTTGAATCGAATCCATTGAGTTTTTAATTGCCTCAAAAAGTAATTGTCCTTTTAATTCATATCCCTTGCTGGTTAAATGCACCAAGTCTGTTTGCGCATATCCCGCGTCTCTCCATTTTGTCAATGATTTTTTTCCACCAGCTACAGCATACCAATCCCAGAAAAGACACTTATTTTTTTTTGCTAAGGAATCAACTAAATTCCGAAAGGTAATTCCCTCGGTTACATGTTTCGACTTGTAATATAAATCTTGAGTACTGGTTAACAAGATCAATGCTTTTGGGCACATAACCCGCAAATCGGTTATAATTTTTTCTATCTGTACGCCTAATTCAGGTTTTACTTGATTGTCATAGAGGTAATTATTTGTTCCAAAGTCTAATACAATCAAATTGGGTGAAAGAGCAGGCAATTGATCATCCAAGAGTTCTTCTAGCAATAAAGAACCGTATTGAGATGCACCAACACCCACAGAATGGTATAATACTCCCTTTTTGGAAGGAGTTTCCAAGGACATTCCGTAGAATTCAAACTGATTTTGAGTTGGTTTACTTTGTACCGTTTCCAACGTGAAACTGGTTTGATTGCCGATTATAGGGATCTCAATATAGGGCAAAGAAGAAGATAAATAATCTGCCATGTGAATCCGAATGGTAGCCTCGTTGGTGATTAAATTAAAATCAAAGGATGAGGTGTCTTTTTTCACAAACACTTTCAGGTTTTGATAGCTTGGAGATGGTTTTTTGAGGGTGAAGATTAGCTTGACATTTTTTTCGTCCGTGCGAACAGTCATTCCCGTTACACCGAGTGGTAATTTGGGTGCACTCTGAAAGCTTTTTGCATAGGTCCAATTCCCGGTATGACTGGTAGAATATAATACAGAAGAGTATGAGTTTGCGGCAGAATAGGCGAACATCATTCCTTTTCCACCATCTCCGTATTCAGCTTGAAGGTTTTTACGTGTAACCGCAGTTGGGTTTTCCGCCTGAATATGACTGTCGCCAAAATGTACAATCGTAAATCCATTTGTTTTCGCAGATTGAAGTCCTGAAACAAGTTGCTTCATTAGGCCTTGATCATTGAACTGAATGAAGTTATAGTTTTTTTTAACTTGTAAGGCATCAGGAATTGACGAAGTTTGAGCGAACGAGCATGTCCAACTCAATGTGCTAAGTAAGATTAGGAATTTAGTCATGTTGATTTTACAGCAAGTTAAGAAAATGTTAGTCACAGTCAAAATTAGTTTCGAGTATCCAATTTTTTATTTAGTATAATTAACTAAAAATGGAAATGTTACTTTTTATCAGTAATACTGAAAAGTAGATTGAATTGTTTCAATCTTACGCTGTTTTTTACCATGAAAGTTCTATTCGAACTGATACCCCACCGTTTTTGAACGCAATGAGGGAAGATAAATTCATTCATTATTCATTTGTAAGTAACCAACTGAAGACATTCTCACTTTTTACCAAATAACTCAATTTCCAATTCTGAAACAGTTGGCATATTTTCTTTTAATTTTTCGCTCTTTTTCACCAACAACAATAGGTTATTGCCGGCAAACAAATGCAATACCCTTACCCAATTCAAGCAAGAATTTTGTGATGTTTTCAGTCAGATTTTTTTCTATTCCTGTAATTTAACATTGAGACATTTTCATCATCTAAATTTTGGTTATTTACAAAAATTAGATTCAATTAATTTCTTGGTACATACTGCTTATTACCCTTACTATTAATTTTATAAATTCCCCCTCGTTTTCCACGATACAAACCCTTTCCACAGGAATTACATCCACCTCCCAAGTAATCACTGCCCACAGTCAATTTTTGAGCCCACCATTCTTGGTATTCCTCAAACGAAATCCCCATCTTCACCCATTCCGGATAGTTATCCGAAATAGCCTGATACTTTGCGTCAATAGCCGTTTTCTCTATCCAATTAGAAACTTCAATAATTTTTTTCACAATAATATCATAGGTTAATTTATCGAAGCACGTGTCGCGAAAAAACTTAAGTCTGTAAAATTGATTTTCAGCGATTATTTGACCCGCTAAAGCAATGTTAGATGCTGACTTGAACAGTTTGTGTGCTTTATCGATATCTGTGTTAAACTGTTTCTGCAGAGTCGTATTAAATTGGCATTTCAATGTGGATATTTCCTTTGAAAATGAATACCAACCCAAATCGCTGCTCGACAAGTAATAATCAAGATCGTCCAAAAGCTTTATGTTCTCAATAGATACAATGTAGGATTTGGATTGAATTTCTACCTTGGTCAATTCAATGAGTGTATCCGAAATATAATTTAAGTAACCCAAGTAATTAAGCACATTGGTATCACCTTGTTTAGACCTTTCACTCAATACCTGAGTCAATTCCTCAAAATTGGATTCCAAAAACAAAGAATCTAGAATAACCATATCAGATGCATCTTTATTTGTTTGGGTAATATTCGCTTCTTTTGCGGTGTTTGATTGACAATAAGAAGTGAAATGAACTAGAAATATTGTCAAGCACATTAAATGTATTGCAATGATTTTTTCTTTTAGCATTGTTGTTTATTTGAAATTAGAACATAGTTATAACCCAAGTTCTTTTCGTATCACATCAAAAGCACTATGATTTACACCTCCGCTTACAAATTCTCCAAAATCATTAAGAATAATTGTTTTGACGTTCATATTCAACTCAGGGGAAATTGCATCTAAAGGAAACTTCAAATAAAGATCTTTAGCCTTTTTCAAGTCTCCGTTTAACAAATAAGCATGTGCCAAATTCAACGTGATCATGATGTTGTCATTCGATACTTTCGTTGCCTCTTTTAAAAATTTCGCAGCAACCTGATACTCAAAATTCAATAAACAACGCCAACCTAATGAATTCAAAATTGATATTGTTTTCTCCCCTTTTAGGTAAGCATTATAATCATTTAAAAACCTTGTTTCACCGTTATTATAAGAAATAATGAAAAGATCCAGAGCAGTATTATCAACTGTATTCGAATTTTGATTCAAAACAGGAATCAAATCATTCGAATTCGTCAATGATTTATATTTCCCTATGAAGCCTGCACTGTTTGTCCTTAATGACAATTTGATTATTCTCAGTTCATCAAGTATACTTGATAACTGAATTTTATCCGCAGCCCAGATTGAATCGTTCATTTTATTCAATTGAAGCATATAATCGTTTTGATAATAAGCTTTCAGATTGGTCTTATCCATTGCTTGATTGTACCAATCTTTCAAAACTTTATCATCAAGACCTGACATGAGGAAATCATTACAAATACTTTTAAAATAGGCAGATGCTAAAATTAAATCATGCTTAATTTCAAATACTAGAAAACTCTCTCTATCAAAATTGGCAACATTTTCTAAATAAACTTTTGGGTTTTCATTTATGTAAAACCAAGGTGTTGAATTCGGTACGATTTTACTCAAGTTCAAAATATTATTTTTATTCTTTAATATATAATTGGCACGTGCGTCAGTATTTACCATTTCCAAAGCCACGCTATATTCTAATGCGTCAAAATTAAACTTATCTTTTTTTGAATCGTATGAACTAAAAATCCAAAATTGAGTGTTGTTAAAAAGTTGAGATAAAAGTGAATTCTTAAAATCTAGTGAACTTACCAAATATGCCAAAGCCAAAGCATTGCTCGAATTGGCCATTTCTTCGCTATACATTGCGTTTTGATCAATTAGGATGTTTTTCACCTCAACCGGAACCATCCAAGAACTAAAAATAGAATTATCTACGTAATCCGAAAATACAATATTTGAGTATTTAAATCCTTCGTTTGAAATATCAATTTTCAACTGATTCATTTGCACAGCAAACTCCATTAATTTAGGTTCAAGAGCTAATTTATGACTTACCATATTGTAATTATACATAGGATTGCTATTCGATAAATCTGTGAACTCCTTTGAAATCATTAAATGCCAATTGGCATATGCACATTTCAAATATGCAATAATGGATCGACTTCTGTTCAGTAAGAAAACTTCATAACAGACAGGCCGCAGTCTTTTGAACATTTGAAGTTCTACATTGAGAAAGGATGATGGAAGGAATGCATCTATAACACGAGCATCCCAACGTTTGAATGGCTTTGAATTCACTTCAGTTGAAATCTCTTCAAAATATCGAATTCCCTCTGTCAGCATTGCATTTTTCTTTTCTTGAATGCTATTCATTTGTTTCAGAAAATCCATTTCTGGTATACCTCTAAAGTTGTTCATCTTGTTGAATTCGACATTCAACACATCTAATCTTTCATAGAAATTGATCAAAAAAAGCTCGTAAACACATTGAAATTCAGTTCGGTCATTGTAACCGTCATGTTCATCAGTGAAGACTAAATCATGAATTGAAGCTTTTATTGTGTTGAATGACTTATTTGTCGTTTCACCCCTCGAGATCATTTTCTTATAATACTCTTGACGTTCTTCAACAGTTTGTGAATAGGAAACAAAAGAACAAGTTCCTATAATATTGGTCAACATGACAATCTTAAAAAGTTTTTTCATTACTGAAAAATGACCAAACTTTTCTTTAGCTTGACTAAAATTGATATCCATTCCTTTTTTAATTTTAATGAGAAACTTACTATTGAAATTGATGATTGATTCCATATTTACTATACTATTTAGGGAGATTGAAAAATTAACTTTGCTTTTTATACCATTTTTCTGGATTACTAAAACTTCAAATTTTAACTATTGGTGATAATTTCTGCATAATCGTTTTTTTGAGAAGCAAATAAACAAATAAAAATCACCCCTATGAACTGCAACTAACTGCAACTACCATGGAGTTCTGTAAATTAATCGTATTATCGGATGTAAATTCTTTTCTTTATTTCATCGAGGATAAAGAACCTCTTAAAAACAAAAATTCCCCCACCGTTTTTGAACGCGATGAGGGAAGATAAATTCATTCATTATTCATTTGTAAGCAACCAACTGAAAACATTCATGTGCTTTATACCAAAACGGTCTTGCGTAAAACTATCAGTGGTTAGCAAAAATTTCGGGTAATTATCCCGGATTTTTTCCAAAGATCGGAACTCTCGTTCGGATGTTTTTTCATCAGATAATTGCCAGGCCACTTGAAAGTAATTAATATCGCCACTTGGTGTTTTACAAACAAAATCTACTTCCGAATTTCTATCCGTTCCTGTCCAAATTTTATTTCCCCTACGCACCAACTCTAAAAAAACAATATTCTCAAGAATATGGCCCCGGTCTGTTATTCGATCTTTCCCGACAAGAACATTTAATAATCCTACATCAACGAGATAATACTTTTCTTGAGTCGCTAGCTGTTTTCTGCCCTTCAAATCAAAACGATTTACCTTGTAAAACACGAAGCTTTTTTCTAAGTATTCTAAATATTGTTCTACTGTGGTATTGTGTGTCGTTTGGCCATCTTGTTTTAACGTTTTAGCAATGTTACCAGGTGATAATGCACTACCAATGTTGGAAGCAACAAATTTGACAATATTTCCAAAAGCTCGTTTATCATTAATTTGATGGCGTTGAGTGATATCTTTTTCAATAATTGTGGTATAAATGGCTTCCAGATACTCAAAAATTTTGTCGTAACCCCCTCCTCTTAATTTCACGCCAGCCGGCAACGAGGTTTCATTTACATACTCAAAAAATAAGGATTCATAATTGAGATATTTGTTTTTGGCGTCAATTTCCCGTGCTTCAAGATATTCGCTAAATGAAAAAGGTAAAATAGAAATCTCAATATATCGACCACTCAATAATGTTGCTAATTCTCCACTTAATAAAAATGCATTTGACCCCGTTATGTAAACATCAATATTGGGTTTTACGAATAACCCATCTACCAAACGCTCGAACTGATTTACATTTTGAATTTCATCTAAAAAAACGTAGGAGGGTTGTGATAAATCTAACTGGTCAATGATGTATTTGTATAATTTGTCGATATCGTTAAGAAACATTCGCAACTCCATTTCCTCAAAATTCATGGAAACGATTTGTTGTTTCTTAACACCTTGTTTCTGTAGCTCAGATCGAAACATTTCTAAAAGTGTAGATTTACCAGATCGCCTCAATCCGGAGACCACTTTAATCAAGTCCTGATCTTTGTATGATAAAAGTTTTTCAATGTATTGTTTTCTACCCGTGTATTTAATCATGTAGCTAAAATACAAAAAAAATCATTAAAACTTGCGTTTTTTACAAGTTTTAATAATAATATTTATAAACCAACAAGTATTTACGTTAAGAAAATTACAGAAAACAAAAATTCCCCTACCGTTTTGAACGCGGTGAGGGAATGCAGCGATGTTGTTAAATTTTATTGCTTGATGAGCTTAGTTACAGATGAACTTTTATCAATTGACAAGTAATAGGCGCCTCGAGCAACATGTTGTAAGTCAATGTGTTCTTGATTTGAACTTATTTTTCCATGAAGTATAATTCTTCCCGAAAAATCTAGTATTGAATACAATTTTCCAACCAACTCTGAAGATGTTTCCAGCGTAATGTTGCCATTTGTTGGGTTGGGGTAAAGGTTATATGAATTTTCATTGATTGGAACTTGTAAACCAAGAATACTGTTGGACAAATCGGTAATTTCTTGTTGCGATAACGCACGATTCCAAACACCAAAATCATCAATTTTTCCATCCCAAAAACTTGTAAAATAATCCATTCCATTATATGAGATAGGACTTTGACATCTTCCAATTTGAGTTTTCCTATCGCCACCAACGTAACTACTTGCGATAAAGTTGGCTGAGTCAACTAAGGTTGCATTACGGTATAATAAAAATTTAGAATTCTGTAAATTAAGTACACAAGTATAATTTATCCACTGACCAATAAACGCACTATCATTCGCAATATTATTATTATATTCTCTGAAATGAAAATTACTATTTTCAAAAAATGATGAATTGGTAAAAAAGCGCCCCTTTCCACGCCACTGCAATGAGTCACAGTCATCAAAAATGGTGTATCCGTTAGCTGTTAAATTGAATGTGTCAAGTAAACACCAAAAATTAATTGTATATGAATTTGGTATATTAGGCAAAATTGTGTTATCAACCTCTATACCGTCATTCACTCCATCAAAACTATATGCCTTATTGGATACTCCAAAGCGATCTGTTGTCAAGGTTGCACCAAAAACGGTTCCATTATTCCCGTTTCCGCTTTCATCATTGGTATTTCCATTAAATGGCCACCAACCTACTAAACCATTTGTAGGAACATAATTTGGCACCTGAGCACCTGCAATTGTTGTAATTCCGCAGATTGCAATTACTGTAATTAGTAAATTTTTAATTTTCATTGTTTTTTGTTTTGTCAATTTCAAATCTACCGACTTATCCTTGTATTACTATTTCAATTTCATTTCAACTTGTTCCAAGTTGTTTATATAAGTTTTGAAAGGCTCAAAAATTTTAGAATAACTTTAAGCTTTACAATTTTGGGAGACTATGAATTAATCCTTGATACAACGAACACTTAATCCACTTTCTTTAGCTACGTACATTCCGCCATACATAGCATTTATCTCGTAAAATAAATATCGAAAATAAGAATACGATTTCCCTGCTTCCGTTGAACTCCAAAAGTAGGCCCCCTCTCCTAAATACATAAAATTTCCAGCATCTCTCGTCCCACCTGGAAGTCCAGAAAACTTACTGCTATTTGTACCATTTCCTTGTCCGTGCCATCCGCTTGAACTTTTTAGTTTGACCCCACTGGCGTCAACGCCTCCGAGAAAGTTTTTTAGATCAATCCATTCATTATCCGTTGGAATATGCCATCCCTCTGGGGCTAAACCGCGAGGATCATTCACAGCGTACCAATTATATAATTTACCGTATTTAACTCCATTTTTTGCATCGTTGTCATAATAACACCATGCTGGTTTCCCGTCCTGTCCTGCCTTTTCCCACTCTTCCTTTGTTGTTGCTTGGTCAATAATTTCTCCATTCTTAAATTTAGATTCATTTAAATTCTCCTGCATCCAATTTTGTTCACCAATCTTAATTGCTTTATAATTTGTATATTGTTTTACTGGATTAATAGTAGTTTTAGGAGCCGCAGTCTTTACTAATTTATATTTTTCAATTTCTAATTGTAACTTGTTCAAACTATCTGCTTTAGCCTTAATTTGAACTTTAAGTAAATCTATTTCCTTGATCTTAAATAGATTTTCCTTCTGGAAATTCAAACTTAAATTAGTTAGACTATCAATTTTATGCTGCGATGATAACTTCAAACTATTAATTTGTTTTTCTTTTTCTGAATTATCAGTTTTGATATTTTGTAATTGCGAATTTGAGTTGCTTAAGTCTAAGTTTAATGAAGTCAGCTTAGATTTTAATAAAACAATAGTATCCAATAATTGAGCTATTCTTTTCGTGTTCTCAGAGTTTATCTTACTTTCATTAATTACAATTTGATTCAAACTGTCTATTTGAGTATTTTGAATAGAAATGTTCTTGTTTTTTAAGGATACAACTTGATTCAAACTATCTACTCGGTAATTTAATTGTTCTATTTGCTCTTTTTTGGACTGAGAGAAAGAAACTCCAGCCAAAAGAAAAGAGAAGAAAACAAAATAAGTTTTAATTGAGTAGAAATGGTCATTCAAGTGTCGAGTTAAAAAATCAGGTGCAATTTTAAGTTTTTTTAAACTTTTATATATCTGTGTTGAGTAATATCCATTTTCAATAAATACTGTCCAGGTTTGAGTATTTACATGTTTTCTGCTTAAAAACTGAAGAACATAAAAAAAACATTTTTTCATTTATTTTGATTTAACTTAATTCAAATAACCCCGAAAGATTTTTAGTTCGATATTATTGCAACACAATCTTCCTAATTGTTACAGTATTGTTTTGTGAATCAATAAGGTATACAAAGTACAAACCGTTACCCGGCCAAGTGCTTAAATCCACATAAAATTGTGCTTGATTGATTAAGCTCTGGAATACTTGCTGACCTGTATTGTTTTCAATTTTAACTGTATAGCCTACCATTACTGTGTAATTTCCATTATCAATGGTAATGTGATCGCTTGCCGGATTTGGATAAATCAAAATTGTATTTTCATTGTTTGGAGCAGGTAAACTTAAAGTGGTATTGATAATTAGTGTGTCAGTTACAGTTGTTAGCAGGGTGTCGTAAATTGTCGTTTGGCAGGTATCTGTAATTTGTATAGTGGCGACATTGGATGTGTCAATGCAATTTATAGAGTTGGAAATTGCTCGAATTGGCTGATTATGGTTTGCTAATTGAACGTTTGTGATAGTAAGTGTATTGGTATTTACTCCCGAGTAATTCCCATAGTTATTAAGTGTTTGAAATCCTTGTCCTAGATCACTTTGCCAAATATAATATACATTCGAATCAGACGTCGTGGCTGTGAAAGTGGCTGTGTATCCTATTTGGAGTGTGTTTATGTTAGGCGTTATAGTTAAATTATTAGCACAATTCGTTGAATTGTATAAATTATTTATTTCAGAAGTTGTTAATTCTTGATTCCATATTCCTATATCGTCCAGGTTTCCCTTGAAAGGATTACCACCCCATTGAGATCTTCCAAAGTAAACATTACCTGATCCATTGGTAATGTTATTTGCTGTATTTGTCTCATAAACTAAATTGTTGTTTATGTATAATTTTGAATTACTGCCATTTTTTGTCCAAACCACAAAATTCCAATTATTGGCTGGTGGAACAATATTCGAGATTACAGAATTATTTGGATCGTTTTCGGGCCCAATCAGTCCATAAAGTCCGCGTGTAGAGGGAACTGGTGCGTCAATATTTAATTCAAATCCAAAAGCTCCATCATACTTAGAAACTATGTTAGATACGTTATCTGAATTAAAATACTCCAATTTGGTCCAAGACGAAATTGTAAATACATCTGAAAAATTTATTTCAGCTAAACTAATATCTCCTCCTGCATTTGGTGTATACATTTTATACGCTTTATTCGTATTCCCAAATCGATCAGAAGTCAAGGTCGCGCCATTAACAGTCCCATTATTACCATTTCCACTTTCATCATTCGCATTTCCGTTGAATGGCCACCAACCAACTAAACCATTTGTAGGAACATAATTTGGCACCTGAGCACCTGCAATCGTTGCAATTCCGCAGATTGCAATTACTGTAATTAGTAAATTTTTAATTTTCATTGTTTTTTGTTTTGTCAATTCCAAATCTACCCACTTCTCCTTGTTTCGCTATTTCAATTTCATTTCAACTTGTTCCAAGTTGCTCTACGCTGAAAAACTGTTAACTTTAAATACCTTTTTTTGTTTTGTATGAGCACAGATGCTGGTTTTGATAAGAATATTCAGAAGTTAAAGAAAAACCTTGAGTTCAAGTTGGGGTTTGCTGTCTTGACTTATCATGACTGTAAAAAAGCATCCGCGCGGCTGAAACTCGATAAAATCTCACTTTCCCCCCTTACAATTGGTCGTTTATTTTCTGTTTTTAAAGACACAAAACGCCCCTACAATAGTACCTTAGATTTACTCACTCGTTTTTTGGGCTACGAATCTTTTTCTTCGTTTTGCGTAGATACTTCCGATTTAGTGGGTGCTCGCTTGTACAATCCCTCGTTTGAAATTGTTAATGGATCTTTTCAAGCCTTGGAACTCGCCTGCCAGCAAGCAGATTGGAAAATGGTAAAAACGATTTTGGAAGAAATTAATCCGCACAAAGACGATTACGAATTCCCTATGTTTTTGGGGAATATTGTAAGGAATCATCCCCAACGCAATGCATTTATTAAGGCACTTATGGAGGTGGAAGTGGGAAGGGTTTATTTTTTTGAACGATTTGTGGACGAAGATGACCCCGACGGCTATTTTTCGAATGCCCTTAACCTGTTTTGTTCCAACTACCGAAGAGACATAGGCAGTCAAATTTTTAAGGTCTGTTTTCAATTAGCGAAACAGATTTACCAAGAAAATAAATTTGATGTTTCAGAGTGGCGCTCTATGGAACAGATTGGATTGAATTTGAAAGAGTTACACTTTCATCAAATTTCGCGCTGGTTTGAATTAAAAATACTCTTTGCTTCACGAGAAATAAATCCCTTACAAAAAACCCAAAAAATTATTACCGAATTGTTTGAAATTTTACCTCATTACAGCAATGGTGATCAATGTTGGATTCTGGCAAGACCATTGAAAGCCCTGGCACACATGGGTTTATTGAATGAAGTACTGAGCGTTTCAGAACTAAAAGAGCGTGTTTTTAACGTGTTTATTGCTATGGATGGCCGCGTTTCTTCAATAGGAGATTTGATTGTTCAATTTGTTTGCCACGCCTATGTTGATACACAACAAACAGTGAGTAATCCAAAATCTATTTCTGCATCTCATTTCAATGAAACATTTAGCCGAATTGCCATTGAATCTGCCACGTCGTTATTGTATGTTCAGGAACCTACAAGAAACCGTATTGAAAAAAACCTCAAACCATTTGCCCAAAAAACTGGAAATAGTTGGGTGCTGAATGTGTTGAAAATAAGTTGTTACACACTATTACTTAATCTAATATCCTTCCAATTTAGCATATAAAAATTCCCCCACCGTTTTTGACTAATGAGGGAAGGTAAATAAATTCATTATTCATTTTCGAGTAACCACGTGAATACGTTCAAGTGTTTAATTTCAAATCGATCTTGGGTAAAGCTTTCTCTGTTGAGAGTAAAAATTTCGGGTAATTATAGTGTGTTTTTTCTTATAAATGCTTTACATATTAAATCATTAAAAAATAAATTTATAGCAAGTTTTAATAATTATAGAAAATTTAGCGTTAAAAAACTCAATCGTTGAGTGCTTAAATTAAAAAAGCGCATATATATAAACCAAAAATTCCCCACCGTTTTTGAAAGCGATGAGGGAATGCAGCGACTGTTCAATGAGCAAAATGACTTTGAAAGCTGGATTAGAAGAAGCCTTAAAAATTTCAGCCCCTGACGTAAAGGCTGTTATAGCTATTTAGTTATCTAATGAAAATAAAGTTCTTATCTTTTTCTGCTCTTTCCAACATTCCATTGATATCCAATAGTGAAAATATATTTTGCGCCCAAAGAATAAGACTCAAAGGAACTGTTTGTAAATGGGGATGCTTCTGCTGAAATATTTAATTGCCCATTGCTAGTTGGTAAATGAATCTGTGCATAACCCATTGTGGGGTATAGTCTCATTCCTATGCTAGCACCAATTCCCTTGTTTATAAATCCTAGACCAATTTTTGCAGTTACAATAGACGGTAATGCCAGTCCAATTTGACTTTCAAAAAAGATATTTTGAAAAATAAAGCTCTGATTCCCAACTAAAAAAGATATTCCAGGAAAAGTCTCTCCGTTAATTGGTCCATAAGAAGAAATTTGTTCGAATACCGCTATACCACCATTTACTTCAAGATAAGTTCTATTATTTGATGTTTGAGTGAAACTATTACCGCAAAAAATTAAAAATATTATTAATAATGTTTTTCTCATGATTTCAAATTTGTTTAGTGAAGTTAGCGGATTTATTTTTGTAGTTCAAAATCGAATTACGTAGATAAAAATTTGGTAGTTGTGAAATTCACAAACAAGGTGTGTTTTTATGTTTCCCAACCACCCCTAATGAAACCTCAAACCATTTGCCCAAAAAACTGGAAATAGTTGGGTGCTGAATGTATTGAAATAAAATGAGTGATTTGTTATTTAATGGAATCTGATAATTGTTTTCCATTAGTATCACCAGATTTATTTTCTTTTTTGGCTTTTGTATTAGCTGGATTTTTAGCACTTCCACTATCCGTTATCGCGTTTTTGATGATTCGTTGTCGTTGCGTATGGGAAAGTGTATTGGCAGAAAAAACATTGTGGAAGAAGATGACATCGTCTATGCCTTCCGATTTGATGAGGTTCAATAATCCCTTGTTGAAATAACGGTAGTCAATAACATGTACGGTCTCGTAATTGTTCACCAAAAAAGTAGCAAACGGATTCCCAAATGAGTTTTTAATCAACACCACACTTCGACCATTTTTCACGGATGTTTTAATTTTCATGTGTGGTATATCACCGCCTAAAAATACGCCATATGAATTTCCTCCGGCCGCATATTCTGCAAATATTTTTGTTTCTGTTGTCACTGGTGGGATGAAGTATTCAACGGAATCCTTGTTGTTTTTGATGGATTCATCTTTGGTTAGGTTATACAATGTACCCAAAAAGTTCTTTTTCACTTTTTTCGTCATTTTTGACAACGGAGTAGGCTTGAATCCGGCTGCCTGGCAATAGGCTGTATACGCATAATACGCCCCCAAACCGGTCCAGTGGTGGTCCGATGCAAAATAGATATATTCATCTTGATGTTGCACCAAGGCTTCTTTGGCGCGCACATTGATTACTCCAGATTCAGAAAAGGAATAGGCGTCATCAATATTCGCAAATTCTTTATTCCGTAAATAGTCATATTCTTTCACAAAGACAAAGGAGCTACCGGTTGGTACTACACAATTGAAAACGCGCACTTCTGGAGGGAGTAATTTGCGGTATTCATTGACCACCTCGGTATAACTTTTCACCGAAGATTTGTTTCCTCCAAATACCTGAAACGCACGTCCACCAATGATTAATAATCCATGTGATGCGGACGACTCAGCATTTACTAAATAGTCAACATCGCGCGCTGCCTTATCTAAATCAATTTTCTTTTCGTCAATTTTTCGTGCTCCTTCTTTAACGATTAGTCGAGCATTGTTGGCAGCTTTCATTCCTTTTCCCTCGTTCATTAAAAAAGCCAATTCCACCAATGAACTTCTAAACGGAAAATGATCGTCAATGTACTTTTGGTACTGCTGCATCAACGAACCATCTAATAAGCCAGTCAAATGCAGTCCGGGCCAGGTGGTGAGTTTACGTTTTTCGGAATCCGATATTTCCTTTTTATCTGAAAAGACAAACAATACAGATCCACCGATTAATATACCGGAAAATGCAAGTGCATGAATGATTTTAAGTGCTTTCATCAAAAACGGAAGTATAAAAATGGGTTGTAGGTGCTTCCCACAAGAAAGGAGGTGCAAATTAATAGTACGCCAATATGCAGGACGATTTTACTCGAAAGAATAACAGGGTGTACAGATAGAGAGGTTAATCTCTGGTTCACAAAACCGAATTCATTCCAGGGAATACAAAACATAATGACCAAGCCAAACCAAAAGATGTTCTGTTTTAAATCAAATAAAAAGGAAACCGATTCATTGGGTGAAAAATTCACTAAAGCCACACAGAATTCTCCAAATTTCGAAAGATCTTCAAAATAAAACAAGGACCATCCAAAAACGACCAAAACTAAGGTGATTGTATAACGAATTACCGAAGGCACGAGATCATAGAATTTTAAGAGAAATGCTTTTTCTGCAAACATTAACAAGGCAAAGTATAACCCCCAAAGCATGTAATTCCAGCTTGCACCATGCCACATTCCGGTAAGTGTCCAAACGATTAATATATTTAAATACATTCTGCCAGCTCCTTTTTTATTTCCACCCAACGGAATGTACACGTAGTCTCTAAAAAATGTGGAAAGGGATATGTGCCATCTGCGCCAAAAATCGGTGATTGAGTTTGCTGCATACGGGTTTTTGAAGTTTTCATCGTAATGAAATCCAAACATGCGACCCAGCCCAATTGCCATGTCTGAGTAACCTGAAAAATCAAAATAAATTTGCACTGCAAACAGAGTAATTCCAAACCAAGCGGTTACACTGGTTAGTGAATCAAATTGATTGATCAGATAACTATCTACGAGTGCTCCAGCCGCATTTGCAATGACAATTTTTTTAAACAAGCCAAGGCTAAAGCGTCCAATTCCAGACGAAAAATCGTCCCAATGAAATTTCCGACCATTTATTTCATCCGCAATGGTTTTGTAGCGAACGATTGGTCCAGCAACCAATTGGTGATACAAACTCACAAAAAGCAAAAAGTTCAGCGGGTTTCGTTGTGCTTTTACGTCTCCTCTGTAAACATCCACGGTATAAGAAATGGTTTGAAAGGTGTAGAATGAAATACCAATAGGTAGTGTTACGGTTGGTCGATCAAACGGAAGGCTAATAATTGCAGCAATATTATCATAAATGAATCCGCTATACTTGAACGCAATTAATAAACCTAAATTCACTGCAATGGAAAAAACGACTACCCATTTCGCCTTAGCTTTGTTATTTAATCGCTCAATCCAAATCCCGTTTCCATAATCGAAAAGGGCAGAAAACAAGAGTAAAACAATCCAGATTGGTTCACCCCAAGCATAAAAGAAAAAAGAAAACAAGGTTAAGAGGATGTTTCTGTACATCAAATTCCCTGATACATAATACAATATCAGATTGATAGGAAGAAAAAAGTATAAAAAAACGAGACTAGAAAAAACCATTTTTGCTTCACCCTTTTTGGTGGAGCGTTGTCTTTAGTTGTTTCGAATTGCTTTGATACCCGGAAGTTCTATTCCTTCTAAATATTCAAGCATTGCACCACCTCCAGTTGAAACATATGAAACTTGATCTGCAAGACCAAATTTATTAATTGCAGCAACTGAATCTCCTCCGCCAACTAGTGAAAACGCACCTTGTTCGGTGGCCTTTACGATATCGTGTGCAATTTGTTTCGTTCCCTGTTGAAAATTTTCAAACTCAAAAACACCCATCGGGCCGTTCCACAAAATCAGTTTGGAAGATTGAATGGTCTGTTCAAATAGCTTAGCAGATTCAGAACCTGTGTCTAATCCCATCCATCCATCCGGAATTTCATTGATTTTCACTTCTTTTATCGTTGCATCATTTGAAAAAGCGTCGGCAATTAAGGTATCTGTTGGCAAAATAATTTGGACATTTTTTGCTTTAGCTTTCTCTAAAATACTTAATGCCATGGGCAAATAATCATCTTCAACAAGAGATGAACCGACTTTTCCGCCAAGTGCTTTTATAAAGGTATACGCCATTCCTCCACCAATAATGATGTTATCCATTTTTTGGATTAAATTTTCAATGATGGTGATTTTAGATGAAACCTTAGCTCCACCAACAATGGCAGTTTTAGGTTTTTCTGTACTATTCAATACTTTATCTACACTTACAATTTCAGCTTCTAAAAGTAAACCGAACATCTTGTGATCTGGAAAATAATTTGCTATCACCGTGGTACTGGCATGTGCACGATGTGCCGTTCCAAAAGCATCGTTGATGTAACAATCTCCGAGTGAAGCTAATTTTCTAGCAAATTCAATGTCTCCAGCAGTCTCTTCCGGGTAAAAGCGTACATTTTCAAGAAGTAAAATTTGACCAGGTTTTAATGCAGCACTCATTTTTACAGCCTGCTCTCCAATACAGTCAGTGCAAAATAATACGGTTGTTTCGCATAATTCTTCAATACTTTTGATAATATGACTCAATGAAAAATCAGCCTCTGGGCCGTTTTTTGGCCGTCCTAAATGCGATAACAGTATTACGGATCCTCCACCAGAAAGCACTTTTTGAATGGTTGGCACGGCAGCTTTGATTCTTGTATTGTCAGTAACTTTAAAAGTTGTTTTATCTAAAGGAACATTAAAATCAACACGAATCAAGGCTTTTTTATTGTTAAAAGAATAGGTGTGAATGGATTGCATGAGTGAGGTTTTTTGCAAAAATAAGTAATTTCATTCATCTATTTGTTGCATTTCATTAGTAAAAAACCATTAAAACATGTCTGTTTTTGTTTGTGATTCCTTAAATTTGAAACAAAAATTGAAGAATGGGAAGAGCATTTGAATACAGAAGAGCGGCAAAAGAGAAACGTTGGGATAAAATGTCCAAAATATTTCCGAAATTAGGTAAAGCTATCACTATGGCCGCCAAAGAAAGCGGGATGGATCCAACGACCAATGCTAAATTGCGAACAGCTATACAAAATGCGAAGGCTGAAAACATGCCTAAAGACAACATAGACGCTGCTATTAAACGAGCGGCTCAAAAAGATGTTGCCTCATTTGCAGAAGTTAATTATGAAGGAAAAGGGCCGCATGGTGTATTAATATTTGTTGAATGCGCAACGGATAATCCAACTCGAACTGTGGCTAATGTAAAATCTTATTTCAATAAAAGTGGAGGAAGCTTGGTTCCTACTGGATCATTGGAGTTTATGTTTGAAAGAAAAAGCGTTTTTGAAATCAATAAATCAGCTGATATTGATCCAGAGATGTTAGAACTTGAATTAATTGATGCCGGCTGTGAAGAAATTGAAGTTACAGAAGAACTATTGGAGGTTTTGGGTGATTATACCGCCTTTGGAACATTAGCAAAAGCATTGGAAGATAAACAAATTGAAGTACAAAAATCAAGCCTGAAGCGGATTCCAACTTCTCCGGTTGAGTTTTCGGAAGAACAACTGGTAGACATTGAAAAAGTATTGGATAAAATCGAAGATGATGATGATATTCAACAGGTATTTACAAATATTGCTTAATTCCGGATTAGGCAATAACTAGACAGGTTAGGCGTTTACAGATAGATAATACTTCCTTACATTCATGACATTTTTTCGCTCATCGTTTATACTTCTTTTAATTATCGTTTTGGCAAGTTCTTGCTCAACGGAAAAAAACACCTTGGTAAATCGTAAATACCATTCTGTTACTGCTAAATACAATGGTTATTTCAACGCAAATGAGCTTATAAATCAAGCTATTAGAAGTTATAAAGCTTCGTACAAGGAGGATTATTATCTTCCGCTACCTATTGAACGTCTACCGAGCGAAAAAGAAGTTGAAGGTATCTTACCCGCTATCGATACGGCGATTTCCAAATGTACTAAGGTGATACAAAACCACAGTATGCCCTCAATTAAAGGTTCATATAAGAAAGTGGAATACAACACCTATATTGACGAGAATTTTATAACCGTTGGACAAGCAAATTTTTACAAAAGAAATTTTGAAAGCGCTTCGAGAAATTTTGAATTTGTTTCGCGGTTATTTGCGGCAGATAAGTCAAACTTTATTGCAAAGCTATGGCAGGCACGTATTGATATTGAAACGGGAAATTTCTCCGAAGCATTAATCGCCATTGAATCTTTGGATAATGTGGTTGAGGAACAATACGGAGAAGACGCGAAGGAAAATAAGAAAAAAGCAAAGTCTAAGTCCAAATCAAGCAAGAAAAAATCGAAATCTAAAAAAGTGAAGGAAAAGGCGCCAGCTAAATTTCCTAAGTATTTGCGCGATGATTTGGAGCGGGTAAAAGCAGAATATTACAACAAGAAAAAAGAAACCAAATTAGCAATAGCGGCACTTGAAAAAGCAGTTGTTCTTGCTCCAAAAAAAGAAAAAGCAAGACTTTATTTTGTGCTTGGTCAGTTCAACACCGCGAATAAAGCACCGTCAAAATCAAATGAAAGTTACACCAAGTGCTTGCAATATCCTGCGCCATACGTAATGCATTTTAATGCAAAAATGAACAAAGCGCTTTCCGGAAAGGATAAAGGAATTAAAACTCAATTAGTGCGCATGCTTAAAGAAGCTAAAAACCTTGAGTATCGCGATCAAATTTATTATGCCTTGGCAGCCATTGAACTGCAAGAAAATCATAAAAAGCAAGCTGCCGTTTATTTAACTCAATCTGCTCAGGCCACAACGACGAACAAGCGTCAAAAAGCAATGTCGTATGAAAAATTAGGAGATCTATCATTTGATAAAAGTGAATATGTAGCTGCTCAAAAATATTATGACTCTTGTGCAACCGTAATGCCTGAAAATTATCCAAATGGAGAAGAAATAAAAAATAAAGCAGCGAAGCTTAAATCATTAGTACAGGCAGTGGAAACTGCAACTTTTGAGGATAGTGTTCAACGGATTGCTCTACTCTCGGAATCCGAGCGCAAGGAGTATTTGGAAGATGTGCTAGAACAAATTAAAAAGGATAATGCGCGTAAAAAAAGAGTAGAGGAACAAAAAATGCAGCAAATGCAGGAGGCCTTGAACAAACAAAATGAAGCAAGTGGAAAAAAGGGATATTGGAACAATAATAAAACCCGCCAAGAAGGATTTGTAGAATTTAAAAAGAACTGGGGTGATCGAGAAAATAAAGATGATTGGAGGAGAAGTGATAAATTACCGTCAAACTTTGGGTCAAATGAAAATGACTCCATTGCCTCCAATGAAGAAATACAAGATACTGATTCCTTAACGGTTGAATCGCTTGCAGCAAATCTTCCATTAACGGAGGAAGCCATGCAAAAATCCATCGATAAATTGCTAAATGCTTGGTTTGATGCTGCTGTAATTTATAAGGATCAGCTCAACGAAGAAGAAATTGCTGTCACCTACTTCAAAAAAATAGTTGATAAAAAATATATAAATGAGATTGACTTGAGCGCCGCATTTCAATTGTACCGCATTAATGACGGCAAGGCCTCTGCTGAAACATATAAAAGTCATATACTGAAAAATTATTCAACTTCGGACTATGCTTCTTACCTAAAAGACCCTGAATTTTTCTTGAAGTTAAAAAACCAAGCAGCACAGGAAGAACAAAAATATTTAGATATATTTGAAAAGTATCAAAAGAAACAATTCGTGTTGGTTATTTCATCCATTGATGATTTTTTAAAAACTGCCGTAAAATCGAAATTAAACGCGAAATTCAAATTACTGCGCGTAAATGCCTTAGCAAATATTACAATTGATAAAAAATTATTAATCCCGGATTTAACAGAAATTACCAAAGAATTTCCGGGTAGCGACGAAGAAAAACGGGCAAATGAAATGATAAAGATTATACAAAATGGATTTTCTAAGAACGATTCTATTCCTGTAAAAAAAGAAAGTCCATATATCTATCTTGATGATGCTATTCATTACGTTATTATTGTTTCAGAAAAACCGACGAATGTTATTGATGTTCAAAATAAAATAAATACATTTAATGGAGAAAAATTCTCTAATTTGAAACTTAAATCTTCAACTCTCGTATTGAACGAAGGTAAAAGTTTGGTTTTATTGAAAGAATTTAAATCATTAAAAAAAGGAAAAGAATATACTTCTACGTTTAAGACTAGTAAAAGAGAACTTGGCAAATTCAATGAATTAAAAATAGTATTGATAAGTGCTGAGAACTTAAAAAAATTATTAGAATTAAAGAGTTTGGAAGAATATGAAATGTTTCACGACGAAAATTATTAAATCATGATAAAAAGAGATTTTTTTGGTTCTGAAAACAACGGAGGCTTCAATAAAATTATTGAAGGTACCGAAATCACTGGAGACATTGTATCCGATTCTAACATCATTATTGAAGGTGATGTAATTGGAAATGTATCTTGTTCTGGTAAAGTAATTATTGGTAATACTGGTAAAATTTCAGGAAATTTAGTTTGCATCGATGCCGACATCGAAGGAACACTAGAAGGAGAACTTACCATAGAGAATTTATTAGTGCTTCGTTCGACTGCTCGTATAACTGGTGACATTGAAACTGTTCGACTAGCCATTGAAGAAGGCGGTTTCTTTGAGGGAGCTTGCATCATGAAAAAACCAGGTGAAACAAGTTCGCGATTATTACGTGATAACGCCGAAAAAACCGCTTTACAAGACGAGGATTAATCCATAAAGTCTAAAATCATAGGGATTTCATATCCACAAGATGCCAAATATCGAATGAGTTTGGCTTTTTGTTTTTGCAGGTCTTTTTCACCGGCAAGTTCTTTAATTTTTCGATTCATCAGGTAAGTCAAGTTTTCCGATAAAATAGAAAATTCAATCTTGTTCAGGGCACGGTCAATAGAAATTGCAGGAAGTAATTTTGCCTTTAGGCTCGCTTTAATCTTTTGTCTCCCCCACCGTTTAATCTTAATATGATCATTGACAAAAGCATCACAATACCTGTCATGATCAATAAATCCCTTTTCTGTTAGTACAAGAATGATTTGTTCACTTTCGGTTCGGGGAACTTCCATGTCACGAAGTTTTCTGTGTACATCAAAAGCGCATTTCTCCTGAAAAGCACAATAACGTTCTACTTTTTTATATTCTTCCTTATAACTGGTAGGAACCGTGGGCATTAAAGCTCTATTTCGATGTTTTCTTTGGATTTAAACCGATATTCTAATAATTGATTATCAGTTCGGCTTCGAACAGGAATCCATTGTTTATACTTAAAAAACCATTTCCATTGACGGGAAATTAGACCTTTGGTAAAATAAGCTTGTAGGTATGGATGTACTTCTAAAGAAATTCCTTTTTCTTTTTTATCTTGTACTAAATAGTTAAGATTTAGTTCAATTTCTTCGGCAAATAAAATACTTGCTTGAATCTCCCCTGTACCATTGCATGTGGGACATTTTTCAGAAGTTTGAATATTTGTTTCCGGTTTTACTCGTTGACGTGTAATTTCTACAACACCAAATTTTGATGGAGGTAAAATATTGTGTTTTGCACGATCAGATTTCATGAATTCCTTCATTTTTTCAAAAAGAATTCTGTTGTTTTCCTTGTCGTGCATATCGATGAAATCGATACAAATAATACCACCCATATCGCGCAACTGCAATAGTCTTGCAATCTCCTCAGCAGCCTCTGTATTAGTAGATAATGCATTGGACTCTTGTCCATCTGCACCTTTTCTATTTCCACTATTCACGTCGATAACGTGCATTGCCTCCGTGTGCTCTATAATTAAATATCCACCACTATTTAAAGGGACTTTTTTTCCAAATAGTGTTTTAATTTGTTTGTTGATTCCGAATTTTTCGAACAAACTAATTCGGTTATCGTGTTGTTTTAGGATTTTTTCTTTCCCTGGAGCAATGTCAGATATATATTCCTTCATTTCGTCAAACATCACTTGATCATTTGTATGAATGTGCGTGAAATCACCGTTTAACAAATCTCTTAAAATAGAATTTGTTTTGTTTAATTCACCCAAAACTCGAAAAGGAGGAGTCGCCTTTTTCAAATTCTGATGCATATCTTTCCATTTGTCTAATAGACTAAATAAATCCTGTTCTAAATCAGCTGTTTTTTTCTCCTCAGCAACAGTGCGTATGATTACACCAAAGTTTTTTGGCTTAATTCGATTCATCAAATCACGCAAACGATCTCGCTCAGATAATTCCTTGATTTTTTGGGAAATAGATATTTTTTCTGAAAACGGCACTAAAACCAAATACCGTCCAGCCAACGTTATTTCAGAACACAAACGTGGACCTTTCGAAGAAATTGGTTCTTTTGCAACTTGAACTAGTATAGGCTGTGAAGAAGATAGTATTGCGTCAATTTTACCCTCTTTTTCAATTTCTTTTTCAAGCTTGAAATATTGTAAATCACCCACATTTTGTTTTCCCTTAATTGTTTCTCTAGTAAACCGATTGAGGGAATTAAATTGAGCACCTAAATCTAGGTAATGTAGAAAGGCATCTTTTTCATACCCCACATCAACGAATGCAGCATTTAAACTGGGCACGAGCTTGCGTACCTTACCAAGATAAATATCACCCACTGAAAAGTCTGATTTTCCCTGTTCTTCTTGAAGCTCTATAAGCTTTCCTTCACGTAACAAAGCAATCCAGACACCACCAGATCGGGCCTCTACGACTAATTCGAGATTCACTTAATGAAATTCTAAGTTAAAACTAAGAACCCACAAACCATATGTGGGTTGAAAGAAATATTATTTCTTTTTCTTGTGACGGTTTTTACGAAGTCTTTTTTTACGCTTGTGCGTAGCCATCTTGTGTCTTTTTCTTTTTTTTCCGCTTGGCATATCTTATACTTAAAATGTTATAATTCAGTGTCTTACAAAAACTGGTATTTCTTCCTTGGTTTTTGGGAATGCAAAGATAGAATAAAAAACGAAAAAACCCAGAGATTTCGTGTATAAAGTCTTAAAAAATTAATACAACGATTCTTTAAGCGATGTTCGATAATCCTTAATCTCTTCACGATTAACCTTATGGTCCGCATTTCTCAACAAATTCAATAAATAAAGAAGGTTTTCATTATCTTCAATTTCAATTGGATATTCATTCCCTTCCTCGTCTTCTTCAAACTGTGCCTGCACATCAAATGAGGTGTTTTCCTGCAAGTATTCATAAGCAAGACGCAATACTTTCGTAACAAGAGGGTCTTGTTCTTTTTGAGCAATCTCACGCAGCTCTTTTAAATCGTCAATTAATCCTGTTGCGGAAACCCCATTCTTTTCAACTTTTTGAAGAATTGAATTTAATTTTTCATTTGCTAGGTGCGTTTTCATAAAAGATTTTTGAATTCTGTATGCAAAAGTAATATAATCTCTTTAATAACTACCATTTTATTCAAATGCCCTTCGATATGTTTTAAACTCATTCGTGTTGATTGTTTTTCAAGTAATATTCTTTCCGATGCATTATCTTTGTGAAAAGCAACTATGACCTATTTCGATTTAATATTAAAGGGAGTCGTAACTGGGTTCGTTCTCAGCATCATGATCGGACCTGTATTTTTTGTGTTGCTTGAAACAAGTATAACTAAGGGAATACGCGCTGCTTTGGCACTTGACCTGGGAGTTTTATTGAGTGACCTGCTATACGTGCTAATTGCATACGTTTTCTATTCTGAAGTCGCCAGTCTTAGTAGTAAAGACAATCGATACATAATGAATATTATTGGGGGAGTTTTATTTCTAGTATATGGAATTGTTACTTTATTAAAAAAAACAAAAACGGACTTTGAAGGAAATTCTACCCTCACAATTCCGAACTCTAAAGACATGTTAGTACTAGTGATTAAGGGATTTTTACTAAACCTCGCAAATCCAATGGTTATCTTCTATTGGTTCAGTATTATGACCTTGGGAAATTCCTATGTGGATGACACAACAACGATGCAATATCCTATTTTTTTCTTTCTTCTCGTAATTATTTTGACCTTTTTTTCTTTTGATATTTTGAAAATAGTTGGGGCAAAATACCTGCGACCACTTGTAACCAATAAACTGCTCAATGGTTTAAATAAACTAATTGGGATTATTTTTAGTTTGTTTGGTGTTTTTTTAATCCTGCGCTCTTTTATTGAAATTCCACAATGAGATTAATTTATCTTGCTTCTATTTTTGTAACTCTTTTGATTCCAGCCTGTTTGGTTGGTCAAGTAAAAGTGGATAAGAAAAATCTATCTAAGCCTCAGTATGAATTCTGGGACAAAAATAAAACGGTTGTTAAGGGAGTGGGCTGTTTCTATAAAGACAAAGTAAATCGCACAACCAAAAAACATGGTACATGGAGGTATTTTTCGAAAGAAGGGCAGCTGGAAGAAGAAATTAATTATTTTATCGACTCATTACACGGAAGATGTCTTAGCTTTTGGAATGGAAAGTTGCCCAAACAAGAATCTTATTTTTATTTAGGAATACCAGATAGCAGCTTTAAAAACTGGAATAACAAAGGGGTTTTAATCCTCGATGGTTACTATGATTATGGCAACAAAGCAGATATTTGGTACAGTTATTACGATAACGGAAAACCAATGGCTGTGGAGAAATTTATAGCTGGCGTTGGAATTTTGGATGATTTTTGGTTAAATGATAGTTTGCACTCTCACACGATAATTAATGGGTTTGGGAGTACTAAAACATATTTTAAAAGTGGAAAGCTAAAGGAAGTTTTTACGGTTAAGAAAGGCCTTAAAAACGGGGTATATAAAGAATATAGTGCTCGAGGGGCTTTATTAACGGATGGCGTTTTTAAAAACGGTTTTAAGGATAGTTGTTGGACAACCTATTACACCAATGAACGAGTGGAAAAAATAGCCTGTTATAAACAAGACACGCTTTATGGTGACTATTTAACTTATTACGAAAACGGACTTCTTAAAATTCACGGCAATTTTTCTCAAGGACTAAAAACGGGTGACTGGTTTTGGTATAACGAAGAGGGACAATTAGACTCAGAGGGAGCCTTTGAAAGTGATTTACAAAATGGGGTTTGGAAGTATTATTTTGCGTCTGGCGAGCTATCCTACAAGGCATTTTTTTCTAATGGAAAAAAGGAGGGTGAATGGGAATATTACTACAGCAAAAATCGTCCATTTAAAAGAGGGAAATATTCAAATAATCTCAAAGAAGGGATTTGGAAAACTTGGTATGAAACTGGTTCATTATTAATGGAAGGATCGTATTTAAAGGATAAAGAAGAAGGTGTTTGGAATAATTACTGGGACAATGGAAAATTAAAAAATACCACTACCTTTTCTCAAGGAAAACTGAATGGGAAATGGTTGTCTTACTCTCCTTTTGGCAAGCTAAAAGTGGAGGGAGAATACAAAAATGATTTGCAAATCGGCAAGTGGATTGAATGGTATGAAAATGGCCGACCTAAAGAAATCATCAATTACAAAATTATACGTAAAAAATCGAAAGCAAATGATTTAATTCTGAAAGGTAGGGTGAAGAAATTATCTGTTCAACATGGAGAGTTTGTTACTTTTTCCAATAAAGACTTTCAAGTTACCGAGGAGGGAAAATACAGAAATGGTGAAAAACACGGAATTTGGTATGCATATCACCCAGGAGGAAGATTAATTGCTGTTCAGAATGAATATAAAAAGGGCAAACTTGACGGTTTATCTCAGCAATTTGACAGACGCGGAAAGAAAATCCAATCTTCAGTTTATAAAAAGGGACGTTTAAATGGGCCCATGCGCTTGTATAATGAAAAGGGTAAGTTAACCAAAGAAGTTATGTTTAAAGACGGTAAAAAAGTAAGTAATTCCATGAATTTTGAACCGTAAAAAAATATTTTTATTGCGTCATTCTGATGCCGAGTATAGTAGCTCAACAGGTATGGATTTTGACCGCAAACTGACAATCCTTGGAATAGAAAAAGTCCTTCAATATAGAACTGATTATCTGAAAATAATAGCTGTGGATGCTGTGTTTTGCAGTACAGCATCTCGAACAAAGGAAACATGGAAACTATTAAATCTCAATTTAGGAACCTGTTCATTTCACTCTGAATTATATGGGGCTTCTTCTGATGAGTTAATTCACTTTATACAAGGTATTCCTAATGTGTTTTCGCGTGTGTTGTTGATTGGTCATAACCCCGGATTGAGCGATTTAGCATCGTACTTAACGGATGAATTCTATTCCTTAAAAACAGGTCAATTGCTTAAAATTGAGTTGGAAGCATTGGATTGGAAAATGATATCAAGAGGAATAGGTATAGAAAAGAAAAGCATCTTTTGATATAGACAGTGTTATAGTTTCGGGTTAACGAATCAAACAATGGTACCACAATTAAACCCAAGTTCAACTGAATGGGAATATGTCAAAACACAAACGTTTGATGTTAAGCTGCATTTTAATGTGGGGCTAAAATTTGGTTATCGTATTTAATTAGCCGGCAAAGAAATTCGAAAACAAGTTCCTTTTCCAATCTCCGACTGTAACACAAATAGCTTCCCTTGATGATAATTCTTTACAATGCGATGGGCTAATGTCAATCCTAATCCCCAGCCCCTTGTTTTTGTAGAAAATCCCGGTTTAAAAATACGTGAATATTGTTTTTTGGACATCCCTTTCCCTGTGTCTGTAATATCAATATGAATCCAATTATTTTCTTGTGCAATTTGAACCAGTATCTTTCCCTTTCCTTCCATAGCATCTACTCCATTTTTACAAATGTTTTCTACCACCCATTCAATTAGAGAAGGATTATGTTTCAAAAAAATGGGGCCTTCATTTACTATGCGATAATCAATTGTCACTTTGTCGGAGATGCGCGTTCGTAAATAATCAAGTATGTTTCCAATAGTAATTACTAAGTCTTTATTTTCCATTTTTGCTCCGGATCCGATTTTCGAAAATCTGTCCGTAACAATCTCCAATCGATCCACATCCTTTTGCATTTCATTAACAATCATCGGATCAACATTCTGTGTTTCTAAATACTGAACCCAAGCCATTAACGAAGAAAGCGGGGTGCCTAATTGATGCGCGGTCTCCTTAGCCATTCCGGCCCAAACTTGATTTTGCTCTGCTTTACGAAACGTTGAAAACACCAAATAGGCCGTAAAAACAAACAATCCTATGATAATAAACTGAATAACAGGATACCATTGTAGTTTTTTTAATTCAGCACTTTCGTCATAATAAATTAAGCTCCGTGTTCCATCTTTGAAATCTAATATAATAGGTGGGTTTTTTTGTTTAAAAACTCGTAGAACTTCATTTCTTTGTTGCTCTGATAATTGGTTGGTTTTAAGATTGTCACCGATAGATTTTCCGCTTTTTGAATCCACCAATAAAACGGGTATTTGATCTTGATTTTCAATTAGTTCCTTATTAAAAGCACCAATAATTGAGTCGCGTTCTTTCTCCAGCTGAAGCAGTTCCTTTGAGTCAAAATACGTACATGTCATTGTCATCCCTTCAAAAACATTCGCCGTAAATGATCTCCCCATCGATTTCCATTTCAAAGCAATTTTTTGCAAGCTATCATCGAGCAGCTTCATCCGCTCAGCTGGGTTTTTTTCTGGATATAATGAGCGTATTTCTGCCGTGTCAATTGGCGTATTTTTATAATTAGTGACGTTATTTTGATCATCTAAAACAATTACTGGAATATCCGTATTTTTATTGATGATAGAGAAGGCCAATTGAATACTCGGATCGCCTTCTATTGGGGATAGAAAAAGGGATCTTGTGGCATCAATCCACGTGTTTACCTCTTGTTTTTCACGATTTCGCAGCTTCGTAAATGTATTGTTGGTTAGTTTTACTAACTCCAATTTCTTTTTGATTGCTTCAGCCCACTGAGTTGCCTTCTCCCTCTCTCTCCTGCTTAAGTCAGAAACAATAATATTTGAAACATACAATGATATTATAACCAACACTAAGGCGCCAATTAATAGAAAAATCTTCCATCGCTGCTTATTTGAATACAATCCCATTGAATACATAAAAATAAACATAATTCTATCAACTTGTAGCTACTTGAATTTCTTTTACCCTTGCAGTACTAGACTAAATCAGGTAAAAAATAAATAAAATTGCTATTTTTGAATACATATGCTGAAAATGGGATATTCATTGCAACTTCTTACAGACTCTTTAGATCAAACCTTAGAAAAACTTTTAAGTAACAAAAATTCAGCTGTTGTGCCTTTAGCTTGGCCAGAATTGACGGCAAGAGGTCCTGAAAAAATTTGGACTATTCTCAAAAAAGCACGAATCGTTAAAAACATCAATTTCAAAGTTGGCCATGCAGCGATGGTTGTTGCATTGGATCATGAATTTTTTTACTTTGATTTTGGTAGATACATTACACCTCTCGGATTTGGCCGTGCGCGTTCCGCTGAAACAGATCCAAAACTTGTATTAAAATTAATTCCAGAATGGTCTGAAGACGGGAAACTTCTAAATTTTGAAGCGCTATGTCATGAATTAGAAACAATTAAAATAGCAACACATGGCGACGGACCAATGTTTGCCTCAATTCATTATGAAGCGAACATTTCTAAACTCCTAACCTATGCAAAATCTGTAATTGACACGGGGTATGTGCGTTACAAAGCTTTTAATACTAAGGACTCAAATTGCGCGCGTTTTGTTTCAAAATCACTTATGGCAGGATGGGAAACCGATTCTATCTATCTTTCGAGATTTAAACGCCCGGTTACAATCGCTCCAACACCTTATTTCAATGTTGTAGCAGCTTCATCAGATGGAAACTTTATTGTTTGGGAAAATGGAACTGGAGAACACCTGCAAAAACCTCGTTTCGACGCTTTGAAGGATATTTTTAAAAAAACGCTGGAATCATTTTACTCCGAAAAGTCTAAACAATTACCTACAGATAAAAAACTTGGACACATAAATGTCCCAGACGAAAAGCCAATAGATTTACCAAATAACAGTACATATTTGGGAGGAATTGGAGAGGCTGCTTGGCATACAATTACTATTTCTGATAATCAAACCATTCTACTAACACGTTATTATCTTACTGGTGAATTTGAGTTTTCCGCTCATTATGATATTTCAACAGAATGGATTGTAAAACTTCAAGAGTCTCAATGCGAATTAGTTCACGATACCCATTATTGTTGGTTAACTTTGCAATGTAAAAAAACCAAAGAAAAACGGCGGTTTTATAGAATGTTAGAACAATAAAACATGGAGGAAGACACAAATAAATTACTGAAGGTTGTTACTTCTGGGTGTGATGAACGAATTTTTCTTAAGCCTGAAAGTAACGCAAATAAATATAACTTACACCCCTTACATTTTGAGGGGCTATTTACACGCGGGTCTTGTACGTGCGGTACGCTCACTCGTTTCGGATATGATGTAGCCAAAGAATTTGTGACTAATTACGACGATTCTAAATTTGAAACTATAGTAAAAGATCAAACTTCACGACTTCAAGAATTGTTGAAAAACACAGATATTCAATTTGATGTATATTACGGCCCAAGCGGCAGCGATATGATGTATTTACCTTTGCTGTTTCAAGCAATGTTAAAGCCAGGGAAGCAAATTATAAACATTGTTTCTTGCCCAGAAGAGTTAGGCTCTGGCTCAAAATTAGCTGCTGAATTTTGTTATTATTCTGATTGGAATCAATTTGGTGAACGCATCCCTTTCGGAGAAAAAATCTCAACTAAAATTGATTCAAACGTTCATTACCTTGCAGCAAGAGAAGATAGCGGTCATATCGCAGATAGAAATAAAACAATTCGAGAAATAATTGAGGCAAATCAAAACGAACCGATTATCGGGAATTTAGTTTTTGGAAGTAAATCAGGGATCAAGGATGACTTACAAATTATTGATGATTTTCCGGAAATTATGTGGGTTGTTGACATGTGTCAATTTCGAACAGACCGAAAACTCATTCATGATCTTATTAACAAAGGCGTTATGATAATGGTTACTGGTTCAAAGTTTTACCAGGCTCCTCCTTTTTGTGGGGCGTTGCTTGTTCCGAGTCAGTGGACAAAAAAACTAGCTGATGTTTCCGGAGAACCTGCCCAGCAATTTTCCAAGTTATTTTCAGCCTACGATTTTCCAGAGTCTCTTAAAAACATTCAAAATTATTTAACCCCTTTTAAAAATGAAGGGTTACGATTACGTTGGGAGGTGGCCTTACGTGAAATGGAAGCCTATATGTCTTTTCCGCAAAATGAATCCAATGCACTTATTCGTAGATGGAATCAAGTTGTTACAGGTAGATTAGCGCAAAGTGACACATTCCAACTCATGCCTAACATGGAGCTCACAAATGATAGTATTGTATCCTTTATGGTTCTCAACAAAGGAGTTGCTCTAAATCATTCAGAATTAAAACTACTTTTCGATACGCTCGTTTTATCAGAGCACACTGGCTTGGATGGTTTTAATAAGGTGTTTTTAGGCCAACCCGTTCAATATGGCGATCGATCTTTCATCCGACTAGCAATTGGTTCCTATTCTGTTAGAAGACAGTTATTGAATCGGCGGTTTGAACCAAAAAATGATCTGAGAATGATAGAGATTATTGAAGAAACTGTAACAAATTTATTTTCATGACACCCCTTGAGAAGGAGGCGGTTTGGGCGTTGCGCGAAGCACTGCAAAAAGAACTAATTACAGAGGAGGATACAGCTGTAATTTTTCAATCATGGAATGAGTTATCCAATTATTTATTTCATTTAAAGGCAGCTTTCCCGTCAAACACCCTTCATGGCATTGCGATAAAAACAAATCCTCAACCTCAAGTATTGAAAAAAATTGTTGAATTAGGGTTTGGGTTAGAGGCGGCTTCCATTGAGGAGGTGCAACTAGCGATAGATGCAGGAGCCGATTACTCAAAGATTGTTTTTGATTCCCCTGTTAAAACACAACTTGAAATCAACTACTGCCATAGTCATTTGCCAGGCATTCGACTAAACGTTAATAGCATAGAGGAATTAAAAAGAATGCCGCTTAATCCTTCTTTCACGCTTGGAATTCGCATAAATCCAATGATAGAAACGGGAGCTCCTACTCTTTACCACGTCAGCAGTGATGAGTCCAAATTTGGAGTTCCAATTACTGAGAAAGAAGCAATTTTAGAAGCAATTATACAGTACCCAGTTACCCAGTTACATGTACATGCCGGCAGCCATATGGCTGAGCTTGAAGCTTCTGTTCTCGCTGTTGAGGTGATTCTGGATTTAGCTGTTGAGGCAAATAAAATGCTTTCAGCAAAAGGCATAAAACATAGAATTACAACTTTAGATATTGGGGGGGGATTAGCTCCTGAACTCCTTGAAAGAGACGCCAAATCCCATATGCAAAAGTATGCTCAACGCCTTTTTGAAAAATGTCCTGAATTAATCAATTTTAAATTAATTACTGAATTTGGACAGTGGTGTTATTTTTATACGGGATACGCCTGTTCTCGTGTAGAATATTCGTTAAGCAGAGGTGAAAAACAATTAGTATTCATACATCTTGGGGCCGACTATTTAATGAGGGATGCCTATACTAAACCCAGGGGGCTTTCCATACTAACGTTTAATTCAGAAGGAAACATTAAAGCCAATTCAGAGAAATATTATGATGTTGCTGGGCCACTTTGTTTTGCTGGAGATTATGTTGTTAAAAATCAACTTTTGCATTCACCAGAAGAAGGTGACTGGCTTGGGTTAATAAATACTGGTTCTAATTCCATTGGATTATGGTCGCGCCATTGTTCTAGAACAATACCTAAAATTATTGGGGTTGATATTGCTAACCAATCCTTGGGAATATTATCTGATAGGTCTCCTGCGATTCTTTAAACCTGAGTTCGGTTATTCAAACGTTGTAAAAACACCTGTAAATAGTGAGATCCGATATTTTTAATCGGAATATTGTCATATTTCGATGCAAAAAAAGGAAGTAGATTGCTGTTTAGAGGTGAAATTGCGAATCCTAGGCCTAATTTAAAAACCTATTTCTGCGTTAGCTTTTAACGTGATAACCCGCTATCCCTTATAAAATCTGCCTTGTAACAAAGTCTTTAAATTAATTTTGACTTTGTTTTAATAACAGAACTCAGGTTTTAAGGCACAAAAAAGTCGCCCTAAAGCGACTTGTATGATCTGGTTATAAGAAATCTTAAGCTTCTTCTTCCTCTTCGTCATCATCAGCATCAGCTCCCTTAACAGCTCCACGAGCCATTTTAACGGAAACTACAACTGCATTTGCCGGATCTAAGAAAGTTACTCCTGGAATATCAATTGCTTTCACACGAATCGATTGTCCGATACGTATTTTAGAAATATCTAATGTTATTGCATCTGGTAAATCTTGTGCAAGACCCGTACAACGTAAAATTCTAAATACTTGCATTAAACGACCACCCGCCAAAACTCCGCGAGATGACCCAGTTAATCTAACTGGTAAACCAACAGTTACTGGTTTAGAGTCAGTAATTTCAAGGAAATCAACGTGTCTAATACGATCGGTAACAGGGTGCTGTTGTAATTCACGGATAATACCACGTGCTTTTTTACCTTCAACATCAAGTTCCACTTGATAAACCTCTGGAGATAAAACGATTTTTTCAATATCGTTTAACTTTACGTGGAAATGGGTTTGTTCACCCGTACCGTAAAGCACACAAGGAACTCTTCCTGCATTTCTAAGTGCAGTAGCGTCCTTTTTCCCTACGTTCACTCGGAGTGAACCGCTCAACTGTGCTGTTTTCATTATTTATTTATTTAAGATATTACAAAATGGGATGAAATGGATTCGTTGTTGATTAATCGTTTAATTACATCGGCGAATAAATAGGAAACAGAAACAACCCGGATTTTATCACTTGTTTGTGATAGGGGAATAGTGTCTGTAACCACCAATTCAGTTAGTTTAGAATTATTAATTCTATCGAAAGCCGGACCAGAAAGCACGGCGTGAGTACAAAACGCACGAACACTTTTAGCTCCTTTGGAAATAAAAAGATCCGCAGCGGTTGTTAATGTACCAGCGGTATCGCACATATCATCAATTATCACAACATCTTTACCTGCTACATCACCAATTACGGTCATTTCGGCAATTTCATTTGCTTTTTTTCTGTTTTTGTGACAAAGTGCCAATCCTGTATTTAGTTTCTTAGCATAAGAGTTTGCCCGCTTAGCTCCACCAACATCTGGTGCGGCTAAAACAACATTATTAAGGTCAAGCTTTTCTAGCTCCTTCATAAATAACGTGGATGCAAAAAGATGATCTACTGGTACTTCAAAGAAACCTTGAATTTGATCTGCATGTAAATCCATAGTTATTACACGGTCAACTCCTGCAGCCATAAGCATGTTTGCTACAAGTTTTGCTCCAATTGCAACTCTAGGTTTATCTTTACGGTCTTGACGTGCAAAACCAAAATAGGGGATAACAGCAATAATTTTTCGAGCAGATGCTCTCCTTGCTGCGTCAATAAGTAATAGTAATTCAAAAAGATTATCACTTGGAGGCATGGTTGATTGCATTAAAAACACATCTTGACCACGCACAGTTTCTTCGAAAGAAGGTTGAAATTCACCATCACTAAAAACAGTAACTTTCACATCTCCAAGGCTTGTTCCATATGATTTAGCGATATCATGCGCTAATTTTTCAGAAGCTCGACCAGAAAATAATTTGACTCCGTATGACACCTTAATGATTTTTGAGGTGCAAAGATATGCTTTTTTTGTTGAATCGCAAAAAGGAAGAAAATCAATGATTACCGAGACTAATCGCCTCTTTATCATTATCTTGTTTTTTCTGTTTAAATAAAAGGCCAAACAAAAGCGCCACTACCAAGGAGTATCCGGCAAAGAATATCCATGCCCCTGACCAATCAGTTGATCCATTTGGAAATTTATAATAATGGTCAATCAGCCAACTGCTTGCAATTGTACCAAAATAAGCACCAAAACCATTAGTCATCATCGTGAATAATCCTTGTGCGCTTGATCGTATGCGCGAATCTGTTGTTGTTTCAATGTACATAGATCCTGAAATGAGGAAAAAATCAAATGCCATACCATAAACAATGCAGCTAAGCACAATAAAAACACTTCCATAAGCACCATCACCGATTGAGAAGAATCCGTAACGCAATACCCATGCAATCAAGGCAAATAACATAACTTTTTTCATTCCAAATCGCCTTAAAAAAAATGGAATCGTCAGAATAAAGATTGTTTCAGAAACTTGTGAAATGGAATAAATAATTGTGGAGTACTTCTCAACTACAGAATCTTTTGGAAAGCTACTTAAATAAGCGTCTCCGTACATATTAGAAAGCTGAAGAGCCGCTCCTAATAACAGAGAAAAAATAAAAAATAACGCCATTTGATAATTCGCAAATAATTTGAATGCGTTCAACCCAAGCATTTCTCCCAATGATTTTTTCTCAGAAGATTTTCCCTCTGGCGTGCACGCCGGAAGTGTAAATGAATAAACACCCAATAAAATTGCTACAGCTCCAGCAATTACAAATTGCATGGAATTATCCTTACTTCCCGAAAGATTGGTTGTCCACATTGCAAAAATAAATCCAATTGTGCCCCAAACACGAATGGGGGGAAAATCTTTCACAACGTCAAAATTAAACATCTTTAAAATTCGATATGATACAGAATTCGATAAAGAAATCGTTGGCATATAACAAAGCATTGCAGCGAATATAACCCAATAGAGCAAGTCGTATTCAGGCATAAATCTTAAAAAGGGAATTTGGGATTGTAGCCATGATAAATTAGGTACCAACAATAGAATACATCCATATAAAATGTGCAACAAACCATATAAACGATCTGCACGCATCCATTTATCAGCAATAATTCCGATTAAAGAAGGCATCAAAATTGAAGACAAAGCTAAGGTTGAAAAAATTGCACCAAACTGACCAAATGTCCATCCTTTTCCTGCTGTACAATACGTTCCGATAGTTGTCAACCAGGCTCCCCACACAAAAAACTGGAGAAAACTCATCAAGGTTAATCGGTGTTTTATTGTTATCATTCAGTTCGTTTTTGTATTTCGTCTCGAATTTTTGAAGCGGCTTCGTAGTCTTCATTATCAAGCGCTTCTTTCAGCATACTTTCTAAATCCTCTTTACTTGCCACCACTAAAGTATTTCCTTCAGGAGTAAATTCTAATTCATCTTCGTCCGTATCATCTAAATCGTCTTGATCAAATTCATCATCTATTAGCGTTCCAGCATCTTTTAAGATATTATCAAACGTAAATATTGGACAGTCAAATCGAACTCCAATTGCAATTGCGTCAGATGTGCGAGAATCTATTTCTGTAAGCACACCATCCTTTAAACAGACAATCTTAGCAAAGAAGATCCCCTCCTCAAATTTATAAATAATTATTTCCTTAACTTCTATTTCATAAGCAACTGCAAAACTTTTAAATAAATCATGAGTCAACGGCCTATTAGGCTTCATTTTTTCTAATTCTACAGCAATAGCTTGCGCTTCAAACCCACCGATGACGATTGGTAATTTACGCTTTCCGCCAACCTCAGTAAGCATCAGGGCATAGGCGCCAGATTGAGTTTGACTATATGATAAGGCTGATATGATAAGTTTGATTTTTTGCATTTGGAGTGCCTAAAATTAATTTTGGCCTGCTTTAAACTTTGCTATAGCAGCGGTTAATTTTGGAATAACTTCAAAGGCATCACCAACTACACCATAATCGGCAGCTTTGAAAAAAGGCGCCTCCTTGTCTGTGTTAATAACAACAATAACTTTTGATCCGTTTACCCCAGCTAAATGCTGAATTGCTCCTGAAATACCGGCAGCAATATATAAGTTTGGACGTATAGCAACACCTGTTTGTCCCACATGCTCGTGATGCGGCCTCCATCCTATATCTGCAACTGGTCGGGAACATGCTGTTGCAGCGCCCAAAGATTTGGCTAAATCCTCAACCATTCCCCAGTTTTCTGGACCTTTCAGTCCTCTACCAGCTGAAACAACTAATTCTGCTTCTGGTAATGGAATTTCACCTTCTGGTTTTTTAGTAGAAATTAATTTGATTCTTCCGGCTTGAACACCAGAATGTATTTCTTCAACGCCACATGCTACACCTGACATTTCTGGTTGAATGCTATTTGGAAGTAATGAAATAATTCGTTTAACTGAATTCACTTTTACAAAACCAAAGGCTTTACCTGAAAAAACATTTACCCGGATTGCTCCTGATTCATTAGGCACATCAGTTGCTCCTGAAACAAGACCTGCATTTAATCGCACAGACAAGCGCGAGGCAATTGCTTTGGCAGTTAAATCATGAGAAAACACGATTGTTGAAGCCCCTGTTTTTTCTGCCGCATAAGCAACTAAGTCAACTAACTGTTGATGATCATCAATTGAAACAGCACGATCAACCATAACAGAAGAAGCGCCATATTCACCCAACTGGGCAAGCACATCTGAGGATGTATTTCCATTCGTGATTACAGAAACGCTTTCTCCTAATTTTTTGGCATACGAAACAACTTCTTTTGCTGCTTTTGATAAACCATTTTCTGAATGTATATAAACTAATGTCATTTTTCTTGATTTTCTGTTAATTAAATCACTTTTGCTTCATTATGTAATAATTCAACCAATTCATCCATATTATCTGGATCAATCATTTTACATGCTCCTTTGGATACAGGCAGGTCATAAACGACATAACTCGTCAATTCTTGAACTTCCACTGCAGGAATAACTGTTAATTGTCTTGTTCGAGCAGCCATAATACCACGCATGTTTGGAATACGTTGTTCAGCCATTCCTTTTGCACACGAAATAACGACAGGTGTTGAAACTTCAACCACCTGAACTCCTCCTGCAATTTCTCTCTCCAATGTCACTACATTTCCTGCGACATCTAATTTGGAGGCTAACGATACGTAAGGTAATTCTAACGATTCTGCAATCATTCCACCCACCTGAGAACCATTATAGTTAATCGTTTCTTTTCCAACTAAAACTAAATCAAAAGATTGAGTTTTTGCATAAGAAGCAATTTGCATAGCAGTATAAAAAGCATCTTTTGGATCAGCATCTATTCTTACTGCATCGTCTGCTCCTATAGCCAACGCTTTACGCATAATCGACTCATCTACAGCGTTTCCAACGGTAATAATAGTGACATTACCTCCTATTGTCTCTTTCAATTCCAATGCACGCACAAGAGCATACCACTCGTCATAAGGATTCACAATATATTGAACTCCATTTTCATCAAAAGAAGTATTGCCGGAAGTAAATGCTATTTTAGATGTTGTGTCTGGTGCTTTACTAATACAAACTAATATTTTCATAAATAAATTGGTTACTTGTTTTATTGTTTCCAAAGCAAATCAATGCCTTAAACAAGGCAAATTTAATGAATTCACACTTTACTTTTCTGGTTTTTGAAAAAGTGTTAAATAAAAAACATTTCTTATGTAAAAATTTTACCCGTCAATATGAATTAGCAGTAATAACTCTTATTTTTACTTCCAGAAAAATTATGGGAGAAATTATCAATAAAATTGAACAAAGTGGACTAGTTTCATTGGATTTAGCTGTCTATACACCAAAGCATGAAATTACGTTGATTGACTTATCTGAGCAATTATGGCAGGGGCTTGTTTTGAAAGAAAAAGATTTTAGGGGCTGGATTAAAGAAAAGGATTGGTCGGTATATGGAAACAAAGCTGTTCTTATCATTTGTTCAACGGATGCAATTATTCCTGCTTGGGCATATATGCTTGTTGGTTCAGCACTCAGCAACTTTGCCTATACTTATTCAAACACAAGTAAAGAAGAACTAACCAAACAATTAATTTCGCTTGAAATCACAAAAACCAACCTTGAAGACTTTCGGGATAAAAAGGTAATTGTGAAAGGTTGCTCTGATATTCCTTTTCCTGAATATGCCATGTTGGAACTTACTCGATGTTTGATTCCCGTTGTGAAATCATTGATGTTTGGCGAGCCTTGCTCAACTGTTCCTATTTATAAAAAACGTGATTAATTCTTGATAAATCGAATTACATCTACTGTTGCGCTATTTTTTTTGATTTTCACAAAATAAAGGGATGCGCGCAATTTGGATAGATCAATTAAAGTAGTGTTTGATGTAAAATCGATCGGCGCTTCGTGAAGAATTCGTCCATTCAAATCATAAATTTCAAACAGACATCCTTCTGCTTGCGTTTTGTTGTCGTGTGAGAGTATTAACTGATTACTTGCTGGATTAGGATAAAGTGAAAAATGTATTTCCGGGCCATCTACCGGAGGAGGAAGCTCATTAAAATATGCTTTGAATGGCGTGTTTTCTGATACATTTCCTTCAAAAACCGGATTTAATGTGTCGGTTATAAATCCATTCGGCTCCCAATGAGAAAACAAAAAACCTGCTTTTGGAATCGCATTCATCGTAACCGGAACACCATCAAAATAAATGCCTGTCCATGGATATACCTCCGGCTGAATCGTATTTAATTTTATCGTACCTGAACTATCTGGCGAGACTGAAAGTTGCAAGGTTATTTGCTTTTCCAGATTAAATTCAGAAACTAGATTTGAACGAACAATATTGTTTCGACAAGCTAATTCACTTTTAAAAGTCAAGTGATTTTGAATAAATCCGTCCATTTGACCCTGAATATTATTTGGGTCTCCCCAACGAGCATATTGCATTGGCATTTCAGGAAACATACCATTAAAAAAGGCTTGTTCAAATGCTTGAATTTTATCGTTTTTATAACTTGTATTCATTTGATCAGCATAGCGATTAATGAAATAGTTTCGATATACTTCATTTGTTATACTTCTTAACCAAATATTGATATAAGGGATATTCGGATCCCTGTCTAACATGTAACGGATGTGATTATCTGTACAACTTGTCCAACCATTAGGCTGCATAGATAATTCTAGGTCAATTAAACCAAAACGCCATCTATTTTGAGTTTTATCCGAACGATAAATTTTAATGTTATTTCCCGGCCAATCCACATTTCCCATCCAAGACTCTCCAATAATATAATCTGTATAATGTTTCAAATCAAAGTAATTGTCTGCTTGAGTAAAATAATTTGCGTCTGCCGGGTTTAAAGCGAGAAACGAATCATAGGAATTCCAAAAATTACCAACATTTCCTTCCACGGCTCTTAGTACAAGATTGTAAAAATAGCTTAGTGAGAGTAACTCGATAGAATCTGGGTCTGCCCCATCGTGAATTTCAAAATACTCTTTATTAAATTTTTCGCGCAACTCATACAATCCAAAATATTGTCCATTAATATAAACGGTTGCTGGTCTATATGAAGAATAGTAATTTTTTGTTCCCTCGCTCATCATGCGAACCTGCGACGCATCTTTGTAAGGAAGAGCTAGGTATTGATTACTTCCATTTCTAAGGTAAACGTCACTGTAGGTCGTTCTGTAGGGTCTATCTGGAATAATTGGATACTCAACGGGTTTTTCTCCCAAAGCAGAGTGAGCGAAAGACAATCGAAAAGAGTGCTGGGGCTGCGATCTACTCCCTCCGGCACCACCATCAGGACGAATTGCCGTGTTGGTTTCAAAAGCTAAGGGATGACCACTTACTTCTGAAAGGTATGCTGCATGAGCTGGTTTCAGCCAATCAGAATTGTAATTATCAAAAATGCCATTTGCACCATATAAATTGGTTTCATCAGTTGTAACTAAAATGATTGGAGTTGTGTGGCTTACATTAAACAAATACGTAGCAACAGTGTTGTCGCTCGGCAATAATTCCAAATCAGTTGTTAGAGGATAAACTTTTGCCCGTAAAACCGTTGTCGCATTTACAGCAATCGGGGAAGTATACGCTGTTGAATTGAAGCTTGGTGTTGACCCGTCAAGCGTATAAACTAATTTGGTGTTTGAGGGTGAATTGGGATTAGTGATAGTAACGCCAAAACTAGAGGCATATACTCCACTAGGAAATGAAAAAACCGGCGAAATTAAGGTGTCTGTATACGTTGTGGCCGAATTATTTGTTGCGGCAGGTGTAGGAGTTAACCATTTTAAAACATCCGTTCCATCTGTAAAGCACCCAATTGAAACATCTCGCACAGGAGATTGAACAGGTAATTGACTTATTACCACTTCATCGGGATTTAATAACAGAATAGATTCTCCTTGTGTATCTATCTTAAAATTAGTATGTAACTGGAAACCATTTTCAGGCATAAACACACCAGTTAGCTCTGTCATTGCAGTTGGTGTGATTGAAAAATCAACGTACGTATATAATTCCCCAATAGTTGACACAACATCAAATGCAATGGTTGATAAAGGACCAGCTACAACACCTGCTGCTTGCAATTCACTGGCTAAAATCAGTATTTGATGACGGGCCCCCCAATACCAATTTCCGTATGGGGCCGGGTATTCTGTATTCGTATTTTGAATTGTTCCGTTGCCAATTTGGAAGTTATTTATTTTTAAATTTGGTCGTTGATTATACAAAGCACCTGCAGGAGACGTACACGCAGCAGGACTTGCATCAATGAAGGAAGCCAAGGTTGATGCGAAAGGGGTGGCAGTCTGACGAACAATCGAATTTTCGGTATATTGAGCATTATTATACGAACATACATTAAGCACAATATTACTAACCCCATCCCATTGAAAAGGAGTTGAAAGTGTGTGTGTATTCCATCCAAAAGAAGGATTATAATCCGTTTGTGAAAGACCAAACTGGAAAGGAATACCTCCCATTCTATTTTTACCACTGCAAAAAACAGTTTTGAATTCACCCGGAGCAATTGAAACATTGATGAACTCCCATTTTTTTGCTTGCGCAGGATTATCAGTTAATGAAAATGAATTTAAGTTTACGGTTTGGGAGCCTGCATTATATAATTCTATCCAATCGGGAAAATCTCCATCTTCATCTTGAATAGTTTGAAAGTTCTTATTACAGCCTTCATTGATGAATACTTGAGACGTTAGCCCAAAAGCTAGTATAATTAGTGAGAAGAATAGTGAAGTTTTTAGCATGTATCACTTCAAAAGTAAAGAAAATTATGCAAATAACAAATCCCAATATTTACTATCGATATTTTAAATAGTTTACGAGATCGGTAAAATGAATTTTAAATTCTCCAAGAAGTGATTCTTCTTCTAGACCGAGTAAATCAAACTGATATCTTTTACCGTTCCATGTATGAAATATTGAATGAGTTTTGGTTTCTTCTATTTCGGGAAATACATCTCCTGAATTGAAGACTGTATAATTTTGATATTCTTTTCTAGCAAGCGGTGGAGAAAACAAAAACCGAGATTTTGATCCGTCCTGAGTTAGGATCCCCTTAGTGTTTAAAAGTTGAAAAAAAGATTCCTTCTTGTCATTCATGGATAACATAATGGCATACTTGGGTACAGAAACGGATTTATATTTTCTAACTTCAATAGGATTAAACTCCTCATCCATTTGTGTTTCTATATATGTTTCGGAAATAGCAGTTACTCCACCCTCTAAAAATGAAATATCACCTTCCCAGGCATTCAAAAACTCAGTTGTCGGGAAACTAATGCGTTTCGCAAACTTGTTAATTATCTGCAGAAATTCATCATCTGGATTATCCCGAAATTTTGTGATATCAACATGTAGGTTCAAAAAACTAGATGATTCATCTGCGGTTTTGAATCCAAAACCTTTTTCCTTAAGGGATACATTGAGTAACCCTTTTCGATTGAGTGCTGTTTTGATCAGAAAATGGGTAGAATCACAATGAATAGAAAGAACCGCTTTTTTTAGCCCAAATTCTGTGAGTTTTTTTGATTGTGTACTAACCACAAAAAAATCTTTTTTAAAGGTGTTGTCTTTTAAAAAATCTTTCCACGTTGGAGTTTGATCATTCGACTTTGCATCAACGATACGTTTAAATTTAGCAGAAATCTGATTGCCTTTATAAACAAAAGCAAAAGATTTGTCGTAAAAAAAATAAAGTTTTTCCTTTTTCAGAACATACACTTTTTTTGTTCCAATTAGCGTATCTTTAATGGGATAAACAATCTTCAAGCGATTAATTCCTGCTATTATTTTCGAACTATCTGTTAATTCAACAATTAACCCAAACTCACCTATACTATTTCCAAAAACATAGGAATATTTTCGGAGGTCGATACCGTAGTTTTTACTCTGACTTAATAAAAAATCATGCGCCAAAAAGTCTTTTATTCCAACTTGATTTTTCTCAGTAATTTTTTCGGACTCTCTTGCAAAATCGATTAGATTTAAACGCCCTATGAACTCCTCATCCGGCAATCTATCTAGAATGGTTGGTGCGGCGGGTTTTTTTATAAACAAGGGTTTAAGAACTAAAAAAGCACCTAAAGAAAGGGCCAGTAAAAAAATAAAGAAAACCTTTTTAGCCATTCAATTATTTTGTGAGAATATAAATTGCATTTATCATGTCTAACACGTGCTGACCAGGACCTTCAGGCATTGTTACAAAATCATATGTAAGGTTTAAGTTCGTTTGATTAATTGAGGTTTTTGAAGTGGTTAACTCCATTGTGCCAGATTTGCCCCGTAATGCATCAATTATTTCATTTTCTTTCGGGGAGAAGATATCTCGTGGAAATAAATTTACAGTTGAATTCAGATCTATTTTAGCATACATCATACCTCCTTGGGCGGCTTTTTTAAGTTCTTTGCCTGAAATAGCCTTTTTTTCATAACCGTTCGTATAATTTTTTGCTAAATCTTCGTCATTTGTCATTATAAAAACACCATTCTTGTTTATCATATATAATGGAGCAGCATTTAGTATTGCTTTGTCCATTACATAATATTCACTACCCTTTACATTGTTCATATAATGAATATGACCATCTTTTCTTGTAGCTAAAATTTTGGTCATATATTTCAATATTTTTTCAGGAACATCGGGTCTTTTTGTACTAATCCCAACGGTAAAAACAGGCATATCTTCTTCCGCTTCGGTTTCTTTTTCATAATAGTCGTACGTTTCCTCGTCGTAAATAAATTCTATTTTTTTGGTTTTAATTTTTTTCACTCCATTAAAACTACCAAACATGCTTCCTTTGTATGTGTCAAAAACAGCATCTTTATTGATAAATTCATTCATTAAATCCAGCATCATAACATTTGCGGCCAAGCGATTATTATTTTCTTCCTTTGAGAGGATCGGCATAATAATTTCGTACGCTTTTTCATAAGCCTCTCGCATGTTCACTTTGTAAATAAAAAAAGCGGGGGAGTTTTGCGGGATATATTTTTTAACTGCTGGATCCATTTTTGCATCGGCTAAACTAGAATAAATCTCACCCAATTGCTTGTTATATTTCGTAACAACCTGAAATTCCAAATGATCATCAACAAAAACTACGTCACCCGTGATAATGTTTTCTTCGTATAATTCGTTCACGTCTGTATATATGCTCGGGACAATTCCTTGAAAATAAAACAGTCCCTTACTCTTTTCCATTTTCCTGGAATAATCAAAATAAAATGTTCCTTCTGTATTGTGGGCTATTTGTTCAGCAAAACGAGCGTCTGTAGCAACCAATTTTTTATTTTGAATAAACAACTCATCCAACACGATTTTCTCATAATTCAACTGAAGGGCAAACTGAATGCTATCGCGCAATTCATAGTAGTTTTTCATTAAATTCTCCGTAGAATCAGAAAAATCATCGGTAGGTTCAGGAACATACTCTTCATCTATTATAACCTCCAAGGTATCTCCTTCATTATAAGGCGCTTCAACCGCTTCTTCCTCGTACTCAAATTCCCATGGGCTAGAGTTTCCTCTTGCATACCAGATAGAATCTGTAATCATGTCAACTTTTCGCTCGTTAGGTTCCACACGAATTAATAACGCAGATTTTCCCTTTATCAATAAATTATTAAAATAGGAATCATACCACTCAATTCCGCTGTAAGGAGATTCAACCGGCGTAAAATCATCAAAAACAGTAAATAAATCAGTCGTATTTGAAACGCCAAAAGACACTCCAGAAATGGAGTATTCAGGATTTTGACCTAAAAAAATATTAATTTTCTGATCAAAGTCAAGTCCGGAATCTTTAATGGTTTTATTATTGGTCGAGCCATCGAATAATTCCTGTTGTAATTCCTCCATAAAATCATATTGAACCAATTGATCCATGGATATTTTTTGCAATAACTGAATATTGTTTAAACTAAAAACAGTAATTGCTTCACTTGGTACTAAATCCTCTGACTTTTGCGCAAGAACAGTTGAAAGAACAAAAAATGAACAAACAAAAAGAATTTTTTTCATGTGAGAGAAATTAGATAATCCGAACAATAATACGAAGTTAATCATTTTTCAAGCACACAAAGCTTACTTCTGATTAAGGTAAATTGTATTTTCTAAAATTTTAGGGTTTTTTGTTAAGGAATAAGCATTTGCCTTAAGCATAACAGCCATTCTGCTGGTAGAAATTGTAGCGTTTGGATTGTCCGTTTTCTCCACTTGTTTTTGGAAACGAGAGATTGTGGTATAACTACCTGTTCTGAGTAAATCCAACTCGCTTTGCTTAATTTCAGATACTTTTTGAAGTGAAATTTCAGGTATCGACCGCTGTAGCTTTGTGGTAGACCAAGAAATCCAATTGTATGCATAGTCAACAGATCCTTTTTTGTCTATGGCAAGTGTAGTAATTGCATTTTTTAATGCTTCTTGTAAAGCTGAAACATTGGTGAAGTTACATTGGAATTTAATGATATAATCATCATACTTCGTTTCTACTTTCACATTTGAAATTCCCGGTTGTTTCGTTATTAAAGAGGTGAATTCAGCGACTTTTGACTTGATTTCAGGCAGTTTTGGAACTTTTTTACCGTCCAAACTATCCAAATTTAAAATGGTGTTAATTTTTGATTTACTAGAACTCAGATTGACCGTATATTTAAACGTTCCCGATCCGTCCAGGTTCATGGATAAATCATCTATAATTTCAATACATGAACTGAACCCCATTAACAAGGGAAAAATCCAAATACCTTTCAACCATTTTTTCACGTTATTCATATAATTATATTACCCTTTGCTAAAACTATGCCAGCAGTTAAACCTTTATATACTTAACTATCTTCCGTCGCCATCCAATATGTTACCTAATCCGCCCAAAATACCACCCTCTTCCTTTCGCTGCGTGGTTCCATAAGCTAAAATTCGAGAGGCTAGTCGAGATATAGGTAGTGTTTGAAGCCAAACTTCTCCCGGTCCTTTTAATGTTGCAAAGAAAACCCCTTCACCACCAAAAAACGTGTTTTTAATGCCGCCTACAAATTGTATATCATAATCAACATCTTGGGTGTAAGCCACAATGCACCCCGTATCAACGCGCAACACTTCGCCATGATTTAATTTTCTACTCATCACGTGTCCTCCCGCATGACAAAAAGCCATACCGTCTCCCTCTAATTTTTGCATGATAAAACCTTCTCCACCAAATAAACCCGTTCCGAGTTTTCGCTGAAACTCAATACCAACAGACACCCCTTTTGCAGCGCACAAGAACGAATCTTTTTGACAAATTATTTTTCCATTGTACTGTTGCAGATCAATCGGTATAATTTTTCCTGGATATGGAGAAGCAAATGCAACGCGTGCCTTTCCCAGACCGGTATGCGTAAAAGCAGTCATAAACAAACTCTCGCCTGTTAATAATCGCTTCCCTGCGCTCCACAGTTTCCCCATGAATCCTTGTTGCTGTTGCGATCCGTCTCCAAAAATAGTTTCCATTTGAATGCCGTCATCCATGTACATAAACGCGCCAGCCTCAGCTATTGCCGTTTCTTGTGGATCTAATTCAATTTCAACCAATTGCATTTCCTCCCCTTTGATGAAATAATCTATCTCGTGATTTGTCCTCATTTTATTATTTTTGATAAACAAATATAACGGAAAAGAGTATTGTTTTATTCCCGTTTTAAACTGATTAACTTATTTTACAAGAATATCCTAAAATACCCTTACTGTTTCGCTTGAGT
>JBILYP010000031.1:0-37451 GCA_044377675.1 Crocinitomicaceae bacterium
CTCAAATCTGTGGATTTGGCCGCTTACAGCGTAGAACTCTAACTTTTAAAATCATCCTGTATTCAAGAAAGTTAGCCACTCCAGTGATCAGGGTATACCGACCGGGTTACGCTGATTGATTCCAACGTTTTACAGCTATGCCCAGTAGCCGTTTTGCTGTCTTCGTTATTGTCACTCGTTACAAATTTTCTGCGTGGCACTGCTGTTTCAATTTGCTCTTTCAAAGGCTATTGGGCATAGGTGCTGTTAGCCATTGTTTTTCTTTTTATTATTTAGCCTAATTTTTTTTCCATTTTTATATATAATGGTTTTATCAATTACAGTTCTACCGCCTCGTCCTTGACTTTGAAAAATCCGTTTGTTAACTTGAATAATATTTCCATTCGAATCAAATAATTGTTCTTTTCGGTAATATCTTACACGTCCATCAAAAATATATGCAGGTGTTTTTTTACTTTGGATTATTCTAATTTTATTGCCTATCGAATCCAACTCAATCCTTTTATTATATTGTCCTATTATTGCAAGTCTATGAAAACTCAAGTATTTAAAGGATTTTTCTTTAACTATATTATTTGTAATTGAGTCTTTCTTTGTTTCACAATTAGTTCGAACTGATACAATCGGTCTTGTATAGGTACAACTTACAATTCCTCTGAATGTAAGTGCCATAAAACCAATTATAATTATCAAATATTTATTGTTCTTCATTCTCTCTAAATAATGGCTAACTTACTTATAACCCCCACAATTTCTCTGAAGCACAACATACACTTGTTTGCTTTACCTCATAAAGTAGGGATTTACGAATATACCAATAAACTTCCTAAATCTATGACTATCAGATGTATTTACTGGAGAAAAAGCATATTTTGAAGAAACAGGAAGTAGTATTCAACCTATTATTTTCAGTTGTTTACTATCACTTTTTTTGAATCGTTTTTGCTCCTTTGTAACTGTATCATTTTTTCTGAACGTTTTTCACCTTGTGCGAAATCAGATCTTTTAACGCATGAAATTCTGATTCATTCATTGAACTTTTAGGTAATAACACATTGGTATCTGAAAAGAGCCAGATAAAATCCTCATCAATGATTGCTTTTTCTAGTACGCTCCAATTTTGCTTGAGCTCTTCCCTATCTTCCACATAAACAAAGAACTCATCATTGTATTTTAGTCTCAAATCAGTTATTTTTTCGGCCTTTTTCAAAAATGTTTCAACTGATTTTTTCCAGACAAGGATCGGTTTAACCACCCTCCAAAAGTCATAGACTAATAAAGAAAGTGACATTGACCCAATGATAAAAAACTAACTATCATTTGAATTCAACGCATAAAAAGCAAAAAATGGATAAACAATGATCGCAAGAGTCAGATAAATGGATTGTTTCTTGGTGTTTGGACCAAAAAAAATCTTTTGATGATTATCTCGGTAATAAATCGCACGTAAATCTGCACTGTTATTTTTTAGTTTAATTTCTATCATAGAGCCGTTCTTGTATTTTTTGAAGTAATGTTACCAATGTTGGCAACGTACTGCGAACAGTTTGCTAAGTTATATTATTTTCTCATAGCAAGAAGACTAAATTGAAACTGGACAAGGAACTACGCATTTACTCTCTTCACGATTGTTATTTTGTCAATGGGGATAAAAGATAACTACAAAAAGTAAAAGATTAAAAACAAGGTCTAAACCTATATTCAAATTCATTATCCATGTGTTTTTTACGATTTTTTATTATTTATTTTCAGGTAATATTTGTTTTTACTTTACGTTTATAACTTCAGTGAGAAATCTTGTTTTTATAATTTTTGTTTTTGCTTTTCTAAAAAGCCATTCTCAAGAACATTTCAAAGGATTTAGTTTTGGACTAAACCAAGCATCGGTAGCAAGACCAAATTATTCTTATTATAAAAGTCTGCTAGGCATAACAGTCGACGGTAATTACCTCTTTAAAAAAAATCATTTTATATCTAAATCAAGCTTGGGATATACTCAAAAAGGGTTTTCGCAAGAACTTATCTTTGTTGACACAAATGATGTTGTGTTAGGTCAAGGAGCGATTGAAAAAACTAGATTTTCATATATCGGAATATCCGAATTAATTGGCCTTGAGTACGGAAAGAAAATTTTTGTAAATATGGGGGTCGGATTGTCTGCCTATTATTATATGTTTACAAATGTTCAAAGCCACGATTTTATTCTTGATAATGGCGAAATTTCACAAGGATATAATTCCACATTTCGAAATTTAAAACCGTTAGATTTTGCTTTCCTGTCGGAGATTGGTATAGGAATTAAATTGAAAAACCAGTCCACATTACTTCTGATGACCTCCTATAATTTAGGGATAAAAACAATCAAATATAAAGACGTTTTTACGGAAAACCCTTGGTACAACAACTTCTTTTCTTTTAAAATTGGATTTAGATCACCATTGAAGTTTATTAAAAAATAATTCTGATTTGATTGTGGTAACCAATAACCTACTACGTGGAGTGAGTGAGCAGTAGGTTTCTTTCGTTCTAGAAGTTACTGTTTTTTGGTTTCAAGATTCCTTTTTATTTCTACTCAATCCTTTAATAATTTTACTTTTTTCTTTGGCATAAGAAGAAGTAAAACCACATTGACTGGTATTAACTTTTAAACTGTTTTTTGTTCTTTCCGGTTCATCCCGTTCAACATATCTATTTTGACTTGCAAACACGATATACTTTTGTCCCACCGTGAACGTAAAACCACAATCTATGTCTCCAAATCCAGCGTAAATTATAATATGATCATTTTTGATTCTTCCTTTAAACCGTTTTTCAATTTGGATTGTTGTACGAACTAGTTGTACCGAATCGCGATCAGCACTACCAGCCTTTAAATATCCTTTTTCTACCAATATTGGATATAAGGTATCTTTAACCCAAACAATTTCTTTAGATATAACTGTACCCTCAAAAATATAAGCTGATTGTTTAAAATCTTCTTCCATTGTTTCTGGACCTAAACAGGTACAGCAGTAAGAATAAATGTTGTTTGCAAGAAAAAAGAAAATAATTAGTGTTCTCATGGTATTTTAATTCTAGTTAGTTGACACTTCAAATGGATGCAACGATTCTCAACTAGGAGACTTGGGCTTCTCGGAAAGGGTAGTTCAGCCCGTGAATTTTAGTTGAAGTTATAAACCTTTATTTTTTTGATAATTCTTCATTTAATTGATGAATATATTCAAGCCATTTCATTGCTATCTTTTCGTTAAACTTGAACTAAACATCATCAAATAATTCTCCCTCAATTACCCTAATAGGTGCTGGTAATCCTGGTAAAATTTGAATTATAATAGCTCTGGAATCATTAAATATTATATTCGCATAATTTTGAGCGCCTTTTGGAAAAAATTCGTTGGATTTTTTTGATTTATTCAAAAATTCAGATATTGTTTTCACATCTGCTATTATATAAGCAGAATCTTTTTTCTCTAAAGGATTATTTCTTCCATAAAATTTGAATTCTTTTATTTCATTCCAATTGTATTTTTGAAACACTTGACTAGTACAAGATAAATGTATAATAACAATAAATACTACTGACAATAAATTTAAATTTCTCATACTCTGATTTTTATGGTTTAACGTTTCCGCGCTTGGCGAAGAAGCCGATTTTTAAAATTAGTTTTATTCGCGATCTAAGATCGTTTTGTTTTCGATTAATCGTTTTGCGTTTTCAAAATTCCGGCTCTTTTGCCAAACGTGTGATACAGGCATTTGTTATTCCTTTACGAATTTTATTTTTTACATTTTTCAGAATGAAGGATTATAATGTTCTCTACCAAGCTCGATTCTTTCTCTGCTGTAAATTATTCCTGTTGTAGCATTGATTTTAATTTTTGAAACAATAACAAAATAATTTCCAGATAGGTTCTTTTGTCTATGTATTTTACGCCATTCTTTTTTTACATTTATTTTTTCTATAACAACCCAACAAAGTTCGTTTGTTGTTGAGTCGATAATTAATTCAATGCTTTTAATTTTTTTAATTTCTACTATACTGTCAGTTTTTGCAATGTTCATTGCATTCCTTTTTGTCGTTGTTTGTCCAAAAGCAAATGATGAAAGACCAATTAGCATTAATAATATTTTCATTTTATGTGTCTAAATAATATTCCTATTTAAGATTTTGATCAGTCTACATTTAATTACCATTAACGTTTCTCAACTTGGAGACGCGGGCTTTTTGGATATGGTTGTTCAGCCCGTGGCTCTTAGTTGAAGTTATATGTATATTTATTTATTGTTTTCATCTTTTCTTTTCTGAATTTCTTTGAAGTATCGATCCAATTTTCGATCTCTGTTATGCAGATGTTTAGTACCTTCAACCAAATCATAAATACAGAACATTGTGAAACTTTTAACAGGAAAATTTGTTTTTTCTTCAACCATCGTGTACCCATCCTCAGTTAATACGTATCTATATATAGATTTGTCATTGTAATTTCCAGTTTTATAGTCGGAAAAGCTAATAATTTTAACTTTCCCATTGAACAAGGAAGAGTATTTATGCATTTCAACTGAATCCAATTCGTTCATGAATACGCAGAGTAATATTTGATTAGGATCTGTTCCAAATCTTTTAGGTACTTCATAATTTCCATATTTAATGGACTGGCCATTAAACGTCATGTTTTTCTGAGCGATTGTCAAGGGAGCAGAAAGTAAAAAAGTCAAAAACATAAAAGAAAATTTCATAATTCTTGTATTTAGATTTAATAATTAATTTTAACTAAGGTAATCAATTTCAGCTAATTATTATACATAACGTTTGGCTGAAACCCGATGGGCGGGACTCTTACCACAAACTTGATTTGAAAAACTAATGATTCATTAACCACCAAACTGTCTTTGTAACACGACTGCGAAGCAGAACGAAAGTAAACACCGCCTTTTGGGTAGGTGCTGTTATTGGGTGTTTTTCTTCTCATCTGTTTGTCAATGATTTGTTTAAGGTTATGAGTAAAAAGTTAGCAATGTGATTTTGTTCTTCTGTCACATTTTGTCTGTTGGCGTTTAATGATTTCTCAAATGCTAACTTAAATTCATACCAACCGTCTGTCAACCCATTCGCATATTTCTGTGCGTCTTTAAATTTAACGGCAATGTCTGTTTTGTTGTCCGAATTTAGTAAGTCAAATATTTTCCAATATTCCAACCAAGATGTTATCTGATAATTTTCCTCCTTCATTTCTATCTGGGAAAGTTAAAAGACAACCAAATTACGAATAGTATTGTCAGAGTTAAAGATGTCAACGAACCGAATAATAGACCCCATCCGATTTCCTTTGTTTTTGATTGTGTCGGACTATTAATTCTGATTAAAAGTCCACTTACAAGACAAGACATGAATATCAATATTATTAGATAAAAATTGTCCAACAGTTTAAGCGTCACAAGTGATAAAAACTGAATTAAAATTGTCAATATAAAAGATACTATTTTCATTGCGTGTCTGTCTTTAAAATGGCACATAACGTTTCCGCGCTTGGCTAAGCCGATTTTTAAAATTAATATTATTTACCTTCGGTGCTGCTTCGCGGTGCGATCAATGATCTAAAGTTTTTATGTTAATCGTTTTTCGTTAAATAGATTTCGGCTTTTTTGCTAAGAGTGTGTTAGAGATATCTTGTTTTAAGTTATAATCATTAATAAGTATTCTTTTCTGAATTTCTTTATTTTTCAACCAAAACTTCCATTTCGGGAAATTCAATTTGTGTAATGTGTCCCAAGTTCCATTATCGTTTATTGTTTGAAAATGAAATCTTTTAGGTTGACCGTCCCATGAGTACTCAATAATTCTCATTCTGCCAATTAGTCCTTCAAGGAGATTTAAAATAAGTTCTTCAAAACTTCTTTCATTATGATTGAAATGCTCATGTTCGCCTCCATTTCCGTAAACAATAAAACTCTCTCGCGGATGAAAAAAGATTTTAATATCAAATCCGTCTTCATTTGAAGCTTTAAGCACTAAATCATCTTCATTTAGATTATATTTTAAATCTTCAACTAAGTCGCTTAGTTCATTAATTATATCTTGAATGTTTATCATGGATATCTCATTACATCTAACGTTTTGCGCCTATGCGAGCGGCACAACTCTTTCTAAAAATTATTGTTCCGAAGTTAAAATTAATTTCTTTCAAGTTTTGTATTGTTTCGAAGTGAGATCTTGTGCTGGCGCATAGGCGCTGTTATAGGGCGTTTTTTTTCACTACTTAGTCGTCAAGTTAATTTCTATTTGTCCACCAAGTCCACAAGCTAACATATTGGCAAAATATTTCCCTTCAGTCAATTGAGTAAGGTCAAAAATAGGTGGACATTCAGAATGTCCTATGCTTGTTTTCTGAATTGGATTTGTTTGTCCCGTTGAAGTTAAAGTTACCGTTGTCGCTGTCCCACCACAAGGCATAAATAAAAACCAATTTTCGTCTTTTGAACTACGAATAAAAGTTAACGGTTTGCATTCTCCTTTCCCTGTTTCGCAACCTTCCCAATAGTCAAAGTCTACAAACGATAATCTTACTTTCTCAATTCCTTTTTTTGCGTCATAGTTTGGGAAAATGTAATAGTCTTTTGTTATTGTGTTGCCCGTGTATGTTGTCAAGTTAAGCAAAGCCGTATCGGGTGCATTTTGAATTTCGTTGGAATAGTAATAACCTACTTTAATTGTGTCATTTGTCACTGAGCCTTTAATAATCTTAATGACTTTATATTCGGCAATGTATATTTTGCTTCCCTGTCCAGGTGAAATAAGTTTCGCAATAACTTTTATTGTGTCATTGTTAGCTTGTCCAAAGGTCAAGAAAATTAGAAGCGTTCCTAATATTGTCAATGTTATTTTCATTCGTTGGTTTGTCTTTTTAAATGCCCTATAACTTACTTATAACCCCCACTATCACTCTGAAGTACAACATACACTTGTTCGCTTTGCCTAATAAAGTGGAGATTTACGAATATATTAATAAACTTCCTAAATCTAGTAATATCAAATATCATTGTTGAAACGTGTAATTATTAAGAAAATACCTTTTTAAAATTGACTTAGACAAAACTGGGAGCTTTATTCTGCCTTCAAGGTGGTTCCAAGCACTTTGATTGATTTGGACAAATCAATGAATGCAGGAATCTCAATACATTTCCTTTTATTTTCCATGCGTAAGTTTCAATACCTCAGCATTTCTAGCATCAACAATAATCAAAAAAGTTCCCCCTTCCATTCCTTTGGGCGACGTACCCAAAATTACCCAATGATTATCAATCAGATAGCTTTCATATGGCTTTTGACTTAAGATATTATTTTTTCCATATACGCTGTAAAGAATTGGTTCAATAACTTGTTGAGCCGTTTCTTTATCCTTGATGATAATCGTATTTGTATCAATTACGTTATGTTGCGTTTGATCTGTTCGTGCTGTTTTGAGTTCTTTTTCAGCATATGACCTACCCAGTATAATTCTTTCATGTTGATTTGTTTTTTCGCTATCAATTTGACCGCAAGCAGTTATTGCAAGTGCAAAAAGCATCAATAGAATAAGGTGTTTTGGATTTTTTAGAACGATCATCTTTTTTAAATTTAATATTCGTTTTTATTGATTTCATTCATTTTAGCAACGGCTTCTGGCTCTCCTTTATCTATGGATAAATTCAAAAATTCAATCCCTCTCTCCAAATCACCTTTCTTTATCAAGAAATCTGCGTAATGATACTCCAATAAATCAACAGGGACAGTTAATGATTCAAATGATTTTATGAAGTAATTTTCAGCTTGCACATTATCTCCTTTCGATTGATAATAAAGGGCTAAATTCCTAAATGAATAGGCAATATCATTGTATTTAGTGGCCATTGCTTTATCAATCCATTTTTTACCTTCCTCCCACTCTCCTATCTGAATCAACGCATATCCTAAATTATCATTGGCAAATGCATTTTCTGGATTCAACTGAATTGAACTTTTAAAATATTGAATACTTCTTTGATAGTGTTGCAGCATGATGCAATTATATCCCATATCGTTGTAGGCATCGGATTTTAACAAAATATTTTTTGTCAGTTCTACTAACCCTTCCAATTTGCCAATGGCGTCTTCATATTCCTTCAAAAAATATTTGTCATTTGCCAATTTTAATAGCTCATATGCTTCTAATTCATTCTTATCAAAAAGATTTGTTGGGTTGTGCGACAAATACTTCATGTTAATTTCGAATTGCCGTTTTATTTCAATTGGTAATTCATTTTTCCAATGAGGTGAGTTGTCATTTTGTAATTTAGCATATAAAGCGAGTGCATAGGCCATAATTTCAATAGGCATTTCGGATTTATATTTCCATTTTTGCACCCACATTCCAACTTCTACCGAACCTGAATCTTCAAGATGTTGCGACAATAATACTCCAAAGCCAAAAAAGATTCCAGCTATATAAATAAACAATTGAGAATCTTCATTTTGCTCTAATTGAATGGAATACACATTTAGCTTGATAAAAACGAATTCAAGAATTAAAAAGTAAACCAATCTTTTCGGCTGTTGAAGTAAAAAGTTTGCCACATAAATTTTATAATTCCCATCAAGAATTTCTACTTCTGTTTCGAATGTGTGTCCTTCAACAGATAAAGGCATTCCTGAGATATCCCTCAAGTCTTTATGTAATTCAAACGTTATAAAATCCCTATTTATCCGAAATAATGTACATAAGTCAGTAAGTATATTTTCTAGTAAAACCGCTTCATTTTCAAATGTTTTAGGGAAGAAGTCTTTTGAAAATAGAATGGGATTACTTTCAGGATGAGGATAACTAAAGGTATTTATTAACCACTGAAAATTTTCTTCCACCCAAAGTTGTTCCGTTGCTGAAATGAGAATCTTTGTGTCCTCCTTCTTCTTATTAAAAAAACCAAATAATTTCAAATCCTTGATACTAACTAATTACTATTCATTCAAAAAACGAATCAAACCGTTCAAACTGTTGTGAGTAAAATCGTTTACCCTTGCTCTTTATTCACCCATAGGTATTTCAATCTTTTTCCCGAGAAATTTTGGTTCGTTGCCAATGATGAAATCCAAAAACAACTTCACACGCGCAAACTTTTCTCTTACCTTAGTTTTAAATCCATTATAGGCAGTTACATCTTTGGCGTTGTATCCTATGGCTTTTATTCCGTAATGCCTTGCGATTACAATGGCTCGTTCATTATGAAATTGCTGTGAAATGACGATGAAATCTGTTTGAGAAAATACTTTCTGCGCTCTGATCACCGAATCAAAGGTCCTGAAACCGGCATAATCGAGAAAAATCACTGATTCCGGAATTCCCCGTTTGACTAACTCATTTTTCATATCTGTTGGCTCGTCATAGGTTGATTTACTGTTGTCGCCACTGATTATCACATATTTGATTTTTGATTTTTTGTAAAGCTCCACCGTAGCGTCAATCCGATATTTACAATACCCATTTATTTTACCATTACTCAAGTATTTGGATGTTCCCAAGAGTAACCCCACCCTTTTTTTGGGTATTAAATTTGGATTGTCGTATAAATACGTTTTTGTAGAGATAGAAACATAGTAATCACATGAAAATAAGGTAACTATCGAAATTACCAAAAGGAATAAAACCCCAAATACTAGTTTTTTTCTCATTTGAATAATTTGAACTATTTTCAGTTACTTATCTGTTTGATTTAAAGCGAATATACTAACGAATGTATAAATAATTTCTCCATTTCAATGAAGAGAAAACGATATACTTGGAACTTTATTGGGCTTTTGAAGATTGTATTGTGTGGTTTTGTTAATTTTTTGTACATTTAAATATCTTTTAGTCAATAAAAAACTAGCAAAATTGCCGGAAAATAACATAAAAAATAGATAAAACTGTTTCTGTTATGCGGAATGAAATTAACTCAAGTATGAACTATCTTTTCGCTCTATTTATTTCATTTGGTCTAGTTTCATGCGGAATTTGGAAAAAAGAGAAAATAAGTACAGCGACTTCAGATAGTAATATCTCATCGGAAAAAAGTCAAGGAAGTAATCATTTCGCAAATTTTGTAAGAGAAATCGAACTAATCAAACTTTGCGATCCTCATACAATTTTTGTTTTATTCACCTTAGATACAGCTGGCGTAGTTTCTAACCCGGATTTTAAAATTTCAAAAAAATATCCCGAAGATGATTGCAAACCAGACTCTTTGTATATAGAACAATTGAAAGTAGATTTTGTAAGGACAATACCCAGGTGGGAGCTGTTAGATTTAAAAAAAGATACAAATGCTAAAATTAGATTATCTATCCCAATAACAATTTGTCATTGAAAATCACTCAAAATAACATACAAAATACCATTGGGATTGTAATTCTACTTCTTGGAATGCTAATGTTGCCCTGTGTATTTCAAAAAGGAGGAGTTGAAAATGAAGTGCTAGTATCTATTGGGGGTGTCTCACTTATGAGTTGTTTGCTTTTATTGGTCCGCACACTAAATTATAAAGAGCTTCTACTCGCCATTTGTATTTTTCCTATCTTACTCTTTTTAGGTTTGGCACTACAATTTCTGATTGTGATTGTACTGTATGGGGATAAAACCTGGTGGTTGTGGGAAACGAAGCCAAGAATTATTTTGAACTGTTTCTTGTTTGGAACGATAGGAATTGGAACTTGGATAATTAAAGCGGTTAAACAATGAAAAAACTTACTGTATTGACTTTAGCTTTCCTTATAATTGGGTTAAACTTTTGTCCTTTCGCACAAAACATTGAAAAAAAAGATCCTGTAAAAACTGAAAATTTATCCTTCGACTTTAGTGCTAAATGGGAAGAAGGTAATAAAGATATTTTAGAAGTTTACGGTTCTATCATCAATCAAGGAGAAGACACCGTTTATTTTCTTACATCCTCATGTCAGGGTTGGCAATTTTCATTGATTTATGATTCTTCTAGTTTTGAGCTTACTAGAACCATTTTTTGCAATTTCAGTTATCCTCAAATTGTTAAAATTGCCCCCATCAACCAATACGATTTTACAGCTTATTTTAATAGCTTAATATCTCAAACAAAAATGAAATTGGGCTTTGATATTTGTTTAATTGATCAGTTCTATACAACGGAATGGCAAGGAGAAATAAATAAAATCCCCATTTTTAACCGCCCATCTGAGCATCAACACATTCTTTGGGCTGAGGAAAAGGAGATTAAATGAAAAACTCAGAAAATATACAGGAGCAAATCGAAAAACACCAAAATTAGTAATCGCTTGTCTCAATAAGAAAATTACTCCTATTAAAATAACATCCAACAGGATAAACGGAGAAAACATAGGAAGGGTCACAAAAATGAAATGCAAAAATGTAAGAAAAGGAATATATAGATTTAGAAAGGGTGTCAATGAATGTCTAATTTCATGAATACTTGTAAAAGTCACATATTTAATTTACTTTTAAAAAATTTAATAAAATGAAATTAGCTTTATTTGTATTATTCATTTGTTTGATTAATTATGGTCAAGCCCAAAAAATGAAAATAACACTAAAAAAAGACGTTGTTAGTATTAATCAAAAACCCGTTTTTAAATTAGTAACAACTCTATTTCCACGTACTGTGACTATGTACAATTTGCAAGACCATAAATTAGCTGTTTTGGAAACAAAAGTACTTATCGATTTTGATGAAATATCAAAAGCAAATCCAAGAGGACGCGTGCCGTATTTTGAGGTTACATTCAATGATTCCGCAGGTTCGCAATGTCAAATAGATCCATATCCAATAAAAAAGCATATCGCTATGATAATAATCTACGAAAAATTAGTTAAAGATGGAAATTTGGACCCTGAATATGTCGCGAAATTTTGTGAAGCCTACAGAAATAGTTATACGCGACCTGGAAAACAAAGAAGGGGTACTCCAAATAAAATCAATCATTAGATATACAGATTCAATTACTAATCCATATATTGATTCATGACTATCATCTCTAAAACTAATATATAAAAGTTTACTGAGCCAGTTTATCCAATCCGAAACATAATTATTATTAATGTTTGCATTATTATCATAAGGACTAAGTTCATCTTCGAGTCAAATTTTGGGTTTATCACATCTCCAAAAGTTGAAAAACAAGCCGGGTTGGGGGTAAGTAAAGTTATTGATTCTTCAGGATCAAGAATATTATTCACATCTAGGTCAGCAATACGTATTCTTAATTTATTGACCGATTGGTTTGAATTAATTGCAATTTAAATTCTGGTTTTTGATTTTTTTTTGTTTCTCGTGTATATTTTTATTTGTGAAATAGTATTCATTCCTGAAAATTTAATGAAGCTAAATATCTGAAGAGGACGATCCTAATTACAAATAGGTATTGATGTAGTTGTTGATTTTCGAGAATACATTTTTCAGGTTAAAAAAGCACTTTTTTTCGCATCAACCTTTAAAAATAACATCCTAACACCTTTTAGTATTTCGAGCCCTAAAAAATGTTTTTTTTTCTTGCCTAAAAAATAAATCCCAACTCTTTCTTCACCCAAAAAAAAAAAAAAAAAATGCCCCCAACGAAAAACCTATTATTCATCTATGATTTAAGTATTTACAAGGTAAAAAAAACAACTTATTTTCCTGCTAACCTTAAATTATATGATATACCTATAAATAGTATAATCAATAGCTCTAAAAAACATGTTTTTTCTAGTCAATATACATAGTACAACTCTTTTTTTATCAAAAAATCTTTAGTCTCAACCTCGAACCTCTTTTGTGTCCCAAGTAAATCCGGCTAGGTATGGTTCGAACCTATTTGCCTTAGATTGAACCAGGTTGTCCCGGATTGCCCCGAAAGAAAATTTAAAAAAAAATGATGTTTGTTGCATATTTAATTTTGCCCTTATTTAGACTTTGAGAAACAGAAAAGTTTCACTTGTATGTTTGTGCAACGAAATATATTTTCTTCATAAAATTATACAAATGTACAAGATTAAATTTGGGTGATATTTTAATGAAAACTTATGGGAAAATTTTATTCGCTGTATTACTGGTTTCTGCATGGATTCAGACATTGATAACTAAGCAATAATCACTGAGAATATCGAAAAATTAGTAACTGATGATATGTCAGGAAAAATCACGGTAAGTATAATATTAGCCTATTATACCTTAATAGAGTATCTTGCTCAATCGAGAATCAGCGAATGAGGATTCCTTATGTCATAACTCAATGAGATGATAATTAAATCCCTCCTTTTATTTCAACTTCTTTATTAGTTTGTTTAAACTCTAATTTTACTTTTTGATAGTAAATACTAACAAGAATCAGAACAACGACTCCGGTAGCTAAAACACACAAAAGAGTCGAATCTAGATCCGAATTTGAAGTTTTCCCTTCTCCAGGTTCAAAAGCATGATAAGAGGCCGGGTTTAAATGATTATATTTTATATAGTTCATAATGTTTTTAATTTTTGGAAATAGAAATAATCACCCTTCTTATAAAAACAAAATTCACCAATTGAATCAATTTCGTTATCATGATGATCAGTTTTGATTTTAACGGCAGGGACATCAAAAGGAAAACCAAGTCGAACTAAATCAACTTCTGAGATTTTTGACATCCCTTTAAAATTAGGTTTGAAATTATCTAGTATAATTCGAATAGCCTTGGTGACTTTTAGATTATCGCCTTTAGCTGCTTCCGCAACCATTCTTCTTTTTAATGACTTTTGTCTTTCTTTACAGTTGTCACAACAATAGTGCTTATTGATTCGACCCCAAAATAGTTTTTGACAAAGTTCGTAAGCACATTTTATATAGTATTGACCTCTAATTTCAGAGTATCTTATTATGTTTTTATTCATGCGTGTTAATTATTTATTAAGAATTAATTTACTTTTTTCTTCAAATATAAATAATTTTTATTACATTCGCGTAACATTTATTAAATAAGTAAAACATTCAGTTAGTGAAAAACAAAATAAAAACGTTTTCTGAGGGATTTAATTTCTTGGATTCAAATGACAAAGAGCCACTAGACGCCATACGTAATCCAAAGTATAAAAGGAAGGATTTAAATATAGAAGCTAGATTATTGAACCATTGGGACAAAATGGATCTTCTCTTGAAGAAAAATGTAAATGGCGCGATTTATACCTTTAGTCTTGCCGAATCGTTTTGGATAATAATAATTAAGAAACTCAGATCCTACAATCTTCCACTTGATATAATTAAAGAATTAAAAGAAGTTTTAATTGGTTTCAGTACCGCCGAACAATTCTCAAAAATTGATAGTGAAGTTGCTGACTACTTAAAATCAATTGATGTATCAATAACCCGAGGAGAAATTGAAAAATTCTTTAAATCTACTGAATTCATAGAGTTATTTCAAAAATTGAAACCAACTCACCTTGAGAATATACTTATTGATCTAATAATTACACGGTCGGATCATAGAATTCTGATAAACGAAAATGGGGATGCATTTTTTTACAATTCTGAAAAACTTGTAGATAATGATGAATACAATAAATTATTGGACGAATTTTTAACTAAAACCTATTTGAGCATTTCTTTATTAGAAATAATCAAGGAATTGATCAAAGAGCTCGGTGAAGACGAGTGTTCTGAGTACCAGAATATTTTAACAAAAAATGAGGCAATGGTTTTGAAATTATTGAAAGAAGAAGAAGGTATCTCTAAAATCGAAATCACTTATAATGATAAAACCAAGAAAGCAGAAACTATTAAAGTTACTAAAAACAACGATGTCAATAATTTTAGTAGAATTCAAGACTTAATACTTAGGAATGGTTATCATGATATTTCTATTAAAACTCAAAATGGGTTTGTTGTGCAATGCACAAATACCATTAAATATAAACTCGATACCGAATAACTCGGATCAAATGAAAATAAGTAAGAATTACCTAAAAATGGAATTTGTACACATCCAAACGGAAGGATGGAAGAAGCTAATAACGAAAAACGAGAAAAAATTATTGAAAAAATAAGAAGAAAAAAGAATATTCCTATTGAAAAGGCCAAAGAGCTACTTGCAACTTTGGAAACCTATTGCGAACTAATTATTAACTACACTTTGAAAAAATAAGATGAAAGACTATAAAAAAGAATTTGAAAAATTATTCGGTATTAAAACCAAACAGAATAATCGCAAAAAAGCTATTATCTACACACGTGTATCTACCAAAGAACAAGCGGACAACAATACAAGCTTAGCGACCCAAAAGAAATACTGCGAGGAATACGCAATAAAAAATGATTTTGAAATTGCTGAATACTTTGGCGGAACATACGAATCTGCCAAATCGGATGAACGAAAGGAATTTAAAAGAATGATTCAGTACGCCCGACAAAATTTGACAATTGGCTATATATTAATTTATTCTTATGACCGATTTTCGAGATCAGGTGCTAACGCTTCATTTTTGGCAGAAGAATTAAATAAGCAAGGAATTACTTTAATAGCCGTTACGCAGAAAGTGGACACATCTAATGCAGGAGGTAAAATGCAACAAGATTTCTTTTTCATGATGAGTCGCTTTGATAATGAGATACGTAGAGATAAAACCATAACAGGAATGATGGAACTGCTACGCAAAGGAAACTGGCTATGGACCCCGCCTAGAGGTTATACGAATATGAACAAACACCACCGTGCAGTTGATTGGAACATTACCGTAACAGAAGAGGGTGAATTATTACGTAAAGCTTTTCAATGGAGGGTGAAAAACACCTTTAGTTCAGCTGAAATAGTTCGTAAATTGAACCTTCTCGGTATGAAGATTAACGAGCGTAGGCTTCATGAAATATTCAAAAATCCTTTTTACTGTGGAGTTTTAATTACTAAAATGCTACCTGGCGAAGTGATTTTTGGCAAACATGAAACAATTGTCTCACAAGAAGATTTCATTGAATTAAATAACCCTAAAAGTAAGGTTATCAGCAAGACTTATGAGACAATGACAGAGGATTTACCGTTGAAAAAATGCCTATGCTGTCCAAAATGTGGTCATTTAATGACAGGCTTCTATGTTAAAGCTAAAGGACTATTTTATTACAAGTGTCAGAAAAAATGTATTGGAGTTAATATCAGTGCAATTAAACTTCATGAAACTTTCGAAAGTATATTAAAGGAATATCAATTAGATCTTGGGGAATTAGATTCTGATGTCCTCCCTGAAATCATGCATGTTAAGTTGATTGAGTTATCAAAATCCGATGCGAATGAGCTAACTGCGGCAAAATCCAAACTTACCGAAATACGAAAGGAATTAGACATCATAGAGGAACGGTTTGCAACTGGTAAAATTGACAACCTTATTTATACCAAATTCAGTGAAAAGTACAAGAAACAAATCTCTGAATTGGAAGAAAAATTAATGAATCCAAGCCTTAGTAGTTCTAACCTTAAAAAATGCATTTTAAACGGAGTCGAAATGGCTAAAAAACTCAGTGAAATATGGGCTTCTGGAGATTTATTTGATAAGCATAAATTACAACATCTCCTGTTTCCTGATGGATTTGCTTATGACAAGCAAAATGGACGAGTTCTAACTTTTCGGACCAATGTGTTTTTTGAGTTAACACGCTCAATATCAACGATTTTATCGGAAATAAAAAACGGAGATCCAATCAATATTGATCAAATCTCCGCTCGAGTGACCCCGACAGGATTCTAACCTGTAACCGCTGGAGCCGAAATCCAGTGCGCTATACAGTTGCGCCACGGAGCCAAAAACTTTAATTTACTTTCTATTGAACAACATACGTATTAATTGTTGTATCACCATTAGATATTTGACGAAGTTTCATTTCTTTATTCGTCAATCTAAGAATAGTATTGGTTGAAGTACCTGAATTATCTGTTAAAATCAACGTTGATTTGTCCGAATTGAATGCCCAAGTCCCTGTAGTCGTGAAGGGAATTGTTAAAACGGTATAGTTCGCTGTTACGGTTTCATCCTCTTTCAAGGTCATTTTTAAAGTGTAAGATGTACTCGGAGGAGTTTCATCCTGCCCATTCACTTCAACTTTGGATAAACTCCAAACATTCGTAATTCTATTCTTTTTGGATAAAAGTGAAATCCCAGGACCTTCCTCATATTTTCCACAAGATACTACCGCTAAAGCAAGTATAGTTAAAACTAAAAACTTTTTCATTGAGATTATTTTTGGCAAAGATACAACACAAAACCGAAAAATTAAGTGTTAACAACCCGTTATTTTGTAATTTTGAATCAAATTTAATGTATGAAAACAATTGTCTCTACCTTTTTATTTTTGATGCTATTTGTTTCTTGCACTACGCACGAAGAGAAAATCATTGTAAAAAATGCAAAACCCAAAGTGGAAAACAAAATGGCAGAAGTTAAGCCCAACCACATGCTAACCGTTGAAATTGAGGGAATGTCTTGCGAAATGAATTGCGGTGGATCCATTCGAAAAGGATTAAAAAAAACAGGAGCCGTTTCACGTGTAGAATTTAAATGGGTGGAGGAAGCTGAAAAACAAATCACTAATATTTCCTACGACGATACAAAAATGAATGAAAAACAAATTGTTGCGTTAATCGAAACATTAAACGAAGGTCAATTCACTACCTATCCCGTAAAATCAGAGAAAATCAGTTCTACAAGCGAGAAAAAATGAAATTAAATTACCGAGAAATCGGAACAGGGCAACCGCTTATTATTTTACATGGACTCTTTGGTTCTTCTGACAATTGGCAAACTCAAGCAAAGAAATTCGCAGTTTATTTTCGTGTAATATTAGTTGACCTTCGGAATCATGGTCATTCCAATTGGGATAACAATTCAAGTTATGAAGCTATGGCTGCCGACGTAATTGAATTAATGCAAGATTTGAACATTCAAAAAACAATTTTACTCGGACACTCCATGGGAGGAAAAGTGGCTATGTACTTGACCCAAAATCAGCCGTCGTTGGTCTCAAAACTGATAATTGCGGATATGGGAACCAAGAAATACCCGCCGCATCACCAACACATTCTGGAAGGAATTCATGCGGTTAAATTAGACGGAGTAGCTTCTCGCAGCGAAGCCGATCGAGAATTGAGTAAGCACATTGAATCTGAAGGCGTAAAGCAATTTTTACTTAAAAATCTCTATTGGAAAGAAAAAGGGAAATTAGCATGGCGCATGAATGTTGCTGTATTAGAAAACTCAATGGAACTTATTTTAGCGGCAATTCCAGAAAAGGAGGTCTTCACCCCTACTCTGTTTGTCCGTGGTGAATTATCCAATTATATTTTAGACGAAGATATTCCTGAAATTGAGAACCTTTTTCCAGATAGTCAGTATATCACTATTCCAAACGCCGGACACTGGGTTCACGCAGAGCAACCGGATGAATTTGTTGATGCTGTTTTGGGATTTTGTTTAAGATAAAAAAAAATGAAAAAAATCACCGTTAGTTTAAGATATTAGATAATTTTACGCCCATTATGTCAGATACTTTACACAAAAAATCAATAGCCGGAGTCCTTATTACCATTGGAATTGTTTTCGGAGATATTGGTACTTCGCCATTGTATGTTTTTCAAGCAATAACCGGTGGAGGAAAAAATTTCAATCATGATTTGATAATGGGTGGATTGTCTGCTGTAATTTGGACCTTAATTTTATTGGCAACAATTAAATATATTTTCTTTGCGCTGAATGCAGACAATAAAGGAGAAGGAGGAATATTTGCGCTTTTCGCATTGCTGAAGGATAAGAAAAAATGGGTAATAATTCCAGCTTTAATTGGTTGCGCCACATTGTTAGCTGATGGTTTTATTACTCCTGCCATCTCCATTTCATCCGCTGTAGAAGGGCTAGGGAATGTTAATCCAGACCTTCCAATCATACCAATTGTTATTGGAATCATTCTTGTTCTTTTTTCAGTTCAACAGTTTGGTACTGATTTAATCGGAAAAGCTTTTGGCCCAATCATGTTATTATGGTTCATTTTTCTGGGTTATTTGGGACTTATCAATATTTCAAAGAATCCAATTGTTCTAGAAGCCTTTAATCCCTATTATGCATACAACATGATTGTTAACGTGCCGGGTGGGTTTTGGGTATTAGGGGCCGTATTTTTATGTACTACTGGAGCTGAGGCGCTATATTCGGATTTAGGGCATTGCGGAAAAGGAAATATTAGAATAAGCTGGTCATTTGTTTCTATATTTTTAGTCATCAATTACTTGGGTCAATCTGCGTTGTGCTTGTCGGATGGTTTTCACTTAGCAGAGAAACAAACTGTATTTTATGCAATGGTTCCAAAAGATTTGATTCCGTTTTCAATTATTATAGCAACGGCAGCAACAATAATTGCTTCACAAGCTTTAATTACCGGAGTATTTACCCTAATGAACGAGGCGATTAAATTGAAATTGTGGACGAATTTAAAAGTTAAATATCCAACCGATCATAAAGGTCAAATCTACATTCCATTTGTGAATTGGTTTCTAATGGCAGGTTGTATCCTAATAATTTTGATTTTCAGGGAAGCCACAGCAATGGAAGCAATTTATGGATTAGCGATAACAATCGATATGGTAATGACCTCTATTTTACTTTGCTTATTGTTGTTGTATAAATATCCACGTGCGAAAGGATTTTATTTTGTTCTATTTGGTGTATTCTTATTAATTGAAGGAATTTTCTTATTGTCTAATTTATCTAAAATCGGACATGGACATCAATTTGAGGATGGATCAAGCGCTCCTGGGGCTGAGTTTACATTAATATTGGCATTTACATTTTTCGCCCTATTGTATTTATTTTTTAGAGCTAGACAATTGCGTTCATCCATTACGGAGTATATTCCAATGGATCAGGTTAAACCGTTGATTACGGCCTTGCAAAGTGATACAAATATGTCTTATGAAGCAACCAACATAGTTTTCCCTACACGCAGTACAGATTGCAAGCAATTAGACTCTACTGTTTTCTATGCGCTATTTAGAAAAAAACCGAGAAAGGCAGGCGTTTATTGGTTTGTACATGTTGAAATTTTAGGCGAACCTTGGGGTGTTCATTATTCAGTGAACGAAATCATTGATAAATCAGCTTATTACATTACCCTTCAATTTGGATTTAAGGAAGAGCACCGAACAGAATTTTTAATTCGTAAAATCCACGATAAAATGGTTGAAAAAGGAGAGATTTCTGGCGACAGTGTATTCCAGAGCATGAAAGGTCGTTTTAGCGAACCAGATTTTAAATTTGTTGTGTTAAACTCGCGTATTTCAACCGATAATGACTTAACTACCTTCCAAAAACTGTGCGTTAGAGCGTATCGATTCGTAAAATCTACCGGATTAAAACCTGCTGAAGATTTTGGCTTAGACAAGACAAATGTTATTGTGGAATTTGTGCCAATTAGCGTTACAGCAATAATACAACAAGATATTACAGAGGATTACGAAGACTATTCTAAATAAATTAATTCTAAAGAATTAAGATTAATACACTGTAATTTTTATCGATTAATTTACAGCAATTTCATTTTTTATGACTAACTTCAAGTAAAATACTTACTTATGTTAGATAAAATCCAATTGGAAAACATTCTTTTCCTAGACATTGAAACCGTTCCTCAAACCTATTTGTATGAAGAGGTTGATGAAACGACCAAACATTTATTTGAGGCAAAAACGAAGGGTCAAAAAACAGACTTGAAACAATACGATGAAATCTACAATGAGCGCGCTGGAATTTTTTCAGAGTTTGGAAAAATCATTTGTATTTCCGTTGGTTATATCCGTTCTACATCAACCGGTGATCGTACCATGCGCCTAAAGTCATTTATTCACGATGATGAAGAAACATTACTGAAACAATTCAAAAAGATGTTGGAAGATCATTTTTCAAGTCCTAGCCATATTTTATGCGGACACAACGCCAAAGAATTTGATTTCCCATACCTATGTCGGAGAATGTTGATTAACGGCATAAAAATTCCTGCAACACTCAACCTCGCTGGTAAAAAACCGTGGGAAGTAAATCACCTAGACACCATGGAATTGTGGAAATTCGGCGATTATAAGGCATACACTTCCCTCGCTTTGCTTTGCCATGTATTCAATATTCCAACCCCAAAAGATGATATTTCCGGAGCAGATGTAGCCCGTGTTTATTACGAGGACAAGGATTTAGAACGTATTGGACGCTATTGTGAAAAGGATGTTATTGCATTAATCCAATTATTTCTGCGAATGATGGGAAATCCATTAATTGATGAAAGTCAAGTATTTATCAATTAATTTTTGGTTTCCTTTAAATACCTTATTTTTGTTCAAAATAAATACTTTTGAGAATGTTTTTTTGTATCGGCCTAATTCTTTGTGCTTTTTCAGTTTCCTCTCAAAATATGGTTTATTCCTCAGTCAAAATTGGTGGTAATGAATGGATGAAAGAAAATTTATCTGTTGAGACTTTTCTTACTGGTGATTCAATTCTTAAGGCAAATTCTGCTGAAGAATGGATTGCTGCCAACAATGAAAAAAAAGCTGCTTGGTGCTTTTATAACTTTTCAGAAGAAGATGGGAAAAAATACGGTAAATTATATAATTGGTTTGCTTTATCTGATCAAAGAGGATTAGCACCGAAAGGATGGAGATTACCGAAAGAGGCAGATTTTGCAGACTTTGATAAAATCTATAAATACAAAGCCGGATTAAAATTAAAATCAACGACGGGGTGGAACTCTTGGGAAAGTCTTGATGCCAATGGCGCGAAAAAAACAAATTCAGCCAATGGAGATAATACCTCTGGTTTTACAGGCCTTCCGGGAGGATGTGTAGACAACAATGGATTGTTTTTTCACAAAGGAATCAATGGGTACTTCTGGACTATTTCAGAAAAAGATAACATTTCAGCTATCCATAGAGCACTAAAAAACAACGAAGTATTTATTTTTAATTTCGCTAATAAAGGATTCGGTTATTCAGTTAGATGCGTCAAATAAACCTATTTTAATTTTGAAGCAAATACTTTTTTGAATTTTTCCACTTTTGGTCGAACAACAAACTGACAATAGCTGTTCTGTGGATTGAGTTCAAAGTAATTATGATGATAATTCTCCGCTCGGTAAAAATTAGATAACGGAACGACCTCAGTAACTATTGGCTGCTCCCAAACTTTTTCTTCTGTTAATTTTTCAATAAAATACATTACTCGTTCTTTCTGATATTCAGAATGACAGAAAACCACGGATCGATATTGTGTTCCAATGTCATTTCCCTGTCTGTTCAATTGGGTGGGATCATGTACAAACCAAAAGACCTCAAGTAATTCATCAAAACTTACTATACTGTCATCAAAAACTACGCGAGCAACTTCGGCATGTCCTGTTGTGCCTCTACAAATAGATTCATAACTTGGATTTTCCGTCAAGCCTCCAGCATAACCTGGGTAAACTTCGATAACACCTTCATAATCTTTGAAACATGCCTCAATACACCAAAAACATCCTGCACCAAATGTTGCTTCTTGTATCATCTTTCTGTTTTTTTAAAGGTCAAAGCTACTGAATTGATGCAATATCTCAAACCCGTTGGCTTTGGCCCATCCGAAAAGACATGCCCCAAATGAGCATCGCATCGGGCGCACGAAACCTCATCGCGTATCATACCCAACGATGTGTCTCGCTCAATTTTAACGTGTTGCTTGTTATACACCTGAAAATAGCTTGGCCAGCCCGTTCCTGAGTTAAATTTGTCCATACTGGAAAAAAGTTCCAGTCCGCAGCAGAAGCAAGAATAAATTCCAACTTCTTTATTTTCTTTAAACTTGTCCGTAAATGCACATTCGGTACCTTCTTTGCGCGTAACGTCATACACCTCTTTTGGCAATATTTTTTTCCATTCTTCATCTGACTTAACAATCTTTAAGCTATCTGGAAATCCCTCAGAATCCGCAACTGAAGTCGAGGTTTGTTGCGCACAACCAGTAAGTAGTATGCTGTAAAAGCAAAAAACAAAAAAGTATCTCATGAATCAAATACAACTCAAAGTGATTTTTGTTGAAAAAAGAGGGTGATTTTAACTTTAAAATGAACAGATTGTTAAAATAATACAAAACTCTCGTTTTTTTTAGTAAATTCGGCATTGAAAAAATATATTTTTATGACAAAAAGCAACGACTTAATAGATCGAATAGAAGCCCAAGGAACTATTTTGGGACACCCAAAAGGATTGTATTTATTGTTTTTTACAGAGATGTGGGAGCGATTCAGCTATTATGGAATGAGAGCGATTTTAATGCTCTACATGACGAAACTATGGATTGAAAATGGATTAAACATAGAAGGCGCAACGGCATCGTTAATTTACGGTTATTTCACCGGATTTGTTTATCTCACTCCAATTATTGGTGGTTGGATTGCAGATAATTATTTAGGTCAAAGAAAATCAATTACAATTGGTGGAATTACCATGTTTGTTGGTCAATTGGTTCTTTTTTCAATCAATACCCACGTGGGACTTGCAATAGGATTGTTATTATTAATCTTAGGAAATGGAATGTTCAAACCAAATATTTCAACCATGGTAGGACAATTGTATAGACCAAATGATGACAGAAGAGATTCAGCATTCTCCATCTTTTACATGGGAATAAATCTTGGAGCTTTGCTTGCTCCTATTGTTATAGCTCTCTTAACAGATGACATTTTTGCTACAAAGGGAACTGATGGACAAATAATAAGTTATGGTTATAAATATGGTTTCTTAGCTGCAGCTATTGGAATGGCAATTGGACAATTACTCTTTAATTGGCTTTCTGCTAAATATCTTTTAGAAATCGGAGTTGAACCGGGCGCGAAGAAAAAAGATGAAGTTGTAAATGCAACTGACACAGTACAGAAAACAACAAAACAGCCTTTGACAAAAGAGGAAAAACAGCGAATTACTGTTATTTTCATCCTCACTTTCTTTGTAATTTTCTTTTGGGCTGGTTTTGAACAAGCAGGTTCATCCATGACTTTATATACCGACAAATACATTGACAGGCATCTTTTCGGATGGGAAATACCAACCGCTATTTTTCAATCTGTAAATCCGCTATTTATTGTATTACTAGGTCCTTTATTTGCTTGGTTTTGGAATTCAAAATACGGAACAAAATTAACTACGCCTGTTAAAATGTCTCTCGGTATGATTTTACTGGGAATAGGGTTTTTATTTATGTTGTTTGCTACCTATGGGGTAAAAACATCCGGAACAGGATCTACAGAGGTCATTACGCAAAAAGCAGCTCTAATTTGGCTTGTAATGACGTATTTCTTTCATACAATTGGTGAACTATGTTTATCACCTGTAGGATTATCCGTTGTTACTAAATTAGCGCCATTAAAACTTGCCTCTATGTTGATGGGAGTTTGGATGCTTTCTTCTTTCGTTGCAAATATTATGGGAGGCTATATTGCCATGTATGTTGAAAAACTGGGCGCAGCAACCATTTTTGTATCAATAGCAATTTTCGTAATATCATTGGGTTTATTGATGTTATTGTTGACCAGCAGATTATCAAAAATGATGCACGGAGTAAAATAAAGTATTCCAAGATTCTATGTTCAACTTTAAAAAACACCCGAAAGCACTACCTTTCTTGTTCCTTTCTGAAATGTGGGAACGGTTTGGTTATTACTTAATGATTGGAATCTTTACGCTGTATTTAAAAGATGCGGTGGATGGATTTGGAATGACAGAATCTGAAGCATCGGATTTATACGGCACATTCATCGCATTTGTCTTCCTAACCCCTTTCATTGGTGGATTGCTTGCAGACCGTGTTTTAGGCTATCGACTTTCCATTAATATTGGTGGATTAATGATGGGGGCTGGATACTGTTTAATGGCCGTACATGATTTGAATACGCTGTATATCGCCATGTTTTTGGTGATCATGGGCAATGGCTTTTTTAAACCGAATATTTCATCCTTATTAGGGAACTTATATAACAACGAACAATATAAAAACCAAAAAGACGAAGGATACAATATTTTCTATATGGGAATAAATATTGGCGCTTTTGTTTGTAATTTCTTTGGTGCAGCATTATACAATATGTTGGGCTGGGGCGCTGCTTTTATGGCTGCAGGTGTTGGAATGTTTGTTGGCCTAGCCATATTTTGGTTTGCCACCAAACACATTAAAGAAGTGGATGTAATAAAACCAAAGTCACCGAACGATATGCCATTACTAAAGATTTTTGGAGTGGTACTTTTTCCTGCCTTGGCTTTTGGTGTAATTGGCTATTTTTTACCGGAACCGATCATTGGTTCGCACAGCACGGATGCATTTTTATTCGGATGTATCCCTGTGATTTTCTTCTACGCAAACCTACTTTATCGAGCACCCGCCGAAGAGAAAAAACCAATGGCGGCTATGCTTGCGATTTTTTCAGTGGTCATTGCTTTTTGGGCTGTTTTCAAACAAAATGGTTCAACATTAAATACGTGGGCTGATCGATATACGGATCGTGAAATACCTACTGCCATGGTTTCGACCATGAGTAATTTACAGTTAGTTGATACGATTACCTATGCGAAAGACAGCGTTGTTGTGATGGATAACCAATTTCGTGTAAAGGATAAAAAACTGAAAGAATTTGCTTTTCCTTCATATTTTAAAAACATGCCCGAAGAAAACCTTCCAAAAGAAGGAACAAATTTATACTTATTCAACACCAATTTATTTCAATCAGTAAATCCATTTTGGGTAATAGCTCTGACTCCATTGGTTTTGGCATTCTTTGCTTTTTTACGTAGAAATGGTAAAGAACCTTCAACTCCTGCAAAAATCGCCATTGGATTATTAATTTCAGCGCTATCTTGTCTTGTCATGGTTTGGGCAGTTGAATACAATGATAATGGATCCATTAAAGCAAGCTCATGGTGGTTTATTTCATCGTATGCAGTAATTACCATTGGTGAGTTGTTTCTAAGTCCTATGGGGCTTTCTCTTGTGAGTAAGTTAAGTCCTCCACGAATAACGGCATTAATGATGGGAGGTTGGTTTTTGGCGACATCAATCGGGAACAAACTTTCGGGTGTTCTAAGTAGTTTATGGGACGGATACACGGATAAAGCTGATTTCTTCTGGGTGAATGCCGCATTTTTAACTTTTGCATCATTAATGATGTTTTTTATGCTTCGTTGGCTGAATAAAATATTTAAGGAATACACCTAGTCTTTCTCTACTACCCGGGGAATAATTTTATCAATCACAATCAATGCGACAAATAGTGCCAGCATAGACCAATCCACTAAAGTGATTTCTTTCGTTATATATTCCCACCCGAAGAAGTAAATCCCTTGCAGAAAATATATCAAAAATAAGAATAGCAAATAAAAAATAGTGTTCTGAATTCTTCTCCAAAAAAACACCATTGTTATAAGTATTGTAATCCAAATTAAGGAAGAAACAACATGGTGTACCTCAAGAGCCCAAATCAATTCCTCAAATGTGTACCCTAATTGTTTTGAATTTTCCGAAATTAATTGATCAACTTGAATTCGTTTTTGATTAAAAATAATGGAGCGCAAGAAAACAGATGCAGCACCTAACAGATGCCAACCTAAAAATATCAAGCCAATACAAGTATTGATATAATAGGTGTATCGCACAATTAGATTCGGTTTTATTTCACCAAAAACTAGTTTTCTGATCCTATCCAGAAATGGTGCTGGACTTTGCATAAAGTTTTCGTCAAAAGGCTGGTCAAAAATTTTCACGTTGTTTATCTAAATTGTAATTTCGTGTTATGCAAAGCTACTTGGAAGAAACGAAATTTTTTAACTTCACTCACCCACAATTTGATGATTTTTTAAACAAGTTTCAACCATCTTCTCATCCAACTGAAAACGCAATTAAACTATATGAATTTGTGCGTGATGCCTTTTTATACGATCCATACCACCTAGATTTAAGATACGAGGCATTACAAGCAAGCACTATTATCCTCAAAAAAAGAGCTTGGTGTGTCGAAAAAGCAATTGTATTAGCTACTTGTTTGCGAAAGGTAGGTGTTCCGTCTAGGCTTGGTTTCGCAATTGTAAAAAACCATATTGGAGTTGAAAAGCTAACTCACTATTTGAGAAGGCCAGAAATAGTATTTCATGGATATGTTGATGTTTACCTCGATAACAAATGGAGTAAATGCACCCCTGCTTTTGATCGAAGAATTTGTAATTTCAATAAAGTGGACGTACTGGTTTGGGATGGAAAAACAGATTCATTGTTTCAAGAGTATATTCACGAACAGCAATACATGACTTATGAGCATCAATATGGTGTTTTTGATGATGTACCGATCGATCTAATGCATTCAGAAATGAAGAAATACTACCCTCATTTATTTGAAAACAACTACAACACTAAAGAATTTTCATTTCAGTATAATCCATGAGAAACTTTGAAATCCTTTCGGAATTAGGAGATCAAAGCAAGCGTAAATTTGCGTCTGTTTTTCTTGTAAAACGGAATACAGATGGAGAAAACCTAGTGTTGAAACGAGTTGAAAAGAACAAAAACACAATCATTCAGCAAGAAAAAATCAAAAAAGAGGGTGAATTTCAATGGAATGCATCTTTCATTCAAAAAACGATTGACACATGGGAAGATTCAAATTACATCTATCTGTTGAAGGAATACATTGAGGGTGAAACCTTGGATCAATGGTGGAACAAGCAAAAGGAAAGGAAAATCGATCGTTTAAAAGCTCTATTAACTGGATTAACCCCTGCCTTTAGTTTTTTAAAAGAAAATAATTTGGCACACAACGATATAAAGCCAAGCAATATACTCGTAACAAATAGAAATGGAGCACCAGAATTTATTTTACTCGATTTTGGTTTAGCATTTTATTACCCAGGATTAGATAACCAGGAAGTATTATTTGCCTTAGGTTATTCATCTCCTGAACTTATTTTATCAAAAAAATCTATCGTTAATCATTCGAGTGACTTGTTTTCCTTAGGAATAGTATTATATCAACTTTGGACTGGAAAAATCCCATTATCACATCCAAATCCAACTATTTTCACGAATCTACAAATTACTCATCCCTTAACAAATGCAGGCAATATTCCTGACAAACTGTTTCAACTAATTGCAAAAATGTGTGTGAAACATCAATTTAGATTGCCTCCCAATCAATTAAGTGAGCAAGAAGTGATGAATGCTTTAATAGACGCACAAAACCAGCGATATCATTCAATCAACGAAATAATAGATGAGATTGATAAAATAGAGCTAGTACCTTGGTGGAAATTTCTTAATAAAAATCTTTTCTAAAACCAATGGCCGTAACAAATAGTATTGGTTGATTCGGAAAATATGATGTTTGTATATTCGTGTTACTAGGTGAAGCAAAAAGAATATAATCCAAAGACGCATCAATATAAAATGTACCGAAAGTTGGCATAGTATATTTCAACCCACCCTGCAATCCAAGACAAATACTCAATATGGTACCTTTTCCTAATGTTGTTTCATCCAATGTATAACTGGCTTCATTGTATTTAGCAACACGATAACCAATATTATTGATCATCAACATTGTTTTCCCTCCGCCATAACCCGAAAAGCCATTATCAAATCCATTCCCAATATAGGATCGTGTTCCACCCTCTATCATGACGAAATTCGTTTTATTGAGGTAATTAACGGAAATTTGATAAGGAGAAACGTTAAAATCTTTACCAACCGCTACTGCTTGCGATGAATCTTCTTCATTTCTCGGAAAGAAGTAACTGGCTCTACCGAAGAACGTCACTTGATTATTTTGAGGCAATTCGCCCCCAATATGCAGTCCATAGAATGACTTTTTTACCCCAAAAGGATTCAATAAACTCGTCCCACCTGAAATGCTCATTTGAGAAAATACAGTTGTCATGCTTAGAATCACAAACACCAAAAACAAATGGATTAGCTTCATTATTTTAAATTTATTGATAACAAATGTAAGTTACTTTTATGTTTTTATGAAATTTACGATTTAATAAGTAAAATATCTGCAATTTTTTCCACACATTTCATCCCATCAATAGCTGCTGAGACAATACCTCCAGCGTAACCAGCTCCTTCTCCACAAGGATACAATCCTTTAATTTTAACATGTTCAAACGTTTCCTTATCGCGTGGAATGGAAACAGGGGATGATGTACGCGATTCTGGGGCCAATAATACCGCTTCCGATGTCACAAATCCATTCATTTTTTTACCAAATTCCTTGAATGCTTTTTGAAGTCGAACGGTAATAAAATCAGGAAATAACTTCGTTAAATCAACACTTACCACTCCGGGTTGGTATGAGGTTTTGGGTAAATCTACCGACTTTTTCCCTTGCATAAAATCCGTTAACCGTTGCGCTGGAACTTGCTGCGTTGCACCTGCCATTTCCCATGCATTTCTTTCAATTTGTTTTTGGAAATTCAAACATGAAAATGGATCCTCAGTACTACTCGAAATATCTTCTGGACTAACACTCACAACAATTCCTGAGTTGCCGTATGGATTATTTCGCTTAGATGGAGACCATCCATTCGTTACCACTTCCTCTTGCTCTGTTGCGCAAGGAGCAACAATACCACCAGGACACATGCAGAAAGAAAACACTCCTTTGTTTTCAACTTGTTCTACCAAAGAATAAGCTGCAGGTGGCAAATAATCATCATTTAATCTTCCATGATATTGAATATGGTCAATAAGTGACTGATCGTGTTCAATTCTTACTCCTAAAGCGAACGGTTTAGCTTTAATTTCAATACCCTTTTTGTGCAAAAGATAAAAAATATCCCGTGCCGAATGCCCCGTTGCTAGAATGATTTGCGTGCAATTGACTATTTCTTTATCATTAATTTGAACGCCCTTTATGGATGATTTCTCGATCAATATATCGGTTAATTTGGCATTAAAATGCACTTCGCCACCAGCATGAACTATCGCTTCACGCATCGCTGTAATGATAGCAGGAAGTTTATTCGTTCCGATGTGCGGGTGCGCATCAACAGATATATCAGAAGAGGCTCCAAATTGAACAAACCAATTCAAAACTTTCTCTACATCTCCGCGTTTTTTTGAACGAGTGTACAATTTACCATCAGAATATGTTCCTGCACCACCTTCACCAAAACAATAATTGGATTCAGGATTTACAATCATTTCCTTATTTAATCGAGCCAAATCTCTTCGGCGTGATCGCACATCTTTCCCTCTCTCAAAAATAATCGGTTTAATACCTAATTCGATTGCTCTTAGTGCTGCGAATATACCCGCCGGACCAGAACCAATAATCACGATTGCTGGACTCGATTTCACGTTCTTCCATTGAAGCGGTTGCGAAGAATTAATGGAAATGGGTTGATTAGAAACAATAAAAGTCCCTAAAATTTGAATTTCTTTTTTTCGTGCATCAACACTCCTTTTTTTCCATTTAAATTGGATTTCGCTTTCCGAAAATCCAGATAATTCAGCCAATTTCCGATTAATAAAATCAAAATCTTTAGCTTGTTCAGGAAGCATTTTCAACTGAATTTCCTTCTCCATCAACCTTCAAATATTACGGAAAGAAACCACAATTTGTTATACAAACTATTGATAGGTTTGGAAACGGGGGTATTATCTTGTATGAACGTATTCCGAAAACCATGGGAGTATTTAAGCTCAAATGCTAATTTAAAATAAGGCAAAAAGAACTCCACTCCTCCCCCAACTTGATACTGAAAATCATGTTTTCGAATTTTCACATAAGGATCAATAAAGTTTTGTGCTGCTTTTTCCTGAGATTGTAAATCCAGACAATATTGAGCTCCACCCAAAAAATAAGCGGCAAAATTATTATATCTCAACGTGCGGTATTGAAACATCAAGGGAAAATCTAAACTCGTTGAATTAACACGTTCTTCTTCTACAATGTCGAACGTTTTGGTGGTGTCCGGATTTTCATACGAGTACAACAACACTTTTTCTTGAAATGATAGTGAGGGCATAAATCGCAAGCGAAAAGTTGGCTTCCCAATCTTCATTGTAGTTAATATCCCAACTTGACCGCCTGGCTGGGCCTTACTTGTCAAAGATTTAACACCAAATTTTTCATAGGCATTAAGTACGGGTAAAGCAGAAAAATCAGCTTGATTTACACCGAGCATGAAACCGAAATGAAAGAGTCTATCGTCGAACTTTTTATAATTCCATGTCTTGTAGGGTTGACAGAATAAGTCAAATGGAACAACTAATATTAAGAGTATAGCTAATTTTCTCACTTCTATATAACGAAACAATTCTTCGGAAATTACATCAAATTATTTTGTTCCCGAATAAATCGTAGCAATTCCGCCTGAAACGGTAAAAGAAGCAACATTTTCAAACCCTACCCCGGTCAATATTGTTCTAAATGCTTCTCCTTCCGGAAATACGTTCACAGACTCTGGTAAATAGGAATAGGCACGTTGATCTTTCGAGAACATTTTACCAAAAAATGGAATAAAATAATGTGAATAGAAACCAAATAGTTGTTTGATTGGAAACGATTTTGGTTTAGAAAACTCCAAAACAACGGCTTTTCCACCCGGTTTAAGAACACGTAACATTTCCGAAAGACCTTTTTCCAAATTTTCAAAATTCCTAACCCCAAAACCAACGGTAATAGCATCAAAAACGTTATTTTCAAAGGGTAAGTTTTCCGAATCACCCAAACGAAGGGAGATAATATGATCAACCTCTTTGTTTTTCATCTTTTCCATTCCAACTTTCAACATTCCTTCGGAGATATCTACCCCAATAATATTATGAGGGTTTATTTTCAATGCCTCTAAAGCAAAATCACCCGTTCCTGTGGCAATATCAAGAATACGCTTTGGTTTGATTGACTTCAATTCTTTAATTGCTCGCCTTCTCCACAATTTATCGATCCCTAAAGAAAGAAAATGATTTAAGAAATCATATTTTGCTGAAATGTTATTAAACATTGTCGCCACCTCTTGTTTTTTTGAAGTGCGATCGTCACCGTATGGTTTTACAATTTTATCTGTCATATTATAACTTTAACAAGTTATGAATTGAATAGTTTTAACATTTCTGATTTTAATTCATTCGGCTGAATACTCACCACGCCGGATTTCTCACACACGATACCACCCGCTAGATTGGAGATTTGAGCAACTTCCTGAATCGTACATTCAGCAACAAGACAAAGCGTTGCAACAGCAATAACTGTATCACCAGCACCGCTCACATCCGATATTGTTCGAACATGCGCATCGTAATAATCTACTTTTGTATGGTCTGATATAGCAACTCCAAATTCTGAAAGTGTAACAAACGTATAGGTGTTATTGATTTTTTGATGCAAGACACCAATTGCTTTTTCAAATTCGGATTTTTGTTCAGGAAACTGAAACTGCAAACCCAATCCTTCTTTTAGTTCCTTTAAATTCGGCTTAAATAGTGTTACCCCTTGGTAAGAAGAAAAATGATTTTTTTTAGGATCAACTGTGGTAATAACTCCAAATTCATGCGACAATTGTATAATGTTATCGATCACTTTTTGGGTCAGCAAGCCTTTATTGTAGTCTTCGAAAATAATTGCATCAACTCCGCCGCTCGTTACAATAGATTTAATTTGTTCTAAAAAGGCAATTTCATCTTCACTCGTGAGATAATCTTTTACCTCTGAATCTATTCGCAATAATTGCTGTTTATTCCCAATTATTCTTGTTTTGACCGTTGTCATTCTGTTTGAAGTTGAATAAATCGCTTTATCATTAATTCCTGCAGTTTGACACAGTTTTTTTATCTGCGAACCATGACTATCATTTCCAATAACTGAACCTAAAATGACCTGAGCCCCAAGGGCAACAATATTTAAAGCAACATTTGCTGCTCCTCCCAATCGATCTTCCTCCTGAATTAGTTCAATTATAGGTACGGGTGCCTCGGGAGAAATACGGGTTACATTTCCAATCATGTAACGATCAAGCATAACATCTCCCACAACAAGTATTTTCTTGTCCTTAAACGTTTCAAAGAGTTTATCTATATTCATTTGAATAATTTTTAACTCAATTTTGCTAAAGCCCCTTTAATCCTTAGCATCGCATCTAGTAATGTGTCTTCTGAAGCTGCATAAGAAATACGAATGCAATTTGGATCTCCAAACGCCTCTCCTGTTACTAAGGCAACAAGTGCTTCATCCAAAAGATATAAACACAAATCATTGGCACTCTTGATCGTCCATTCCTTGTATGATTTACCAAAAAAATGAGAGATATCTGGAAAAACATAGAATGCTCCCTCAGGAACATTGGATTGAACACCTTCCATTTCATTCAGTTTTTCCAACACTAGATCCCTTCTGCGATGAAAAGCATTAATCATATCTTTCAATATAGCGGGATCCGCATGCATCGCTGCAATTGCGGCTCTCTGTGTAATGGAACACGTTGCGGATGTAAATTGACCTTGCATTTTATCGCAAGCCGAAGCAATTTCCTTTGGTGCGCCAATGTAACCCAAACGCCAACCGGTCATGGCCCAAGCTTTGGATAATCCATTTACCGTTACTACTTGATTAAATACCTCGGGGAATTGAGCCAAACTTTCATGTTTTCCCGAAAAATTAATATGCTCATAAATCTCATCACTAATTACGATGATCTGAGGGAAATCCTTTAAAACTTGAGCTAATTCATACAATTCTTCCTTATTGTAGACCGTTCCTGATGGATTACAAGGAGTTGAGAAGATCATCATCCTTGTTTTTGGGGTGATTGCATTTCTTAATTGTGCGGCCGAAATCTTAAAATCAGATTCAATAGTTGCAGGGATTATAACCGATTCTCCTTCTGCTACTTTAACAATTTCCAGATAAGAAACCCAATATGGAGCTGGAATGATCACCTCATCACCAGGATTTACAATACTTAAAACAACGTTCGCAATTGATTGCTTTGCACCCGTTGAAACAACTATTTGATCTTTAGAGTATTCCAACCCATTGTCCCGCTTGAATTTTAAGGAAATACTTTCTCTCAGGTCATCATATCCTGAGACTGGCGTATACATAGTGAAATTATTATTCATTCCATCCAACGCCGCATCCTTAATAAATTGAGGAGTAAAAAAATCGGGCTCACCAAGAGATAAAGAAATAATATCTTTTCCAGCAGCTTTTAATTCTCTACTTTTCCTGGACATTGCGATTGTCGCTGATTCCTCCATGGAATTTATTCTATCAGAAAGTTGAATCATTCTATTTTTTTTGATGTTTTCATTGCAAATCTAGGAATTACAATTAGGATTTACGGTTAATACATTAGAAAGTTTAAAATATATTACAGAACTTTTAAGCAGATTAACACAAATTATTCTTTGTTTATTTTAGAAATGGTCATTAAAAATAGTTATGTTTGTGGGTAGATATAGTATAAAATACTCTATTTGTTAAACCTTAATTAATTGTTAAACTATGAAAAATAAAATTATTTTGGCTTCGGCACTTTTCCTATCAGGATCTTCGTTTGCCCAATTGTTTTCAGATGACTTTGAATCATACGCTGTTGGATCTTTTATCGGCCCGCAAAATACCTCTTGGTCTACTTGGTCTGGAACAGAAGGTGGTGCTGAAGATGCCTCAGTAACAAACAACCAGGCAAGCAGCGGAACTAATTCCATTTATCTTTCATCAACAGCTGCAAGTGGCGGCCCTCAAGATGTTGTTTTGGATTTTGGCCCGGTATATAACAGTGGTGTTTTTACTTTTCAATCGGATTTTTATGTAAATGCAGGTAAAACAGGTTATTTCAATTTCCAAGCATCTCAAACAATTGGAACAACATGGGCATTGAATGTTAATTTTGATGGGGGCGATTTATACATTGATGATGGTCTAACCTCTAATTTAGCAGTTAGCACTTATCCAGAAGCTTCATGGTTTACGTTGAAAATCGAAGCAAATCTAACACTTAAAGTATGGAAAGCCTATGTTGATGGTAACCTAATAGGTACATGGATCAATGGTGTTAATGCATTAGCATCGACAGATTTCTTTCCAGTGACAAACAGCCAATTTTATGTTGACGATGTAAGCTTTGATCATCAACCATATACCCTATCTATTTTAAATGGTATGACTGCCATGGTTGATATGGGTGGAGAAATAGCTGGTCAAACTGTTACGCCAAAAATTACAATCGTAAATGCGGGTCAGACGCCGATAACATCTTTTGATCTTAATTTAAATTATGGCGGAACCAATTATCCACAAAGTGTTACGGGATTAAACATAGCTAGTACAGCTAATTATGCAGTTACATTATCTGGATTAAATCTCGTTGCAGGTAACCAAACTGTTATTGCAAGTATTTCCAATGTTAATGGCGCAACAGATGATGTTAGTAGTGACGATACATTAACAAATTCAATTAATCCTGTCGTACCAGCAACTGGTAAAATGGTTGTGAGCGAGGAAGGAACGGGGACGTGGTGTCAATGGTGTCCACGTGGAGCTGTTTTCATGGATCAATTTGATGCAAAATATAGTGAATTTTGGGCTGGAATTGCTGTTCACAATGGTGATCCAATGACTGTTACTGATTATGATGCTGCATTTGGCGGATTAATTGCTGGATACCCAAGTGCTTTAGTAGATAGAGGAACGGATGTTGACCCATCTGGAATGTCACCTGAATTTTTTAATCGTTTACAAACCGCTCCTGTTGCTGTATTAACAAATGGTGCAACATGGAATGCTTCAACAAGAGAATTGAATGTTTCGGTAACCGCAGATTTTGCATTAGCCGCAAATAGCAATTATAAATTAGCATGCGTTTTAACAGAAGATGGAGTTACAGGAACAGGATCTGGGTATAACCAATCAAACTCATATGCAGGTGGAGGAAATGGAGCAATGGGTGGTTATGAGTCACTAGGCAATCCAGTGCCAGCAGCTCAAATGGTTTATGACCACGTGGCACGTACAATTGCGCCAAGTTTTGCTGGATATACAAATAGTTTCCCTTCAACTGTTGCCTCAGGCGAACAACACACCATTAATTTTTCATTTATACTTCCTACTACATGGGATGAAAATTCAATTCATATAATTGGATTACTAATCGCACCAAATGGTAGAATAGACAATGCTGGCAAAGCAACAATAGCTGAGGCTGTTAGCAATGGTTTTCAATCAGGAAGTAATGCAGGTTTATTTGATGCATTAACCAATCAATTGGATGCGATGGTGCAAGTTTATCCAAATCCAGCATCAAACAACGCTACTATTTCAATGAACCTAGCACATGAATCCACTGTTCAAATAAACTTGTTAGATGCTTCAGGAAAGCTAATTTCTTCTAAAGAATATGGTGCAATGTCAGGTGCTTGGAATTTAAATTTAAACACAAGCAACTTGAATTCAGGCATTTACCTTATCGAACTAGAAATTAATGGAACTAAGGTAACAAAGCGATTAATTGTTGAATAAAATAAACTAAAATTTAAAACGATAGGCTGTCTTAAACAAGGCAGCCTATTTTTTTTCTATCCCAAAAAATTGTTTTGTAATTTTACGCTATGAAATGGTTAAGCAAGCGCATAAGTGTTAAAAAACATGGTTTATTTACAACAATAATAATTACGCCCCTTCAAAATTTTTGGGTTAATTTATTAATGGGTGCTTGGCTTGGAATGTGGATTACAATTGGTGCAGTTGTCATTTCTTCGTTCTTTATATTTAACCTGAGCTACCAAGAAGAACTAATCTTATGGATTTTTCTTTCCTTTTGGGGATATTACCTTCAAAAAATAAGTCGTTCATTTATTTGGTTACTTTACGGGAAGGAGTTAATCAAGATTGACGAAGTTGGACTAAATTATAAACGGTCCATTTTTAAATATGGTAAAACACATGTTGTTTTTTTCGAAAACATCGTGTCTATTACCTCAAGATTCCCTGAAGAAAAATCGCTAGAAGCTGTTTGGGAATCGTCTCCATGGATAAATGGAGGAGAACGTATATTTCTAGAAACGAAGTTGAAAACTTATTCATTGGGAAGAAAATTAACGAAAACAGAAGCCTATGGATTAATGGATTTGCTGAAAACTAGCGTCAAAAAAGCTAAATTGAATGACTAATTTATTCTTTTTTTCAGTTTTTTAACATTTTTTCTTGTATCAATCTTGCACGAATGAAATTATACAGATACTTTTGTCTCGAAAAATAATATTAACCCTTAATTTCAATTAAAATGAAAAAAGTATTTTTAACATTAGCAGTAGTTTTAGCTACAAGTACAGTATTAGTTTCTTGTGGTGGTAAAAAAGATGCATCAGAAAACGCAACAGTTGAAGCAACAGTTGAAGAAGCGCCAGTAGTAGAGGAAGCTCCAGCTACAGTTAAC
>JBILYP010000058.1:0-3251 GCA_044377675.1 Crocinitomicaceae bacterium
GCTACTCCTGAGGCTAAAGCTGAAGTAAAAGCTGAAGAGAAAAAGAAATAATCTATATTCTTTCTTAAGAACTTATTAAATAGTCACTCAATTGAGTGACTATTTTTTTTTTCATAAAACTTCCATCTCAATTTTTATGCTTAACTTAAAGTATGAAGAACACGGAAGACTCAACTACAAGTATTAAACTCACCGAATTATTTGTTAATCAAACAAACAGGACAATTTTTCTTACTGGTAAAGCAGGAACAGGTAAAACAACTTTATTAAAAAAAATTGTAGATTCAACTCAAAAAAACACGGTTATTGTTGCACCAACCGGAATTGCAGCATTAAATGCAGGAGGAGTTACAATTCATTCTTTTTTTCAGCTTCCATTTGGAGCATTCATCCCAGAAAACTCTTCACCCAATGATAGTTTTCATATAAAACACGAGAATAAAACATCCTTGAAGCGTCATTTTAAGATGAACAAAAGACGCATCGCTCTAATTAGAAACTTAGAATTACTCATTATCGACGAAGTGAGTATGTTACGAGCGGACTTGATGGATGCGATTGATTGGATGCTGAAAATTGTACGCAGAAACAATGAACCATTTGGAGGTATTCAAGTTTTATTTATTGGTGATTTACTCCAACTTCCACCGGTCGTAAAAAACGATGAATGGAATTTATTACGGAATTACTACAAAGGAGTTTATTTTTTTAACTCCCACGTTTTGAGTTCAAATCCACCTTTGACAATTGAATTAACTACTATTTTTAGACAACAAGATAATCAATTCATTGATTTATTAAATAATTTAAGGCATAATTATATAAGCGAAGAACACATTTCACTTCTGAATGAGAAAGTAATAAGTGATATTTCTAGTTTTGACAAAAATGGCTACATTACTTTGTCCACACATAATGTTAGGGCTGATGAAATAAATGCCAAAGAGCTTAAAAAAAACACAACCAAATCCTATTATTATACGGCAGAGATTACAGGTGAATTTCCCGAACATATTTATCCAATCGATCACCAACTAGAACTTAAGATTGGAGCGCAGGTTATGTTTACCAAAAATGACATAGGATTTGAGAAAAGCTATTACAACGGCAAAATTGGAGAAATTGTTTTTCTTAGTGATTATGAAGTAACGGTTCTTTTCCCTGATGAAAACAAAAAAATCACGGTAGAAAAATATGAATGGTCCAATATAAAGTATTCCTTAAATGAATCAACCCAAGAAATAACAGAAGAAGTAGTTGGATCTTACGTTCAATACCCTTTAAAACTCGCTTGGGCAATTACCGTTCACAAAAGTCAAGGTCTAACATTCGACAAAGCAATACTTGATGTTGTCGATGTATTTGCTCCAGGACAGGCATATGTTGCTTTTTCTCGCTTGAGGTCCTTAAATGGCTTAAAACTACTTTCTCCCATCATAAATAAAGCAATTTCAGTTGATCAACAATTAATTGATTTCACCTCCCATGAAACCAACTTATCTCAATTAAATTTTGAATTACAACAAGACACAACAAAATACCTTTGGCAGAGATTGCAAAAAACATTTGATTGGTATTCCTTGGTTGAATCCATTAGTGTTCACTCCGCCAGTTATTCCGGCGCCATAAGTAAATCTGAAAAAGCAAAAAATATGGATTGGATGAAAGGAATAGTGATTAGCCTGTCCAAAACGCAAGAAGATTCATACAAATTCAGAAAACAGATTGATAAGTTATTCCAACAGGGTACTGATTTACCATTTATACATGAACGGACAATCGCTGCCTACAACTATTTCTTTACTATTTTCGATGACATTCTAGGACAATTTTATTTCAAAATTGGTGAACTGAAACAAGTAAAAAAGACGAAACAATTCACCGACGAATTAGAAGAGATTACGGAGATGCTTTTTAGTAAAATCATTGAATTGAAAAAAACACGAATATTGATGGAGAAAATCACTTTTGGTGTAGAGATTACTCAATCACTTTTCAAAATTCCAGAGATTGAAAATTACCAAATATCAAAAATAAGCGCCGTGCAACAGCTTCTGCGCCAACAAAACAAAAAAACCAAGTTGGTTTTAGATACAATCGATTTTGAGACCAAAATATTAACAAAAAAATCAACTGAAAAGAAAACAAAACTAAGCACTATTGAAACAACCTTAGAAATGATACGTTCGGGGATGAAATTAAAAGAAATTTCGCTTTCGAGACAACTATCTGAGTCAACAATTTATAGCCATATCACGCAATTAATTAGAGCAGAAAAAGTAACTATTTCAGAGGTAATGAATGCTCAACGGATTTCAGAAATACAATCCATTCTTCAACAAGTTAACGGAAATTCACTTTCTCAAATTAAAGCGCAAGTTGGAAATCAGATTTCGTGGGATGAGCTAAGAATATATCAAGCATCCACTATTATTTAATCAAAATCTGACAGTAATATTGCAACAGAATCAACATCCCCGTTTATTGGAGGTGAAATTTTATTGATTAAAACTTCTAATTTAGAACACGTTTCAAAAGAAGCTTTGATGTTTTTGTATATGCGCATGCCCACATGTTCAATCAATTTTGATGGGAGAGCCATTTCTGACTCAACAATTTGATTTACTACTACATAATCAATCGTTTGAGTCAAGTCATCCTGAAGAGCAGCTTGGGTAAAATCGGTTTCCATTTTGATATCCACTCGATAATGTCCACCAATTCTGGTCTCCTCCGGTAAACAACCATGAAAAGCGTACACTTTTATTCCCGAAACAAAAATGAGTTGTTTCATTTAGTTGTTGAATCAATAAATTTCAATCCAGCATTCATTCGTTCTAGAACTTCTTGTTTTCCTAAAAACGAGGCTATGTCGAACATTCCTGGCCCCATTCCTACTCCAGTTACCAACAAACGAAAAGGCAATAAAACTGCTCCGATTCCAACACCCCTAGACTCTAAAAATGCTTTAAATGCAATTTCTATTTCAGTTGCATTAAATTCGTGGATTTTTTCTATTTCTTGCAACCAACCATGCATAAATTCAGTAGTCTCAGGTTTCCATTTTTTAGCTATTATTTCAGCATCATATCCTTTTGGCCGATCTACTAAATAATTCCCTTCCGTTAAAATATCAGAAACAAAAGTTGCTCTTTCTTTCATTAGTCTGCATATTTCAACTAATCTTTCTTGAGGCAATTCAGTTGGTAGTAACTTTTTTAATTCTAGCGCTAATTCAACATCAGGTGTAG
>JBILYP010000051.1:0-13466 GCA_044377675.1 Crocinitomicaceae bacterium
AAAAAGCGCGCGTATCCAACGCATTTCTTTCGCTTGGACGTAATTTGCATTGTTGGGATTTATCCTTTTATTGGACGCCAATTGGAACGAATAAGAGTTTTTTACTGACCATTAGAAATACTTCTACCATGCTGCGTGATGCCAAATTAGATTTTAGAAAACCTCCTGTATTTTTATAAATGAGCAAAACAAAAATCGCCATAATTGGTGGAGGTGCAGCCGGATTTTTTGCCGCTATTTCAGCCAAAAAGCATTTCCCAGAAGCGGAAGTAACCCTATTTGAAAAATCAAACAAAGTGCTTTCCAAAGTAAAGATTTCAGGTGGTGGAAGATGCAATGTAACCCACGCTTGTTTCGATAATAAACAATTGGCAAGTAAATATCCACGCGGAGAAAACTACCTAAGAAAAGCGTTTGAGCAGTTCAACGCGCAAGATACCATTGATTGGTTTAAAAAACGAGGTATTCATATGAAAACCTATCCCGATGGGTGTATCTTCCCTGTTTCAAATGATTCTCAGACCATAATCGATTGTTTTTTGAAAGAAACCCAACAATTGGGAATCAGGATTAAATTAAACCAATCCATTACCAAAATAGTACAAACGAATACCGATTTTGAACTGGTAACCCGAGAAGAGAAATTTAATGCTACGAAAGTAATCGTTACCACCGGCGGACAACCCAAACGATCTGGATTAGAATGGATTGAAAAATTAGGACATACGATCATAGAACCGGTTCCGTCACTTTTCACCTTCAATATGCCTACAAATCCTATTCGTGAGTTAATGGGTAACGTTGTTGAAAAAGCAACTGTTAAAATTGAAGGAACAAAATTAATTGGCAAAGGCCCTTTATTGGTGACCCATTGGGGAATGAGTGGACCTGCAATTTTACTTTTATCAGCTTGGGGAGCGAGGATACTTCAGGAAAAGAATTATCACTTTGCCATACTCGTGAATTGGCTTGATGAAATGAAAGAGATTACCCTTCGCGGCAAATTGAATGAAATTATTGAAGAACATGGTGGAAAAATGATTGGAAATTTAAATCCATTTCCGGTAACCAATCGCATGTGGCATTTTCTGTTAGAAAAATCTGAAGTTCACCTAGAAACGCGTTGGAAAGACATTGGAAAAAAGAACACCAATAAACTAGTAAACACCTTGTTGAATGACCGGTATGAAGTGAGCGGAAAAACAACATTCAAGGAAGAATTTGTTACCGCAGGTGGAATTTCCTTATCTGAAATAGACTTCAAAACCATGGAAAGTAAAAAAGTATCGGGATTGTTTTTCGCAGGTGAACTCTTAGACATTGATGGCATTACTGGCGGATTCAATTTTCAGGCGGCTTGGACAACCGGATTTATCGCTGGAAAGCATTCTGGAAATCTTACAATTATAAAAAGCTAAACGAAGGTGGAGGCATTTGGATTTAAATAATACAACCGATCTTTGATGGATAGCTTTGTGAAATTGTTTGGAAAGTGCGTGAAAACAGCTGGGAATTGGTGGTAAAATTCATTCATTTTTTGCTCTTGCAAGGCAGGATTCATTTGTAGCACATCCAATAAGGTATGAAGAATCATTCTTTTTTCATACAGAACCCCTAAATTCATTTCGTTTGTTGAAAATTCCTCTAGCCATTCCCAATAGGATTGATTGAAGCCATTTAGCATAAAATCATACAATAAGCGATAAGCCAAATACCGAATTTTTGGATAAATGTGTAATTCCGTAAGCTCCTTATCGGTCAATGAAATTTCTAGATAAATCAATTTCCCTAATTGCAATACTTTACTCTTATTCTTTTTGAAAAAATAATAGCGCAACAACAAAGAATTAGCAAAAATAAAATCTTGCCAGGATTTGTTAGATTCATTAGGTTTAACAGAAGACAGGTAGTAAACAAGTCCTTTATCGTAATCGGGAATGGTAAAATCTGGATCTGCCAAATACTCATAGAAACCTTCCCGAACTATTGGGAGTGAATTAAAATTTTTGAAGAATTGAAGATTAGAATTTGGATTTGTCTTTAGTGTATAAAACAATTGCCTGCCCAACAATAGTTTCTTTTCAAACGACAAGTCAGGATTAAACTGCTCCAGGAAATTATAGACTGGTTTCAACTGGCCAGAGTGAATGGAAAATGTAATTAAACTTTTGTATTGTCGCTCATCTGGAAAAAGGCCGGAAAGAAATTGAAAATTCGTTAACTCATTCAGTGTTTTTTCCAATTCAAACCATTCAGAATACCCCAAAAATTCGGCAAAAATATCCAAGGTATGGATGTATGGTGCATGTTCGAAACCTTCCAATAAAAAAATGCGGTAAATTGTACTTTCTGAAACTGTTTTATTCGTTTCCTCAAAAATAAGGTGACTCAACTTTTTACAATCAAATTTTGTAATTATTTGATAAGACAACTTGGTTTCAAGACGGAACTTTAGATTATTCAGTAAAAAGGATGATATTCTATATTTCGGTTTCGGCATTTAGAATTTGATGTTGATTCCAGTTGAGATTGAATAATAATAATTGTCTATTGGCAATGGTCGATAGGTGTCCAAATTATGGTCATAATGTATCGTGAATTCGAGGTGTTTGTTCACAGAGAAAAACAAATTGGAATCAAAGAACCATCTCGGTTCTGTAAAATAACTATTCAATGGAAACTGAACAAATGTTGCACCGGCAAAATCAATGTTTTTGGTAATTTTCAATGCGAATTTCGCAGTTAAATTCAAACGGAACAGATTCCGATTTACAATACCGAGTGAGGCAGTTGAAAAGGCATAAGAGCTTAAAAACGGATTCCATTTTTCCGACTCATAAAAAACACCAATCCCCGTATACAGATCCGATTTTCGTTTTTCCAACCAGCGCATTCGGGCATTTATCCCAACCAATGATCTTCGCTCCATTCCTTGGACCCCATTCCATTGATATTGAACGAATAAATCGGGTGAAATTTTACGAGAATCGTTATCCCTAAATCGTAACTGGAAAAAACCATTGTTTTCAAGAGCCGTTAATCCATTGAAAGCCAATTCAGTTTTTGTCAGAAAAACGAACAAGTACTTTTTCTTAAGGAAATAGTCAATTTCAGAGACATTGGCAAAATCAACTAAATTCTTCTTTTGTTTATCGTTTGAAAATGAAAAAGTGAAATTAGCTCTAACCCTGCGAAACGTTGAGTCTGACTCAATTTCGCGATCTATATTCAAGACTTGTGAAAACGAGTTTCCCACAAAAAACAAGCAAATGATAAAAATAGTATTTTTCATTAGTGAACGTATCATTTACCACACTTGATACAACCATCGGATTACCCATACCCAAAAAGCCACTAAAATGGCAAGACCAATTATCAATGCCGCTCCCCCAACGATTTTAATCAACTTAAATCCAAATGAATCTAAATCACGATTTAACGTTGCATCGTGCTCATAGTTTTTATCCTCAATTTTTCTTCGAAAGAGCGATAAAATTGGGTTTTTAGTTTTCTTTTCTGGAATCATTTAATAAAGGTAATAATTTTAATTTTGAATATAGCGGCGATAAATGCACCAATGGCTGTCTCGCCAAAAATTCTTCCTTTAATTGGATCAAGGTATTTTTCAGGTGGTGAGATAAAATAATATAGGCTTTGTAAAAGGCTAAAAACGGATGCTGCTCCACAAATAATAACAACTACCCAATTCAACCAACCGATATCGAATACCCCATTAAAAGAAGCTATCGTCATTATCGGAATCACCACACAATCAATCAATTGAAATATCAAATTCACAAAGACATAACTCATTCGATAAACAGAAACAACTTCATTTTTATTTTCAATTGTTGAGTCCATTTGCTTTGGCAATGGAATGATTTCATCTACTAATTCTCGAACCAGTCCCATTAGTTTCGTTTTAAAATGGTTAATAAAAGAATAAGTGCAGCAAGGGCATTGGCAATTAGTGACGTTATTCCGAAGTAATACCAAAAGGAATCAACGGATGGACTTGAAGTAAAATAAACGGCATAACCCATATAGCCAAAAAAAGCAATACAAAGGATCGACAATAAACCCCAACCAATTCCGGAACCACCATTTGATTTTGCTCGCATTGCTAATACACTAAAGATCAATCCCGCAAAAATGGAAGAAATAATGTATCCCAATACAATAATCAATGAAGTTTGTGAAGTTCCATTTCCTTGTTTCTCGCTCATTTTCTGCCAAATAAAAGTTTTAAGAACCAGCCACCTATTTTTCGCTCTGCCCCACCGCGTGTGGTTGGAATACCTGTTTTACGCGCAATGCTATTTCTAAAGCCGGAAATACCCAGTAAACGCTTCCACGAGAATGAAAAACCAAATTTATTTTTAAAACCGAACATAGCAAATGGGTTATTTTATTTTAATTATAGTGATGGTTGATGTGCCCGCTTTACCGGATTTTACATCAGCATCCTTTTGCACAACGTAATTTTTAGCTGAAGAATCAGATAATGTATGTCCTTCATGGCTTACACGAATTGTTCTCTGAATTAATTGGCCTTTACCGTGCGTTTTTTCTGTTTTAGACATTCCCCCGTTTAACATAGCGTCAAAAAAACCACTTGCATAAGTTGTTTGATTTTTGTCCTCTTTAAGTTTAATGTTGTAAGTTATCTCAAAATACCTTGTCTTCGATTTTTCCTCGGCCTCTTGCTTCTTCTTTCTTTCTTTCTCCTCGGCCTCTTCTACTTTCTTTTTTTCTTGTGCTTTTTTCCTCTCTAATTCATCGGCCTCTCTTTTCGCCTTTTCTTCATTATGTCTAAGTTCTTCCTGCTCTCTCCTTGCTATTTCTTCACTATACCTTCTCTCATCTGCTTCTCTTTGTTTTTGTTCATTTTCTAACTGATGCTTAGTTTTTCCTAAAATCTTCCCATCTTTAAAACCGCCCTCATAACTATCACCACTCGCCCAAATGTATTTCCCTGTACCATTCCAAGCTCCTTGACTATACTCACCTTCATAAGTATCTCCACCATCTAAAATCCAAAAGCCTTTTCCAGAAATAAATTCATCATTTTCCCAAGTACCCTCTTTCTGCCAGATAGGTCCTGCTTTCCATTCTTCAGTAGGCCAGGATTGTTTCCCTTCTCCATGACGTTTCCCTTTGATCCAATCACCCATATATCGTTGACCATTAGTCCATTTTTGTGTACCTCTTCCATACTTTTCTCCTTTTAAAAAATCACCTTCATATTTCTGTCCATCAGGACAAGTGTAGGTTCCTTTACCACTCATTTCTCCATCCTTAAACTCCCCGTCATATTTACATCCACTTTCAAAATATTCAATACTACCCTTGCCATGAAAAAATCCAATTATTTCACCATTATTTTTTTTATGTCCAACGAATTTATATTGTGAGTTTTCTTCAATGATTGGTTTTGGAGCTTCATCAATTAGATTATCAAAAATGAGTTCACTATTTTGATTTTCAAATTTTCCATTTGTGAATACTCCAGAAATAATTAGAGTATCATTTTGATCGTAAAAACATCCTTCTCCACCTGGTTTAGGAGGCCAGCAGCACTCCTCAAAAGAACCTACATATTTAGTTTTGTCTGGATAAATTATTTGACCATCAGTGCAACTCCCCCCACAAAAAAATGTAGTAAGACAAGAGCTATCTCGAAAGAGATACGAGCCAAATTCGTATATATTTTCCATCCCAACAAACTTACCTTCTTCAAAATGATCTTCTTTAAAATCATCACAAAAAAAGCATTCATCATATGAAAATACTAAAACTCCTTTTCCTTTTGGAAAACCATCTTCAACTTCACCATAATAAATAATTTCTTCAAACCCATCAGACATTTTTAATTTTGGCAAATTAAGATTGATACTAAGGTCTATTTCTTTTGGATTAAATTCGGAGCTTTCAAGAGATTTAATTTCTTCTGAAGTCATTTCCTTAATTTCATTTGTATTTTCTTCCCCGTAAAAAATAAGATCTTCTATGTTGAAATTAGCAGTTCCTTCCTCATTTTCCATGCTATCATTTAATACATAAACAATACTTTCAGCATTTTTTGGTATCCCATCACCTGCATAAAATACTTTAAATGAACTTCCTATAGATGCAATAGCACTATGTATATATACGAAATCCTGTTCCCGAATTTTGGCATTATTAATCATTTTCAATGCACGTTCACCAAAACTTGAATCACCAAGCTGTGTAATTGGAATCTTAACTTTATCTCCAACTTGAAATGTTCGGTTCAAAAAAGGCACTTCAGAATCGGAAACATCTTTAATTTCCTCCATCCATTCACCATCTTTCATCATTCCTTCTGAAATTTCTCCATCGTCATGAGTGATTTTTGCTTTTCCGTCTTTAAATTCTCCGTGCACCCAAGTTCCATCCTGAAAATCTCCATTGGACCAAGTATAGATTCCCTTTCCGTTCAATTCCAATTCTTCATCAAAGGTTCCGCTAGCGGTATTTCCATCCGCCCATGTAATTTTACCTTCTTTTAAATTACCCTGCTCAAATATCCCGTCTTCAATTACTTTTACTCCGTCTTCATCAACATATTCTGCTTTTCCAGAAATAAATTCATCATTTTTCCACTCTCCCTCGTATCGAATATTATCCTCATCCGTGAAAATATGATATCCATTTTTTGACTCGTTAGTTGGATTTTTATCCTCAACTAAAACAGCATTCCATTTTTGTTTTAATTCTCCGGGTTCTATGCCTTTTTTCCAGCGACCGTCGAAACCGGTTTCGTGAAAAGTAAGTTCCATTAATCCTGTAACATTTACCTTTTTATTATGGAATATTGCCTTCAAGATATTTCCTTCCATTTTTCCTTCGACCGTTTCATGCCCATACTCGGAATAGATAATTCCTGGCTCCTTTTCTTGAAATTTAACCTCTTGTTTTCCTGCTTTATAAACTGTATTTAACTTGATCATATTTAAAGTATTTGTGAAAATTAATTTCAACTGGGTAAAAGTGTTTTTAAAATAATGTTTGCATACTTCCCATTATTCACTCCTCTAACAAAGGCATATTTGGGATTATTCAATATAGGAGCTTTGGAACCATTTGCTGCGCCCGAAATATGTGGAATCATCACTAGCGAGCATCCATTATCTAGATTTGTTTTGAAAATTTCAGTGTTCCAAGTGGGCGGATAAATTTTGTAAAGTTCACAAATAGCATTACGCGCTCCGTTTCCTAAGGTTAGGATAGCAGTTGGTTTGATGCAATTGATTTCTGATTCCAAAATTTCTCGGTGAATGGGTAAGTCGGTATAAGTCTTGATTTTATTGCTTATTTTGGTTCCGTCCCGATAAAAAAGTTTGTAAATATCTGTCAAATAGAGGTCAAAATCATCTAAAAGGGAATAGAAGAACTGCAAATTTTCATTCTCAGAATACTTCTTTTCCTTGGCAGGATTCTTAATCACACTAAAAGGCACCCAATCGGTTAGTTTGTCTTCCGGTAATTTTTGTTCGTTATCAGTACGCAATGGATCCATCGCGCAAATCATCAAAACAGGTCTGTTTTTTCCTTTGCTTAATTTTATGGGAAAATCAATTCCTATTGAGCGAACGTTTAATTCTTTCACAAAAGAAAAATCATTCACTAAATCAAACTTATACAATTGATAATCATCCGTATCATGTTTATTATTTGGAAAATCGTATTGCTCTTTGAAATACGCATCAAATGCCTGATAAATTCTGTCGATTCCGCAACTTGGGTTAATCACCTTTGATTTCAACAATTCTTTAATTTCATTAGGAATGCTAATTGTGAGTTGGTTACCTTGTTGAATTTCACCGTTCCATTTTCCTTTCATAAGACCTGGCTCCATTCCTTTTTTCCATTTTCCAGTAAATCCAGTTTCGTGAAAAGTTATTTCCATTATGCCTGAAACATTCACTTTGGGATTATGAAAAACGGCTTTCAAGGTATTTCCTTCCATTTTACCCTCAATAGTACCATCAGAGTAGGTCGATTTAATTGTTCCATCATTATTCTGTTGGAACACAATCTCTTTTTCATCGGCAAGATATGGGGTGTTTAGTTTTAGCATTAGTTCTGTATTTGAAATTCCATAATTTAGCTACCAACTTCCCTTGATTAAATGTTCTGCAATAGCACCGGAAATATTCATCCCTGTTTCTAACTCAATCCAATACCATTGGCCATTTGAATTACATTCGAGAAAAACATACTCTCCACTTGGAGTAACGATAAAATCGAAAGCGCCATAATGTTGATTCATCTCCTTTAAATAATTTATACAAAATGAATGAATTCTATCAGGCAATTCAAATACTTCGTGTTTTAATTTTCCATTCAACAACCCATCTCTCCAGTCAATTTTCCCATTTTCATCATCTAAGTCTTGAGAGTTTAACTTACAAGCAAAAACCTTGTCACATATAACTGTAATTCGAAGTTCAAAATCTTTTTCTATGTACTCTTGAAGATAATTCATTGTAGATTCCAGTGATTGATCAGTTGCATTAATTATATTATTACTGGATGTTTTAACACTCCCTAAAGACAAGTAATGATCTTCATAATTTATTGAATCCGTGTAGATTGACTTTATAAAAAGCGATTTATATTCTGATGCAAATTGCTTTAGTTCTTTTGAATTATTCGAATAAATACTGGAAGCACAAGAAATACCAAATTTCGAAGCAACTCGATGTTGAATTAATCTAGATTGCGCCGTTCTATCAACTAAAGGATGTCCGATATAAAAGCTTTCATTTAAAAAGTACCTGAAATATTGAAAAAAATGTACGGCCTCCTCTCTACAAAACTTTCCAACTTTTCGGTCAGAAATTTTATTTAATAAATTCTTAGGTTTTAATGGCCTCCGTTCCCAAACAGAAGTTAAATTTTCACTCGTCACCTCAAGGTTATTCAATCTACTCGATAATCGCCATGAAATATCTCCTTGGGAACTTGACCAACTAATTTTATATTCCTTTAATAAATCCTCTGAATTAAGCCTTAAAAATGGAAAATCCTCTAATTTTTCAATTACAGGATTTGGATGTACATCTTCTTTATTGGTAATAATTAAAAGCATTAATTACTTTTCTGATCGTCAATTTCGTTTTTTTGTTTCACATCATAGTTAGTACCAATATGAGTTTTCTTTGCTGTTTGAGAAGATCTCAAACATTTTGTCCCAACAACACCCATACAAAGCGTTTCTGTTACTTGAGTTAACGGATTATAAATAATTTTATCCATTGTCGGTTCCTCAAATTGTTGAGATTTTCCAAATAAAATTGCCAAAGGCAAAGTACTTTTAGATAATTCTTGATTTTTCATAGTTCACATTTTATTATTTATTGAATCAAATATATATTTTTTACACTTCAAATATCAGTTTAAGTAAGTTCAAGTATTTTGACAGGATTTTTCAACAAACGATTGTACAATTTCTACTTGAATATCCAGCGAGGGTACAGTTGGAAGATCCATAAAATTAGCTAGATGAATGAAGAGAATATTCTTATTTGAAAAATGATCCAACGATTTGTAATACAAATAATTGCACAAGTATTTCCCTGCACTTTGTGAAAGAATCACATTGGGTGAAAAGTCAGATGACCACTCAATAAGATCGAAAGATTTGAAGGTTGATCTCTTCGTTTCACTTCCATTAATATCTATCAACCCATTTTTTCGAATCCCATTTACGTCTGTTCCTACAATGAAATTAGTTGCAAATTCTTCTAATCGAATTTTTTCAGATTTGGTTGCAACACCTAATTCAATAATCGAATCATATTCATCTAACCTACTCTCTAAAAACTGATCGATGCTGTCAAAAGACACCTCCAGTTTTTTAAAGTGCACACAACTATTACTCTGAAAAATACGCTGGAGTTTATTAGCGATTAGCTCCGCTGGATTTTCTTGAAAATGATTAAACGGTCCGAAATAGGTAACTAAAACTTGGTTCATTTAAGACCTTCTTTTATCGATTCAGCCAAAATACCGATACTTTCAAAATACTTTTCATTATTGCCTTTCATCAATTCCACATTTACTTTTATTGACAACGCATTCGCATTGACCTGATTAGAAATAAACCAATCCAAGTGATTTTTCATATCGGTTGAATAATGCGTGTGCGCAGTCAGTGTATAACCATTCGCGGCACTTAACTCTGTTAAATGGGCATAGATCTTATTGGCGCGAATCACATCTTTACATGTACCATTAACACTTATTCCCTCTTCCAACTGCCCCCCACCTGAAAGCATATGATAACTCGGTGAGTTCCCCATACTACTACCAATATTGAAAACAAATGAATTTTGGGGAATTACATCCATTAAATCCTGCATAAATTGATTAACAACCTCATTATCCACCGAACCGATGTTTTTTAAATACCAATCGTTTTCGTTAAAGTTGATATTCGTTTCCTCTAAAAAAGAATAAATACCATACTTCTCAACACTAATATAATTTGCCTGTAACAACTCTGCTAAACAATAAGAATAATGTCCTAAATTAAAACCATCATTAGAATGTGGACTGACAATAGTAATGGTTGAATTTCGATTAATCAAGGTCCCATAAATTGAATTATTCTCAAAATATTCGATTAATATTTCCTCATCACCACTCGGTTTTAATCGCTTCGAAAGCTTCAAGTTTTTGTTCAATCCACATACTTCAAAAATGTCAGCTTCCGTTTTATTCAATTTTACAACGGCATCTACAACTGAAATATATCTTCGACGGGTATCAGCAAGACCCACTATAGCCTTGGCGCGCTGACCGGACAAAATATCGAATTGAAAAGCATTAGATAAGGTACTATTCACTTCGTCTAGTTCAGTGTTTTTCTTCACTAATTCTATTTCTTCCACAAATCCTGAGGCAATAATACCGGCAGGAACAGCAAAAATAGCAATCCCTAAAATCCCTACAAAAGTAGCCAAGAGCTTTCCAGAAATAGTAACTGGAGCAAAATCTCCATAACCGCCAATTTCTCCAATGAATTTGGAAATAGACCACAGGAATGCATCCGTAATACTTGCAAAATTTTCGGGTTGACTCGGATTCTCAACGAAAAACAAGATTGCAGATAGAATTATTGTAATAATCACCACCACTTGAACGGAAATATAGAGCTCTTGTTTTTTGTTTTTTATTGCATTTATTATTAAAGCGTTAGACTTAAAATGATTCATCAATTTGAAAATTCGAACCAATCTCAACAATCGAATGACCGCAATAAATTTTAGCCCAGGCAAAAGCAAAGCAACGAAGAAAGGTAATATGCTTAATAAGTCAATTACTAATTCAATTCCAAAAAAAGAAAATAATCTCCTTTCTTTTGTCTTAACCTCATGGCGAATTTTCAGAACAAAATCAACTGAAAAAACGCCTGTAATTATCCCGTCGATAATTAGTAAAAGATAAGCGTTTTCATTTGAAAATCCAGGCGTTGTATCTAATATTAGATGAACCAATGAACACACCACCATTATAAACACGAACTGATTCCATTTTTTCATTTATCACAAATTTGTTTGAACAGAACAAATGTTGCGAATATCTATAAACTATAAAGAAAATATGCAGTTTAAGTTAGTTCAAGTATTTCGAACAAGATTATGATACATGAATTAATTCTGAAAAAGAAGTAGATTCAGTAACTCTCAATCCTCCAAAAAACCAAACTTGCCATTTTGAAAATCTTGAAAAGCTTCAACGATTTCTTGTCGTGTATTCATGACAAAAGGTCCGTGTGCAGCGATGGGTTCATTTAACGGTTCGCCGGATAATACCAAGATAATCGAATTTTCTGTCGCTTTCAATCGAATTTCCTCTCCTTCATTTTCAAATAAAACAAAATGATCTACGGGAACAATTGATTGCTCATTTACTTCAATTTCTCCCTCCACCACCAATAAAGCCGTTGTATAATTCGCTGGAAAATTAAAACGTACTTCTCCAAGAGTGTTTAACCTTGCATTGTACATGTGAATCGGTGTAAATGTACTCGCCGGTCCTTTAATTCCTTGAAATTCACCCGCAATAACCTCTACTTTTCCTCCATTGTTTTCAAGTTGAACTATTCCCATTTGCTCATTTGCAATTGCTTGGTATTTGGGCTTCGACATTTTATCTTTTGCTGGGAGATTCACCCACAATTGAACCATTTGAAATTCGCCACCTTCTTGGCTAAATGATTCCTCGTGATATTCCTTGTGCAATACGCCAGATGCCGCTGTCATCCACTGTACATCCCCCTCGCCTATTGTTCCGCCGCCGCCGCTACTATCGTGATGAGCAACCCTACCTTTGTAAGCAATCGTCACCGTTTCAAAACCTCTGTGCGGATGAACCCCCACTCCTTTTGGTTTTTCACTTGGCGGAAAATAAAACCGAGAATTATAATCTAACATGATAAACGGATCCATGCGCTGCATGTCCAATCGGTAGGCACTTGGAATAAAATTATGAACACGAAAACCGTCGCCAACAAAATGAGGTTCACGAGGTGGCACAATAACTTCAATGGGTTTTATGGACATAATGAACTAGAATTTAGAATTGAACATAAAAAGTAAAAGGAATTAGAGAATGAATGAACCAAATCAAATAAAATATTAACTTTCGGTATCATCCTCAACATGCAATACATGCAAGATTCGATGAATAATGGGAGTCATAAAAACAGCAGTGAGACTCAAAAATGCCACACCACTATAGAGCGCATAAAAGGAAGAGAAAATCTTCGCAGTAGGTGTTGTCATTTCTACTACGGGACCCATTCCTGTTAAAATTAACGCTGCCATGTGAAAACTATCTAACCAAGAAGTTTCTGCTGCAACATGATAACCGACCGTCCCTAATACCATAGAAAAAGTTATAACAGCGATAGAAAGCAAAACGTATTTTCCAATACGCGCCATAAAACGCCGAAAGGTTGCTACTTCTTGATTTTTTCGCTCTAGTTTCATACGGATAGTTACTATGCAAATCTAATTATTATTTAAGAACCCTTACGAGATTTAATTAATGAAAATAATAGGTTAGCTATAACGCATTTAAAGTAATCCTGATGGTTAAATATATTCATTTTAATTATCTTATCTTTGCAAAAAAATTCAGTTATGTTAACAGTAAGTAATGTTTCACTTCAGTTCGGAAAACGTGTGCTATTTGATGAAGTGAATGTCAAATTTGTAAACGGAAATTGTTACGGGGTAATTGGTGCAAATGGAGCCGGGAAATCAACTTTTTTAAAGATTTTAACAGGTGACCAAGATCCTACAACAGGAAGAATAGATTTGGAACCTGGTAAACGAATGGCTGTTTTAAGTCAAAATCACTTTGCATTTGATAACTATCCTGTATTGCAAACGGTAATAATGGGTCACAAACGACTTCATGAAATCATG
>JBILYP010000029.1:0-39259 GCA_044377675.1 Crocinitomicaceae bacterium
AATGGGTGGCACTGTATCACCGGAATGAGTGGCACTGTATCACCGGAATGAGTGGCACTGTATCACCGGAATGAGTGGCACAATTACCTCCGGAATATGCACTAGAGCAGATCAGTATGCTATTATTATTGAATATACAGGATCTCCTTATGATTATAGCGCAAAGGATTATTATGCTTTTCATGAGCAGAATGAAGGCAAGATTTATACAAAAGAAACAAAATACACCTTTAATGGAGTAGGGGCGCAAGTTCATCGATTTAAGGTAATTGCATTCAAGAAAGATAAAATTCTTGGTGAAACAAACTGGAGATATATTGACTATTCTAATTGATGTTTTAGATAGAATCTAGTTCCTCAATGAAATCATTATTGGTAAATATCTTTAATTGACCTGATTTGCCTGATAGTTGATAATAGCTATCCTTTATTTTAAGAAAATAATTGAAGGTAGAATCATCCTCCTTTATCCAATAGACCTTGAGATTTTCAGGGTCTATTTTTTTACTACTGAAAATTGTTAATTTGAATGACTTCTTATCGAACTGATAGGTGAATTCTTTTGATTCCAATATTTGCTTCTCAGATTTACATTTAGTTGAAATATCAACTAATGATTTGATGGTCGCCTCTTTATCCTTAATGTTTTTCGTTTTCAGCTCCTTTACTTTCTTTTCTAAAAGCGTAATTTTTTCGGCTAAATAGTCAATTTGATCACCGGTAAAAATAACTGACATAGTAACTTTATCTTCCTGTTTGGCAAATCCAAAACTTGGTTCATTGTTTTCAATTTTACTCACAAGATTATTAACTTTTGGCAATGGTATATTTATCTTTTTTATTTCGGTTAAATCACCTGTTTCAGCATAAATGATACTTTTTCCGTTTTTTGGTTTCGGACTTTTACCACCAACGGATGTTTCATCATTATCAAAAAATAGAACAGTAATCCCAACCGGAACGAGCACTAAAATAAGAACTGCTGCAACTCGAATAACAAATTTCCAAGGAATTTGATTTTTTGATGCAACTAGTTTATGAATTTGAGGTTGATTTTCTTGCGCCGGATTAACAGAGTAAGCAGCAAATTCAGTACCGGTTGGTTCTAAAATTTCTAAACCTTCAATTTCTTGAAGTAGTCTCTTCTTCTCAGCTCTTTCAATTCGATGAAATGCAGTCCGAATTTCTTCTTCCTCCTGGTATTCATCTAGCTGTTTTAGTAATTCTTTTTTTTCTTTCCTTTCAATTTTTTGAAAAGCTAATTTTATCGAATGAGCAAACTCTATTTGTTTAAGGAAATCAATGTTTCCAGTCTCTAGAAGAAATGAAGTGATCACATCATTATTTGATGGTTCATTTAAATAGTTTGATGCGAGGTCAGAAAGAAATTCCTCACGCAGATTATTTAAATTGATTCCTTTCGAGAGAAGTTTTTCTTCGAGCAATAAAATGGGTGGAGCAAAAAGTCCTGCAGAATTACTTTTTCCGAAAAAAGACTTTGCATCACTAATTGCCTCTTCATTTGAAGTTGAAAGATATTCAGGAATATATTCTGAAATAATTGTCTTGAAGATATCAACTGACTTCATTTCAATTCGTTAATTGTGAATGTAGTTCTTTCAATTTTGATCTACATTTTGAAGCTTGACTTTTGGAGCTACGTGCATTTGCTAATCCCAAAAGCTTAGCGATTTTATCCATACTAAAGCGCTCATAGTATTGCATCTTTAGAATCTGATAACATTGACTTCCCGCTTCTTTCATCTTTTCTAATGCCTTCTCGATTGCAGTCAAACGTTCCTCTTTCTCCTCATCATATTTTTCCTCAACAAACCAATCTGAGATATTTGGATCAAACTCCTCTGAAACAATAATCGGTTTAACTTTATTTCTTCTCAATACTAGTAACCTATTTCGGCAAATAGAGTTCAAATACGTTTGAATGGAGCAGGTTAATTTAAAATTCGATTTTTTTGCATTTTCGTAGAGTACAATAGTCGCATCTTGATAAATATCTTTTAGCAAGTCATCATCGTTGTACATTTTTCTCAAAAAACGCAAGGAATAATCTTTATGCTCATTATACACCTGAGTAAAATACCTTTCGTCATTGGCTAATTTAAATACTTTATCCTGATCTGTCATTTCGTAATTAGTTAGATAAATTTACATTATTTTTTGGTTTTTAGTAGAAAAAAAGAAATTATCTGTTCATCACAATGCTAAAGGATTTTCCTTTTATCAAGTTGAAATTGAGTTTTTATTTTGGTTCCAGAGCCCCTTGCATCACTTTTAGAACTTTAACTTCGTCAAAAAAAATCATTAACAACATCAAAAGCGACCTTCAAGGCAAAAGCAAAAAAACACTCAGGTCAAAAAAAAGCCTTACTGATCCCTAGTAACTGACCTTCCACAATCAAAAAAGCCTGTATATACCTTTTTGGGGTGTTTTTTTGGATTTGGTTATTTTTATGACTACCTTAGTTTCAGAATGAAACCGATACCCAAAAAAAGGTAAAAAAGGGTTTCTATTGAATCAAATCATTCAAGTCATCCAGATTATACAGGTTTACCTGAATTATACAAGTAATATTCGAATTATCCGGATAAAAAAAGGTAAACATCTGAAATAAAGGTAATTAGAGGTTTTGATTTTTTTGATTTTTTCGTTTAAAATAGGGTAGATCCTAATACTTTTACAAATGTGCAAGTTATAATTTCCGACCCCAATTCCAATCCTTCTATTATTGCTTACATCAAATTTTTCATTGCCATTTTTTGTGGATTTCCAGGTAGGGTATGAATATAGGCGTTCGTGGTGTTAATGTTGCTGTGACCTAGTAAACCTCCAATGACAATGGATGAAACTTCATTGTCATGTAGAACGGACGCAAAAGTATGGCGGGCTACTCCATAGGAAAGATGTATATTTTCGATTTCTGCAATTTTGGCAAGCTTAGGAAGGTGCTGATTTATCTTTCGAATCAAATTTCTTTTAGCTACAAATCTTTCTCTCTCATTCATTGATTTGGTATAAACCGGGAAAAGGTAAGCTTTAGGATGTGTGTTTGTTGACCTCAGTCGATTAATAAAGGAAAGAGTGATATCCCTCAATTCGTCAATGAATTGAACATGAACTAATTTATTGGGTGATTCACTCGTATCAAATACTTTAGCTCTGTAAAATGAAAATCCATCATGCGTCAAATCGCTATTTTTTAACTCTAATAAATCAGCAGCATTGATTCCACAACATAAATAAGACAAGACGAACCAATCTCTTGAAAAGCATTCTAAGCTAATTGGGTCCAAATCAAGCGTTATTAGTTTTTTCATATTTTCTTTGCTTAGAACTTGTTTTCTCGATCTTGCAGAGGTAATCACATACTTTTTTTTGTTTCTTTTTTTGTCTGTTCCAAATGGAAATTGTTCTTTTGAAATGAATTCTCGTTCCAAAGCCATATTCATTACAATTCGTATGTGACGCGCATAGGACCCCACCGTCGAGAGTCTTTTTGGATGATTTCTTTCGTTGACCAGAAAATCTTGCCATCTTCTAAGAAATTCAAGGTTGATAACCGAAATATGAGATTTTATTCCTTGTTTACTTTTAATAAATTCAAAATAACGCCTTAAGCTTTGTAAAGCTGAATGATCGGCTTGGATTGAAGCTGGTTTTCTCAAGGGGGTTTCCATTAACTCTTGGAAAAGGCCATTGATCGATTGGTCATTGGACGATTCCACAATTTTAGCCCCACTAAATTCAATTTTAAATCGTTCGAAGTTAAATTCAACCATATTTTTAATAACATGGTTTGCTTTTGCCTTATGTTCCTCCAATTGTAATTTAATCGCTTTGGTTTCATCACTTAGTTTTTTTCCACTATTCATTTTTTCATAGTCAAGCTCAGTTAAATAAATCCCGAGTGAAATGTAGTGAACTTTACGATTAAAAATCAATCGTAATTTCATTGGGAAATCACCGCTTTCTCGAGCTCGTCTTTTGTCAATTAATAATTCTACGTTTACTGTTTTTACATTGTTCATGACGCTCATTTTAAGTAAAATCATTTGCAAACATTTGCAAACATTTTGATGTTATTCTGGGTTTTTATAAGTTTCACTAATTTAGTAAATAATTGAATATCAGTATAATTAGCACTCATAAAAATTCATAAAAACCCCTATCTAGCCAACTGTTAATCAGAGGGTCTCAGGTTCAAGTCCTGAAGGGGGAGCAAGAAGCCTTACGGAAACGTGAGGCTTTTTTTATGAATGACGTCATACCTTTATATAATTTATTCTCGTTTAATTGATCGTTATTACATTGGTTATTCTTCAAACCCTTGGAATCGTCTAATTCAGCATAATACAAACACAAAAGACAAATATACAGGTAGATCCACTGATTGGGAGTTAAAGTCAATCTTTCAATTAGAAGATGAAACAGTAGCAATTCAATTAGAACGTTTCATTAAAAAACAAAAGTCTCGTAAATTAATCGAACGCATGTGCCAGCCGGATTTTGTTGGTACAGATCGTTAGCTCAGTTGGTTAGAGTCCCGCATGTGCGGGATTAATCAGAGGGTCGTCCCGTACTTACGGGATCCTGAAGGGGGAGCAGAAAGCCCTCCGGAAACGTGAGGCTTTTTTTATGGATGAAGTCTTACCTTTATATAATTTATTCTCGTTTAATTTCACAAAGTTGGTTTTTATGGGATTCGTCTTTCAAAATTTAAGCTGCTGAATAAAAGTTTCCTGACAACCCGGGTCAATCGGTTGCATAGCTGTATTTTTTGTTCTACATTGTGAGCCAAAATTGATTAAATGCTAAATCAACATAAGATTTTACGGGTATTACAGTTGATCTCCCACTTGGAACAAGGACCATCAAAAACCCTTATTCACTTGGCTCAATTACTGGATACCACCGAACGAACGGTATATCGCTATTTTGATTTAATCCGTGAATGTGGTTTTGACTTACAACGAGATGAACTGAACCGATATTTCATTGTGGATGAAAGAACCAATGGTGTTCGTTTTACCCAAGAAGAAGCCCAACTATTGAAAGAACTGGTTTTGAAAGATGCTAACCAGAACAAACTCAAAGATTCCTTGCTCACAAAAATCTATTTGGGATCAGAAATTCAAATGGTTGCCAGTCACTTGGTGAATGCCAAAAATGGAAAGGTGGTTGAACGATTAGCTCTCGCTATGGGAAATAAAGAACAGGTGATATTACGGAAATACCAATCCATTAACTCCGAAACAATTTCTGATCGTTTGGTTGAACCATTTGGATTTACAGACAATTATCATACTGTGATGGGGTATGAAATTGATTCAAAGAAAAACAAAACATTCAATATTGACCGAATTGCTTATGTGGACTTCACCGGTAAACGGTTTAAGAATAGTAAGAAGTTTCAAAACCAAGTGCCGGATGTGTTTGGTTTTAGTTATTCCGGAAAAACACATTCCATTGATGTGGAGTTAGGATTGAAAGATGTTTTGTTGCTCAAAGACCAATATCCTGAAACTTCTCCATTCATCCATTACAACCACCGAAAAAACATCTACCGACTCAAGGTTCAAGTAAACGATTTGAAGCCAATAGATCGGTTTATGAGGGGGGTTGAAGAAAGGATATTGTAAAATAATTGGTTACTTTTGAAAATCATTAAAATCTCATGTCAACAGAACAAAAAGCTAAACTCGAACAACAACTTTGGAACATTGCAAACACCCTTCGTGGTAAAATGGATGCAGATGATTTTAGAGATTATATATTAGGATTCATTTTCTATAAGTACCTCAGTACGAAAATGGATTTGTATGCCAATGAGATTTTACAACCTGATGGATTGACTTTTAAAGAATTAGAAGGACACGCTCAAGAAACCGAGTACATGGAAGCCGTGAAAGATGCTGCTTTGGATAAATTAGGATTCTTCTTGAAACCATCTGAATTATTTTCTGAATTAGCTCAAAGAGGTAATGCAGGCGGTAAAAATAATTTTATTCTGGGTGATTTAGCGAAAGTGTTAACCAACATTGAGCAAAGTACAATGGGTTCTGATAGCGAAGAGGATTTCGGAAACTTGTTTGCGGATTTAGATTTAACTAGCCATAAATTAGGGAAATCGGAAACGGACAAAAATGAATTGATCGTAAAAGTATTGGTGCATTTAGATGAAATTGATTTCGATATTGAAAATACAGAAAGTGATTTATTGGGTGATGCCTACGAATATTTAATTGGACAATTTGCGAGTGGTGCAGGAAAAAAAGCAGGTGAATTTTACACGCCGCAACAAGTAAGTAGCATTTTGGCACAATTAGTTACGGTAGGAAAAGATAAACTAAAAAGTGTGTACGATCCAACATGTGGTTCCGGCTCGTTGCTTTTGCGTGTGGCAAAAGAAGTGAAAGAAGTAAGTGCGTTTTATGGACAAGAAATGAACCCTACGACGTATAACTTGTGCCGAATGAACATGATTATGCACGATGTACATTACAAACGCTTTGATATTAAAAACGAAGATACCTTAGAGCGACCGCAACACATTGACCAACGTTTTGAGGCAATAGTTGCCAATCCACCTTTTTCTGCACAATGGAGCGCAAGCCCTTTGTTTATGAGTGACGACCGTTTTTCTGCATATGGTAAATTAGCTCCGAGCAGTAAAGCAGATTTCGCTTTTGTGCAACACATGGTGCACCAATTGGATGAAAATGGAACAATGGCGATTGTTTTACCGCACGGTGCTTTGTTCAGAGGTGGTGCAGAAGGACATATCCGCCAATACCTAATCAAAGACAAAAACTATTTGGATGCTGTAATTGGTTTACCAGCCAATATTTTTTATGGAACAAGTATTCCAACATGTATTTTAGTGTTGAAGAAAAGGCGCACTAACGAAAACGTCTTATTCATAGACGCCAGTCAACACTTCGAAAAAGTAAAAACGCAAAATGTTCTGCGAAAAGTAGACATTGATAAAATTATCTCAACCTACCGAAATAACTCGATGGCTGAGGCGCTCGAAGCCGGAGAACTTGAAGACAAATACAGTTTTGTTGCCACGCTTTCTGAAATAGCTGAAAACGACTACAACCTCAACATACCGCGTTATGTAGATACATTTGAAGCAGAAGAAGCAATTGATTTAACAGCCATTACAAAAGAACTACGCTCTGTGGCTGAGGCACTCGAAGCCACAGATGCGACAATTGAAGGTTTTTGTAAAGAATTAGGAATTGAAACACCGTTGTAATGATGAGCTATCAAAACAATAAACCTCAATTACGTTTTTCAGGGTTTGAGGGAGAGTGGAAACAAAAAAGACTTGGAGAAGTTTCAAATTTTCTTGACGGAAGAAGAAAGCCCATAAAAAGTGATGATCGAACAAAAATGAAAGGTGAATATCCATATTATGGAGCTTCAGGAATTATTGATTATGTAAACAATTATATTTTTGATGAAGAATTAATTTTACTTGGTGAAGATGGTGAAAATATAATTTCAAGAAATTCACCATTAGCATTTCGTGTTTCGGGTAAATGTTGGATTAATAATCATGCTCATGTTATTGTTCCAAAAGAAAATACAAATATTGATTTTTTAACTCACAATTTAGAAAGGATTAATTACGTAGTTTATAATACTGGAACTGCTCAACCTAAATTAAATCAAGAAGTATGTAGAAATATTTCATCTTGGTTTCCCACACTTCCAGAACAACAAAAAATAGCTTCTTTTTTAAGTGCGGTTGATGAAAAAATACAGCAAATTTCCCGTAAAAAGGAATTGTTAGAACAATACAAAAAAGGCGTAATGCAACAATTGTTCTCCGGAAAATTGAGGTTTAAAGATGAGAATGGAGATGAGTATGAGGATTGGAAACCAAGAAAAATGAATGAGGTACTTTTTGAGCATAAATTAAATAGTACTGGAAAAGAAGAAGTTTTTTCAGTATCTGTTCATAAAGGATTAATTAATCAAATAGAACATTTAGGTAGAGTATTTGCTGCGAAAAACACTGATAATTACAATCTTGTTATGCCTGGAGATATTGTTTACACCAAGAGCCCAACAGGAAGCTTTCCATTAGGGATTATAAAGCAAAGCAAAGTAAATAAAGATGTAATTGTATCGCCACTTTACGGAATTTTTACTCCTGAAACGCAAGGTTTGGGTTATATGTTGAACGTTTACTTTGAAGCTCCAATAAATGTAAATAATTATCTTGCTTCAATAATCCAAAAAGGTGCAAAAAACACCATAAATATTACAAATACAACATTTTTATCAAAGAAAATGAAATTACCAGTTTCGAAAGAAGAACAAAATAAAATTGGTAATTTCTTAGAACAATTAGATTCTAAAATAGAGAGCACCACCCAACAAATAACCCAAATGCAAACCTTTAAAAAAGGCTTGTTGCAAAAGATGTTTGTGTAGTGGATAAATACAAAAATAAATACCGCATTCAATCGCACCGCAAACCCAATTGGGATTATGCTGCCGATGCGTATTATTTTTTGACCATTGTAACACAAAATAGGGAATGTAATTTGGGAACCATAAACAATAATGAAATGGTTTTATCGGATTTTGGGAAAATCCTGCAACAGGAATGGTTTCGTTCTTTCGAAATTCGGAATGAATTGATTTTACACCAATTTATTTTAATGCCCAATCATTTACACACCATCGTTGAAATTTGGAATAAAAATCGTGGTGAAATGACCGTTGGGGATGGTATTCCCGTTGATGACGTTATCCCCGTTGCGGATCCGACCGTAGAGACGCACGGCCGTGCGTCTCTACGGTCGGATCAATGGTCGGATCAATGGTCGGATCAATGGTCGGATCAATGGGAATGGGATACAAAACGTAACATGCCCGTTCGTTTACCAAAATCCATTTCATCGTTTATTGCGGGTTTTAAATCGTCTGTGAATTCAAAAATTGATGATTATATTGATCAACAACAATTGGAAATCCCAAAATACAATCGAAACAATCATTTTTTTCAACCCAATTACCACGACCACATCATTAGGAACGAAATGGAATACAACAACATTTCAAATTACATAATAAACAATCCATTCAACTGGAATAATGATAAATTTAAAGACTAATCAAACAGCATATTCACGAAGTGGCACACAAAAAATCGCCTCTTTTCTTTATTCATTTGATGAGGAAATCAATCAGTGTCAGTCACAAATAGAAAAACGGAGGTGTGGAAAAAATGCTTGTTATAGCAACTATTTGTTTGGTAAAATACCTATTTTTCATTTTTATGAGTCAAAAATACCTATTTTACAAATACAATACCTATTTTTCATCCTTGAAACAATACCTGTAATTCATATACGATGAAACAAAATACCCCTTTTTCAATCAGAATACCTGCTTTTCATGGTAGAAAACTGCCAGAACCAGGTGTTATAGTGGGTTATGCTGCACTTATAGAAAACTTGGAGCTCCCAGTTCCTATTCCGACCGTCATTACGCTTATTAGCGATAAAAATAAAAAATATAAAGTTGAAGGTTGGCACGTGTTAACCCCTAAGCACAAGCCAGAAGAAACCCTTTATAAGCAATTGGTTTTTGCTTTAAAATACGAAGGGATTCATTTGTTATTTTTCAAAAAATTGTTTGAAAAGCTGGAAACAGAAGAAGTAATAGCACTTTTAAAAATAGAACCCACAGGAATATACAGCCGTAAAATATGGTTTTTGTATGAATGGTTACAGAACCAAAAATTAGCAATTCCTGATTTAACCATAAAAAAAGCAATTCCTCTGGTAGATGAAAAGCTACAATATGCTATTGCAGGTGTAAGTTCACCAAGGCATCGTATTATAAATAATTTACCTGGCACCCTTCAGTTTTGTCCTTTAATACGAAAAACCGAAAAGCTTAAAAACGCTATTGAATCTAATATTGGAAAACAAAAAAGTGCTTATTTGAACCAAATGCATAAAGATGTATTGCAACGAGCATCAGCTTATTTATTACTGAAAGATTCAAAAGCATCGTTTACCATAGAAGGAGAAAAACCAAGAAATAACCGCGCCGCACGTTGGGGAAATGCCATAGGGCAAGCAGGAATAAATCCGCTTACTATTGACGAATTAAACCGCCTACAACAGTTGGTTATAGAAAATGACCGCTTTACCAAAATGGGCATTAGAAAACAAGAAGGTTTTGTTGGTGATAGAGACCGAGAAACAGGTGAGCCCATTCCAGACCATATTTCGGCAAAACACGAAGATTTGGAATCCTTACTAAGTGGCTTATTAAGCACCAATGAAATCCTCATTCAATCAACATTGGACCCTGTACTTGTTGCCACAATAATCGCTTTTGGTTTTGTATTTATTCATCCATTTGTAGATGGGAATGGCCGATTGCACCGCTATATTATTCATCATATATTAGCCAAAATGCAGTATTCTGAGCAAGGCATGATATTTCCTGTATCGGCTTCCATTTTATCACATATAAATGATTACAAAAAAACGTTAGAAAGTTACTCGCATCCTGTTTTAGATAAAATAGTATGGAAACCTGCATTGGATAAAAATGTAGAAATATTGAATAACACCATAGACTACTACCGTTATTTTGATGCAACGGACCAAGCGGAATTTTTATACGATTGCGTGCAAGATACTGTAGTAACTATTATTCCTGCCGAAGTAAATTACTTGCGTAAATATGATGAATTTAAACGTTATGTTGATGATACGTATGAAATGCCAGATGACATGGTAGCACTATTGGTTAGCTTTTTGGAACAAGGTGCAGGAAAACTATCAAAACGAGCTATCACGAAAGAGTTTATAGCTTTAAAAGAAACTGAAATTAAAGACATAGAAAATACCTATACTCAAATTTTTATAGCAGAATAATGAGTCACCAATCTGAAGCCCTATTAGAAAATAACTTAATCAAACAGTTGATTGGTTTAGGATATACATCAGTTAACATTTCAGATGTGGCCGGTTTACTGTTCAACCTAAAAAGCCAACTGGAAGTATTCAATGAAACCACTTTTTCGGCAAAAGAGTTTGATACTATTCTCAACCATTTAGCAAAAGGAAATGTATTCGAAAAAGCCAAAACATTACGCGATCGTTTTCAGTTAACCAAAGAAGATGGCACCTCTTTTTACGTGCGGTTTTTCAATTCAGAAGAAACTCATAAAAACTACTATCAAGTAACCAACCAAGTTACGCAAGAAGGGTCATTTCTAAACCGATACGATGTGACACTTTTGGTCAATGGTTTGCCTTTGGTGCAAATAGAATTGAAACGTTCAGGCATAGAAATCAAAGAAGCATTCAATCAAATCAATCGATATCAACTGCATTCTTTTTGGAGCAATAATGGCTTGTTTCAGTATGTACAATTGTTTGTGATTAGCAACGGAGTCAATACCAAATATTTGGCAAACAACCGCATGCAATCAGTGAAGCAAACCTTCTTTTGGGCAGACGAGAACAATAAAAACATTACGGAGTTAAAAGAGTTTGCAACTGCTTTTTTAAACCCAAGCCATTTGGGGAAAATGATTGCTCATTACATTGTTATCAATGAAACACACAAAGTAATGATGGTGTTGCGGCCATACCAATTTTTTGCGACAGAAGCCATTATCAAACAAGTGTCTACCACCAATGACAACGCATACATTTGGCACACCACAGGTTCTGGAAAAACATTAACTTCCTTTAAGGCAAGTCAAATTCTGATGGAATTACCTGGCGTTCACAAGGTAGTTTTTGTTGTCGATCGAAAAGATTTGGACTACCAAACCATGAATGAATTCAATGCGTTCAAAAAAGATAGTGTTGATGTTACAGACAATACGTTTTCATTAGTTCGCCAATTAAAAGACAACACAAAACTGGTTTTAACGACCATACAAAAATTGAATAATGCTATTTCTGAGCGTTATAAATCGGGGATAGATGCATTGAGAAATGAGAAAATCGTTTTTATATTTGATGAGTGTCACCGCAGTCAATTTGGGGAAACACATGGACGAATAACGGAATTTTTTGCCAACAGTCAATTGATTGGTTTTACTGGCACACCCATTTTTGCAGACAATGCAGCTAAAAACGAATTAGGAAAACGAACCACCAAAGATTTATTTGGAAACTGTTTGCATAAATATGTGATAACAGATGCCATTCGAGATGAGAATGTGTTGCGTTTTGGGATTGAATATGTGGGGAAATACAAAAACACGAGCAATACTTTTATTGACATTCCTGTTGAAGATATTGATAAAAAAGAGGTGCTTGATTCTGAAAAGCGTTTGGAGAAAATTGCCGATTACATCATTGCTTACCACGATCAAAAAACATTTAGAAGATCGTATTCAGCCCTTTTTGCGGTAAGTAGTATTCCTATTCTAATCAAGTATTACGACATCTTCAAAAGGAAAAAAGAAGAGGGGAAGCACGACTTACGCATTGCCACAATTTTTACCTATGGTACCAACGAAGATTCAGACGAAGCACAGGATTTCCTTCCCGAAGAAGTAGAATTTAAAAGTTCTGCTGAACTTAGCCGAAATATAGCTGCCGAACCTCAGTCTTTGTACCAATCCAGTCATAGTAGAGACAAATTAGAAAGCTATATCGGCGATTATAATACCATGTATGGCACCGGTTTTTCCACCAAAGACAGTCAACAATTTGAGAATTATTTTAAAGACATCAGTAAGCGTTTGAAAGAACGTGAAAAAGAAAGTTTCAACGATGAAAAAGACCGATTGGATATTGTCCTTGTAGTCAATATGATGCTCACTGGATTCGATGCAAAAAAGGTAAACACCTTGTACGTTGATAAAAACCTTAAACAACATGGTTTAATACAAGCGTTTTCGAGAACTAATAGAATTTTGGGAGAACAGAAGTCGCAAGGAAACATTTTAGCGTTCAGAAACCTCAAAAAAGCAACAGACGAGGCAATTACATTATTTTCAAATAAAGATGCCAAAGAAGTTGTAACAATGCCCGATTACGAAGTCATTGCGACTAAGTTTGACGAAGCCTTGAAGTTTTTACGAGAAATTGCGCCAACTTATCAAAGTGTCAATGATTTGGTAACTGAGGATGACGAAGCGCTTTTTGTTAAAGCATTTAGAAAATTGATGCGTAACATGAATGTGCTGCAATCCTATACCGATTTTGATTGGGAAGATTTACCAATAGATGAGCAAGAATTTGAAGATTATAAAGGCAAGTATTTAGACTTGTATGAAAAGGTTAAAAGAGATAGTCAAAAGCAATTGACATCTATTCTTGACGACATTGATTTTGAATTAGAACTCATACATCGAGATCAAATAAATGTTTCTTACATCCTAAAATTGTTAACGCAATTGAAAGGAGCCAAATCGACCGTTGCGGCTATTCAACGGAAAGCTATCATCGATTTATTGGGTGGCGACATTAAATTAAGATCCAAACGAGAATTGATTCAAAAATTCATTGACGAAAACCTTCCATTCATTACAGATATCGACAAAATTGAAGATGAATTTGAACAATATTGGAGCGATCAAAAAGTTCTTGCTTTAGAGAAGTTATGCAACGAGGAGAATTTAGATAAGGCCCAGTTCAAAGCGTTGATAGATGCCTACATCTTTAGTGGTAGACAACCAATTCGAGATGAAGTTTTCAAATGTTTGGACAACAAACCAAGCGTTTTGCAGGCAAGAGCAATTGGCGAGCGTATCATCGAGAAAATGAAAGAATACGTAGAAGTGTTTGTGATTGGTATGGTGGGGTAGAAAGAAACGAATATCGACACTCCGAAATTGGTTATTGCCAATGTTGATGAATGGGCAAGTGACGGTGGGGAATTAAATCGAAAATGAAGAACATCTACACATGGGCGAAGACATGAAAAGTGGTATAAAGTAATCGAGAAGGAGATAAATAATTTTTAATAAAACCAGGGGTTAGTTATAGAATTGACAGGTGATGATATAAAGTAATAAGTATGGGATTTGAACCAAATAAGATAACGCGAGAGCATATTTTTAAAGCTATTAAGCGCATAAAAGATCAAAAAATTGAATTGATTGCCTCTACAAAATATGATGTGATCATTGATGGTAATACATATCCACCAAAGGATTTATTAAGATTTGCACACGAAGAAATGAATGGAGAAAATATTTGGGAAAATTCTGGAGGTGAACCTACGAATAAATATTTAGTGAACTTGGGTTTCGAAGTAAAACCAAAAAACGATCCAATGCTTGATTTGATCCAAAAGTACAAATCCTACATTTCCAATACAAAGATGCAGGATGAGGTATACAAATGGGAATTGGTAAAGAAATTTAAAGGAAGACCTGATATTAATGCAGAAGATTTTTCGCTAGAAATTAAATCTATTAAATTTCAAAATTTGCTTTATGCAATGAGTATTGCGGTAACCAATCATATTGCGAAAGATGCTCCCGAAGAATACAGAAAATTATTTCGTGCACTTTTTAATGAAGATACACCCTTAAACGAACGTGTAAATTCTTTTAACGTAGAATCATTAAAATTGTACCGTTCCATTGGAGGAGAATTGGGTCATCATCAGGACGAACGTTCAATAGCAACCTATTTAACTTTACATAATCCAGAAAAATATACTTTTTATAAAAGTACTTTTTACAAAGAGTTTTGCAAGTTGATGGGGGTTTCTCCTGCCGGAAAAAACGAAAAATATGGCCATTATTTGGACCTGCTGAATCAGTTTATTGAAAACTACATAGTTCCAGATACGGAATTAACAGATACCGTTAAAAGCTATATTTCTGAGTATTACGATGGAACAAATAATCTTTTATTGGCTCAAGATATTTTGTATTGCATGTTGAATAAGACAGAAGATGAATCAAATTATTGGATTTTTCAAGGTAACCTTAAAATTTATAATGTTGTCGGTGCATTAAATGATAATGTACTGAAGTCATGGTCTGTGAAAGCGCACAAAGACTCTATTCAAATTGGTGATAAGGTGATTCTTTGGGTAAGTGGGGAAAAATCTGGTTGTTATGCATTGGCAGAGGTTATTTCGGATGTTTTTGAAGCAAAAGATGATGAGTCAGAGATGAAATATTATGTCAATACACGAGCAAATGAAATCGGTAGTAGAGTTTCGATAAAAATCACCCATAATTTGGCTGATAATCCAATTGTTAAGGAGCAAATACAAGGAATTAAAGATTTGATTTCTTTGAAAGCCGGTAACCAGGGAACTAACTTTAAAGCAACAAAAATAGAATACAATGCTTTACTGCAACTTGCAGAAAAAAATAAGTCAAATGTAAAATATTGGCTCTATGCCCCTGGTGAAAATGCATCAAATTGGGAAGAGTTTTATGCAAAAGGAATCATGGGACTAGGATGGGATGAGATTGGTGATCTGACTCAGTATAAAAATAGAGATGAAATTAAAACTGCATTAATTAAAGCCTATGGTGGAGATGGCTCAAAAAAAAATGATGTTACAGCCAATGACGATTTCATAAATAAAGTATCAATTGGAGATATTATAATTGTAAAAAGAGGCAGAGGTGAATTATTAGGATATGGAATTGTAACATCCGATTACCAATATGATAAAAATCGTCCAGATTTTCAAAAGATTAGAAATGTTAACTGGAAACTCAAAGGAAACTGGAATTTAGATTTTAGTTTAGTTTTAAAAACTTTAACGGACATTAGTAATTATAAATCGGACCATCTCGATTATAACATGTTTTATGAACGATTATTAGGAATTATGGGGGTTGGGGAATCCCAGAAAAATTATCGTGAGGATTTTATAAATTGGCTTGTTCAAAAGTATGGAGCAAATTCCGGCACTTCCAGTTCATATATAAAAGCGATTGATATTTTATCTAACATTCTTGATAAAGATATATTTACAATATCTGATAACGAGTATTTAAATTCTCTCTACGAAGATTTAATAAAAGAACAAAAAAATATAGATGGAAAGTATTACCATTCTGACGCCCCTTCATATGGTGGAAATGGGTTTTATTCCGCTTCTATTAAATCGTATAAAGAATTTTTAATGAGTTTTAATACAACTATGTCTACAAATACAAAATCAAATCGTTTCCCAGTGAACAGAATCCTTTACGGCCCTCCAGGAACAGGTAAGACTTTTAAATTAAAAGACGAATATTTCCCAAAATATACAAGTCAAGAATCCTCATTAACGGCAGAACAACATTTCAAAAATGTAGTCAGTGAATGTTCTTGGTGGCAGGTGATTGCAATAGCCTTACTGGAACTTGGTGTTTCGTCAAAAGTTGCTGATATTATGAATAATAGATGGGTTAAAAAGAAATCTGAATTGTCTGATTCTAAAAACATCAGAGCAATCATGTGGACTTTTCTTCAATCTCACACAATCCAAAATAGTGAAACGGTAAGTGTTAAACTAAGACAATCCCCATTCATTTTCAATAAAAAAGATAATTCTAATTGGGAAATTCTTGAAAATGAGGTTCGAGATCAAATTCCAGAACTTTATGAGATATTAGAGTCAGTAAATAACTTCAACCCAAGTTCTGAAAAGGAAATTCAGCGATATGTTTTTACCACATTCCATCAGTCATACAGCTATGAAGACTTTATCGAAGGAATTAAACCGATTTTAACAAGTGAAGAATCCGATGGTGCTGTGGCGTATCATATAGAAGATGGTATTTTCAAACAGATTTGTAAAAAAGCAGAGATAGATTCAGGCAATCAATATGCTATTTTCATTGATGAAATTAACCGAGGAAATGTATCTGCAATTTTCGGTGAACTCATAACTTTAATTGAACAAGATAAACGAAAAGGAGCTGAAAATGAAATGTCAGTAATTTTACCGTATTCTAAAAAATCATTTTCTGTTCCAAAAAACATCGATATCATCGGAACTATGAACACAGCAGATCGATCCGTGGAAGCATTGGATACTGCTCTGAGAAGACGCTTTAGTTTTGTGGAGATGTTACCCAATCCTCAATTATTGAAAGACAAGCAAATTGCTGGAATCAGTATGCAAGTATTATTGGAGATAATTAACGAACGCATAGAAGTGCTGGTGGATCGAGACCATACCATTGGTCATGCTTTTTTCATCAATGATACTACTGTTGAAGAGTTGAGAAATACCTTCGCAAATAAGATTATTCCGCTATTGCAAGAATATTTCTATGGCGATTACAGTAAAATGGAAATGGTTATTGGTTCGGCATTTTTTGACAAAAAAGAAGTTTCGAAGGTGAAGTTTGCAGTGAAATCAGATGAATTTGATGCAGAAGGGAAAGTATATCACATTAAAAATATTTCGGATGATACAGTAATGTCAGACGAAGATTTCATTTCAGCAATTAAAAATTTGATTGGCTTAGAAGAATGAAATACCTGGATGTTTATGAGCATGGTCGATTGATGATCGATGAGGAAACGTTTACACGAAAACACTGGGAGGCCTTCGTTAAATTAAATACAGCGCATAACGGCGAATATTTTGACGTACTCCACAATGGATTGAAATTTAAACAATACGTTGGTGTGCTTCAAGTAGATGGATTACTGGTTCATATTCATCCAAAAGCAGATAAAGATAGTCCTGATTCTCCTTGGAAAGGCGTATTGTTGCAAATGCTGAAAGCCTGCGGTAGGGTGAAGGCCTTATCGGCTGGAAATGCCCATTTGCGCAAGCAGCACATTAATTTATTGGAAATTTATTTCGAATCTTACTTATCTGAGCTAGAAACCTTGATGCATTTGGGTTTAGTGAAGAAATACAGAAAGGAAACAAACAATGTTAAAGCACTGAAAGGAAAACTTGAGTTTGCTGGTAATATTCGGAAAAATCTCGTTCACCAAGAACGTTTTTACACGACACATCAGGTATATGATGTAAATCATAAACTCCACCGCGTTTTGGCACATGCATTAGATATTGTCTGTCAATTTGCACTAGGGACTCAATTGAGTGACCGATGTAGACGTGTTCAATTATCCTTTCCGGAGGTGGACACCATTATTCCTACTGCGGCATATTTGGAATCGATAAAATTAGATCGAAAAACGTTTGCCTACGAAAGAGCTATGGAGCTGGCAAAATTTATTATTCTCAATTACTCTCCAGATATCAATCACGGTCAGCAAAAAATGATTGCTTTGCTTTTCGATATGAATGAACTTTGGGAAGAATATATGCTCAAAATATTGAGGAAATATAGCCGCGAGCATCCATCAGAAGGATGGGAAATAACGGGTCAAGAGTCATGTTTGTTTTATGGCGCATACCGCACCATTCGACCAGATATCGTTCTTCGACGAGGAGAAGATGTATTTATTTTAGATACTAAATGGAAACGCCCTTTCAACAAAGCTGCAAGCATCGAAGATTTGCGCCAAATGTACACCTACGCGCGGTTTTGGCTCACTAACAAGGTCATGCTTCTCTATCCAGGTGAACCTTATGACAGCGGCTACAAATCATATCCCAATCAGCATGACCACGATACGGAACATCACCAATGCAAAATTGCGATGGTAAACGTTTTGAAAGATGGGGTATTGTCAGAGAATTTGGCAGAGGAGGTGATGGAATTACTTATTTGAGTTAGCTTCGTTGCATGGAACAAATAAACTTTATTAGGAACTCAATATGATAATGAGAATTTACTTATCGGAGAAAATTCGGAAGAACTATAAAAAAATCACTGTTAATGAGCTTCCCGAAAAAATAGAAATACAAAGCCATCAAAATTCTTGGAATGCGCATTACGTCGCTATTTTTGGAAAAAGATGTTGGGTTGTAACTCATTCTATCACAAGATATACAGTAATTGTTCCGGATGTAAAATCGGATATGTTAGATGATTTCCGCTTTTTCTTTTTAGATAATATGATAAATCAATTGATCAAAACGCATTATGTTGATGCGGATAAGATTCAAAAATTTATAGGTAAAGTTGAGTTTTACCCAACTAACGGTGATAGATCTTGCATCGCATATATAAATAAGCGAATTGAGGATCTTGAATATTTCAAGTATCAGGAAGATAACTTCGAGGATTTTCCATTTTTGATGATTGGTTCTGATTTTAATGATCTTGGTTCTAAACTTATCGATGGGAAAAGTAAATATATACGACCAACGGAGGAAATCTTAAAATTGGTAAATGAATTTGAATAATCTACTATCATTTTAACTTCGGTGTTTCAGGAGGTTGGTTCCAACATACTTTTTTACTGGTTTCGGAAACTGAGCACCAGCATAAAAATTGAAGTTAGTATAAAAACGTCATCCTTAACCAAAATCAGAAGATGTTTTGAGATGTATTAAATTGCTTATTTTACCGTGAAAAATTGTCTCTTTGAATATGTTTTCACGGCAAGTTTATTTGATGGAAATGCAATATCAAATTATGAATTTCAATAAACGCTAACCTCGAGAAACTCTTCAAATACAAACTACACCAGACGCACAAAATCTCGTTGAATACTTTGGACGATTTGTGTAGGTAAATTCAATTCATGCGCCTGTTCGATCCAATAAGCAATTGCATCTTGAATCTCTTTAATGACTTTTTTAGGGTTTTTAATCGTGAATGTTTCGGCAATGGTGAGTACGTCTTCCAAGGTAATATCAACCCGTTTTCCATTTATCGATAAAGCTCTGCTGGTTCTCGTGTAATTCATTAATGGATTCAAGGAATACGTGATGTCATACGCCGGTGAAATATTCCATTTGTCTTGATCTTCGTCATAGATGAACGAGTGGTTTTTCAAATGATCATCGGTATTGAAAAAGACAACATTAAAAACCATGCGTTTAAAGAGTTCTTCAATATCACGATAGGGTACTTTAAGAAACAAAGCCAGTTCGAATAGATTTTCGTAGCTGGAATCCTTTGGACTTTGAAAATCCCAACCAGTTAATCCGGTTGCGGTCAAAACATGTTTCTTTTGATCATTTTGACGATCGAAACGTAAGGTGGCAAAATGTTTTTGTTCAATCAATTTGGACGGCATCATAGTAATTCCAAGATGTTTCGCCGTTAGGTAATAACAGTATTCAATTACTTCCCGACTATAATCTAATTCATCATCCAAATGCAGTTTGATTAAATAGTGGTTGTATTCGGAAGAGTGATTCAAATCACCAGGAATAATTTCTCCAGTAGTTTTATGTTCTGAAATAAGAATTTTAGGCCTGGCTCCACCAGCTGATGAACCAATTTTGAAAATGTTTAACAAGGAATCATGGTTTAGCGTTGATTCATGCTGTTCATCTTTAGCTTGTAAAACTTCTTTCAAAACGGTAATAATTTCTGTCAGGTCAATTGATGAGGATTGAGGTAATTCCTTGCTTGGACGATATTCCAGTGCACCCATTCCACGGTCTGCCACATAAGCCAATTGCTCAATGACAGAAATTTGATTGAATTCTTTGCTTCCGGATTCCATCCACTTTTTGAAAATAATATTTCCAAATACATCGGGCAATGAATCAACAATCATGGGAGGAAGTCCTCGAAATGTTTCTGAATTATATTGACTAAATACTTGAACTTGTAGTGTTCGTTTTAAGATACCCGTTGAAGGAAATAAGTTGTGAAAACGATCACTTTGAAGGAATTCAGAGTTGTATTGAAAAGACGATTTCTGTTGATTTTCATCAAATCCCAACCTCCCAATTTCTTGACCGAAGCAAAATACTGTTATGATTTCATTTTTTGCCATGGCTCTAATATAGTGAAGTTATTTGTTCGTTTTCATTGCGTTTATCCATCAAAAATTGATTAAATCCAAACAAGACATCAAAGTGGTTAAAAACCTTGAGTAAGGTATCAATGGTAAAGTTCTTACCTGATTCCAAATTCTGAATCGTAATTCTGGAAAGTTCGAGTTGTTCTGCCAAGTCCTGTTGCGAAAGCTTTTGCTGTTTGCGATAAGACTTCACCAACTGTCCAATTTCCGATTTAACGTCTTTTATTTTGAGATTCCCAGTGAACATATTGCATAATATAATATTCAAATGTATGACATTTTAATCTTTTTGCATAATTAAATATGTTTTTATTTTGAAATTGAATGATTACTAACCTTGGGGAAATGAGGAGGAAGGATAGGCGGGGGAAGGTTTTATTTGATTTAAACGATCTACTCATTCTCCTCGTAATAATACGAGTAATCAATTCCTTTCATGTACATTTCCAGATCGTTTATTTTATCGGTAAGGGCATTTTTGACAGTAGTTTTAAGCACTTGGCTATTGGTTGGACTTACTATCATGGCATTCATATAGTTTGCCTTAGAAATTAAACTCCAATCTACGCATTTTTTGAGTCGGTTCTTTAGAATTAAATCCAACCAAATTCTAGCACTTCTGCCGTTACCTTCCATGAAAGGATGAGCGATGTTGATCTCAACATATTTCTCCACTATTTCATCAAAGGTATTTTCAGGCATTTCCTCAATTTGTTTGAGTGTTTCACCTAAAAACCGAGATACTGCAAATTGAAAACCCCCTTTTGAAATATTCTTTTGTCGAATTTGACCTGCGAAATCATACAGTCCGCCAAAAAGATACGCATGAATTTGTTGAAGACCTTTGGCTGTTCCAACTTCGATTTGATCTATGAATGAGCTCTCGTATAGAGCATATGCTTTGGATTTACTTTTACCATCAATACTTTCATCGCTGTATGTAAACCATTCTATAAAACGATTAGCTTTCTTACCTGGAAATTCTTTGCCCAAAGCAATAATACCCTTGTAATCCAGCATATCAGATAACCGTTTTTTTCCATCAGGAGCAAGTAATTTGAACTGGGTAGTAAAACTAACCACTTCACTGTTTTCTTTTTTTAGCTTAGCTTTTAGGTATTTCCAATAATTCCTCGTTTTAGTGTAATCGTCTTGATCCGTCAGTACTGCAACAATATCCAATACGCTGAACCACCATTTCGCAGTTGAATCATCCCAAACGGCACGCACCTCGCGGTCATTAAAAAAACGAATGGATATTTTTAGGTTGTTCATCGAATGAATAAAGATACGAATTTCAACCCAAAAAGAGTTTGAAAGAAGCAAAAATGACAAACGATTCCTGCCTTCCGCTTACTGGAAAAATGGATGATTGCAGAAGAATTTAGACCTAACAATTAAAAACCTAAATTGAAACTTAGGTCAAACACGCAAAGGACACGTGCGCAAAAAAGTAAGCACAGAAAAAACGCCATTAAAAATCGAGATCGGTCGCGGTATTATTACCAAACCAGCGTTAAAAACCGGCAGGAAAGGTGTTGAGTAAACGAATTTATAACCATCTTCATTAGCTGTTGAATATTTATTCTTAAGTTCGTCAGCTTGAAGTTCTTTCCTTATTCCCAAAACCTTTTTTTAACTCAAACTTTTCCTTTAATTTTAATAACCTTACTCAACACAACAGAGTTTGGAATTGTTATTATCTCTTTTTCATCTGTTTTAATATACATAAAGAAAAAGGAAATATCGATTAATGTTCCATGAATGTCATATTCCTTATCCAAAATACTTATTTCTTGCCCTAATTTCATCGGGTGATTAAAGAATAAAATTAAACTAGAGGTTACATTTGATAGAATAGACCATTGTGCAATAAATCCAACTCCAACAAGCGTAATTGTCGATGTAATAAACACCATTAATTGTGAGCGATCAATATTCCATATTCCAGCTAAAAAGATTAAGCCAAACAATGAGATAAATAGATTGACTATTTTATGACTGATTCGTTTCCGCTCAACTCCAAAATCGAATTTGCTCAGAATTCTATTGATCGAATTACGAGCAATAACCTTGACTAAAATCAAGAATATCAAAACTAACGCAGTTTCAAAGATTTGAAGTTTGTAAATTTCTAGATTCATGGTTTATTTTTTAATATCATTTTTGCTTCATTCCAAAACACATCCATTTCTGTAAGACTCATATCCACTAAGTTTCGGTTATTTTTTTGTGCCAAATCTTCCATAAGTTGAAATCGAGTTATAAACTTATTGTTCGTTTTTGCCAATGCATTTTCTGGTTGAACCTTTATGTACCGTGAGAGATTTACCAAGGAGAATAATACATCTCCAAATTCCTCCTCTATATGTTCTGATTTATTTTCAATCTCCTCTTTAAGTTCGTGCATTTCTTCAAATACTTTTGCCCAAACGTCTTCAAGGTTGTCCCATTCAAAACCTATTCCTTTGACCTTTTCTTGAATTCTGGTTGCTTTTACTAATGCGGGCAACGATTTTGGAACACCCTCTAGAACCGACTTTTTCCCTTCTTTTAATTTTATTTTTTCCCAGTTTTTCTTTACCTCTTCTTCAGTTGAAGCCTTAACATCACCATAAATATGTGGGTGACGATGAATTAACTTGTCACAAATACGATTTAAAACAGACTCAATAGTAAAATCGCCTGATTCTGTACCCAATTTGCAGTAGAAAACTAAATGAAGAAACAAATCACCTAATTCACCTTCCAATTCATGCTTATCATTGGCTGTAATTGCATCGGTCATTTCATACAATTCCTCGATTGTTAGTGGACGTAATGTCTCAAAGGTTTGTTTCATATCCCAAGGACATTTCGACCTTAAATCGTCCATCACATCAAGAAGTCTTTTAAAAGCTAATAATCTCGGTTCCATTGTTTCAAAATTACGCTAATTTCTTGCATTTTAATGTTTAAATTTGTTCAAATATACTTGAAAGCAAAAAATATTCTTTTGAAAATTTGTCATCAATACTCGTTATTCATGAAGTTCATTTTGATTCATTTACTATTGGTATGCCCGTATTTTCTTTTTTCACAAGAACATAATTGGGGAGTTGAGGTGAGGCAAAAAGCGGGGTTTTTAGCTGCTCATCGCGGCACTATTGCTCATGTTCCTCAACGGATTGGATTGCCTTTTGAATTGGTGTGGTACTACAAACCTTCTGGAAATAAAAAATGGCATAAAACATACCGCCTACCTGAGCAGGGAATAACACTCTTTCATGGGTCAGTTGGTAATGATTCGATTTTAGGAAAGTTTACAGGAGTTTATGGTTTTGTTCAAATACCTATTATTCGTCCTACCTCTCATTTTCGATTGGACTGGCAATTTGGAAGTGGCTTGGGATTTACACCAAAAATATATGATCCTATTACTAATCCGAAAAACATTGCAATAGGTTCGCACATAAACGGAATGATGTGTCTCGGAATATATTCCAAGTATTATTTCGGTAGGAATAAAGTTTCATTGGGGATTGATATCACTCATTTTAGTAATGGTTCCTTTAGTGTACCAAATTTGGGGATTAACATGCCTTATATTTCAGTTGGTTATGCAAGGGATATAGGGAAAATTAAACCGAATCAAAGATTAATTCCTCTTCAAGAAAAATATAACAAATGGAATTTTGGTGCAACTGCTATTTTTGTTTTGAAAGAATCTTATGCAGATAATCCCAAAAAATACCCTGTTTATGGATTAAATATGCATGCTCGTAAAGTTTTTCGTCCCAAAGTTGGAATGGAAGTTTCTTTGGATTTAATTTCAAAACAGGCAATTAAGGCATACTTTCCTGAAATACCTAAAACACAGTGGGAAATCTTTCAAATGGGTGTTTTCGCTGCTTACTTGTTGCCATTAGACCATTTTCATTTTGTTTTTGGTATGGGCGTTTATATCAAAGATAAGTTTGTTCCCGAAGATCCCGTTTATCATAAAATTGGAATGCGCTATCAATTTAATAATGGTTTAATTGCGCAATGGGTATTGAAAACACATTTTGGTAGAGCAGATTATTTAGAGGCGGGTATTGGGTATTCTTTACCAATTAAAAAACAGAAAAAGTAAATATGAAGTACTCTTTGTGGCTTTTATTATTGATTCCTTTTTTGTTCTCTTGCAAGAAAGCATCTGATCGTTCCTGTTGGAAAGGTGCAGGTGAGGTTACTGACACGTTAATTTCATTTACTACTTTCTCCAAGTTATATTTATATGAAAACATCGAATATGAATTGGTTCAGGATTCTTTAAATCAAATCGAACTGATTGGCGGACGGAATTTACTTCCACGCATACAAGTCAATCAAACCAGTGATGGAACAATTGAAGTTAAGGATCTAAATAAATGCAGTTTCTTGCGTTATAATGCAACTCCGGTTAAGGTAATTATTCATTTCAAGAACTTGACATACTTAACATATCAGGGGACAAAGAAGCTGACGAATTCCGATACCTTGCGCTTATCAGATTTTCAGTTTTTCATGAAAGATGGTGGGGGAAGTATTGATTTAAAATTACATGTTTCAAATTCTTTATTGGGATATCATACGCATGGAGCAGGCGACTTTACTTTAGGTGGATTTGCGCAAAAAGCAACTTTTAATATTATGACTTTAGGTAGGTGTGATACGCGAAACTTGAAAATTGGTAGTGCAATCGCAATTGTTTCTAATGCCAATTCTCCTTGTTATGTTAATGCCAATTCCACGGCACTTAAAGCTGAAATTACTGGCCAAGGAAATGTATATTATACGGGGGCTCCAAATTCGTTGATCACTTATTTAAATGGTTCAGGAAAGGTATTGCCTTATTGATTAAAAAATCATTTTGAAAAACTAAACTTTAATAAGCCGCTGAATGGCCTGGTAACATTCATCTGTGGGTAATCCAACCACATTCGTGTACGATCCGTTAATGCTTTTTATACCTACCAAACCAAACCAATCTTGAATGCCGTATGAGCCAGCCTTGTCAAAAGGCTTAAAATGGGTTATATAAAAGTCAATTTGTTCAGGTGATAACTGATTAAATTGAACCTCCGTATAACAGGAAATAGCTTCTGTTTTACCATCAAATGATATAACAACTCCTGTATTAACGATATGTTTTTGACCTGAAAGTAAATGGAGCATTTCCTTCGCATTTTCTTCATCCACCGGTTTTCCTAATAGTTGATTTGAAAATACAACGGTAGTGTCAGCAGTTAACAATATTTCAGTATCTGTTTTTATTTTTTTTAACGCTTCCATTTTCTTGTTTGCGACAAATGAAGCAACTTCTATTGATGGTAAATCACTTGGATATGATTCGTCAATATCCAAGGAAATAATTTCCAATTGAAAGCCAAGTTCACTTAATAACTGCTTTCTACGAGGCGAACCAGACCCTAAAACAATGGAATTAGTTACCATACATCAAATAATTTAGGTAAACCTGAAAAGTGGTTAAGACACCAAACAACATGGAGATTTTTATTAAAAGTTGATTCCTTTTTAACTGATCCTTTGATGAAAATGTAAAAAGGGCAATTCCTGCCAAATCTAAAAGGGATGCAATCATCCATCCAATTGAAGTCCAAAAAGTTAATCCGAATGATGCTAATTGATTATCAATAATAAAAAAGAAGTAAATCATTGGCGTGAAAAATAAGATTCCACTTACTAATACTTTAGTTCTTGCAAATCCTAGCGCCATTGGAATAGTTTTAGCATGAAGTAATCTGTCACCATCCACATCTTCCATATCTTTCACTATTTCACGAGCAAAATTTTGAATAAAAGCCATGATTGCCAGTACATAAATATAATTATAGTTCAAGATATTTGACCAGGTTTTTTCATTGAATGGAGTAAAAGGACTCCCAAAATTGTTTAATACTTCAAAGTAAATGATTACCAACATGGGGATCATTCCGGTTAATACTGCAACCACAAAATTCCCTACAAATACTTTTCGTTTAAAATGAAGGCTGTAAAACCAAAGTAGATTAATTGAAATAAGTTGAATAAAAACAATGGATGCAGATTTGAAATAAATGGAAAGACCAATGCCTAGGAGGAATGCAAAGCCATTTAATATCCAATGAAAAAGGATTGCTTTTCTTTTGTTAATTAACCTACCCACGATTAATTTCTCTGGTTTATTAACTCTGTCGGCCTTAATGTCAAAATAATCATTAATCACATTTCCACCCGCAGCAATAAGTATTGTAGATAAAACTAAAAGTCCAAATGCCAGCGGAACATCATTTACTTTTTGGAAGGAATTTGTTGCAAGAATAAAATACCGACAACCATACATCGTACATGCAATAATTATCAAATTTAATGGTCGAACAAGTCGAAGGGTTGAAATCATGGCAATATTTTATAAACGGTTCTTCTATTTTTTTGATGCGCAGTTTCTTTTTCTTTTTCCGAACTCAGTTTATTTATTTCGTCATCAGAAATTAAAAGTTCAGTTTCACCATAGCCTTTATAGGATAATCTTTCCGATTTAATGCCTTGTTGAATCAAATAATCATAAACCACTTTTGCTCTACGCGTTGATAATTCTAGGTTTTTAGCATCGTCATCACGTGTGTCAGTATGTCCACCAATCTCAATTTTCACCTTAGGATACTTTTGAAGGTATTCGATTAGATTAGCCAGTTCTACAAATGATTCCTTTTTTATATCTGCTTTATTTCGATCAAAAAACAAATTGGCTAAAACAATTTCTGATCCTGAGTTATTTGCTGGAACTAGTGGAATATCCATGTGCTTAATTTCTTGGTCTTCCGGAATTGTCATATTAAAATTAGCTGAAAAATAGGCGTATCCTTCATGCGTAACCTTCAATGCATATTCATTATTTATTGGTAGTGACACCAAAAAATCACCCGTTTCAACATCTGCATAAGAAGTAATTACCACTTTTTGAGTTTGTAAATCAATAAGCTCAAATTTACCTACTAATGGTTTTTTTGTCTTACTATCGTATACATTACCTTCAAAATAAAGAGTTTTTGTAGGACGGATGTCTTCCGGCAATTCAAAGTAATAAATATCTAAATCGCCATAACCACCTTTGCGGTTGGAAGCAAAAAAAGCGATGTCTCCTTCCGGGGAAACCATCAACGAGTTTTCATTAAAGGAAGTATTTATTGGATATCCTAAATTACGTGGTTCGGACCAATTTCCATTTTCATCCATGCGCGAAACAAACAAATCTGTGCCTCCCATTCCTATGTGCCCTTTCGATGCAAAATAAAGCGTTTTTCCATCCGGATGAATCAAAACCGATTCTTCAGCATACGGCGAATTAATAACATCGGGTAGGCGAGAGGCTTGGCTCCATGATCCATCGTCCAGTAATTTACTTACAAAAATATCTGCATTATCGGACGCTCCTTTGTTTTTGATTTCACGAATAAAGTAAAGTGTTTTTCCATCCGCAGATAACGAAGGCTGAGTCTCCCACAAGGATGTATTAATGTACCCGGGAATATTTACCGGATTCAACCACCTTGATCCAACTTTCTTTGTGTAAAATAAATCACAACTTCCTTTTCCACTTCGTCCTTCTCCATAATTCACCCCTGACATATCAGAGCAGGCAATAAAGATGAGTGATCTTCCATCAGGCCCAATAGTTGGTGCACCTTCGTTGTATAAGGTGTTAATGTTTTTAGGCAGCGCAATCGCTTTTTCCCATCGCTTTTCATCCTTGTTATAGTTTGAAACAAAAAAGTCTTCTTGAAAACCATGTGGCTTCGACCTTGGTTCCACTAATCTCCGAGTAAATAGAATTGTTTGACCATCAACCGTAATGGTAGGGAAATACTCAGGGTCTTTAGTGTTTATTCCTGGACCAATATTTACCGGTTTAAATTCGCGTGGATTTGCCATTGCATCTTGTGCGAATTCTGAACAGGCAATTAACCGGTTGGCTTCGCGCACATATTCGGGATTTGCTGCCCTATTTCGAATCAATCGAGTAAGATAAGTAATGGTTTTGTCATATTTACCCATTTGAAAAAGGATATTGGACGCATAATAATAGGTTGCATCCGTTTGACTATGGTTAGGATTAATACTAATGGCTGCCTCATAATGATCTAAGGCACTTGGGAAATTCCCTGAAAGTTCTTCAAATTCGGCAGAAAGTAAATGCGCTTCCCAAAATTTTGGATCCTTCTTCAATGCTTTGGTTAATAAATCGACTCCAGCCTGATAATCGGGCATGCCAGTCTCTGGCGAAAGCGCTTTTCCAGGAGCAGACATTGCTTTTTTGAATAGTTTAATTGCTCCCTTATTTTTGGTTGAATAATTCATTTGTGCGTTTACATATCCACACAACAGTAATAGAAACAAGAGTATATTTCTTTTCATTTTAAGGAATATTGATGTATTTATGTGTTTGTAGAGATAAACGCCAACTTGGGTTTTGTTTGATGAAATCAATTATTAGCGGAATGAGTTCTTCTCTTTTACTCCATTCTGGCTGAAGGTATAATAGGCAGTTTTCATTCACCTTTTCAGCATGTTCTTGAGCCCAATTTAAATCTGATTTATGAAAAACTACAACTTTTAATTCATTTGCTTTTTGATAGGCTTCCGAACAAGGATTTTTGAATTTTTTTGGCGAAAAACAATACCAATCAACAGCACCCGTCAGCTCATAGACACCTGATGTTTCAATCGCACAATATATGTTTTTTTGGTTCAAGGCTTCAATAAGGTAATTTAAATTATACATAGCGGGTTCGCCACCAGTAATCACAACGAAATTGGTACCACTTGTTACAACTGAGTCAACCAAACTTTGAATTGTTACTAATTGTTTTGGCGATACTTCCCAACTTTCTTTTACATCGCACCAAACGCACCCAACCGTGCAGCCAGCTAAACGAATGAAAAATGCAGGTTTTCCAACATGAAATCCTTCTCCTTGAAGGGTGTAGAAGTATTCCATTACTGGAATTTCTGATTGAATGTTAAATTTTATTTCCTTCACAAAGCAAATGTACTAGTTAAATGGAAAAGTGTGTTTGGTTTCATGCGGAATTCTATACAAAGTAAAATTCGCTTTCATTTTCAGAAATGTATGTCAGTGTATCGGTAATTTCTGTCAAATCCATTGAGGTTACCAATTTACTTTTCAATTCTTTAAAATGAGCAATTCCTTTAAAATAATTGGTGTAATGCCTTTTCATTTCAACAATTCCAAGTGTGATTCCTTTCCATTGTATGCTCATCATCAAATGCTCTTTTGCTGCTTCAACTCTTTCTTTAATTCCTGGAGGAGCCAAATGAGTACCAGTTGCCATAAAATGTTTCACTTCCTTAAAAATCCAAGGATTACCGATACTAGCTCTGCCAATCATAATGCCATCTACGCCATATTTATTTTTGTACTCCAGTGCCTTTTCGGGAGAATCAATATCACCGTTACCAAATATCGGGATACGCATTCTTGGGTTGTTCTTTACTTCTCCAATAAGCGTCCAATCTGCTTCTCCTTTATACAATTGTACACGTGTTCGACCATGTATAGAAATAGCCTCAACCCCCACATCTTGTAATTTTTCCGAGGTGCTCACAACAAATTTAGACTCATTATCCCATCCTAGACGAGTTTTTATTGTGACAGGTAAATTGGTTTCTTTCACAATGGCATCCGTCATTTGAATCAACTTCGGAATATTTTGTAACATTCCGGCGCCAGCACCTTTACACGTAACTTTCTTTACTGGACATCCAAAATTAATATCAATAATATCTGGATTTGTTTTTTCAATAATACGTGTTGCTTCTCGCATGCTTTCGATGTCGTATCCAAAAATCTGGATTCCTACCGGACGTTCATATTCATAGATATCGAGTTTTTGAACACTTTTTGCAGCATCTCTAATTAATCCCTCGGAAGAAATGAATTCAGTATACATCAAATCAGCACCGTGTTTTTTGCAAAGTGCGCGAAAAGGGGGGTCACTTACATCCTCCATGGGAGCAAGCAACAACGGGAATTCTCCCAGTTCAATATCTCTGATTTTTACCACAATAACAAAGATATTCTTTTTCAAGCAATCAGTGAGTAAAATGGATGGATTGTTGAATATTCGAAATGAAAAAATGAAAATTATTTCTGCTGTGGATCAAAAATGAAAAAACTATTTGGTTACCTTTACTTAGAAATTAAATTCACTCTTTATGCTAGCACCTTTTAACCTTCAAAAATGGATTGATGAAAATAGGGATATTTTAAAACCACCTGTTGGAAATAAAAACCTTTACAAGGAAGCTGGAGATTTTATAGTTATGGTAGTTGGAGGCCCAAATGCTCGAAAAGATTATCATTTTAATGAAAGTGAAGAGTTGTTTTATCAACTAGAAGGAGATATTACCGTTCGAATTCAAGAGGATGGTAAAGCGAGAGACATTCTTGTTAAGGAAGGTGAAATGTTTCTTTTGCCGGGGAATACCCCTCATTCGCCAATGCGAGGAGCTAATACAGTTGGCCTTGTTATTGAGAAAGTGAGAAAAGGAACGGATTTAGTTGATGGCTTAATGTGGTTTTGCGAAAAATGCAACCATTCGCTGCAATCGTATAGATTTCCCCTTGAAAATATTGAAAAAGACTTCTTACCAAGGTTTAAAGAGTTTTATACATCTTTGGAAATGCGTACATGTAATAATTGCGGCCATGTAATGGAAGCTGATGAGCGATTCATTTAGTATGCCGGAACCAACCAATTCATCAAAAGACAAAAAAGTATCTTCATTTGCCCGATTTTCTTCCTTGGGGATTCAGATGGGTGTTATAATTGCTTTTTTTACATGGTTAGGAACTTTTCTGGATGATTATTATAAACTAAAAACTCCTTGGTGGACAATATCGTTGTCTTTATTTGGAGTGATGGCATCTCTTTATTTAGTGATTAAAGAAGTGATTCGAATGGGGAAAAACAATGACTAAACTGCATTTCACCATAAAATACTTGTTGTTCACCGGTGTAATTCTTTTCGCGGTTTTCGCTGCCAAATATTTTGAGTGGTTAACATTGGGAAATAAGCAATTTCTATTTCTTGGAACTGGTTTTCTATCTGTAAGTATATTTTCATTAGCGATAATTCTACCCGCAATTGGCAAGAAAAGTGATTCTTTTGTATTTCAGTTTCTACTTTTAACAGTAGGACAATTATTATTTATGCTTTCTTATATTCTATTTGAAATTTACACGTTTGAAAATCAAAATAAAACGCTTGTTGTTTTTCAGTTGCTACTTTTTGTACTGTTGCTCATTTTTCAAACAATTGTATTGTATCGATACAGTCGAAACCAGGCTTAATTTCACTTTTCTACGTACTTATACGTAGGTCAATGCGGGAACTACGTAGAGACTAGTATGTAGGTTTAAGTAATTTAATAAGCGAATCATTTTTTTTTGTTGGTTATCAATCGAACTGAACAATCTTTGTATCAGAAAACAACACGAAAAAAAATAAAATATGAAATCAATCGCACAATCCACAGTAAAATTCGCTTTAGTAGTGATGATGTTAGCTTCGGCTTCTTTTACTTTCGCTCATAACGAAGATCCGAAAGATCCGAAAAAAGTTTCTGTAGTGGTGAATGAAATGAAACCAGGTTTCGCAACCCTGTCTTGGTCTGATTATGCAATCACAACTATTCAAATCAATTCAACCAATGGACAAGTAATGCCATCAATTCCAGTAATGGATGCTACATCGCTTCATTTGAATGGATTGATAAATGGAACATACGAGATTTCATTTATGTCAGGTGAAACAGTTATTGCCACAGAAACATTAGTAGTAAATAAGTAATATCGATATAGTTAAAACAATTTTTAAGGTTTAGTTTAGTTAGTTATCCAAGTAGAAGTCCTGTTACAAACGAGTAACGGGACTTTTAATTTTTGGGTAATTTGAAAACTTTACAAATTGATTAGTAGATGAATTGTTTTTCAGAATCTATATGTATCATGGTTTAATTTTGTTTATTTGACTTGTGGAATGGCCAAATTAAAGATCAAATAACTGAAAGTGAATGAGATATAAATCCGTCAAAAAAAAACACCAATTTACATTGACTATCAACTTCATTTATATGTGCTCTTAGCTTCCAAAAGGTTATTTGATTATATTTATACCCGAAACAAGGTAGATAAAACTTTTTTATTTCGAGAGCTGTGATTTTGTGAAAATCTTAGATTTTGCTCAAGAGATAGATAGGATTTGATCATATGAATTACGGAGTTCATTTTTAAAGCAGAATTTAATTTTTTCAATGGATATTGAGCCAAAAAAAAGAATTGTAAAAAAGTCACGTAAGCGGTTTTGGATCCGTTTAACTATTTTTTTATTGCTGTTTCCCGTCTTCTTGTTTTCAGTATTGATTGGGGTGGTTTATTTCAAACAGGACCAACTAGTTCAAGAATTATTATCCCAAGCAAATGAGGACTTTGAAGGTAGTATCAAGATTAGAAATAGTCATATTGAGCCATTTGCCTCTTTTCCATATATATCAATTGATTTTGAAGACTTTCATGTTTATGAAGGGAAAAAACACATCAAAGAGGATGAAATAGTTCATATCAATCATTGTTTTGTTGATTTTAATATTTGGGATATTCTGCGGGCAGATTACAAAATAAAAGGCGTAAAATTAAGTGATGGTTCTCTACGTTTGATACAACACAAAGATGGATCATTTAATATTTCCAATGCCTTAAAAAGTAAGAAACCTACAGAAGAGGTTCAAAACGACTTCAAAATCGACTTGAAATCTATCTCAATGGTTAATTTGGACGTAATTAAAATTAACGAGGAAAATAACATTCTTGTTGATGCATTTGTAAATAATGCCCAAACCAAAGTTAAAAGTAGTAACGATCATTTTTATTTAGATTTAGATGCTAAGTTTAAATTAACAATTGTCAAGTCTGGCGATACAACATTTGTAAAAAACAAACATTTTGAAGTTGTTACTGAACTAGATGTGAATGATTTAACAAAGACACTTACTGTTCAACCTACAACGGTGAAGTTTGAAAATTCTAGCTTTGGTTTTAGTGGCAAGGTTGGTTTGGAAAAAAATGTTCCTATTGATCTACATTTTAACGGAGAAAAACCCAATTTTGATTTAATCATGGCAATTGCTCCGGATGAAATCGCAGAAACGTTTCGTCAATTTGACAACCAGGGAAAAGTGTATTTCAAGGCTGATATCAAAGGGGAATCAGCAAATGGAAAAATGCCCGAAATCAAGGCTACATTTGGTTGTGAAAATGCATTTTTTAATAATATTCAAACAAAGAAAAAATTAGATAAAATAGGTTTTAAAGGGAGCTTTACGAATGGAAAAAAACGCGATTTAAGCACCATGAAACTAGAAATACAGCAGTTTAGTGCTCGTCCTGAGGCGGGTGTTTTCTCAGGGAAAATTTCTGTTGAAAACTTTGAATCACCAGATATTAATCTTCAATTAGTCTCGGATTTTGACCTTGATTTCATTGCTAAATTTGTAAATGCCCGAGAACTAACTGGGCTGGCAGGAAAAGTAAAGTTAACAATGAATTTTCATGACATCATAGACTTAAAACAACCGGAAAAAGCCGTCGAGAAGCTCAATGAGTCATACTTCACCCAACTAGAAATTGAAAACTTGCGGTTTGAAAGTCCAAATCTCCCTGCACCAATTAGAGACGTAGACATGAAAGCAACCTTAAAAGGACATGCTGCCACCATTGAATATTTTAACACACAAGTTGGAAATACGGATTTACATATAACCGGCAGTGTTAGTGATTTACCAGCAATTGTGCATCATACAAATATCCCTGTTACATGTGATTTAGACATTTCCGCCAATAAAATTGATGTTCATGAATTAACGCGTTCAAAAAGTTCAGAAGGTTTCGATGAGCAAATTAATAATTTGAGATTGAACTTAAGCTTTACGAGCTCGGCAAAGAAAATTTTAGAATCAAAAAATCTACCCGAAGGAGAGTTTTTTATAAAGAATTTTTACGCTAAATTAAAACATTATCCTCACCTTTTTCATGACTTCCATGCAGACGTAATTATTTCTGAAAAAGACTTCAATGTTATTGATTTTCGGGGTTTTTTAGATCAGTCAGATTTTCACTTTAATGGATTTTTAAGGAATTATGACTTATGGCTTGAAAACGAAAAAAATGGTGAAACCTATTTAGAGTTTGATCTTGATTCCAAAAAAATTAAATTGGAGAATTTATTTACCTATGGTGGAGAAAATTACGTTCCTGAAGACTATCGACATGAAGAAATTGAAAATTTAAAGTTTCATGGAAGAACTCACCTTCATTTTAACAAAAGTGTATTCACCTATTCCGATTTTGAACTTTCGAACTTCAGTGGAAAAATGAAAATTCACCCACTAAAATTTGAGGATTTTAGCACTAAAATTCACCTAGAACCAAATTCAATTGACATCAAGGATTTTATCGGTAAAATGGGTCATTCAGATTTTAAAGTTGATTTTCATTACAATTTTCACAATGGCAAGCATAACAGGAAAAACAAACTGAGTATTATTTCACAAAGCTTGGATGTTGATGAGCTGAGTAACTACAATCCTCCACCCATGGACTCTTTAACACAAACGACTGATCACGATGCCGTTTTTAGTTTATATGACCTTCCTTTTTCGGATATGGATTTTTATATGCGCGTTGGAAACTTAAATTATCATAGTCATACGCTTGAAAATTTCGAAGGAAAGTTTCACACTTCAAAAGACCATATGGTTCATATCGATAAGCTTGATTTTGTAACGGCCGAAGGAGAAATGAAAATGAAAGGTTACTTAAGTGGTAAAGATAAAAAACACATTTATTTTAGTCCTACCATCACTGCAAAACACGTTCAGCTTGATAAGTTGATGTTAAAGTTTGAAAATTTTGGTCAAGACCATCTTCTGTCTGAGAATTTACATGGCTATTTCAATGGTGTTATTACGGGGAAAATTCATTTGCATGCAGATTTAGTCCCTAAAATCGATGATTCAAAGATCGTTATCGATATGGTTGTAACCGGAGGTAAACTTGAGAACTTTACTCCCCTTAAAGCATTGGAGAGTTATTTTGAAGATAAAAACGTAAGTAAGGTCAGTTTTGATACCTTGCGCAATGAAATAACTTTTGACAAAGGAATAATTACTATTCCTAAAATGACAATAAACTCAACTTTGGGTTTTTTAGAAATTAGCGGAACCCAAAAAATGAATGAAACACTTGACATGGATTATGAAATTGGTGTTCCATGGAAAATGATTGGAAATGTAGCGGCCAACAAACTCTTTAAGCGGAATAAAAAGTCGGAAGAAGCAGAAGATGAAATTCAGTATAAAAAGGAAAACTCCAAGTTTATCTATGTTACCGTAAAAGGCGGAATCGAGGATTTTAAAGTGAAGGTAAGGCGGAAGAAAAAAGGGTGATTTTTTACTGGTTCAGTGTATTCAAAATTTCAATTTCTTTTATTTTTTATAAAAAGGCACCATTGGTGAGTGAAGAGGATAGCATACCAGCCAAGCAATAGATTGATTTTATTCTTTTTCTTGTATGATTTAATTGAGAAATCTCAGAGGTACTCTCTCAAGTAATCTTAATTTATTGACTCATTCATTCACTGTTGCTGTTACGGTTAATTGGAGCTTAATTTCACTTTTCTACGTACTTATACGTAGATCAATGCGGGAAATACGTAGTAGATAGTATGTAGGTTTAAGTAATTTACTAAGCGAATCATTTTTTTTTTGTTGGTTATCAATCGAACTGAACAATCTTTGTCTCAGAAAACAACACGAAAAAAAATATATTATGAAATCAATTGCACAATCCACCGTAAAATTCGCTTTAGTAGTGATGATGTTAGCTTCAGCTTCTTTAACTTTTGCACACAACGAAGATCCGAAAGATCCGAAAAAAGTTTCTGTAGTGGTGAATGAAATGAAACCAGGTTTCGCAACCTTGTCTTGGTCTGATTTTGCAATCACAACTATTCAAATCAATTCAACCAATGGACAGGTAATGCCATCAATTCCAGTAATGGATGCTACATCGCTTCATTTGAATGGATTGATAAATGGAACATACGAGATTTCATTTATGTCAGGTGAAACAGTTATTGCCACAGAAACATTAGTAGTAAATAAGTAATATCGATATAGTTAAAACAATTTTTAAGGTTTAGTTTAGTTAGTTATCCAAGTAGAAGTCCTGTTACAAACGAGTAACGGGACTTTTAATTTTGCGGTAATTTGAAACTTTTTGACGTTAGTTCAGTAAACGAAGTTGAATTTTGGATAACTAACTTATTATGAATCAAACTTTTATTAAAATTGCTTTTATTGCAATGCTATTTTCTTATTCATCGGTATCTTTTGCACACAATGAGGACCCAAAGGATCCCAAAAAGGTATCTGTTATTGTAGATGAATTAAAACCAGGTTTTGCTACATTATCATGGATTGATACCGAAATAACAACTATCCAAATCAATTCAAACAACGGACAGATCATTCCATTAATTCCGGTGATGGATGCTACATCTCTTCATTTAAATGGATTGATAAATGGAACGTATGAAATTTTATTTTTAATTGGGGATAAAGTGATTGCAACTGAAAATCTCACAGTGAATAAATAAAGTAATTCAATCGATTAGGTTTTTATAGGTTAATCTGATTACAGCGGTGTAGTCAGATTTTTTTTGTTTCATAAGGACGTATTCATTTTTTCTTTCAATTAACCTCTTGTTTTCTTGTATATAACTTAAAATAATTATTTTTAAAAAAAATTAAATCATGAAAAACCTATTACTTTTATTAATCAGCTTAACATCCCTGGTTTCCTTTGGTCAGCAGCGATCCTGCCACACCATGGATAATCACGAACGTCTTTTGATGGAAGACCCGCATCTTTTTGAGCGAATCGAGAAAATCGAGCAATTTACAAATTTCGCAATTTCCTCAGGCAAAGTGAGCCAAAACAAAGCGGTGATTACAATTCCTGTTGTTGTACATGTGGTTTACAATACCTCAGCTCAAAATGTTTCTGATGCACAAATTCAATCTCAATTAGATGTGTTGAATAAGGATTTTAGAAAATTAAATACTGATTTGAATTTAATACCATCAACGTTTTCAAGTCTGGTGGCTGATGCAGAGATCAATTTTTGTTTAGCAAATAGAGACCCTAGTGGAAACGCAACAACTGGAATCGTTCGTGTACAAACGAGTCAAACTTCTTTTTCCACCAATGACGGAATGAAGTCTGCATCTTCAGGTGGAAGTAATGCATGGTCGACAAATCAATACTTGAATATTTGGGTGTGTAATATGAGTGGTGGAATTTTAGGTTATGCACAATTTCCAGGAGGTGCATCAGCTACAGATGGTGTTGTAATCGGTTATACTTGTTTTGGAACTACCGGAACAGCTCAAGCACCATTTAACAAAGGAAGAACGGCAACGCATGAAGTTGGCCATTGGTTGAATCTACGTCACATTTGGGGTGATGCAACATGTGGGAGTGATTTAGTTTCTGACACGCCGGTTCACAATACATCCAACTATGCCTGTCCATCTCATCCTAGAGCTAACTCATGTGGTACTTCCGCAGAAATGTTCATGAACTATATGGACTACGTAGATGATGCGTGTATGCAAATGTTTTCCAATGGACAAAAAGCACGCATGCAAGCACTATTCGTTTCAGGTGGTGCTCGAGCAAGTTTGGCAACTTCACCAGGATGTTCAGGGTCAACGGGCGGCGGAACAACAACCCCAGCGTATTGTGCTGCAACTGGAGGTAACACACAATTTGAATGGATTTCAAATGTAAAATTCAATACAATTAACAATACATCAACAGGTAGTGGAGGATATGCAAATTACACTGCAATTTCTACTACTGTCAATAAAGGAACAGCATATTCCTTAACGTTAACTCCTAGTTTTGCTAGTACTGTTTATCCAGAATATTTTAATGCATATATTGATTACAATGGCGATTTAGATTTTGTAGATGCTGGAGAACTTGTTTACTCATCACCAGGAACATCTGCTGCAGTTACTTCATCAATTACTATTCCTTCTACAGCTATAACGGGCAATGTTAGAATGCGTATTATTATGAAAGACGGAGCAATAACAGGTCCATGTGAGTCATTTACATACGGCGAAGTTGAAGACTACACACTTTCAATTCAAGCTGGAAGTAGTGGAACTACATGTTCTGCTCCAACGGGGATGACAAATTCTACGGTAGGAACTACAACAGCTACCGTTTCGTGGGCTGCTGTAGCAGGAGCCTCGAATTATACT
>JBILYP010000005.1:0-129542 GCA_044377675.1 Crocinitomicaceae bacterium
CAACAGGGGCGCATCAAACTATTTATGGCGGAGGTTCTTGTGATGCTTTTTTAGTAAAGTTTAATTCAAGCGGAGTAATGCAATGGGGAACTTATTATGGCGGCGCAGGAGTAGATATAGGATATTCGTGCGCTAAGGATGCATCTGGAAATGTATTTTTAGCTGGTGATACACAACAAGAATTCGTTCCTGCATCATCGGGCATGACCACAATAGGAGCGCATCAAAGTGCTTATGGTGGTGGTTATAGTGACGGATTCTTAGTAAAATTTGATTCTAATGGTCTAAGGCAATGGGGAACATATTATGGTGGTAGCTTATTAGATGTTTCATTTTCATGCGCTACCGATGCATCAGGCAATGTTTACATGTCGGGTAATACACAATCTTCTGCTGGTATAGCTACATCCGGAGCACATCAAACTACACTTAATGACGCCTTTTTAGTTAGTTTTAACTCAAGTGGAGTAAGACAAAGCGGTACCTATTACGGTGGTATCAAAAATGTCTGCACTTCCGATGCTTCAGGTAATGTTTACATGACGGGATATACACAATCTAATTCGGATATAGCCACAGCAGGAGCGCATCAAACCGCTAATGGAAATAATGGTTATAGCGATGCTTTCTTAGTAAAATTTAGTGGCATAAGTGTGGGTATTAATGAAACTATAAATGATAAATTATTTTCAATTTACCCTAACCCTACCCAAAGTATAGTTAACGTAAAAGCAGACACCAAGCTTATTGGCGCTGTTTACAACATATATGACAACACAGGCAAAGTGGTTTTATCAGGGAAAATAAATACTGAAAACACAAGCGTTGATTTGGAAAAATTAGCGGCAGGTATTTATTTGTTCAGTATAGGAGAAAATGTGAAACAGACATTTAAAGTGATTAAGGAATAAGCCAGCCCTTAACAGCGTGCAAGCGCCATAACCCTGCCGCAGGCGCAACACAGGGTTACGAGCGCCTGCACGCAAACCGTTAAATGCAATCGAATTCTATGCAAAATCTGACTCAAATATTAAACAAGGAGAAAAACCAAAGAATTATCAATGGAATAATTTTTCTATTCCTTCTTGTTTGGATAATAGCCAAATTAAAGTATGTCAATTATGCAAGTGGTTTAAAGGTGCACTATAAGTATGATCTGCTTAAATTGATTGCTTTAATATATTTGGCTCAAACAATCTTAAACAAAACTTGGCTTAATTCCATAACAAATGGTATTTATGTGATATTGATAGGATACGTCCTGTAAACTTACATTTATTCCTACTTTGACGAGAATGATTTTTACATGCAAAAAGAATATGGTGTTTTAATAAAATCATGGGTGACTTTCGTCAAATTGTCAATACAATTTTTTATTCTATGGTTTACGATAAAACTAAGGCCAATTAAAAACAATGCTTCAAACTTCCGTCATGGCGCCGGCCGTCAAATATCACTTCGAAACAATAAATAATTTGAAAGAAATTAATATTAACTTCGGAGAAACGATTTATTAAAAAAGTCGACACAGCGCCAAGCCCGCAAACCGTCATAACATTTTCCAAGCACCTTAAACAACAGAAGAAAAACAATTCAACTATTATGACGTATCCATTCATTCCAATCGGAATAATATCGATATTCATACTCGTTATATTATATCTTTTAATTATTAAAAAAGATATGAAACAACTTAAAACCGTATTATATCCAGGGTTATTCTTTATTGTCTTGTGGGCTTTTATTTATTACTTTTTGTTAAAGTAAAACTTACAACAGAGTGAATAAACAAAAACAGAATTGCATTCTGATAAATTAGTAAGATGAAATTGAAATTTCTTTAAAGAAACTTGAACTTTAGGACAAACAAGGAAAATGACTCAATTAAGCGCCAGGTAAAAGAAAACAATAGTCTGCTATCACTAGTTTACCAAACTAATGTAAAAAACAAATAGAATTTGATAGATTTACATCATGAAACCAATCTATTTATTTTTGTTTTTTTTCCTGTCTATTCATTTGACACAGTCTCAAGTAATCAAAACTCCAGCAGATGTTGTGCAAGAAAACCTTAATTATTACAATCAACGAAATATCGAGGGATTTATGAGCTCTTTCCCCGACACAATTGCATTGTATTTATTTGGAACATCCGATCCTGTTGCATTTGGAAAGGAAGCGATAAGAAAACTTTACAAGGATCTTTTTGATGTTTCACCAAAATTACATTCCACTATTTTACATCGCATAGTATTAGGTAATAAAGTCATTGATCACGAGTCAATTAAAGGGAGAAAAGGCAGCAAGAAAAGAACTAAACTTGTAATGATTTATGAAGTTTCAGGAAATAAAATTGTACGAATGACAGTTATTCGTTAGCCGCATTGCTACAAGGTATCCAAAGTGAATTCAGGTTACTGAATTTAACAAAACAATAAAACAACACAATGAACTACAACGACAAAAAATTCAGACCAATTAGCAATACTGAAAACGGAGAAACGTCAAACGAAACTCTTTTTCATTACAAGCAAGACGGAAGTATTCTAACCTCTACATATTCAGGGGGTAAGATTAAATTTGGACATCTAATTGGTTTGGTTGACCATTTAGGAAATATAGAAATGAGTTATCACCAAATAAATGAAAAAGACGAATTAATGGTCGGAATTTGCCAATCAAAACCAGAAATTCTTGAAAATGGAAAAATTCGCCTTCATGAAAATTGGGAATGGACCTCAGGTGATAAATCAAAAGGAACATCTATACTAGAAGAAGAATAAACTAAAATACAATGACCCACGAACACAAATACGAACTTACTGCGGTATGGACAGGGAACAAAGGTGACGGTACTAAAAACATAAGAAGTTATGACCGTAGCCATACGTGCATGTGCAGCAAACGCCAAGAAGATTACCTAATCGCAAACCGTTATAAACTCTCACTAACGAAAAAATGATCAAAATAATTCTACATTTCAAGAACAACCGAATTCTATATTTGGCAATAAGTTTTACGATAGTTTTTTTCTTTTACATAACATACATTCTGGCTCCATTTAGTAACTGTTTCAAACTTGAAACGGGTGCAAATTCATTAGGTGTTTCCTTTTCTTACAGCATAGAGATGGTAAAGAATTTCTTTCAATCAAGAAATAAGGAACAACTTTTATGTTACAGTGTGTTTCTTCAAATTTGGGACGTGATTTTTGCATTTGTCTACACTTTGATGTACACATCTTGGATTATGTACTTCTTTCAAAACAAGCGTCTATTTTTGATTGTTCCTATTCTTTGTATGATTGCTGATTGGGCAGAGAATTATCTTGAATTATTGATGCTAGAAACCTATTTAAATTCAAGTTCAATATCCGAATTATTAGTTTCAATAGGATCTGGAATTAACTCGTTTAAATGGATACTATCAAGTATTACTTTTCTGATAATCTTGGTTGGAATAATAATCAAATTAAAAAAAATTCTAACAAAACCTAAACTGCGTTAAATCGACATTTTAGCCGAACCGTTTTCATCCACTTATAACTAGAAACTAAATGTAACAACAAAGAAAAAAGAGAGTGATATTAATCTTAATCATTTTTCCCTTGTCAATTATTCTATTAGTAGTTTGGGCTATTACTAGGGAAAAAATAGCAGGAAAAATACTGGGTTATTTTTGGATTAGTTTGTTAGGTCTTTTTGCTCTTGGGGCAATTATTCACTTATTGACCGATAAAAAAAATCTCGAAAAAGAAGATTATTACGGACAATATATTGTTGACCGTGACTACTTTTCTGGCCGTCAATCAGACTGGCAATACAATAATTACCGTTTTGAAATAAGAGAAAACGACTCAATTTATTTCTACGTTAAAGATAAGGATAAAATTCTAAAAATATTTCGTGGAAAAATTAATACGACCAACCCAAGTCAATACATTTCGGAAAGACTAATCATAAAAATGGATCAACCAACTCACCACATATTGACAAGTAATCCAACTACTTATCGATGGGCATGGAGTTTCAATTTAGTTTTTTACAGTCAGAAATATAATAACATATATTTTAAAAAAGGGAAATGGAAATCAATAAACAATTAGGTAACTTAAAAAAGTTTTAACCTATTATTGCTCTTTTTTAAAACACCTGGTTTTTTTGTTCTAAGAGCTATTTCATTCTACCTAAAGTTGTTCAGATTTTCAGGTTTTAGCATAGTTATATTTATAATCACTTAACTTAAAGTCAATTTAAAAGAGTTAATTTTGCTCGCCGCTGATTGGTTTGTAAGAAAAAAAGTTGGTTTTTGTTCTGTCGTAATGGATCCTGTTTTTCTGTGTATTCGTTGCTAAGAACGATTAATCGATAAAATAACAAGAAATTAACCGAATCAAACAGAAAAATGAGTTACTTGCACCCTGAAATTACCAACGCTTACACGTTTATTTGAAAGATTTTAAAGAATTTAATATGTATCAATTTTTGAGCAGCAACCATTTTACCAAGCAACTATGTTAAAACAAGTAAAAATTTCGGTACTCATGGCTGTCTACAATACCGATTTTTCTTATATCAAAAGAGCAATTGATTCAGTGTTAAATCAGGACTTTCAAAATTTCGAGCTCATTATTATTGATGATGGTAGTAATGCGACCAATCGTGAGGCTCTGATGCAATACGTTGAGAAATACGAGGATAAAATAGTATATATACGTCACAGAAATCGGGGGCAATCAGAATCAATCAATCGCGGTGTTTTAAATAGTGTAGGTGAATTTATAACCATAATTGATGGCGACGACGAATATAAATCACATCATTTAAGTGCTTGTCTTTTGGAGGTAGAAAAGGTGGATTTGATTTGTTCAACAACCGAAACAATCGTAGATACCAATGACGATTACTATGTGCCGGATAAAAATGACCTAACAAAACTCATCCATTTAGATGAAACAATCCTCTTTGGTACATTATTCGGACGTAAAAAAGTATTTTCAAGCATTCATTTCAAAACTGGCTTTGCCGCTGATGCCGATTTTTACGAAAGAGCAACCACTCAGTTTAGTGTAAAAAAAGTTGATCTAAGAACGTATATTTATCACAGAAATATTCCGAACAGCATTTGTTCAACCATGAAAAAAGAGAACTTTTTGAATTCTTGACCAATGGCTTTTGATACTCCACGTTTTCTTCCAAACACTGATCTGATTATGGCATGCCATATTACAGGCGTCTATGATGTAAATCGCAATACAACGCTTGATAATGATAATTATGAATTGGTGCGTGATTGGGCTGAATCTGTTGCGGACCAACATATTCAAGGGGTGATATTTCATAACAACTTTAGTGCTGAAACCTGTGAAAAATTCAAAAATGAATATATTTCATTCGTTAAAATAAAGTACAATCATCAATTTAATCCCAATGTTTATCGGTATTTTGTGTACAATGAATTTCTCCAACAAAATATCCAATTCTTCAAAAGTATTTTCGTTACCGATATTACAGATGTTACGTTGGTGAAAAATCCATTTAATGAACCATATTTTATTGAAAATCCAAAAGCAATTTTTTCTGGCGATGAGCCAAAAACGCTCGATAATGATTGGATGAAGGATCATTCTGCCAATCTACGCCAAAACATAAGCGAGTATGCCGACTATGAAAGCGAGTTTGGGTCTGAAACTCTTTTAAATTGCGGAGTAATAGGAGGTAGAGCTCCGATAATTTTTGATTTTATTCAACAGTTATGTTCTATTCACGAATATGCTAACGGTGAAAACCAAACAGCGTATACTGGAGATATGGGAGCGTTTAATTATTTAGCAAGAACACAATTTAATAGTCAATTGATTCACGGTGCACCTGTTAATACGGTCTTTAAAATGTACGAAAACGAACGTCAAGATTGCTGGTTTAGACATAAGTGATATTTTTTGATGCTCCAAAAACAGTTGTTTAGCTGCAACTTTAAAAAATGCTTCGTTAAAAAGTGTATTTAAACACTTTAAAAGTTAACTTCGAATGTAGCCACTTAAAAGAAACTAAAAATGAACCAAGACGACTACTTTCTAAAACAAATTGACCTTTTAGGAAAGATTTTAGGAAAAATATTAGCCAATCTTTTAAACCTAAAAAGTCAAGGAGAAGTAAAAGAATTGATGGAAATCACGTCACAATCGCTCAGAAGTGAACTTGATTTAGACTTAAATGAATTAATGAATATTTCGAACAACGATCTAGTAAATTTCTTACAAGAAGATAAAAAATTCACAAATGAACACTTGGAGAAAATCGCTGAAATATTTTATGAATTAGGATTTGTGATTGATAATGAATTTAAAAACAATGTTTTAGAAAAAAGTTTAACGCTTTTGGAGTATTTAAATCATACAAGTTTGACCTACTCACATGACCGAATAACGAAAATGGCAAAAATAAGAGCTCTTTTAAATCAATAGGACGAACAGAAATAACAAAATCGTAGGACTAAAAGAAACAGGGACAAGAATAGGCGTTTGGTAAAATAAAGCCAGCTTTGTGCTTCGTGTCAAGTTCAGTGCTGGCAGACAGTTTTCGTCTCCGAAATCATTAACCTCTTTATTTGCAAACTTTTAGCGATCAGTTTGCGATATTCGCAACAAACAAATTGAGTGTTGCGGCATTTACTACCAATAGTGTTTGAACTTCATTACATTTGATCATAAACAAATATAGAACAAATGAAATATTGTCTCTTCCTTTTTATGATACTGTTTGGCACATGTAGTAATGCTCAATCTGAGAATTCTTTTTATGTCAAAAACAAAAATGACGGCGAAGTCAAAAAAGTATATTTCATCGGTGATAGGATAAAACTCCTCTTTGATTATTCCGGAGATTCTTTCCTCAAAGTAAAAGGTGTTATAAATGAAATAAGCGAAAATAAAATCAAGGTTAATGACAAATGGATAGAAGTTTCAAGGATTCGTGGTATTATTTCTCATGGCTTCATTAAAACATGTATCGGTTCATTAGGTCTAGCTATCAGTGCAGGTGTCGTATACATGAAAAGAAATACAACAGAATCACAACCCAGTATTTTTACACAAGAAGAAATCATTGGTTTTGCTGTGTTTCCTATCATTATCTCCTCCGCCGCGGTTTTACTAATCCCTATGAAATATAGGCCTGAAAAGTTTGTTTTTAAAACCTACTTGGCACCAAAAAAATAATCCCAAACAGCAAAAGAAAAAAACTCCTGTTTCTTGCATGCATATAAACCCTTTGTTTAATTCTCTAATAACTGCCTAATGAAAAATATAATTCAAAAACTCCTATTTACCTTTCTTTTTTTGGGGACACTTCATGTATTTGGTCAAAAGTCAAATATCAGTGCACCTATTGACTCTACGAAAACGTATAAAATAGAACTAAATGATCGCTCTATTTTTATTGGTAACATTCTAAAAAAAGATTCGGTTAACCTTGTCATGAGAACCCAATCAATACCTAACCTTGAAATTCAAATTTCAAAAATAAAATCAATAGAAATTGTTGATAAAGCAAATTTGAAAAACGGGAACTATTGGTTTCCCAATCCTCATGCATCTAGATATTTATACGCTCCATCAGCTTTTAATCTAAAAAAAGGAGAGGGGTATTACCAAAATACATTGTTAGTGTTGAACTCCTTTAATGTTGGTATTACTGATAATATTTCCATTGGTGGAGGTTTAGAACTATTTTCCACATTCAACAGATCTCCTATATTTTTTATCACACCTAAGGTTGGTTTCAAAATTGCCGAAAAGTTTCATGCGGGTGGCGGTCTTTTATTTGCAAGTGTTCCTTTCTCTTCTTCAATAAGCAATCGATCTTATTTGGGGACTGCTTTTCTAAGCGGCACCTACGGAACCAAAGAACATAATATTACCAGTAGCTTAGGTTGGGGATTTATAGAAGGTAAATTTTCTCAGAGACCAATTATTACTCTTTCAGGCATGACGCGTATATCAAAAAGAGCTGCATTAGTGTCTGAAAACTGGTTTGTTCCAACAGATGGTTATTACGGTTTGTTCTCATACGGAGTAAGATTTTTTGGTGAAAAAATGGCTGTTGATGTAGCCTTCATAAATAATCCTGATATTTTTCAGAAAATCGTAATAGGCATTCCATATGTGAGTTTTACTGTGAAATTTTAAAATAATATTCAACTTGAATGCTAACTATTTAATCAATCAAACTACTGCTCTACCTGAGTAAAACAAAATCAAGACAATCCATTCATTACTTCAAATTGATGGTGCTGTCTTAATAACTGATTACAGAAGTGATTGAAAAATAGCAATACATTTTAAACTAATAACAAAGCACGGAAATGATAATCCGACGAGTAATGTCATAATCAACAACATTTCAGTAAGATATACTGCGTGATGAAAGTATTTTTTTTTTTAAATTTCAGGACTCGTTTTAAACAAAACTTTCTATCTTAGACGGACAACTCGGTTTAAGTTTTCTGCAATGAACTCTGCTAGCGTCGATCGTTTAAAAATAAAATCATCATGAAACTAAGCCCTACCCTTTTCGTTCTTCTTATTACATTTAGTTTAAGTCTTGTGTTAAATGCTCAAGAAAATACACCGTCCAAAAAACTGTACAACCCCAATGCAGATGCAATAACAGACATCACCAATGCTATAGCAATTGCAAAGAAAGAGAACAAACATGTTTTACTGCAAATTGGCGGCAACTGGTGTAGTTGGTGTATTGCCTTTGATAAAAAAGTGAACGATACGCTGGAACTAAAGAAAATCTTGAATGAAAATTATGTAGTGTATCACCTAAATTATAGCAAGGAAAATACCAATAGTGAAATATTGAAGGGTTTAGGCTTTCCGCAACGATTTGGATTTCCAGTTTTTGTCATTCTAGATTCAGATGGTAATCGACTACATACGCAAAATAGCTCTTACCTTGAAGAAGGAAAAGGTCATAGTGTTCAAAAAGTGAAAGAGTTTTTAGAAAGTTGGACGGTCAAATCACTTGATCCAGTCAATTATAAAAACTAAGTATTCTTCTTTTTGAATAACAATTAAGGGGTTAAATAACTTATTTTCGGAGCACCCTATTGACTTCGGATTATGGCGATACTTTTTTTTGTTAAAAACTATGTGGATAGAAGTTAAATACATGTTATTTTCAATTTCCGAAAAATTCTATTTTTGATTTATAAATCCAAACAGTGAAAAATATCCTTATTTATGTTTTTGCCATTATTTATACTTTCAGTATGAATGCCCAAAATCTACTAAACAACGGTACGTTTGAATTTGGTGGTCCTGGATATGGGTTCTGGGTAGATGGCCAAGGATATATTCAGTTAAACACACCTTATTCGGGATCTACTTCTGCAGGAAATTACGCTTTTGTTGCAAATCCCCAAGTAATGAACACCTTAATTTTTTCTTCTTCCGCTGACCATACCTCAGGAAATGGTAAAATGATGGTGATTGATGGCAATACAACGGGCGGGCAACAACGATTTTGGAAAGCAGGTGATAATGGAGGAGGTATTTGTAATTTGCAGGTTGGACAATCCTATGAATTTAGTTATTGGGTAAAAACGGTCTCCAATAGCATATCAGGTAATTCAGAATTGGCTGACATACGAATTTCCATAAATAATGCATCTGCTGTAACCCTCGCATTTGGAACTACCCTAGCTCCTATTCCAAATTTTGGTTGGCTACAGGTTCGTTATACATTCACTGCGACAAGCACTTGTGTGAATATCGAATTGTATAATGAAAATACGAATGCTATTGGTAATGACTTCGCTCTTGATGATTTATCTTTACGGAAAAATAATATCCCACTCGATTTTACTTATTCCATTACACAACCTAATTGTGCGGAAGAAAATTCTGGAATGATTGTTATTTACCCCACTGGAGGTCAACCACCTTATTTATTTCAAATCAATGGTCAACAACCGCAAGCAATCACAAACGACACCGGTATTTTTCAATATGTTGAGCCAGGCACATATACCATCGGACTCATAGATGCAAATGGTGTGATTGATTCTGTTCAACAGGTAATTGTTTCAACGATTTCTCCCATTGAAATAAATCCTTCAGATACAGCTGTTTGTCCAAATACAGCCTTGGTTTTTCAAGCTACTGGTGGCGCGAATTACCAATGGAGCGCTTCACCAAATGATCCTGAACTGTTAATTACGAATCTCGATTCTATTCAAATATCACCGAATAATTCTACCACCTACACAGCATCTGCGACCATTTCCAATTTGAATAGTATTTATAATGGAGATTTTGAATTAGGGAATAATGGTTTCATTTCCGATTATACTTTTTATGCGCCTTCCAATCCGAGTGGTGTTCAACGGGGATATGGTGTTGTAACCAATCCCAGTAATTGGTTTCCCACTTTTAATGCATGTATTGATCACACTTTAGGAAATGGATTTGGAAAAATGTTAGTCGTGGATGGTTCCACGTATAATTTAGGGACGGATGAGTTTTGGAGCCAAACAGTGGCTGTGGAACCGAATAAAAATTACGTATTTAGTTTTTGGGTTTCCTCGTTAACCGCGTTAAATTTAGCTCAGATTAAAACGCAAATTAATGGCGTTGATTTAGGAACCTATTCGGTTTTAACGCAAAATTGTGCTTGGAATCAAATTTCGTACAATTGGAATTCAGGTTCTAATTTGATAGCGACGATTAGTCTATCTGACTTTAATTATCAAGGAAACGGAAATGATTTTGCTGTTGATGACATTTCATTAAAAACAACGAGTGTTTGTTCCGCAGAAGTAACCGTAACAATGGCTACGGCAAATCCTGATTACGGATTATCCTATCCAACAAATATTTGCATCAACGAAGGATTGGTTTCTCCGGTATTAGGTCCAGATTTTGTTACGGGTGGATTCTTTAATGTAATTCAACCAGGAATTAACATCGATAATCTTTCGGGTGTTTTAAATCCAATCGGCTCTATTCCAGGAACGTATGAACTAATCTATACAGCACAAGTTTGCGGTGTTTTTATTCCTGATACACATGTAGTTGTAATCCGACCATTGCCAACATTAGTTGAGTTCACTGGAGGAGATTATAATTGTTCAAACCATGAATTTAATTCCTTGAATTTATTAGTAACAGGAAGTCCCAATTTTTCAGTGAGTTATTCTTTAGATGGAGTATCACAAGAGTTGACTGGTGTTTCCACTAGTTTGATAGCGCTAAGCAATTCTCCAGGTGTTTACGTGTTAGATTCTTTAAGTGATGCTTTGTGTACCAATTCGATTAGCGGCACACAAACCATTTCAATAGCTGATGCGCCGATTACACCCGAAATTTTGGGAGACAGTACTTTTTGCTTGAACTCAATCATTCAACCCCTTTCTATAACCAACGTAAACAATGGGATTCGGTGGTATTCCAATTCAGCTTTAACCAATTACCTTGGTGATAACAGCGAATTATTACCTAGTAATCAAACCACACAAACGTATTATGCAACTCAAACCTTGAATAATTGTGAGAGTTTACCTGATTCTTTTACCGTTTATATTTCACCATGCGATATTGAAATACCTACTGCTTTCACTCCAAATAATGATGGCACCAATGATTATTGGACCATTTCTGGATTGGATACACAGTACCCTAAAAACAGGGTTAAAATTTATAATCGATGGGGTGAATTATTATTTGAATCTTTACCAGGAACCTATTCAAGTAAACCATGGGATGGAACATACAAAAGTTCTTTACTTCCAGTTTCCAGTTATTATTTCGTCATAGACTTAACCGATGACGGCACTATGGATCCATTGAACGGAATTGTATCAATCATATTAAAAAAATAATCATGAAAAAGATACTATTTGGCTTTGTTATTCTTTTTGAGATCAATTGTTTTTCACAGCAATTACCACAATTTACCCAATTCATCAATAACACAACATTATTTAATCCTTCAATGATGGGTATGCAGGATGATGCAGCGATTTCTGTTGGAGGAAGATGGCAAATGTTAGGATTTGGATCTGAACCTCGAACAGCATTTATTAGCGGACAAACACGAATTAGTAATAAATCAAAAAAATCATTAAATCCATCTTTGAGAATTAGCAAGGATAACATCGAAAACGATAGTGTAAAACAATCCAGATTTAGCCATTATGCAGGTGGGCAATTACTTTTTGATTCATACGGCGCATTTAATCGAACGAGCTTAAATGGTTTGTACAGTATGAGTATTGATTTGAACCCAGATTGGAAATTATTGGCTGGGCTAAAATTTGCTTATTCCAATTTTGGTTTTGACATGACGAAAGCACAAGTTGCACAAAATACAGATATAGATCAAGAATATGATTCTTATATAGCGAACGGAAGTAATCGAAATTCGTTTGATTTAAGTGCGGGATTTACCTTAGTTAGTAAAAACTATTTTATTGGATTTGCAGCTAATCAATTCACAAAAACTTCGTTGGATCTTAACACATCTAATAGTTATTTCGATCAACGCATGCATTGGAATTTAATAACGGGTTATACATATGCTATTCCAGGCATAGTTGATCTTCAAGGAATGGTATTATTGAAAAAAATGGCTCCCTCCCCTCTTTCCATGGAAATAGCTATAAAAGCGGTGCTTCCCAATCAAGTTTGGACAGGAATTCATTTTAGAAACCGATCTTCTGTTGGGTTTATGGCTGGGTTTTTAATCAATGAGTCTTTTCAATTAGGATATTCATTAGACATCAATACAAATCGGTTGATTTCGTTTAATAATGGTGGACATGAATTAATTTTAAGTTATCGATTTGGGAACTAAAACACTTTTGTTTTCTGTCTTTCTAACCTTCCAGTTGCATTTAGTAGTTTGTCAAGAAATGCAATTTTCACAACCAATTAGAATTAGCGGGTTAGATTCCACTGAAGAGTCCGCCCCTTTCTACGATGAATTAAAACAACAATTATATTTTGTCCGAACTTTGTTTGATCGATTGAAAAACAACAATCAGGATCAAGACAGTTGGAAAGCAAAATTTAATACTCAAACGAATTCACTTGAAAATTTAGTTTCATTAGAGGATGTTAATAACCTAAATAACAATATATTATGTGGATTAAGTTCTGATGGAAAACGAATGTATTTTTTTCATTCTAAAGATTATCAAGGAAAAAATGTCGGATTGTTTGTATATGATCGAATCAACGGTAAACTGAAAAACCCAAAAAAAATAGTTGTACCTGGATTGGACATAAGTGCAACTAATACGATTGGATTTTTCATGCACCCCGATGAAACGACTCTTTTGATATCATACCAAGGTCAGGAATCAATTGGGATGGAGGATATATATTTGTCAAAGCTCGAAAATGGAAAATGGACATCCCCCCTGCATTTAGGAAATTCTATTAATTCAACTGGGTTCGAAATAAGTCCATATTTGACTAAGCAAAAAGACACCTTATTCTTCGCTACAAATGGCAGAACGGATTCCTATGGCGGGTCCGATATTTATTATTCGTGTTTATCAAAATCCGGGGAATGGACAACTCCAGTTAATCTAGGACCAACTATTAATACCGTTCATTTTGAAGCTTATTTGATTCAGGTAGAGAATGGATTATTATGGTCATCTAACAAAAATGGAAATTATACAGATTTTTATTTCAGTCATTTAGTACCAAGTGAACCCCTTCAAATTCAATACACTAAAAAGGACGTTTCTACTTTTCAAGGATTTGATGGAGAAATTGCGTTGAAAATTCAATCAGGAAATCCACCCTACAAGTATCAATGGTCGACGGGAGGTAATTCTAAAGACTTATTTCAGTTACGAGCCGGAGAATACTCGGTTCAAGTTACCGATTCCAAAGAACAAAAGATTCAATTAAGTATCCAAATTACTCAACCACAACTGCCTTTGGATAGTGTTTTTCATTTTCCAGAGATACAATACAAGAGTGACACCTGGGAATTTGTAAATGATAGCACGTGTTCTTCATATGATTCTCTGAATCAAATCATTAATACCCTTAACCAATACCCCTCCATCGTATTAAAATTAATCTCTCATACAGATGCACGCGGAGATAAAAATCGCAATTTGGTTTTGTCTCAAAATCGGTCTCGAGCATGCTATCGTTATTTGGTACTAGAGAAAGGAATTGATCCTAGACGAATTATTCCCCTTGGACTTGGTGAATCCTCCCCAGCCTCATATTTGGATCCATCAACGGGCAAAGAAGTTCTTTTATCAGCAGAATATTTATCTCGATTTGATGATAATTCGCTTGTTATTAGCCGGTTAAATCAACTTAACCGCAGGACAGAAGGAATTATAGACCGAATGAATTTTTCGAATAACGATCCAAAAGCACCAGAAAGTTATTTATTATTTCTAAAATTGCCTTAAGTAAAAAAAGTGCAAAAAGAATTCATACCATATCACGTTCCATTTCCAACCCATACCACTGGATTGAGTTTTGTTAAAGAGGTATTAGAATCAGGTAAAACAGCTGGAAATCAAGCCCAATCACTTATATGTAAGGAGCTGTTATCGGTAGATTTTCCTAATTCGTTTTCTTTCTTAACCACATCTTGTACATCCGCATTGGAATTTTCTACTTTATTGGCAGGGATCCAACCAAACGACCATGTGATACTTCCCTCCTACACCTATCCAAGTACTGCAAATGCATTCCTTTTGCGCGGCGCAACTTTATCTTTTGTCGACTCTCTACCCAATTCTCCAAATATGGATTTGGATAAAGTAGAGGAATTGATAACAAAACAAACAAAAGTGCTCTGTGTAATGCATTATGCTGGTATTTCACTTGATTGGGAGAAAATTGAAAGGATTAAATCAAGGTATAATTTGACCATTATTGAAGATGCCGCTCAATGTTTAGATTCAAACTATGTGAAAAATGGCACTGATTATCCTTTAGGTTCATTAGGAGATTTTGGTGCAATTTCTTTTCATGAAACAAAAAACATCAGCTGCGGTGAAGGAGGATTATTGCTGTTAAATAATAAAAATGATATCAATCAAGCTGAAATTATTTATGAAAAGGGTACTAATCGTTCTGCCTTTTTGCGATCAGAAACCGCTTTTTATGAATGGAAATCAATTGGTAGTTCATACGCCTTATCTGAAATAAATGCTGCAGTATTACGCGCTCAATTAATTCAAAAAGAACAAATTACAGCATCGAGACTGAAGGTTTGGAATGATTACAAATTGGCATTCTCCAAAATTTCTGTTCCATTTGTTCCTGCATACGCTAAGCACAATGCACATATTTATTATTTGCAATTAGCTGATTATAAAGAGTCAGTGGAATTTATTCAGTTTATGCAAAAAGAAAAGATTCAAACACTTCGTCATTATCAACCTCTACATAGCAGTGATTATTTTACTGATAAGCATGATGATCGTAAATTGAACAACGCCATTAATTTTTCGAATACCTTAGTGAGATTACCAATTCATCATCAAGTCAATTCAGCTCGAGTAATCGAAGCTGTTTTAGATTTTTTCAATTGAATTTCCCAAATGCTAGTGGTAAAATATCTAGCACTGAATTAAATTTTAAAACTTTATTGTTCTGACTTACCAATAGTATTTCAATCGGGTTTTTTTGTCTCGATTCTGATTCTGCCATAACTTGTCTGCAACCACCGCAAGGCGTTAACCAAGCTTCTTTGTCAAATAAATCACCAAAAGCAACTACGCATAATTTAATTACCTTTTTTTCAGGATAAAGTGCTCCAGCATGAAAAAGGGCAACACGTTCAGCGCAAAGACCAGATGGATAGGCAATGTTTTCTTGATTGCTTCCAACTATTATTGATTGATCATCCATGCGCAAACTAGCTCCAACATGAAATTTACTATAAGGTGCATATGCACTTTTAGCTATTTTGAATGCTTCATTTACCAATACTATTTCATCACTGGGTAATAAATTCCAATGCTCAATCTCTTGATATTCAATTGTTATTGTTTGTTTCATGTTTTATTTATTCTTCGAAACCAACGCTTGCTTTCCCATTAAAATGATGAGTATAGCCAAAACCTACGGTAAGAAAAGAAGATATGGGTGAAAGCTCTTTTGAGGTATAACCAATTTGATTCCCCACTTCATACCCAATATCCCAAGGTTTAAATGAATTATTGATAAAAGAATACCCTACGGTAAAGCGATAAGTATCTGATTCACTGGAGGCAAGAACAAAACCAATAATAGGTTCAATATAAATAGATGATTTTGATACTACATCAATACCTCTTGATCTTAATAAATCGGAATAGAAAACATTTTGAGCATAACCTAATTTCACGCCTGCGTCAATTGCAAACAATTCTGAGTAGAATTTTTCATGACCTATTTTCACGAAACCTCCAAATGAATGATTTCCACCAAACACTTTTGAAGGAACCCTAAACTCATTGATGGCAAAATAAGAGTACCTACCTCCTATACCGAGTGCAATCCCATTTTTAAACGCATATTGATAATAGGGAGAAACATGAACTAGGCCTTGCATTATTTCTCGAAAAGCTTTATTCGTAATGGAATTCGGTAAACCAAGTTCCAGAGTAAACGAATGCTTCGGCTCAATAATCCCCTGACCATTTGCGGAATTAACGAAAGTAAAGCTGAGCACAAAGAATAGTAGGAAAATTCGTTTCATAATTTAACGATACTAATATACAAAAAACATTGCATGTAGTTGAATTTTTATTCTTCAATTTATAACATTGATAGTGTTTTTTGTTTCTTAATTTTACTAAGTGAAAGAAAGTATGATCCAACAAGAGATAATTGAATTAATAGACCAGGCTTATTTAGATAAAGAAATAACCACGGATGAACAAAAAATAATTATTGAACGATGTATTGAAATTGGTCAGGATTTACAAGCTGTTTTGAATTTAATTGAGCATAAACGTAGTGTTTACCGTAAAGATTCTATTCTTAAATGTCAGGCATGTGGAGAGATAATCAAATCATTAGATAGAGTTTGTCCTGCCTGTAGTTTTGTTCATGAAGCTTCAATTAATACACTACTGGACGAGTTAATTCATGATATTGAAAATACCCTTGTTTCTATAAAATCTGCTAAAAATAGTGAGTTAACAAACAGATTGATGAATCATTCTATGGTTTCATTACCCGTTTTAAGCGGGATTTCTTTTGTAGTTGGATGGCAGTATAATAGTGACTTTTTAGCCTTGCTTTTTATACTTTTTCTAATTCTATATCAGATTTTGAAAAGAAAATTGCGTAAAAACAAGGTAAAAGATAGTGAAATGAATCAGCTAGAATTCCCAGTTTTATTGTCTGAATTTGATAAAAAACAACGATTAATCGAACTATATTACGGGAATGATAGTAGCACTAAAAAACACATAGAACTATTGCGGCATGATGTGGAAAAGTGCAAGGAAAACAGAAAAAAAGCCATAAAAAATGAAGTAATCATTTACATCATTGCATTAGTTGTTCTAGTTTTTATTGGTTTTTTATCACAAATAATCCTAGATAAAAGATAACTAAAAAGAGAGACCAGCTTGATCTCTCTTTATTGGTTTTAAATTACTCGTGACAATGTACAACATAATTACCCGTTGTATCGGTATAGCCATTTGCCTCAAGAGTTTCAATTTCATCTCCACATTTTTCACCTAATGGGATTTCATTTCCAGATGCATCGTCGTAATGACATTCATGACATTTATTTTTGTTACACGAAGTAACTAACACTAAGCTTGTGGCAATAAATGCTAGAGAAAAAACTACTTGTTTCATTTTGTTTTGTTTTTAAGATTACTAGATAATTTATAAGAAAGACTGAAATAAAAATTCCTTCCTGGATTGGGCATTTGGATGTTTTTTAGCCTAGAAAGATGGTCAATGTAGTTGGTATTTAAAATGTTCTTACACCCAATGCTACATGAAAAAATTGATTTTAATCGAATATCAAAACTGAGTGCTGCATGCAGTAAATGATAGGAATCTGAAGGAGATTCATTGAAAGCGACTTGATTTTGTTCAGCCATCCATGCATATTGAATAGTCAAGTCTTTCAGTTTAAACTTCTTTCCAATATCAAACGTATATTTTAGCGTGTTTTGAATACGTGGCTGGGGAAGTAATGAAACACTACTATCTGTGGCTGATTGGGCATAAATTAAAGATACAGAACTTTCAATATGAAGTCGATGAGCAAAATGAGGATGATAATGCATTCCGATATCAGATCCATAAAAAATTACTTGATTCAATTGCTCGTAGGTAAAAACAGGCATGCCGTCTTGATAAGCACCAGAAGGAAGTATATAAATATAATCTTTCATTAAATTGATAAATGGATTTATAATCCAAACAAGGTGTTCTTGATTTATTTCAGCAGTTACATCAATTTGAGTTGCTTTTTCGGGTTTCAAATTAATATCTCCAATTTCATAGCGCAGTGCACCATGATGAAATCCATTCGCTAATAATTCGGACAAATGAGGTGATCTAAAGCCAGAAGATAAATTGGTTCTAAAAGTAAATTTTCCGGAATTATAGATACTTCCAATTGACCCATTTGGGCTATTAAAGGATTTAACGACAGGATTTATTGAATGAAAAACATCGAAGGTTTCAATTCTTCGATTATCAAATCTAATTCCGGCTTGAAAATTCCATTTCTTCCATTCATACTGAATAGTTCCATAGATTCCATTGTCTAGCGTATTTGCGTTTGGAACAAGTGTATCTGAAGGGTTGACTCCGTTTCTGTTATTTTGAAGCATCCCTTGAATACCTGCAATTAGTTTTACTTTTTTTCCTTGATTTCTTATCCATTTCAAGGAATACAACGAATTAAAAAGAGACATATTAATACTAGGAATAGTTACTTTTTCATCGTATTCAATTAATTTGTTCCAGGTTGAACCTAGTAAAAAGTGCAAGGTATTTTTTTTGTAATACCACTTGTTATCAAACGAAAAATAGTGATTACTAAAAAATTGCGCTGGAAGTTCATATTTTCTTTTTTGATCATCTACTTGAAAATCTTGAAAATTAATTAAGGTATCATGCGTGTGTCCTGGAATACCTGTTGTAGATTGAACATATGAATATCTAAATGTATGTATACTGTTTTTTGAGTTCCAAGATAATGCACTTTTTAGGACCAATTCATTAAATCGTGAGTTTTTCGCAAATTGTTTACTGGCCAATTGAAAATCAGCATGATTGGTATAGCTAGATCCAAACATCCATTTTAAATTTTGTTTAGATTGTTTGAACAGAAACTTTCCGCCTCCTCCCATCGTATTTGAATTCCCAATCAAACTGGCTTGTAATTCTTGTGTGTTAGTTGCAGCATAATTCTCATCCGTGAAATAAATCACACCACCCAATGCATCGGCGCCATACAACAACGAAGCAGGCCCTTTAATCACTTCAACAGAACCAATTCCCAACTCTGAAATCCCCATTCCATGATCTCCTCCCCATTGTTGACCTTCTATTCGTAAACCGTTAATGAGTGTAACAACCCGCATTCCTTGTTGTCCTCTGATAACAGGCTTGGAGATTCCATTGCCCAGGTTAGATTGATAGACTCCAGGGATATTAGAAATTATTTCTCCCATATTCATTGCAGCAACGGAAGTTAATTCACTGATTTTCCTTGTTTCAATATGAAATGGATTTTTGTTTTGCAGTTGCGAAGTACTTCCGGAAACCGTAAATTCTTGCATGTCTATATGTTTTTCTTCCAGTTCTATTTTGAAAGTTGTTCTAATACTATCAACTGTAACTAATTGAGAGCCATAATCGACGGCTTGAATTTTAATGCGAAACGGCAAAACGGGTGGTTGCCGAAAGCTGAAAAAACCACTTGAATCTGAAACGCATAATTGTTCGGTTTCTACAATATAAAGCCGAGCTCCAACAATGAATTGAGAGGTTGTTTTATTAAACAATTGTCCTTTTATTATTTGAGAATTACCCAAAAAAGACGTAAAAAGGCAAAACAAGATTACGCTTGTTTTTAAACCAGTATATAACATAGATTTTTTATTAACTTAAGAAGATCAAAAAGATTACTTGAACAAACTAAGCTAAATTGGGTGGTCCCCTTCGATTAAAACAAAGAAATGAATTCGATACGAACGTAGATTCACTATCTGAGTAAGATAAGATATTTGTTTTGGAAATAGGAATCGCTATTATTGAAATAGCAAAACTAAATGTGGATAAATCTAAATCGCAAGCCGCACAATCGTCGTGATTAAACGATTTTTCTGTTGAATGACTGATGTGTTTGTGTTCTGTATGATCATCTAAATGCCACCATTCCTTTGGTAAAAGAATGAAAGTAAAGGAAAATAATACTACGTATGCAAGTAAACGCATGTACAAATATATGGAAAAAATACGAAAGAAAATTACTTCATTTCAAAAACCATTTCAGAATAATGTTCTGGAAGCAGGTATTTATTGGCAATGTCTAAAATTTCTTCCGCGGTAACTTTATCGATTCCTTCTTGAATTTCTTGGATAGTATCAATTTGATTAAATAATAGTAAACTTTTGCCTAATCCAATCATCAGCCCTGAATTGCTATCTAAACTTAATGCCAAATGACCTTTTAATTGTTGTTTTGCTTGATGTAATTGAAGCGTGGATAATTTTACATCGCGCATGCGTTTAAGCTCCTTTTTCACCAAATCTATTGATTTATTAAGGTATTTCTGGTCTGTACCTAAATAAACACTCCAAAATCCTGTTTCTACATATGGATTGTAATTAGCTTCTACATTATATGAATACCCATATTTTTCTCTGATTGAGAGAGTTAGTCTTGAATTTAAGGCTGGACCTCCCAAAATATTGGTTAATAAATTCATCCCTTTTCGCTCTTCATCGGAATAATTAGGCGCAATGGACCCTATTATTGCATGTACTTGATAATTCGCTTCTTGTGTCCAGATATTAAATGATTTAAAATCAGAGAACGGATTTTTAACCTGTTGCTTCTCCCCTTTTCTGAAATTTCCGAAATGCTTTTCTAAAAGTGCTTGGAGCTTTTTTTGCGGAATTGGACCAACAAAAGAAATGACTCCATTTTGAGCAGTTAATAAGCGATTGACGTACCGGTGTAAATCTTCCGATGTAAAAGACTGAACACTTTCTTTTGTACCTAAAATATTGTTTCCTAACGGATGGTTTTTAAATAATTGAGCTTCAAAATCATCAAAAATCTTGTCGCTTGGACTATCCAAATAGGAATTTAATTCATCTAAAACTATTTCTTTTTCTTTTTCAATTTCCTTGATGGGGAAATTAGAGTTCATTGTGATATCAGCCAATAATTCTATTGTTCGCTCTGTATGCTCATTCGTAAAAGATGCATGTATGCATAATTCTTCCTTGGATGTAAAAGCATTGAGCTCTCCCCCTACCGTGTCAAGTCGCGAAAGAATATGAAACGGTTTTCTTTTTGTTGTTCCTTTGAATAAGCAATGTTCTAAAAAATGTGCTAATCCAACTTCATTTTCTTCCTCATATCTTGATCCAGCCAGAAATGTCAAGCCAATATGAGCTACATAGGTAGGCGTGTATAAATACACAACACGCATACCGTTTGACAATTCGAAACAAATAGGATGTAATTCTTGCACGTTATGGGTTTTTACGATAAATAACCCAATCGTTTTCACTTATTTCATAGACAATGCGATCATGCAAGCGTGATGGTCTCCCTTGCCAAAACTCAATCAATTTAGGTTTTAATGCATAACCACCCCAATGTGGAGGTCTTGGGATTTCGCCACCGAACGACTCGCTTAGTTCAATAAATCTATTTTCTAATTCAATTCTTTCAGAAAGTTTGTCGGATTGATAAGAAGACCAAGCTCCAATTTGACTTTCTCTCGGTCTAGACGCGAAATAGGCATCACTTATTGCCTCATCAATCATAGTGACCAATCCTTCAATACGAATTTGACGTTGTAGGCCAGGCCAGAAAAACAACATACAAGCATTTGCGTTTTGCGCTAATTCCTTGCCTTTTTGACTGTAGTAATTGGTGTAAAAAACAAACTCGCTGTTAATGAGTTCCTTTAAGTATACAATTCTTGAACTTGGTTTATTTTCTGTAATATCAATGGTGGATAAAACCAATGCATTTGTTTCTGGTTCTTTGTGCTCTAAAGCATCTTTAAACCATAATTCAAATAATTCTAATGGATTTTCAGGGAAATAATCCAAGAGATTTCCAGAATCAAAATCTTGGTGATCGTTACGTAAATTCTCTAAAAACTCACTCATTTATTCGTTTTCGTTGCTCTCGTGTTCATCAATAATCTCACTTTCCACGTCATCATCTTCGTCACTTCCTGGAGCCGAGTAGAAATTTCCATTAGTTGGAATATCTTCTATTTCTTGTACTTTAGGTAAAATTCGTGATTCTGGTGCCGCTTCAGTTTCATCATTAAACGGAAAAATTTCAACGATGGGCGAAACAGTGATTGAAGGAATTTCAAAATCAACCATGTAGGCAGCCATACTTTCTTGAATACGATCAAATGCATCTTTCACAGAATGAGCAGAAACTAAAAATTGTTGAGCTATTTTCTTGCTTTTTTCGCCATCTTCATCAACTTTATCATAAGTGATTTTACATTTATACCATGTGTCAGCATCATCATAAACAAAAATATCATGTAGTTCTGTTCTGGAAATTCCAACAACATTAAATTCACCCCGAATTCTTGAGCCTAATTCTTCATATATACGTGCTTCGGCATCTGTAAATGACATTGCTGCAAGTAAATATGGTTCAGAAACACGTTTAAATGTTCCATTTTCTAATTGTCGCGTATATTTTACTTTAACTGTAAACCAACTATTCATAGTATAAAATTATTTCCACAAATATAATCATAGAATTGTAGTATTAGGAGTTCAGAAAGTGGTATTACAGAACTTTTATTGATAATTCCATAGAAAATTGTGCAACAAGTACATTATTTAAATCAAAAGCACTAACTTCAATAAGCTGATTTTTTCTTTGTTTTTCATTACAACTTTCCAAAAACGCTTTTTCGATTAGTTCACCTTGCCCGCAGAAAAAGGTAATGTTTGTTTCTGCTCGTTGAATAAATTCAACTTTCATGGATTTGAATGAAAAGGATATTTTTTTGTTGTGTTTATCAGCAAAATAAAAAGCATGAATACCCGCAGCGACATCAGCTCCAACGGCTAAGGCTCCAAAGTACATGGAATTGAGGTGGTTTTTTGTACGTCTACTTAAATTAATCGTAACAAATACTTGATTTGAATCTATCGATATCAGTTTAGGACGAACAAAATACAGCAACGGGATCTTGAAAATCCCAAGCCAAAACAATTTCCAACGCATAGCTGAAAGTGTTGGTGCTGAAAGATTTTTCATTTTTATTTACAATTTTATTAAAAGTACACAGTTATATTTTAATATTGATTAATTTCGTTTGATTAAAGAAAAAGTGTCCGATTCTATAGTTATAATTCCAACGTACAATGAGCTTGAAAACATTGATAAAATGGTCAAGACTCTAATGGAATTACCCAAAGAATTTGATATATTATTTATTGATGATAACTCTCCGGATGGTACTTCGGATGCTATTTCGCAACAAATGGAGTTATTCCCCAATCGCATTTTCTTGGAAAAAAGAGCAGGTAAACTAGGTCTTGGAACTGCTTATATCCATGGATTCAATTGGTCATTAAAAAGAAATTATGAGTTCATTTTTGAAATGGATTGTGATTTCTCACATGACCCCTCGGACTTGATTCACCTCTATGAAACTTGCAAAAATGGTTCAGATTTAAGTATTGGTTCTAGATATGTTACTGGAGGAAAAGTCAAAAATTGGCCGTGGGATCGCATTTTAATGTCTTATTTTGCCAGTGTTTATGTTCGGCTGATACTTTGGATATCAATAAAAGACACGACTGCAGGTTTTAAATGTTATCGAAGAAAAGTTCTTGAATCGATTAATTTCGACGTGGTAATTTTCAAAGGATATGCTTTCCAAATTTGCATGAAATATGCAACACATAAACTAGGATTCAAAATTACAGAAGTTCCAATAACCTTTATAGATAGACTATATGGTCAGTCAAAAATGTCCAGTGGAATCTTTAAAGAAGCTTTTTTTGGAGTTTGGAAAATGCGAAAAATAAATTTTAAGTGATGGCAAATTACCTAATTAAACAAGCAACACTTGTGAATGAAGGCAAACAATTCATATCAGATGTTCTTATATTGAACGGACGGATAGAGAAAATTGCAAATTCAATTACGAATACAGCTAATGTAGAAGAAATAAATGCTGAAGGATTGTTTTTAATACCAGGTTGTATAGATGATCAAGTTCATTTCAGGGAACCGGGCTTAACTCACAAGGCTACTATTTACTCTGAATCAAGAGCTGCGGTAGCAGGAGGCATAACTTCATTTATGGAAATGCCAAATACGGTTCCAAGCGCTGTAACTATTGAGAAGTTGGAGGAAAAGTATACTATTGCAGAGAAAACTTCTTTGGCGAATTATTCCTTTTACTTGGGTACTACAAATTCAAATATTGAGGAGATAAAACGAATTAATCCTTTACAAATTTGTGGAGTAAAAATATTCATGGGTTCTTCTACGGGAGATATGTTAGTTGATGATCCAAAGGCATTAGAGGCTGTCTTTGAGCATTCGCCGACTATCATTACCACTCATTGTGAAGACGACCCAATGATCAAGCAAAATTTCCAGCGATACATTGAAGAATTTGGTGAAACTATCCCGCCTAAATTCCATCCTTTGATAAGGAACGAAGAAGCCTGCTATAAGTCATCCTCTTACGCGGTTTCCTTGGCTAAGAGATACAATTCTCGACTTCATATTTTACATATTAGTACTGAAAAGGAACTGGAATTATTTTCCAATCAGATTCCCCTTAAAGAAAAACGAATTACTGCAGAGGCCTGTGTTCATCACCTTTGGTTTTCTGATGAGGACTATGAAAGGTTAGGAAACTTTATTAAATGGAATCCTGCGATTAAAAAAATGTCGGATAGAGATGCAATTATGCATGCCGTTAATACGAATGTGATTGATGTTATTGCAACTGATCATGCTCCACATACCCTGGAGGAAAAATCTCAAGCGTATATCAAAGCTCCTTCTGGAGGCCCCTTGGTGCAGCATGCATTGCTTGCCATGTTTGAAAAAGTGAAGGAAGGAAAGATAACCATAGAAAAAGTGGTTGAAAAAATGTGTCATGCTCCTGCTGAATTATTTCAAATTAAAGACAGAGGTTTTATTCGTGAAGGATATTTTGCTGATTTAGTTTTGTTAAACCCTTCCAAATCCACTTCGGTAACAAGAGATTCTCTTTTATCTTTGTGTAAATGGTCTCCTTTCGAAGGCTATATTTTTTCAAATGAAATTGAAAGTACGTTTGTTAATGGCACTATCGTTTATACCAAAAATAAAATAATAGACCATCAAATGGGTTCGAGATTAGTTTTTGATAGACGATGAAAATAGTGTTTTTTACTTTGCTTGTAGTTCTTTACTCTTGTCAATCAACCGATTCATTATCGGTAAGTAAAGCACCTATTCTATCAAAGAAAGAGACATTAGCTATTTTTGAGGAATTAGTATTAATTGAATCTCATCTTCAAAATACTTACATGTCTTATGAAAACTACAAAGAATCGTTATTTCTTTCTAGAGATTCGTTGTTAAAAAGCAAAAATAGTACGTTAGGCCAATTAAATACAAGTTTCGACCACTATGCATCAACTGATAAGGAAATGGCAATTTTGTATGAAGAAGTTCTAAATGATTTTAACGAGAAAGCAGCAAAAACAAGTCTGAAAAATTAAAAATTAAATTCAGGGTTTTTTTCTAATATATCCCAGGTATGATCTGCCAGTAATTTAACAGTGGCTATAAATGAAAGGTTTTGCTTGGTTCTACCCCAATCTTGCGGACCAACAAGAGAAAGTAAAAAACTTGAGTTTTCACGTGAGTACAAATGATATGTATGATTTATGAACGGCTCAAATCTAATTTCAGCAGTATAAATAAACTGAGAAATCGTTTTTCTATCATTTAAGGTTTTGACTTGATTAGCAAGAAGTTGCATTTGTTCATATATCTGATTCAATTGCATATCCGTTTGAAATTCCATTGCAGAAACTGCTCTTCCTTTCAATTTCCCTTGGTCTTCAGGCTTTATCATAGCTCCTCCAACAGTGTGTGGAAAAGCTATCAATCCGGGGTTCTGAGTTACTTTTTCTGGATCAATTGGATTAATAAAGTTTTTATCTTCGCTCATCAAATGTTTCAAAATAAACACCGAAAAATCAATTATGTTTTGATGTTATTAAAAATTATTTTCACTTCTCTTAATTTTGTGTTCATAAATTCAAGTAGAAATATAGTTTAGTCTTTTTTTAATCTGGCATAATTTTAGATATTTGCCTCGAAATTAAAAAAGTATGAGAGGTCTATTTGTTTTGTTGTTGTTTTCTTTTGTTGCTTCCGAGGGTTTTACGCAATCTAAGTCTCAAACGGTGCTAAATTCAGTTTCTAAAAAAATTAAGGATTTAAAGTCGTTTTACATAGAATTTAGTGCCAATGTGAAAAACACAAAATCAGGTCTTAATCAAAACCAAACAGGTAAAGGATGGGTTAAAGGTCAGAAATTTTATGCGTCATATGGCGGAAATACAATTATTTCCAATGGTGTAAAAACTTGGACTGTAGTAAAAGATGGTAAAACAGTTTATATTTCAGACGCCAGTGCGAATGACGATGAAAACATGAACCCTAAAAAATTAATGACTCTTTGGGAAACTGGTTTTACAAATACCTACACAAATGAATCAACCTTGAATGGTAAAGCGGTTCATGTAATTTCTCTTTCGCCGAAAAGTGCCAAAACCACATATAAGTCAATTGTCTTGTACATTGCAAAAGCAACTAATGATTTATCAAAGGCAACAATGACCTCTAAAGATGGCACGGTAATGACCTATTCAGTTACTAAATTCACCTCCAACCCGACAGTAGAAGAATCTAAATTTATCTACGACCGCAAAAAATTTCCGGGTTACAAAGAGGTTAAAGAGTAGATTATAATTCTTTACTTATTCCGAAAGAAACTCCGAGACCAAAACTCTTGTGTTTGAAAGAGGATAACTTACCGTAACCATTTTGCAATTGATAACGGTATTCTGGTGAGATAAAAACACCGACTCCTTTACTTGTAGTAATACTTAATCCTAGGTTGATTAAAACGCTAGTAATAAATGAATTATAATCATTTTTTGATCTAATTATATCTGTGTCCTTACTCCCAAGTGTGGTTTCCCATTGCTGGTTTTGTCTGTAAGAAAGGAAAAGCTGGGGTAAAATACCAATACCTCCATAAAACTGAACAAAATTCCCGACAATAAAATTCAATTTTAGTGGCATGGCTATATATTTATAATAAGTTTGATAGCTGAAACTGGTATCCTTAGAAAACGCTATAAATTCGTATTGTTCACCATTTTGTAGATAAGAAATACCACCGTCCCAAATGATTCTTTTTGTTAAATATCCCTTCAAACCTAAACCAAATGAATACGTTCTTAATGCTGTTTCATTCGCTCGCTCTCCAATAATTCCAGGTATAAAATTTTCATTTGGGCTCAATGTTCGATTTACATTTGTTACATTCAAAAATCCATAAGCAATGTTTCTATAAAGCGAATCTTTTACCGGTTTAGAAATAACCTCAATTTGTCCAAATAGTAAATTAATCTGAATAACTATGACTGCAAAAATAGAGAGCTTCATGGCGTATTTTGTTTTTATGTTTCTATTTCTTAACATAGGTCAATCCTATAATGATTAATAACACATAATTTTGTAGCATAAAATTAATAAATTATGGAAACAAATTGGAAAATTGATAACATGCACAGCATAATTGGGTTTAAAGTTCGTCACATGATGATTTCGAATATAACTGGGAATTTTGGTGATTTCAATGCCGATACTACAGTGGTTAATGATGACTTTTCTACAGCAAAGTTTAATTTTGAAGCATCAATTGATTCAATAAATACAGGTGTAGCAGACAGAGATGGACATTTAAAATCTACTGATTTTTTTGACTCAGCATCTTATCCTAAATTAACATTTCATTCAGAATCCATTACCAAAAAATCAGATTCGGAATTTGAAGTATCGGGAATTATGAATATTAAAGGAGTTGAGAAGCAAATAGTTCTATCAATGGATTATGCTGGTATCGCTGTTGATCCATACGGACAAACAAAAGCGGGAATGTCCTTAACAGGAAAAGTAAAAAGAAGCGATTTTGGTTTAACATGGAGTGCGGTCACTGAAGCGGGTAACATTGTATTAGCTGATGATATTCATTTAAACTGTGAAATCCAGTTGGTAAAAAATTAATCCAAATTAATTAATATCTGAAGGCATGACTTAGGTTGTGCCTTTTTTTTTGTTTTAATTCGTCAATTAAAAAGACTTGCCTAGATTTGTGATATGATGCAACAAACTTTTTTAAGAAGGCTAGTCTATTATTTAATAGGATTTGGAATGGGAATGATATTGGTTTTGTTTTTTTTTCAAAATCGTGGGTGTAGTTGGTTACCTAAAAACAAAGTAAAAGAAACTGTTCTGAAAAAAATAATTCTAGTTCAAAACCCTTCGTGGAACATAACATCTATGGAATCTTTTTTATCAAACTATGATATTGATTTTAGTCAGAGTAGCAAAGATTCAAATGAAAAAACTTATTTTTTCACGGTTAAAGAAGGAGTAAAAACGGATAAACCTCAATTTTATATTTCATTTTGGCCAGACTCCTACATGGCTGTTATGCATCAAAATAAGAACGAATTAAAAAAAACAAATTCCGATGTATATTACAAAATAGCTCATGTTCCATCCGATAAAAACTCACTGGTAAACTTTGATGAAGCGAGATCGTTGCAGAAAAAACTTGTTGCTATTGGTTTGGATGCCACTCATTATACGAAAACACTTAAAACAAAAGGATGCACGCTATACAATCATTCAAAACCAAATTCAAGTCAAGTATTTATTCAACTTATGGATAAAAAGGATACTATTAAGATTACTTATGAATGGAAAGAATTTGTTCTTTATCCTCTGCGAGTAAATTAATTTCTTTGGATAAACTCCAGTATATTGTTAACAGTTTTGATGTTTTTTCTGTTAATAATTGATTGATTAATTTACATGATTAGAAAATCAAATAGTTATCTTTGAATGATGAAATTTTCTGCCGAACAAATTGCTGGTCTTGTTAATGGAACGATTGATGGTAATCCGGTGGTTACAGTTTCTGAATTAGCCAAAATCGAAGAGGGATTTGAAGGTGCATTGTCATTTTTGGCAAATCCCAAATATGAAGATTATATCTACACAACAAAATCTTCTATTTGTATTGTTAATCAAACCTTTACTCCATCAAAAAAAATACCGGAAAGCCTTACTTTAATTCGAGTAATAGATGCTTATTCTTGTTTTGCGCAATTGCTAGAATTATATAGCCAATTGAACAAAAAACAACCCGAAATTGAATCTCCTGTTTTTATTTCTGATTCCGCTATAATTGGCAAAGATCCTTATATTGGAGCATTTACATACGTTTCTGGCAAAGCAATAATTGGTGATAATGTTACAATTTATCCCAATGTATTTATTGGTGAAAATGTAAAAATTGGAGATAATACTATTTTACATCCAGGAGTTAAAATTTATAATGATTGCAAAGTAGGTTCCAATTGTATTGTTCACGCAGGAGTAGTTATTGGAGCAGATGGATTTGGTTTTGCTCCGGATGAAAATGGGACTTTTAAAAAAGTGCCTCAAATTGGAAATGTAGTTATTGAAGATGATGTTGAAATCGGTTCTAATACAACAATTGATCGAGCAACAATGGGGTCAACCTACATTCGAAAAGGTGTTAAAATAGATAATCTATGTCAAATAGCACACAATGTTGATATTGGCAAAAATTCGGCAATGGCATCACAAGCAGGTATTGCGGGGTCAGCAAAAATTGGAGAAAGGGTATTAATTGGTGGACAAGCAGGAATAAGCGGTCATTTGTTTATTGCTGATGACACTAAAATTGTTGCGCAATCAGGCATACCTTCCTCTATTAAAAAAGCTGAAACTTTAATGGGTTCTCCAGGAATACCACTCGAAGATTTCAAAAAGTCTTACTTTGGCTTTCGTAAACTGCCATCCATACTTAAGAAAATTCAAGAATTAGAAAAAAAAATAAAAGAACTCACACACGATTAAATTAGGTCTATGTCTGAAAAACAACATACGTTAAATGAAGTAATAAAAATTATTGGAATTGGTTTGCACACGGGTGAAAAAGTCTCTTTGGAAATTCATCCGGCACCTGAAAATTTTGGTTATAAATTTCAACGGGTAGATTTACCAAATCAACCAATTATTAAAGCTGATGTAGACAATGTGATCTCAACAGATCGCGGAACAACTTTAGAACAAAATGGTGGTCGTGTCTATACAACGGAACATATTTTAGCGAGTCTCGTTGGTTGTCAGGTAGATAATGCTTTAATTAAACTTGATGCTCCGGAAGTGCCAATTATGGACGGAAGTGCATTGCCTTTCGTAAAAGCTATTCAATTGGTTGGAACAGTTGAGCAAAATGCAAATCGAGAGTATTTTGAATTAACAGAGAATATTCCATGGGAAGATCTTGAGAAAGGAATTGAATTTCTTGCTATTCCAGATGTTAATTACCGCATTACAGTAATGGTTGATTACAACTCTCCTGTTTTGGGAACGCAGCATGCAAGCATGTATCAAATCAATGAATTCAATACTAATATAGCGGGTTGTCGAACATTTGTTTTTCTGCGTGAATTAGAATTTTTAGCTAGTAATAACCTGATTAAAGGTGGTGATTTAGATAATGCTATTGTATTGGTAGATAAAGCGGATGTTCCGCAAGAAGAATTGGATCGTTTGGCTAAGTTATTAGGAAAAGAAAAATTAACTGTATCAATTGATAGTATTGGTGTTTTAAATAGCACAAAACTTCAGTATGAAAATGAGCCTGCAAGGCATAAATTGTTGGATATTGTGGGTGATTTAGCTTTAGTTGGAAAACCGATCAAAGCACATATTTTAGCCGCAAGGCCGGGTCATTCAGGGAATGTTCGATTTGCTAAAGTTCTGAAGGAGCAGATTAAAAAACAACAAAATGAAGGAAAGAAGTTTGATTTAACTAAACCTCCTTTATACACAATCAATGATATAGAAAATATGTTGCCTCATCGATTTCCGTTTTTAATGATTGATAAGATCATGGAAATAAACGAGGAATCTATCATTGGTGTTAAAAACATCACCATGAATGAGCCAATTTTCACGGGTCATTTTCCAGGTAATCCAATATTTCCAGGCGTACTTCAATTGGAGGCAATGGCACAAACCGGTGGGATATTTGCTTTAAGCAAAGTGGAAGACCCTCATCTTTATTCGACCTACTTTATGAAGATCGATAACGTGAAATTTAAACAAAAAGTTATTCCTGGTGATACTGTTGTATTTGAATTATTTCTAAAATCTCCCATCAGGAGAGGTTTAGTTGAAATGATTGGCAAAGCGTATGTAAATGGTAAAGTTGTGAGTGAGGCTGAAATGCTTGCACAAGTAATTAAAGATAAAGAAGCATGATAAGCAATTTAGCTTCTGTATCAACCAAGGCCACCATTGGAGAAAATGTTCACATCGACCCATTTTCAATTATTCATGACAATGTTATAATAGGTTCTAATTGTCGCATTCATTCAAATGTTTCTATTTATCCGGGAACAATTATTGGCGAGAATTGTGAGATTTTTCCTGGAGCTGTGATTGGAGTTATTCCTCAAGATTTGAAATTTGATGGTGAAGAAACTTCGGTAACTATTGGAAATAATACAATCATAAGAGAATGCGTAACGATTCATCGTGGAACAAAAGATAAATGGAAAACCTCTGTTGGGGATAATTGTCTACTCATGACGTATGTTCACGTTGCACATGACTGCCAAATTGGTAACCATGTAATTCTTGCTAGTTACACTGGCCTTTCTGGTCACGTAACCATTGATGATTATGCCATTTTGGAAGGTAAGGTAGCAGCCCAACAATTTGCTCATATTGGTGCTCATACTTTTATTGGCGGTGCTTCCCTGATAAGGAAAGATGTTCCTCCGTTTATTAAAGCTGCGAGGGAACCATTAACTTTTGCAGGAGTGAATTCAGTAGGGCTTAGAAGACGAGGTTATTCTGATGAAACAGTTCGTGAAATTGAAGATATTTATCGGATATTATATGTTCAAAATAGCAATATAACAAAAGCAATTGAACAGGTGAAACAAACTATTCCGGCAAGTGAAACTCGTGAATTTATTCTTTCTTTCATTGAAACGTCTGACAAAGGTGTTATTCGTGGAATGATTTAATCGTTTCCTCACCCAATACTTTTGTTTTCTATCTAATTAAGTTAACGTGACCTGTAACCACAAGCCGTTTATCTACTTCTTTGATTTTATAGGTGATTTTATAGGAATAGACTCCTTCTTGAACATCTCTCCCATTTAAGCCATATGTACCATCCCAACGTGCATTAGCATTGTAACTAAGCCAGAGCAATTCTCCCCATCTGTTATAAATTTCTATTTCAAAATTATATGAATCAAATCCTTGGGTAAAAACGGGTCCCCATAATTGATTGTGTTCATCTTGATCGGGAGTGAAAGTATTTGGAATATAGAAAACAGTTTCATCTTGAATAATTACATCCATTGTTACCGGTATAGCGCAGGAATTTGCATCAGGCAAAAATGTATAAGTTAACTGCCCAATAGCATCAGTAGCAATTACATTTGGTGACCACGTGCCAGAAATACCTGGGATATCATTCGATAAATTAGGCAGCGACCCCGCTAAACCATTTTGAGTATATGGTCCAAGCTGACTAAATGAAGGGGAAATTGGATCAGAAACAATAATTGTTAAAGAAGCTTGATCGGAGCACTGATTTATATCTGGAGTAAAAATATGCGCTATATTTCCAGCAATTAAAGTTGAAATACTTGATGGATTCCAGGTTCCTAAAATATTTTCATTTGAAGAAATAGGGAGATTAGATGGATTAACTACTTCATTTAAGCAATATGGACCGAAATTAGGAAATGTTGGTGTTATTAAAGGTGTTATTTCAATATCAATTGTTGTCAAACTAGCACATTGATTGGGATCTGGATTGAATGAATAGGTTTGAACACCTACATTATTTGTATTTATTGTCGCTGGAATCCATGTACCGGTTATTCCTGGATTATTCGTTGAAACTAGTGGTAGCGGTGCTCCAATGTCATCCTGGCAAAATGGTCCTAATGGATTGAAAATAGGATTAATTGAATTTGTAATTGTAATTATCCCAGTTGTTGTAACTGATGAACAATTATTCCCTGTCGTAGTTGCAGTATAGGGATAACTACCGATAACTGAAGATGCACCACTTATCACAACAGCCGAGCCTGTAACTTGGGAAGTGACACCTGTTGGTAATCCAGTGATTAAAATACCCGTGGCGCTTCCACCAAATGAAATTGAAATATTTGGAATAGCTAAATTGACACAACTCGTAATGTCAACTCCTTGAGAAATGGTATGTTCTGGAATTACAACAACCGTCATTACTGTAGGGTTAGCGCATTGGTTTACATCCGGAGTAAATAAATAAGTTGTGGTAGTTGTATTATCAATTATTGGACTCCAAGTACCTGAAATACCATTATTTGAAGTATTTGGTAAAATAAAAGTACCTCCAGCGCAAATAGGAGAAATTTGATTAAAGGTTGGTAAAATCGGTGAAACAACATTAATTGTTACGAATGATACATCTGAACATCCAGCTGTATTTGAACCATTTAAAATGGCTGTATAAACGCCTTGATTAGCGTATGTAACGGTATGAGGACCAATACCTGTAGCTGATGTTGGTGATCCACCATTATTGAAATTCCAGTTGTAACCTGATGCCGATACATTTGTGGAATTCAAGGCATCAAAGGTAACGGATTGACCAGCGCAAATTGTTGTTGAACTTGTTGATATAACTGGATTGGGTCCCGAAAAAACCCCTGCTCCTGTACCTGTTCCAAAACTCAATGTGAACCCACCGGATGTACTAAAATTATTTACTAAAATCGCATAACTTGTTCCAACCGTCATATTTACAGACTGACAATATGAATTATTTCCAGGGTTAAATCCAGGCATTTCAGATATATCAGTATCCGTAGAATTTAAACCAACTGCTCCATTAGGATTTAAAAAAGCTGATGCATTGCACCTAATGACGGTTCTTGGATCGCATGGATTTGTGCCAGAAAGTTGAAAAACCATAAAATCAATATCATCATTTTGATTGACTGGAATAATATCAAAAGTCAATACTCCTGCTGTACCGCATGTAAATGTAAACCAAGAAGAATTTCCTTCGTCAGCACCAGGTACTTCCATACAAGAGGATGATTCGGGTTCATCCGTATCCTGACCACCGCCACTTAACACTCCGACACTCACTGGGTTGTTACTACATAAATAAGCGGCTCCCCCACAATCAGCTCCAGCATTTGAGACAGGTGTATAATTATTCAAACAAAGTTCAAATGTTCCCTCGTTATTAGTAAGTGTACTTATCCTAATGTAATAAACAGTTCCTGGGGATAAAGCAGATTGGTATAACTGAGTGACGCCCGAGCCAGCAGTTCCATTGGCGCAACCTAATTGATTGATCGTAGTAGCACAGTTTCCTGAATAAATAGCAATTCTTGGTCGATTCATCGTTCCACCAGCTCCAATTCCTGAAGCTGATAGTAAAATATCAGTACCTATTGCAGTAAAAGAAAACCAGACATCTTCAGTAGCAGCTCCTGTAATACAGGTAGCCTGAGCGAATGCACTTGCAGTAGAATTTAAATTGGTATAAAAAGCATTTCCAGAACAATAATTACTGACATTGGTGATTTGAGTTGCATTAAGACAATCATCACCTTGAGAATAAACAAAATGACAGGTAATTATTAATAAAATAAAATTTAAAACAAGTTTCTTCATTGATTCAGCTGTCTGATAAATAGCAATTTATGTTAATCAAACAGCGAAAGATACTAATTTTTATTTATATCATCAACTCTTTTTCCTCGTTGCATTGGGTTTTCTTTTGTTGTCGCTTGTTGCTTAAATAGCTGATATCGCGAGGGAGCTTGTTCTTCAGGCCACGAATTATTGTTTAAATCTGTATCTGCAGTTTCCAAAAATGGATCCAATCTCATTGATTTAACTTCTTTATTTAAAACAAAAACCTTAGTAACACGATCCTCATACATTCTCCATATTTCTGCAGGAATGCGAACAACTTCTTTTGTGTCATCCACATAAGTAAATTCAATAATTAAAGGCATAACAAGACCTCCAATATTTTTAAATCCTACTTCATAAAATTGTTTGTTTGCCTGTAATACCTGAATTTCTTTTGGATCAATTTTCTTGAGGAATTCGGCATATTCAATTTTATCGAGCGTATCTACAAAGAATACATCGCGTTTTGCATAAAAATCATCAATTGTATTATCTTTTTCGTTTACAGTTTGTTGAATACTGGCCTTATTCCTGTCAATACCAATGTGAACATCTTTTGATTCTTTTTCATTTTTCTTAAACGCTTTTTCAGTTGTAGGATTTTGTGTATTCAACTGGAACCATTTTACCTCGTCAATGGAAATATCAACAGCATCAGTACTATAAAACCAACCACGCCAGAACCAATCTAAATCAACTGCTGAAGCATCTTCCATGGATCTAAAAAAATCAGCGGGTGAAGGGTGTTTAAACTTCCAACGTTCACAATATGTTTTAAAAGCAAAATCAAATAATTCTCTTCCCATAATGGTTTCCCGAAGGATATTTAACGCAGTAGCTGGTTTGCCATAAGCATTATTTCCAAATTGAAAAAGCGATTCTGAATTCGTCATTATTGGCGAAATTGTTTTTTTATCTCCACGCATATAGTCAGCAATCATGTGCGCTGGGCCTCTTCGAGATGGGTAGCCTCTCTCCCACTCTTGCTCCGTTAAGTACTGGACAAATGTATTCAATCCTTCATCCATCCATGTCCATTGCCTCTCATCTGAATTAATAATCATGGGAAAGAAATTATGTCCAACTTCATGAATGATCACACCCCACATTCCATATTTTTCATTTTCGGAATAAGTACCATCTTCCTCTGGACGACCACCGTTAAAACATATCATCGGATATTCCATTCCTATTGATTTTGAATGAACAGAAATCGCAACTGGATAAGTATAATTAGTGGTATATTTTGAATAGGTTTTTACGGTATGTGCGACTAATTTTGTGGAATACCTTTCCCATAATGGATTCCCTTCTTTTGGATAGTATGACATACACAATACATTCTTGCCACCAACTATAACGTTTTGGGCATCCCAAATGAATTTTCTAGATGTTGCAAAAGCAAAGTCTCTGACATTAGTGGCTTTGTAAATCCAAGTTTTAGTGTTTTTAGTTTTACTTTTCTCTGCAGTTTCAGCTTCTTTTTGAGTAACTACCAATACTGGTAAATCTGATTTTTTTGCTTGTTCCAATCTTTTTCGTTGATCAACAGTCAATAATGAAGAATAATTTTGACATTCCCCAGTAGCTGCAACAATATGATCTGCTGGAACGGTAATAGAAACTTCATAGTCTCCAAAAGGTAATGTAAACTCGCCTCGTCCCAAAAATTGTTTGTTTTGCCAACCGGTTACATCGTTATAAACACACATTCTCGGGAAATGCTGCGCGATCGTATATAAATAATTATCCTCCTCACTAAAATACTCATAACCAGACCTTCCTCCCACTGCCATTCGATCATTAATATTATACCACCATTTAATTTGAAATGAGATGCTAGAGTTGGGTAAAAGAGGCTTTTCTAAATCAATTCGCATCATGGTTTTATTGATGAAATAGTTCATTTTCTGACCGGAGGCATTTTTTATCTCTTCAATTTTAAATCCTCCATCGTAATAAAAAAACTTTTTCGAAATGTCACCAACAGAACGAAAGTCCTCCATTTTTTCAATTTCAATTAATTTGGTGTCCGAGTTTTCATTGTATATATTTTGATCCAATTGTAACCACAAATAATCTAATTTATCAGGCGAATTATTTGTGTAGGTTATTGTTTCATTACCATATAGTTTTTGTGTTGCATCATCAATGGTAATTGCCATTTTATAATCGGCTTTTTGCTGATAATATGCATGTCCTGGCGCACCTGATGCTGTTCTGTAATCATTAGCAGTAGGTAATTCATGATCTAATTGAGCAAATTTCTTTTGAGCAAAAAAGAAAAATGGACTAACCGAGAATAGGAAAATAAGAAGATTTTTTACTAACATAATTTAATTTAATTCAATGGATTGTATCGGTGTATTCCTCAAAAACACACAAGTTCTTTTCTTTGTTCGATAAATTAAAGTCACTTTGTTTTGTTGCTCAGGAAAGAAGTCCATGAATAAATCAAAATGAATGGTGAAGGCACTCTGAGGTAAAACATTCCAGGCCGAAAAATAAAATTCAATATTCCCATTTAGTAAAAGCTGATAACCATCATATTTCAACTTTATTTGGTTTTTAGCAAATTCTATTATACCAGAAGAAATGGCAAAATGTTGATTTATTTCAGTTAAAATAATTTCTGACTCGACAGAATCTGATAAAGCATTTTCTAACGTGGAACTAATTCGATTGGAATTTTTTAAGAATTCTTCAAAATCATGCGCTGTTAATACGAGGGTAGCTTCAATTTTAGATTCCTTTTCTTTATATTCGATTTCGGCAAAGGCAAAATAAGAATTATGTGCAAAAAAATTTGTGCTTAAGTAGCTAAATAAAAAACATAAAATAAATGCGCTTTTCTTCAAAGAAACCATATTTGATTTGAGTATATGCTATTGGTTACTTGTAAAAATACTAATAAATGACTTTAATAAACAATTCAAATAAAATAAAATGAGTTTAATACTGTTCAAACTAAGGTTGTATCTTCGTACGTATGTTTTTTAGACATGTTGTTATTTCTTTTATATTCGCGTTGTTTGTTCAATTTACGATTGGTCAAACTACAACATTTCGTACCCTAAAAATTAAATCAAGCGAGGAATTAATAGATTTTGATACGCTAAGTGTTTATCCTTCTTCATTTACTGTCTCTTGCAACGGTAGCGTGATTTCTGCTGAAAAGTATGTGTTTGATTTCGCTAAGTCAACTATACAATTACAATCCATTATTTGTGATTCAGTTGTTCTTAATTACCGTGTTTTCTCCTTTGATATTTCCCAACCCTATAAAAAAAGAGATTTATCTATTATATTCAATGGTGTTGAAAGCGAACGAGAACGTTTCATGATTCAACAAATGTATTCCGTTGATGATGTTTTTGGTGGTTCTGAAATCAATAAACAAGGAAGTATTTCGCGTGGTGTTTCTTTTGGAAACAACCAAGATTTAGGTATTAATTCATCGTTGAATTTAGAGTTATCAGGTCAAATATCACCTAAATTAAAGTTATTGGCTTCTGTTTCAGATGCGAACATACCTATTCAACCGGATGGAACGACCAATAAATTACAGGAATTTGATCAATTGTTTATTCAGGTGTATTCAGATGATTTCAAGGTAATTGCCGGAGATTTTTGGTTGAATAAACCAGAAGGGTATTTTTTGAATTATCGCAAACGAGCTCAAGGTTTAACAAGTACAAATACCTTTCGGACAAAAAATAAAAATGTTTGGTTTACCCAAATTAGTGGAGCATTATCTAAAGGTAAATTCAATCGACAAATTATTCAAGGAGTTGAATCTAATCAAGGGCCATATCGATTAAAGGGTTCTGAAAATGAGCCTTTTATTATTGTTTTAGCTGGGACAGAGCGTGTATTTATTGACGGAAAATCACTTGAGAGAGGACAAGAATTTGATTATACAATAGATTACAATACATCTGAGATTATTTTTACTTCACGAAATTTAATAACCAAAGACTCAAGAATTGTTGTTGAATTTCAATATTCAGATCAAAATTATGCGCGTTCATTGGTTCAATCTTCAACTACTTACCAATCAAAAAAAGTAAAATTTTGGCTCAATGTATATTCAGAACAAGACGCAAAAACCCAAAGTTTACAGCAAAAGCTAACTTTGGGTCAGAAAAGTTTTTTAGCTACCATAGGCGATGACCTCAGTTTAGCTCGGCTTTCAAGTATTGATTCAGTTGGTTATTCACCCAATCAAATTCATTATAAGCTTATAGATTCACTCGGTTTTGATTCTGTTCTTGTTTTTTCTAATAATATTGATTCAGCAAAATACACAGCTACTTTTATATATGTTGGGCCTAATATGGGTGACTATCAATTTGATCAACAAATTGCTTTTGGGAAAATATATAAATGGGTTACACCGATTGCGGGAGTATCACAAGGCGATTATACTCCCGCAAGGTTGATAGCTACCCCCAAGAAAAAACAATTTATTTCATCAGGTATTCAGTGTGCTCTTTCAAAAAGATCTACTATTTTTTCAGAATTAGCCATTTCAAATACTGATATTAATACATTTTCGACTATAGGTAATGACAACAATAAAGGTTTCGCAGGGAAGATAAATTGGAAGAATAAATTTAATTTAACAAAGGATACAACCCATTTGATTCAATATGAAAATGCAATCAATCTGGAGTATTTGAGTTTTTCGTTTGAACCCATTGAGCAATTTAGGAAAGTAGAATTTGATCGTGATTGGAATATTAGAAACATGAATTATAATGGTAATCAATCAATTTTTACTTTTGAAAATGCCATTAATAGTAGAAAAAATGGAACAATTAAACTAGACTTACAACACTTTTCAATTGGAAATCAATTCCAGGGAAATAGACTTAATTCAGAAGGAAATTGGAAGTATAAAGGTTGGGGATTCAATTGGGATGGTAGTTATTTAAATTCGAATGCACTTTCAAATAGTAACTTCTTACGCCATCGAGCTTCAATCACAAAGAACATTGGGACATTTCAAGTAAGTTTCAAGGACGATCACGAAAAAAACCTATTTCTAAGCCCTGGTTCAATATTGAATAATTCAAGTTATCAATTTTACGATTATCAATTCGCCATAAACAAAGCAGATTCATCAAAAATGGGTTATAAAGTTATTTATAGAGAGAGATATGATTGGAGACCAAAATCAAATTCATTACAGGCCGCAGCAAAAGCAACAACAGCATCCGTTGAGATTGACCTAAAGAAAAGTAAGAATAATCAATTAGCATTTATTTCAGGTTTAAGAAGTTTAAAGATTTTGGATAGTACTTTACTAGCGCAAAAACCAGAAAACACACTAATTGGTCGATTAGAATATAATTCGAAACTTTTACAAAATTCAATAACGCTAAGTACATTTTATGAAATAGGTTCAGGATTAGAACAGCAAAAAGATTTTATTTACCTAAAGGTAAATGATGGACAAGGAATCTATACCTGGATAGATTATGACGGAGATGGAATAGAAGATTTAAATGAATTTGAAATTGCCCAATTCATAGATCAAGCGAGTTATATTCGCATATTTATACCTAGTTCAACTTACTCTAAAACGTATTCTAATGAGTTTAATGGAAGTGTATTCATTCGACCAGAGCGACTATTGACCAAAAAAGAGGGGATATTGAAACACGTTGGAAAGCTTTCAAATCAATTTCGTATGCGTGTTATGAAAAAGACTGCTAATGCCAACAATAGTGATTTATTTAATCCTTTTCAGGTGGAGATTAGAGACACAAATCTAATTTCAGCAACCTCAAGCATTCGAAATTCCGTTTATTTTAATCGCAATTCTACTGTTTTTGGAATGGAATATAACTTTCAAGATAATAGATCCAAGTCTTTGCTTGCTTCGGGTTTTGATTCTAAAAAAAATCGTACGCACGAATTGGTCACGAGATGGAATATAACAAAAACACTAACCATATTAAATAAATTCAGTTCTGGACTTAAGGTTTCTCAAATAGATTATACAATTAATAGAAATTATGAAATCACACAGAGATCTGGTATAATCGACTTTTCATACCAACCAACTACAACATTTCGGATAGGTGGAGTTTATCAATTGAATCAAAAATGGAATTCACCTTCGTTGGGGAATGAAATTAGTAGCTCGAACGAATTTTCAATCAATGCAAAATACAATGAATCTCAAAAAGGTAGTTTATTAGCAGACATTAAAACCGTATTGATAACATTCCAAGGAGTAATAAACAGTGCTATTGCCTACGAAATGATGGAAGGTTTAAGAATTGGTGAGAATTACGTTTGGAGCTTAAGTTACCAACGTGTACTTTCTAAGAACCTTCAACTTTCTATTCAGTATTCAGGAAGAAAATCAGGAGAATCAAAAATAATACACACAGGTGGAATGGAACTTAGAGCATTGTTTTAACTCACTAAGTTTCTTTTCTTGAGCGCATTTTTGAGAAAAGTAAAAATTATTGGATGGGGAATTTCTCTGGTCGACGAAATTTGAGGACAAAAGCCGCAAGCCATAAAATAACTATGGTTTTTTAACCGAATAATTTCGGGCTCTTCAAATTGGTTCCATGCTTCAATATCGATAATTTCCGTTGTTAACTGAGAAATTAATTGAGGATACAAACTATAGCGAGAAGAGCTTAATTCAATGGTTGAAAAATTATCATAAAGTTGAATAAATTCCTTTGACTCAGGGACGACGGATATTTTTTCAAAACTATTACCAGCAATTAAGTTTTCTGAAATTAATTTTTCTCCATTTTGATGAAGGTGATACATTTGAATTAATACCTCAACAAAACCTTTAAATGCTTCACCGGTTAACAAACAAGGTGTCTTTTGCTGAGCCAAAGAACGAATCAACCCATTGAGATAAAAAGCATTTTGATAAGGTCCGGGAGCAAATAGAATCCCATCGTACTGTTCAAAATAAATTGGTTTCTGAAGTATTACTTCTGTTGGTTTTAACCAATAATAATTCGTTTCAATTTCCAGGAAATCAGTTGCGTGATCAAGAGCTAAATTTGTAGCATGATGAGAATTGTAGGTGAAATTGTAATCGCCTATAATAGCTATTTTGAGTGTATCACTCATTGTGTTTTACCACCTAGATAATTATCGTTTAAACCAACCCCTGTATTTAGCATTGGTAATAGGTATTGATACATCAGCACCTAATTGAACATCATATGTCCATACCAAACAATTGAAAGAACATTCGAAAATTGAATAATCACCCGTATTATCTGATTCTTGGTCTATGATTGTGAAATTAGCTATTTGACCAGGATCTGTTTCTTTAGATTTCCAAACAACGCCATTATTATCGGTGTATTCCATTTGCATACCAATAATAGATGGATTTGAATTCACCATTGTTGCGTAATCTTTAAAAGGCAAACTAATTCCAGAATTGGATGAATGAAAATCATTGAACATGGTTAACGTAGGTTCCGTTGCAACAGCAGCGTCCCAAAGTTGAGATCCGAAACTTATTTTAAAAGATTGAGGTTGGTAAATGGATTTTATTTCAGAAGTATATATCATTCGAGAAAGTACGATACCTGAATAAATATATTTATCATTTGTTGTATAAGCATTGTAACCCAAAACATTCTGGGTAAGTTCAGTTTGCGTGCCATTAACGTACCCTACGAAATTGCAATTTAAATCAACAGTGCTTGTGGGAGTAGGAATAACTTCGTGCTTTATGCAAGACGAAAAACTAAATAAAGTTACAACTACAGCGAAGCTTAAAAAATAAGTTTTCATAATTAAAAATTAATTTTACGAACGAATTTAGAAAATCTTTTTATCATTTACAATTAAATCTCGAATACTTAGTGTTAATTCTATATTCGTGGTGTCCAAGGATGATCAATTACACCGTTATCAGATGCAATTTTTCTAGACAAAACGAATAAATAATCACTTAATCTATTCAAATAAATCAGAACAAGTTCGGCAACAAATTCAGTAGACATTAAATCTACACAAATTCTTTCTGCTCTACGACAAACACAACGTGCCACATGACAAAATGAACTAGTTTGATCGCCACCAGGTAAAATAAAAGAACGCATTGGTTGAAGTTGAGCATCCATTTCATCCATCCAGTCCTCCAATTTTTCAACATCTTCCGTTAATAAATCAGGAATTTTCATTCCAGAATTTTCATCATCACAAGCCAATGAAGAACCAATGGTGAAAAGACGATCTTGAATCTCTGTTAGTTGCTCTTGATGAATATTAATTAATTTACCGTCTCGTATAACGCCCACCCATGAATTTAATTCATCTACCGTTCCGTAGCATTCAATTCTTAGTGAAGCTTTTGAAACTCTTGAACCTCCAATGAGTCCAGTCATTCCCTTGTCCCCTTTTTTTGTGTAGATTTTCATTTTTATTTGATTAGTCCCAAACAAATCTTCATGCGAATAATTCTCTTTGAAGCATCTTCCACCTTGGAATGAAAAGCTTTATCGGACTTATACTTAGTCCAAATCTCTTTATATGCTAATTTCATATCCAGTGGCATTAAAATAATATCACAGCCTGCACTAACCGCTTTTACAGCTGCATTAGGAACTTTGCTAACACCTCCCATATTCATTGCGTCGGTAACAATTAGTCCATTGAAGCCCATTTCCTTTCTAAGTAATGAAGTAACTATTGTTTCGGATATTGTTGCCGGTAGTCCATTTGTGTTATATAGCTTATTGTTTAAAATCGCAATGTGAGCAATCATTATTGAAAGAACTCCAGACTCGATTAAAGGAGGATAATTTGCTAATTCTTTTAATTCTCCATTGATCGATTGTAATGATTTGTGCGTATCTCCTGAAACTAATCCATGACCTGGGAAATGCTTGGCTGTTGCAATAATATTTTGTTTTTGAGTAGTTTGAATAAATGCGTTTGACCAGGGAATTAAATTCTCTTTAACAGCTCCAAATCCTCGATAACCCACCGTAGCATTTGTTGAAACATCAACAACGGGAGCAAAATTATAATTAATCCCTATTTTAGTTAAATCACTAGAAATCAAATTGGCCACTTCGATAGCTTCTTCAAGTGTCTTTACTTCTTGCGCTTTTTTTACTTGTTTGGAGCCGATAATTTTTCGATTCACTAAACTTGGTTCAGCATCCGCAGAATATAAAAATGGTAAGTATCCCTTTTTACGATTAGTTGCCTCAAACTCTTTTATCCAAGATGTAAATTCATCAACGGTTCCATTTAACATCAAAACACCACCAATCATACCTTTTCTGGTTAGTTCTTCAATTTCCAATTTAGGCAAACCTAAACGACCTACAGCAGGCATTAGTAACTGTGCAACTCGAGACGAATCAGGAAGTTTCTGATACACCAGATTTACTTTATCATCTAAATCTTGATTCTTTTGAAGGAAATCAGATAATTGAAAAGAAGTTTGTTTTACTTTTTCCTGTTTATTTTCAGGGATTGGATTTTGACTACAACTCAATAAAGGAAGTGAAATCAAGAAAATAAAAATATATATTTTCGACATATGAAAAAATTAGTTTTTCAAATTTAAATTAAAGATTAAGGCTTAGCAATAAAAGTGCCTGAAGTTTTACACAGTCGAATTGTCGATAAAGTAAAATTACTTTTTATAAAAAGGAAGCTTAACAACTTTTGCTTTTATGCTTTTCTCTCTGATTTCGATAAAGATTTCTTGATCAAGCTGTGCATTTTCTTTGGTGACATAGCCTAATCCAATTCCAATCTTCATCGATGGAGACATCGTTCCAGAAGTCACCTTACCAATTTCCTGATCTTTAGCATCCTTGATTTTATAATCATGGCGTGGAATTCCACGATCGATCATTTCAAAAGCAACGAGTTTGCGAGACACTCCATTTTCTTTTTGATTTTTCAAGAAGTCAGAATCAATAAAATCTTTGGTAAATTTTGTAATCCATCCCAATCCAGCTTCTAAAGGCGATGTGGTGTCATCAATGTCATTTCCGTACAAGCAGAACCCCATTTCTAAGCGTAAAGTATCTCGTGCGGCTAACCCTATTGGTTTTATGCCAAATGATTCACCAGCTTCAAATATTCGATTCCATAATTGATTAGCAAATTCATTTTTTACATACACTTCAAATCCACCAGAACCAGTATAACCAGTTGCGGAAACCAGTACATTTTCGATTCCGGCAAACGTACCGAACTGAAACGTGTAATAAACCATATTAGATAAATCAATCGTAGTTAATTGCTGCATAGCTTCCGCAGCTTTAGGGCCTTGAATCGCTAACAAAGAATATTCATCTGATAAATTTGTCATTTCTACCCCTAAATCGTTGTGACTTGTTATCCAATTCCAATCTTTTTCAATATTAGAAGCATTGACAACCAGAAAATAATGATTCTCTGCAATTCGGTAAATAATTAAATCATCTACAATTCCACCCTTACCATTAGGCATACAGCTGTATTGTGCTTTTCCATCAACCAAAACAGAAGCATCATTGGAAGATACTTTTTGAATTAATGCAAGTGCATTCGGACCTTTCAATTCGAACTCCCCCATGTGCGAAACATCAAATACCCCTACTCCATTTCGAACAGTTTCATGCTCAACGGTTACACCCTCATATTGAACAGGCATGTTATATCCAGCAAAAAGAACAAGTTTTGCATTAAGATCAATGTGTTTTTGAGTCAGTGCGGTATTTTTCATCGTATCGAATTTAAAATCTGTTAATTTATAGTACTAATTTTTTACTCTTTCTACATACATTCCAGTACGCGTATCAATTTTAATCACCTCGCCATTATCGATAAAAAGAGGAACTCGAACTTCTGCACCTGTAGCAATTGTAGCTGGCTTATAGGAATTTGTTGCCGTGTCACCTTTTACACCTGGTTCAGTATATGTAACTTCAGAAACAATATACATTGGAAGATCTACCACTAAAGGAATTTCCTCATCAGCATGAAATAAAATATTACACACCATCCCCTCTTGTAAAAACGCTGGTTTTTCTACCATTTTAACAGGGATATTAACTTGTTCAAAAGATTCATTATTCATAAATACATAGGAATCATCTTCCTGATACAAATATTGATATTCTCTATTTTCTATTCGAACAGTTTCAATTTTATGACCTGCAGAGAAAGTATGATCTAACACCCTTCCACTTTCAATTTGTCGCATTTTAGTACGAACAAAAGCCGGGCCCTTTCCTGGTTTAACATGTTGAAATTCAATTATTTGAAAAAGCTTTTCGTTATGTTTAATACATACTCCGTTTCTAATATCTGCAGTTGTTGCCATAATTAATGTTTATTTTTCGAAGACAAATATAGAAGTTTATTAAACGGAATTGAATAGAAACAAGGAGAATTGTATGATTTTGTTTTACTTTGTAAAAAAGTAATACCATGGAAAAATATTGGAAGGCACTATCAACACAAGATAAAATCAAATTTATTCTAAGTATTATAGCTGGGATTTTAGTGGTGATTTTTGCGACATTAAATTGGAAAGATGCTCAAATTGATTTTATCTTTAAAATAATTCAAGTAAAACTTTCTATTGCGATACTCTTGTCTGCTGTCGCTGGATACTTCATTTCGTTCTTATTTTCTTATCTAAAACAACTTAAAAATAATGAGGAAATTGAAACCCTCACGAAGAAGATTGAAAAACTTGAACGAAAAATTGAAAAACAAGAAGAAATTCAACAAGATGCTGAATAAGCTCTAATTTCAAGCAATAACTAAACAAATGATACCATTTTCTCCTCCCCGAATTGACCAGCGCGTTATAGATGAAGTTACTGCGGCTTTACTCAGTGGTTGGATTACTACGGGACCAAGAACTAAGCAGTTTGAAAAGAATATTACAGCATATTGCGGATGTAAAACAACTGTAGCAGTAAATTCCTGGACAATGGGAATGCAAGTTTTTTTAAACTGGTGGGGCATTCAGGAAGGTGACGAAGTGATTTTACCTGCTTACACTTATTGTGCTAGTGCTAATGTAATTGTTCATTCAGGTGCTACGCCAGTAATGGTAGATATCAATGCCGAAGATTTTAATATCTCTATTGAGGCCATTCGAAAAGCAATAACTCCAAAAACCAAAGCGATCATCGCTGTTGATATTGCAGGATTTCCATGTGATTATGACTTATTGAATAAATTAGTTTCTGATCCAGAAATTCAATCTAAATTTTCGCCTAGAAATGATTTACAGGAAAAGTTAAATCGAATTATTGTTATCAGTGATGCAGCTCATAGTTTCGGTGCTACCATGAATGGATTGCGCTCTGGAGCATTGACTGATGTTACAACATTTTCTTTTCATGCGGTAAAAAATCTAACAACGGCAGAAGGAGGAGCTTTGTGCTTTAATCTTCCCGAAAGTTTTGATCACGACGAAATATATAAAACATTTTGTACGATGATTTTACATGGTCAAAATAAAGATGCTCTTGCAAAAACTCAAAAGGGAAATTGGCGTTACGATGTAGAAGAACCTGGTTTTAAATGTAATATGACAGATTTACAAGCTGCGATAGGTTTAGTTGAGTTGGAAAGATATCAGGAAAATTTGGATCGGAGAAAAGAAATATTTGAATTATATGACAATGGTTTTTCAAATAATGACTGGGCAATAACGCCACTCTACATAACAGATGCAAAAATAAGTAGTTTTCATTTATATCAATTGAGGATAAAGAATATTACTGAAGAACAACGCGATGCTATTATGCAAGGGATTTTTGATCTTGATGTTTCTGTTAACGTTCATTTTCTTCCTTTACCCACCTTAACTGCTTACAAAAAAAGAGGCTATAAAATGGCTGACTATCCTGAAACATGGAATAAATACCACAATGAAATTTCATTACCCGTTTATTTTAATTTAACCAATGATCAAGTACAAATAGTTATTCGATCGGTTATTCAATCAGTTAATAATACATTGAATCAATAATGAAACGCACGTTTGATATTGTTATTTCATTAGTTATTTTAATTTGTTTCTTGCCAATAGCATTGATTGTCAGTATATTAATTGTTTCTACTTCAAGTGGAGGTTTATTTTATAGACAAATAAGAATTGGCAGAAATGGAATACCTTTTCGAATTTTTAAATTTCGGTCTATGCGAACCGATGCTGATAAAGCCGGTAAATTAACGGTTGGCATGAGAGACCCAAGAATTACTCCAATCGGTATTTTCATTCGCAAGTATAAATTAGATGAATTCCCTCAATTTATCAATGTGTTGATTGGAGAAATGAGTATCGTTGGTCCACGACCTGAAGTAAAAGAATATGTTGATTTATATACTGAAAGTCAACGTAACATACTGAAAGTCAAACCGGGAATAACTGATTATGCTTCTTTAGAATATTTCAATGAGAATGAATTACTCTCAAAATCATCTAACCCACAGCAAACATATATTGATGAAGTAATGCCTGCTAAGTTAAAATTGAATGAAAAATACCTAAAAAACCCTACAATTGGCCATGACATTAAAATCATGTGTAAGACGTTTTTCAAAATGTTAACTATTAAATAAATTCGTATTTTTATAAAAATTAATTTCATGAAAGCTATATTCTTTTGTTTTTTTATCTCTGTTGTAAGTTTCACTAATGCACAAACTAATTTAACTGTGTTTAATAACGGAGATCAATCTTTTCATATTATTTTAAATGGAATTAAACAAAACCAATTTCCTCAAAAAAATGTTTGTGTTACCAACGTAACAAATGGCGGGCATGCGTTAAAAGTTGTTTTTGCCAATGGAGCAAGTGCGGATATCGATAAAAAACTTTTTTTAGATGAGGCTTCTGATATTCGAATGTCGATTGAATTCAAGAAAGGAAAAGGAAAATTAAGAATTATCAGTTATGAACCAACGAAAGGATCAGCATCTTCAGGTGTTGTTTTTAGACCAACTGATAGTGCTATTTATTCTGACGCTCCAGTTGTTCAAAATCAGAATCAAACGAATTCTTCAGCAAATCAAAATCAATCAACTACCCAAATCACTTCAAATCAGGTAGTTCCTCAGAATACCCAAACTGCAACAATCACAACACAAAATACGATACCAAATAATCAAAGTCAAACAATAACAACTCAAAATCCACAAGCAGGTTTAAATACAAATACCGCAAATTCAACTACTACAACCACAACTGTAACAACATCTGGAAATACAACAATTCCCGCTAATACATCAATAAATTTAGATGGTGGTGTGAATATTAACATGGGATTAAATGGTATGAATATGACCGTTGCCGATCCTCTTTCTGGACAAAATGTCAATATGAATATTAATGTTAATGGAATGACTGGAGCTAATTCTAACAGTTCAACTGTAAATTCATCTTCTCAAACAACGACTACGACTATTACATCATCTAGTCAAACTTCCTCAAATTCAACAGTACCAAACACATCTACTACAACACTAAATACAAATACTACGATTCCGACAAATGCACAAGTAAATTCAACTAGTCAAACAACCACAACAAGCGGTAACTCAAATACAAGTAATCCTAACCAAGGAATCGTTACGGTAAATAGAGGAACAGCAAAAATTAACTGTTCAAAAACCCTTGGAAATATTGATGTTTATGTGAAAGATTTAAAAGCATTATCTTTTGAATCTGATCAAGTAGAGGCAATCGAAAAGGATTTCGCATCAACCTGTTTAACATCAGCCCAAGCTTATAAAATTGTTGAAGTGTTAACATTTGAATCTAATCGTTTGGATATCGCAAAATTTCTATCAGACAGAATGACAAATAGAGATAAAGCTGGAGATTTGTTAGCCCTGTTTACTTTTGATTCAAACAAAGTTGAATACAAAGACTATATCCGTTAATTAGTTTACAGATATTTTCGAAGAAACCAATTTAGCTTTAACAACTAATTCATCCGTTGTTTCTGTTCCATACGCTAAGGCCACACCCATTCTTCTATATGGTCTACATGTAGGTTTTCCAAATAGTTTGAAATCTGTATTTGGTATTTCCGAAGCTTCATTAAGTCCTTTAAATTCAGGTGTTTTTTCTGACTCGAGTTTTGCTAAAATTACTGAACTAGCTCCATTTTTCAGTAATTCTATGGAAGGTATTGGTAAACCTAATACTGCGCGAGCATGCAATTCAAATTCAGAAAAATTCTGTGTACCTGCCAATGTAACCATTCCTGTATCATGCGGTCTCGGAGAAAGTTCTGAGAAATACGCACCTTCTTTGGTTATAAAAAACTCGACACCCCATAATCCATTACCGCCTAATTTTTTTGTAACTTTTTCAGCCATTTCTTGGGCTTCTTTTAAATGAATTTCTTCCATTTTCTGAGGCTGCCAACTTTCCTGATAATCCCCACGTTCTTGACGATGACCAATTGGAGGACAGAACAAGGTATTGCCATTTTGTTGGGTTACTGTCAACAATGTAATTTCGAAATCAAAATCCACAAAAGATTCAACAATGACCTCTTTCACATCTCCTCTCGATCCATCCATGGCGTACTTCCAAGCTTTCTCAATATCATCCGTTGATTTAATAACAGATTGGCCTTTACCGGAGCTTGACATAAGAGGCTTCACAACACATGGTAAACCACAAATTTCCACGCCAGATTTTAATTCCTCATAAGTTGTTGCGTAACGATAGGTTGCTGTTCTTAACCCTAGTTCAATAGCTGCTAAATCCCTAATCGCTTTTCTATTCATAGTGAAATTTGCCGCTTTAGCACTAGGAATAACTTGAATGCCCTTTGCCTCATAGTCGTAAAAACGTTCTGTTCGAATAGCTTCAATTTCAGGAACAATTAAATCCGGTTTGTGCTTCTCAATAATGGAATCCAATGCATCGCCATCAAGCATATTTATAACTTCAAACTCATGAGCAACCTGCATTGCTGGCGCATCTGGATAACTATCAACTGCAATAATATACTGCCCTAAACGCTGACAAGCTATAACAAATTCTTTCCCTAATTCGCCGGAGCCCAGTAAAATAATTTTTTTTCTCATTTGTTCCTCTTGAAATTTATTGATTTAAGGTTTTAAATCATGCCGCCGTTAATATTTATTACCTGACCGGTAATATAATTGGCGTTTTCACTTAATAAAAAGGAAATTGTATGAGCAACATTTCTTGATTCACCCAAATTATTAGATGGAATTTTAGCTAAAATCGCATCCAAATATTCGCCATTTACAGCATTGATCATCCCTGTATCCATATAACCCGGGGAAATACAATTTACTGTAATATTATTCTTTATTAATTCAACCGACATAGTCTTTGTTAAACCAATTAAGGCACTTTTACTTGCTGAATATGCAGAAGTCCCCACAGTACCTTTTTGAGCGACTACTGATGAAAAAAATATAATTCTACCAAAATTATTCTTTCTAAGTTGAGGAATTAATACACTTGATAACAAAAATGGAACTCTTAAATTTATATGCATAACCTTATCCCATTCTTCAAGAGAAATTTTCCATGACATTCCTGAACTTGGAATACCAAGACAATGTATGATTCCATCAATCTTTTTGAAACGAATTGCAAAGGCTCTAAAATCAAATTCTTTCATAAAATCCATTTTAATCACCTCTATCGAATCTTGATACTTGGTCTTAAAAAAATCTAACTTATTTACATTCTCATTTGCAATGAGATATAAAAAAGAACCCTCCTTTAATAGTTTTTCAGCAATTGTTATACCCAATCCACCTGAAGCTCCTGTTATTAAAAATCGTCTCATAAGCCAAGTTTATGTTTTAATAGTAGATTTAAGGGCCAAATCAATTTATTTTTCTTTAAAATTAAATAATTCAAGTCACAAGCCCCAAACTTTTTATTAAATCCTGCAACGCCCACATCATTTGAGCCACCAAAATCTAATTGTGAATAGGATCCATGATATTTTCTTATGATAAAATCAAAAAGTCCATACATAGCTCCCTTTTCCTTACCCCTTTTGGTAACTGCTCCTTTCAAATACAATAAATGATTACCATAATGGATAAAAAATCCGATTGCTAAAATTTCATTATTTAAACGAACTGAATAAACATTTCCATAATTATTTAAAATTGCAAACGTCATAATTTTCTTAAGACTTCGGTAAGATAAATCATTTAAATTTTGAAAGTTATCGCCTTTTTCATTTTTGAAAATCTCTATTAAGTCATCCATATTTTCAGACTTTTCAATAAATGGCTCAAACTTTTGAAATTGTTTTAATTTACGTTTTGCATTTTCCGAATATGATTTTCTTGTGAGGTCGTAATTCTCCTTGAAAGTTAAAATTTGGAAAGTTTTATTTGATATTTCAAAGTTAGAAAAAAGGTCATAATGTTGGTTCTCAAAATTTAATTCAAAAAAATTAAATTGCTTTAACACATCAATTAAAAAGTCATTTTGTTTTTTAAGTTCACTCCCCATTAGAGAAATTGAACGAATAAAAAGAGGTTGCAAGCTATAAGAAAATCCAAACTTTTTATTAAGAAATACAGGTAATGCCAACTCATAGTCGTTCAATACATAAGCAGACCAATCTTCAGAAACCGAATCTAAATACCAAATCGAATTAAAAATTGGGTATTCTAGCTTCTGACATAGAAAATCCCATTTTTCATTGGAAATTTGATTTCTTCTAATTAGTCTTATTCCGCTAGTTGTCTGAGACATACAAATTCATGTTTAAGTGACAATTTGGAAATTAACTTCTCTAAATAATTTAAAGAAAAACGCGTACAAGCCTTTGGATGCCCAATAATTACTAATGAATTCCATTTTTTTGCTTCTGCATCCCTAATTGCATCTTCAATTTTGGTCACAAAGTATCCATCAGCACTTACACACAACAAATTTTTTTTAGTTAAAATCTCTTTTTTTGAACCTCCTCCTTTAGCAGGAAAACCATCACCTATTGGTTTATGTTGTTTTGGATTTAATCTCCCTAAAATAAATAACTTCCAGAAGAAGAATGGTGAATAAATTTGAGAGCCTATCGGAATTTCAGTAAATAGTCCTTCAATATTACTTTCACATTCATTATCGAGAAATTTCCATTTTTCACAATTAGGATGTTTACTAAAATCATATTCATAGGGAGTTTTCATGTTTAATCCACCAGGGAATACAGAACTATCATTTTTTAAATTAGAATTTAAAAAACTATTCTTTAGCTTTTGGAAAGGCTGAATACACCATCCGCCGGCGCGATAAGAAACTATTTTACCATCAACAATCTTTTTCAACGAATAATCATATAATTCAAAAATGCGACTTATTTCTAAATCTGAAAAATCTTTAAATTTATACCTTTCTAAATTAAATTTCCATCCCCTATTCCAAAGGGCATCCTCCCAGTGAGGATGAATGTGAAGTCCTGTTTCGTGATTAAGATTATCCCAATATTTAATCTGATCCACAATAAGTTGGTATTCACTTTGAAAGGCAGGTTCTTTTTCACCGAAATATAGCATTCCAGAATCGACAAAAAAAGTAAATTTAGAATTAGTATTCTGAGAGATTTCAAGTAATTTCTGTGTTGGATTTATTAGACATTTATGTACCGTTCCTGATTTTTCACCAAAAAACAATTCATAATCCCAAGTTATTGCAATTTTCATTAAAAACCTTTAGGCGTGTACATTGTGATACCTTTATTTTCATATGAAGACATCATACAATCTAACATCTTCCTCGCGTCAAAAATATAACTTTCTGCCTTACCAATCAATACTTTTTCACATACTCCCTCCTTAATAAAAAGTGGAATAAGTTCATCACACTTCCTAAGATTAGAAAAATACGGGTTATGAACCTTTGTGTTCACAATATAAGAAACCCCATCATAATCAATTACTTCAACGTTAAAAATTTCATCAAAATAAACTGGGAATTTAAAATTAACGCTGTCTTCTAATGTATGTAAACTTGTACCAGCATTTGCTAAGGTAACACCAATATATAAAATTTTCCCATTCAATTGAGATAACCTGCCAAAAGGTGAATCAACTGTGTAAGGAGTTATTGAATTAAAATGACCTTCGGTTAAAAAAAATGCATCTTTTCCTAGTACACAGACAGGCTCAGTGGGATGAAGACTTCGAATAACACCAGGTGATTTCCTGAAAGTTTCTGTGATTATTCCTAATCTTGAAGGAGAATTACGAACATCAAAAATTTTATTTTCACGAATATAATCTAATTGTAATTTGGCATTAGGTGAGCTTGGCATTAGAATATTTCCGTTATCACTAATTACCTCTTTTAAAGCATTTATTAGTGTTATAGATCCATCTTCCAAAAAACCAATTTTACTCATACTTGAATGAACTAAAACTGAATCACCATGTTTTAATCCACAATTTCTTAAGTCTCGAATTAAATCTTCAGTTGAAATTACTTTTCCTGATTTTGCATCATTTGATAGTTTCTTGAAACGTTTTCTTTTTTTTTGTTTTCGAATAAAGAAAATTATACTTTGAGGAAGGATTTTATGAAGGGCTAGACGAAAATACATGTGAGATATAAAACACAATATTATCTAAAATATTGTGTGAAGACGAGAATTAAATTAAGATTTTAAATCGTAGACAGTTACTCCAATTTTTACATTAAAAAATTCTTTAAATTGATCCAATGTGATTAACGGCCATTTAGACTCGTGAACGGATGTGCTTTCTAATTCATACATGAAAATCTCCTCGAAATACTGTTGAAGTACAATATCATCGTCCATGAAATCATCCTCAATCAAATAGATAGATGGTTCGACTTCTTCGAGTTTAACAGGTTCTGTATCTTCGTGCTTCATCAACCAATCAATAAAAGGCTGCTTGGGTTCAATAATAATATATCCGCGATCGAGAATCATAATTTTTACTGGGTTAATGGTTTATATTTTTCTTTAGTGGAGGAATACCAATTTGCTTTTCCATTTTTAACCTGCTCAACGATTATATCAAAACTACTTGATATTTTTTTGATGTAAAAAAAAGAAAGCCAATCTTTAAGTATAATCGTACTTGAGCTTTTAACAAGAATAAGGGATTTTTCGTTTTTAAAAATGGTGATATTACTTGATGATATTCTTTTTCTTTCGAGTAATTGAATTGGTCTACATGGTTTTTCTACGCAATCAAGAAAATTAAAAAGTGCTCTTTTAGATTCAACGGAATCTTTGTAGTTCCAAACTAAAAAATGAGTGCTATCCTTGTTTGAATAGGCTATTAATTTCTTTGAACTTATTGGATTGAAACGATCAGGTATAAAATTAGATTCAACTTGTTTTACACTATCAATTTCCCAATTTTTAAAATCTGCAAAATAAGTATTCAGCAAAATATCACTTGATATTGAATCTTTATCAGTTATAGGTTTCTTATTCGCTGATTTGGGTATAATATCACCCATATCTTTCACTTTTTTATTCGTTTTAGTGGAACATGACACTAGCAATAAAAAAAGAACTAATATAGTAGAATAATTAGAAATCACTTGGCGTCACTCTCTTTTTTCTTCTTTTTCTTCTTTTTCTTTGGCTTTTCTCGAATAATTTTTATTTTCTTGTACCTTCTTTTACCAAAATTGCTATCCGTAATACTCCCTTCAGGAATGCGAACAACGAGTCCAACAGAATGTTGCAGATAATGTTTATCTGATTTTAATATATCTGATGTCAATGCAAATTTAACGGATGATTGTAATTGAAGCCCAACATTGCTTGAAATCCATAGATTCAATCCAACTGCGGCATTTAAATTAACATTCGTTCCTAATGCAGATCGATTTGTTATACCTAAACCATATGAAAAGTATGGATCCAAGGCTTGGGCTGGATAGAGGCTTTTTTGAAAGCTATATCTAATATTTGCATCCAATGAAAAGAAAGATGTTTTTCTTGTTACCGTATCAGCAAATACTCCAAGTGTATCAAATTTACTAAAAGCCATTGCACCTTCGATACTCCATCCTCCATAATAATGCTTATCTACTAAAAATCGAGAAGGGTATGCTAACCCTTGGATATTACTCATTTCCTTTGCTGGAGAAACAAAATTCCATGACGCACCAACCATCCAATTGTAAGAATCCTTGTTTTTATCAAGTTGAGCAGGTTGAGAATAAAGGAAGTATGTTGAAAAAAACACAACAGAAACAAAACTAATTCTAATCATTTTTTGGTATAAAATATCCTACAAATTTACTATCAATTATTTGAGTTAACCATGGATCAAATCCATTTTTAAAATTAGTTTTACACAAATGCCTTGTTAAAAAGATTGAATTTCAGTTTAGTTACAGTTTTAATTTGCTGATAATAAAAAAGGCTGTCAAAATTGACAGCCTCTTAAAAAACAATAAATCAATAATCGTTTATCTTTTAATTTCAATTCTTCGAACAGTTTCAGCTGTTTTGCCTTTGAATATTAAATTATACGTACCCGTTGAAAATTTGGTTAAATCAATTTCTACATTAGATGTATTTATATTCCAATTGCCACAAATTCTCCCTGTTACATCTATTAATTCAAGTGTTTGGAATTGGTCTTTAATTAAACCATTAATTGATAGAAGTCCACTAGTTGGATTTGGGAAAATTACCAATGTTGTGTTTTCAGAGTCCTCTATGCTTGAACAGCCATCTACTGTAATTGTTGAAGAAGAGCTACTACTACATCCATTCGCTGTATAAACATATGTAATTGTTTGTGTACCAACACCTGATAATGCAGGATTGAAACTACCATTTGAAACACCAGAGCCAGTATATGTTCCTCCAACAGGTGATCCACCGGTTAATTGAAAAGCAGCATCAGTAACACAAGGAGTACCAGCGGAAGATAAATCAACTGTTACAACGGGAATTGCGTTCACATTAATTACAAAAGACTGAGGTGTTCCCGTACAACTATTTAATGTTGGTGTTACTATTATTGTTGCAGTTCCAATTGAAGTTGGAGTAAATGAAATAATATCACCAGACCCTGAGGCCCCTATACCAATCGCAGTATTTGAATTTGTCCAACCATACGTTGCAGATGCACTTGAACCAGTAAAACTAATTGTATTTACTGCAGAACCAATACAAACCCCTTGGTTACCTGGATTATTAACTGTTGGGCTTGGATTTACAGTTGCAACAACTGCTGTTCTTCCTGAGCTACATCCACCAATCACCGCTTCAACATAATATGTTGTTGTTGTACTAATAGATGGTGTTGTAAATGTCGTTCCTGATCCAAGACTCGTTCCACCAGTTGCAGCTGCAAACCAATTCAATGTTGAACCTGCACTTCCTGCAGCGATTAAGGAAACTGTTCCAGTACCACATCTTGAAGCTGGAGTTGTGGAGCTTAATGTTGGTACTTCACTAACTGTTATTGTAAATGTTACAACTGTACCAGGACAACCATTCAATGTTGGCGTTATAGAAATTGTAGAAGTTCCAGCGGTTGAAGGGGTAAATGCTGAAATATTACCTGATCCAGAAGCACCTAATCCAATTGCTGTGTTTGTGTTTGTCCAAGCATACATTGAAGATGGACTACTTCCTGTAAACGAAATAGCCGCGATAGACAAACCAACACAGGCTGTTTTATTTCCAGGATTTGTTGCAGTAGGTACCGGATTAATCGTTGCAATAACTGCTGTTCTTGCAGATGTACAACCATTTGAAGTTACTTCAGCATAATATGTAGTTGTTGCAGAAATTAAAGGAGTAGTCCATGTTGAACCTGTTCCAATTGAAGTGCCGCCAGTCGCAGCTGTAAACCAATTAATTGTTCCTGCAGAAGACGTGGCACTAAGAGATACTGTTCCAGCACCACAAACACTACCAGGAGTTGTTCCAGTTAGAGAAGGCATTTGGTTGACTGTAATAAAATTGTTCTGAGTGGAGGTGTTACTGCCTGCCCCATTCGTTGCCGTTAATGCCACATTATACGTTCCAGCTGTAGCATAAGTAACTGTTGGATTTTGAATTGTGCTAGTCGCAGGTGTACCGCCAGTAAATGTCCAAGCGTAAGATGATGGACTACCGGTTGATGTACTTGTATATTGAACAGTTTGTCCTGTGCATGCAGTTGAAGAAGGAGTTGAGGTGAAACTTGCAGTTGGAGCAGTTGGAACGGCAGTACCAGTAATATTAATATTATCTATATATAAATTATTTCCATAACCCGCTAAATTTCTAAATGCCAGAATAGCACTTGTTTGACCAAGATAAGCATTCAGATTAATTGTTTCTGTTCGCCACTGAGTAGCTGTTGGAATAAACACAGCAGTAGTTAATGCAGCAGTCGGTAAATTTCCAGCAGCAACAGTAGTTCCTGTTTTGTTGTATAAAGATGTCCAATTTGTCCCACAATCCGTTGAGATAAGTACTTCTAAACCATCTACATATGTCGCGCTATAAGCTGCATAAGCAACGTTAAAAGTCATTTGAGCAGCCGAATACCCAGCTAAATTTAATTTCGGTGTTCTCATTTCATCTTGATTACCAATATCATTCTTATAGAAATTTAAAAATACCATTGAATTTCCTGCCGTTGGAGCAAAACCAACTGTGGCGCTTCTCATCCAGGTAGTATCTGTTGCATCTGTGTTAATGCTTACCCATCCTGTTGGAGGAAAAGTTGTAGTTGTAAATCCTTCGACTAATGGTAATGTTGCTCCAGAACTTCCAACAACGGTCACATAATTTGTCTGATTGGATGTATTTGATCCATTCGCATTTGATACGGTTAAGGAAACAGCATATGTTCCAATCGTATTATACGTTATTAATGGATTTTGATCAATGCTTGATGTCGGTGATCCACCTGTAAAAGTCCAAGCATAGTCAGTTGGCAAACCACTAGAAGTACTGGTGAACTGAACGGATTGTCCAACACATATTGTTAAATTATTCGCTGTAAACGATGCAACGGGTGGCGTCGGAACAGAGTTGTATAAATCACTTGTCCAAGTTCCACGACCAAAAGTACCTGCTTTTAATGCCTTGGTTGTCCCGTAAAAAATCTCTAGGTCTGAAACAGCATTATTTGGAAGTCCAGAACTAAAATCAACCCAAGATGACATGGAATTATCTCGGTAATAAACTCCAACATCTGTTCCAATGTAAATTCCATCACCAGCTGAATTACCGTTGTGGTAAACAACACAATTAACAGGGACATTTGGCAATCCAGTAGATAAATTAGTCCAAGAAGTACCACCATTTGTTGTTTTGTAAATTTTAGCTGTAGCAACATATCCAGAATAAGTAACAAAAGCAACGTTTGGATCAGTATTTGAAATTGCTATCCAAGTTGGAATCGCATTCGTAGGCAAACCAGTTGAAACAGGAGTAAAACTTGTTCCACCATTTATTGATCTAGCAACTGCATTTGTTCCTGACTTCAAAGTATAAATAATTTGATTATTACTTGGAGCAATGGCAAATTCTGTAATATTTCCAGAACCTGAAGGTGTCCCCAAAGCAGTCCAAGAAACTGAACCCCAAATATTCGCACATTTATACAATTTTGTTCTACCACCAGCATAAGCAATTGCAGATGTTGTTGGATCTTGATGAATGACACTCACCCATTCCTCCGTTCCATCTGCTGTTGGATCAGTAATATCTGAAAAAGAAGTTCCTCCATTTGTTGAACGATAATAGTCTCCATAATACAAAGAAGCAATCATATTTGTATTTGTTGTTCTATCAACATAGCAATCCATACCGTCACCTCCTACTTTTTGTGCCCAGGCTGTACCATTTGTTGTTAAGTTTGAACCATTATCTTGGTGTCCAGCTAGTACAAGATTTGCATTAGATGTTGAAATAGAAATGCGATATTGTTGCGCAATTTGCAAATTAGAACTTAAATCAGACCAAGCTGTTCCTGTATTCATTGTTTTAAAAACACCGCCATCACAACCTGTAAAAACAGTTGTTCCATTTCCTGGTAAAAAAGCTAAATCATGTATGTCAGCGTGAACATAAGTAGAATTTGATGCCGTCCAAACAGATGTTTTTGTGAAATTCGTCCCACCATTTGTACTTTTCCAAATATTTATACCACCTGTTAAAACTGTCTCAGCATTAGTTGGAGAAACCGCAATTGCTAAGTCATACCAACCTTGTCCTCCTGCATCTGCACCATTATCCCATCCTAAAATATTATTTGAAGCTGTTGATGCCATTCTTGTTGTGAATGCTGCACCACTATTTGTTGAACGAACCAAACCTAAAAATCCATTATCTGAGGCTCTAGCTGCCAATAAATAAACATAATTAGGGTCTGCTTCTGTCACAGCCATTGCCAGACGTCCAATTCCTGTTAGTCCTGTTGTAACTGCTGTCCAAGTTACACCTCCGTCTGTTGATCTTTTAAACGAAGTTCCACAAGCATAAACTGTAGTTGGATCTCCTGGTTTAAACTCGCCGTCAGAACAAGCGAAAGTTCCAGTTGGATTAGTCCAAGAAGTACCTCCATTTGTAGTTCTAAAAATACCTGCACTTGTAAATGCCATTAAAATCTGAGGATTTGTAGGATGAATGAGTAATCTTCCAATTGTACGTCCTTGTGTTGCGTTCCAATTTAAACCTGTTGTATTCCAAGTTGCACCACCATCAGTAGATTTTAAAACTCCAGTACTATAAGTATCAGTTCCATCATTGTCACCAGTTGCTAAATACATTGTATTTGAATTCGTTGGGTCTATTGCTACATCTGAGCATCCAATTACCGTTAATTGATCTGTATTTGTTGACCAAGAAGTTCCACCATTAGTTGATTTCCATAAACCGCCATCTGGTGTACCAATCCAAATTGTATTTGAATTTGTTGGGTCAAAACGCACAAAATTTACGCGTCCAGCTCCACCATTTGCTGGTTTTCCTGTTGGACCAACTATTGCCCAAGTTCCATTGGTTGATTTTGGTATTCCTGCTGCAGCTAGATCTGCTTCCCATTGTTTATAGTTTTTGTATGTTTGAGAGGGTGCTGTAACATTACCCGAAGGATACACTCTGGGTTCCATATAATGCTCCCATCTTTTAAAAGCTTTATAACCTTTTCCTTTTTGAATGGTTTTACCCGCCCAATAAGCTTCAAATTCGGCTTGAGTCTCATAGAAATTAACATTTGGATTTCGCATCATTTCAACCCATTGTTGAGAAAATGAAGTGAATGAAAATAGTAGAAAAATAACTATTTTAAAATAACGCAAATGATTAGTGGACATAGTTTTTAGTTTAAGGGTACAATTTACTAAAAACACCTAATTAATTGTCTAATTGTTAAAAAAAAAATCAGATAGCAGAAACAACCACGACGATTTCTCCTTTGAGTTCTTTTGTTTCTGAAAAATCGATCAATTCTTGAATATTTCCGCGTTTCACCTCTTCAAACATTTTTGAAATTTCACGAATTACTGCAATTTGACGATCAGGTTGAATAAACTCTTGAAATTGTTTTAACATTTTATTTATACGGTGTGGAGACTCATATAAAACTGTGGTTCTTGTTTCAGAGCAAATTTCTTTAATCCGCGTTTGCCGTCCTTTTTTATGGGGGAGAAAACCTTCAAAAACAAATCGATCTGTTGGAAAGCCACTTACGACCAAAGCGGGAATAACGGCTGTTGGACCAGGAAGACATTCTATTTCAATATCATTTTCGATACAGGAACGAATGAGTAAAAAGCCTGGATCAGAAATTCCGGGTGTACCGGCATCACTTACCAAAACAACATTTTCCGCATCTTGAATTTTACTAATAACTTGATTTAAAACCCGGTGTTCATTGTGGCTGTGAAAGGAGAAAACGGATTTTGAGATTTCTAAATGATTTAGTAGTTTTCGGGTTACACGTGTATCTTCTGCCAAAATAAAATCACATTCCTTCAGGTGACGAATAGCTCTTAGTGTGATATCCTCGAGATTGCCAATTGGTGTAGGTGTAATTATTAATCGACTCATAATTACTTATTTTCTATATCGTTTTCACCATCAATAACTTTTTCACCTCGTAGTATTCTCAGTCTCTTTCGTGCTTCTGTAGAATATAAGCTGCCTTTGTAATTTAACAATATTTTTTTGAAATACTCGAGTGCTTTTTCCTTGTCTCCTTTTTGAATCTCATAAATATCAGCCAAACGAAATAAGGCATCATCAGCTAAAATATCATTCCCAAAATTGGAAACGATCTTCTCCAAAAAAGGAATGGCATCATCCCATCTCCCTTGTAACTCCATTGCTTTTGCTTTTCTGTAAAGGATTTCATCCTCCAAAGAATGTCCTGGTTCTGCACGCAAAACACTGTCATAATAACTGAACGCCTCGGTATATTTATGTTGTTCTAACTGCAAATCTCCTTGAGCAAACCAACCCATAATTTGGAAATTACTATCCAATCCAAAATTATCTGTAATCAACGTAGATAATTGAATTGCATCATTGGCTATGAGGCGTGAGGTTGATTCCTTTAAAACACTTAGTTGAGATTGAGCAAAATCAAATTCACCGTCATAATAATAAATTCGGGCATTTTTATACTTCGCTTCCTGTCCAATAATTTCATACTTAAAATCAGTATCGATTTGCATGTATAAAATACTCGCATCCCAAATTTCACCTTGTAAAACAAAAATATCTGCCAAAAGCATTTTACCACTTGCTTTCTGTATATCAGTCAAGCCGGGTAATGAAATAAGCTCATTTAGCAAGGTTGTAGCTTCAGTTGATTTGTTTCCGAAATATGCTTGAATGTAAGCTAATTCAATTCCTAATTCAAATGCAGATCGTTTAGCACCCAATCGAGAAATTGTCTGTTGATACTCTTTGATAGTCTCATCTATTTCTTGTTGTGAATAATTTCTGTTTGTTGTTAATTCAGTAAAACGAACATTTAAATTTAATCGTTCTGCTTCTCCATAAAATGGATATTCCTGTCCCAAAGAGATCACGTGTTTAAACGCTTTTCTGGCTTGTTCATAATTTCGATTTTCCAACGCCATCTTTCCAACCTCTAAGACATATTCTCCAGCATAATTGAACCGTTTATCCAAAGCGATGGATTGAGTAATCGCAGCAGAAAAGTTAGCCGATTGAATATAAAACCAAATCAACATTTCGGAATAAATGATATTATCCATGTTTTTCTGTGTTTTCTCCAATAAAATAGATTTTAACGATTTAAATTCTTTCGATTCAGGGTTCGTAAAATCAATAAAGCGCATCAAAGTATTTTGAACAGCTGATTTTTGCGTTATACTTAATTCTAGTAAATTTATGAGCTCTTTAAACATATTGTCAAAATCACCATTTGACGCGTAGATTTCAGCAAATTGAACATTTAACGGATAAGAATCTTTAAGTAATTTTCTACCTTTTTCTAACGCTTTTAACGCATAATCGATCTTGTTTTTAGAACGAAAAGCATTTGATAATTCGATAATTTGAGTTGGGTTCTGGGTAAGATCTGAAATTAATTCCGAAAATATTTTTTCAGTCGCTTTTATATCCTTGTCTTCTTCGTAGAATAGACCTAGCATGATTTTTAGCTCAACATCTTTCCTATTTGAGTTTATTTGACGTTTTAGTATTTTCTCGGCCTCTTTCCTGTTTTTTACTTTGATTAAACAATCGAAATAACGAACAAAATAGACTTTCGTAGGACTTTTTGAATATAAAGTTTGATAATAAACTACCGCCTTATCGAATTCACCATTGTTATAATAATACTGTGCCAACTGAACATCTGTTTCCGTTTGTGATAATCCGTGCATGGAAACAAGGAAAAACAAAATGAATATAATAGACTTTAGTTGATTCATTTTTGGATTAATTGCATCGAAAAATTATATAACTCAAGGTGTAATAAAGAATACGAGTCTATGATTTTCTTTTGGTTCGTTTGAAAATCTTTGAATAAAATCGAAATCTGATCAAATTTATTTTTCTCAAACTTAATATACTCATCATACTTTTCACGAATACCACTATTATTTTCAATGTCTTTTCGTAATAAGGTCAAAGATTTAGAAAGCTCGAGGATTCCTTTTTCTAGCTTAAATAAGTTAGTTCTCAATTTAGGAATGGCTCGTCTCATTCGTTTATATTGATCCATTTTTTTACCAAACTCCAAATCTATTGTGTCAGACTTAAAATTCTCTTTTATTCTCAATTCAACTCCTTGCGCAGCCAACTGCATATCGGCTAACGTATCTATTTTTTGTTTGTTTAATTGAATTTTTATACTGTCTAATCCGTGAAGCATTTTATCGATTTTAGCCAATCGATTCGTTTTCTCGATATCTGAGCATGAGTTAAAAAGAATAACTGCAAGAAATAAAAAGTATATGTTTTTCATAAATATTATTCAATACGAGTGAAACCTAAATACGGATGAAGTACTTCTGGAATATTTATACCTGATTCGTCTTGGAAATTCTCTAAAATGGATGCCAATATTCTAGGTAATGCCAAGGCAGAACCATTCAAGGTATGACACAGTTGAGTTTTCTTATCGTCTGTTTTGAATCGTAATTTCAAACGATTGGATTGGAAAGTATCAAAGCGTGAAACAGAACTAACTTCAAGCCATTTTTCTTGTGCAGCAGAAAATACTTCAAAATCATACGTCAAAGCAGATGCAAAACCCATATCCCCACCACAAAGGCGTAGAATTCTAAATTGAAGACCTAACTTATCCAATAATCCTTTCACATGATCAACCATTTCATCGAGTGCTTTCGCTGTATTTGAAGGGTGTTCCACCCGAACAATTTCTACTTTGTCAAATTGGTGCAAGCGATTCAATCCACGAACATCTTTACCATATGAACCTGCTTCACGTCGGAAACAAGGCGTATAACCTGTTAATTTCAATGAAAAATCTTCTGAAGGAAGAACAACATCTCTATAAATATTCGTCAATGGTACCTCTGCAGTCGGAATCAAATAAAAATCATCCGTTGGAGTATGGTACATTTGACCTTCTTTGTCTGGTAACTGACCTGTACCCGTTGCACTTGCTTCATTAACCATAAATGGCGCAATGTATTCTGTATAACCTACTTTGTCTGCCTCATCTAAAAAAAACTGAATTAAAGCTCGTTGCAATTTAGCTCCTTTTCCTATATAAAAAGGAAATCCAGCGCCCGTAACCTTAACGCCTAATTCAAAATCGATTAAATTAAATTTCTTTGCTAAATCCCAGTGAGGCAAGGGTTCAAAAGTGTAAGCTGGGGCATTTCCTTTTTCAAAAACAGTTTCATTATCTTCAGGAGTTTTTCCTTGTTTAACAAGATCATTAGGTACATTAGGAAGCGTGTACATCAACGTTGAAATTTGACTTTCTAATTCATCAACAGATCTTTTTAATGCAGACTCTTTCGCTTTTAGATCAGCAGTTTTAGTTTTTAACTCAGATGCCTCTTCTTGCTTACCTGATTTAAATAATTCGCCTATTGTTTTTGCAATTTGATTCAATTCTGCGGATAAGGATTCCATTTCTGTTTTCGCATTTCTCCAATTGGAATCTAAATCTAAAATTTGATCTACCGTTGATCTAACATCTAAGTTTCTCTTCGATAATCCCGCAATAATTGCCTCCTTTTCTTGTCTTATTCGATTGATTTCTAACATATGTACTAAATGAATTACAAAAGTAATAGATTTTACCCAAGTATCAACTTTGAAATAGGAATGATAAAAACATTAGTCCATTGAATAAACAGGGAGGATCATAAAAGATTTCTCAAAGTACTCACTGTTTTTGTAGATAAAATACAATTGTTCCCACTCTGAATTTCTAAATTGCTCAGTCTCATTTTTTAGTTTATCGAATTGAACTTTTAATGTTGGGTTGTTTTCCAAAATAAATTTTACTTGATCAATAAATACATAGGATGAAAAATATTCCTTTTGCTGCAAATAAGAATCAAAGAAATTCCAGGAAAAATAAGAGTCTTCAGCATCTGGAATCAAGGTTGAGAGCAAGAAATTGATAGCTTTCTGCTTAGTTGGAATGAGGACATCTCCTTTTTTAAGCGATTGAGTTACTTTAAATTTTTCGAACTCAACAGAATGATGCTTGAAATGTCCTTCATAGGGTTTATCTAAACTTTTAAATTTTTCAATTCTGTATCGATTCACTTCAACTGTGGAATCTTTAGTAATCGTTTGATACAAGACCTGATTCATTTTCAATCGCTCAATCACTTCTTTTTCTTGTCGGCCAACAATAAAGTATTTTGGAATTAGTTCGACTGATTTAGCGAGATGAGTTTGATAAAGCGGTATAAATTTTTGATAGGATTTAGAGCGATCAAAATACAATCTTTTTAGACCTGTTATTGAGTCGATGGGATTGCTAAACTCAAATCCTTTGAATAAGATTGAGTCTTTTTTATCACTTAATTCATAGTTATATTCAAATTCTTTTTGATTCATACACCATTCAAAAGCTTCACTCCTACTCGATTCTATTTCTAAACTGTGATTGGTTGTCCAAGAAATTAATTCATCCAGAAATTGATAGGTGGCTTCAACTCTTTCGGGAAATGGTTTTAGCATGTGCGTTTCCACAGTGAAACTTAGTGAATTAAACAAACTTGAATACCCCATTGCATAACGCGGCAAATCATTAAATGCCATTATTCCGTCCTCGGGGGTTTGTTTGATTAATTCAACATAAGGGAAGAAATCGATTCCTTTTTCACGAAGATTTGCAGTTAAACTGGGAATACATTTCGAATAGGTAAGTTGATTCATTGTTGGAGCCAAACGTTCTTTCATTGAAGAAATATAGGTTAGCGTATATTGATAATCCGCTCCGTTTGAAACGTGATTATCTACAAAAACATCAGGATCAAGCGCATGAAATATTCTAGCGAAGGTAAATGCATTTTCAGAATCCATTTTAATGAAATCTCTATTCAAATCTAAATTTCGGGCATTCCCTCTAAAACCATATTCTTCAGGCCCATTTTGATTTGCTCTGCTGGATGTGGATCGATTCATCATCCCACCAATATTATAAGCAGGAATGAAAGCAATTACGGGAAGAGATTCTCCATTTTTTGTTTTGTTTGGTTTACCTTGTCTTATCCATTTATCAATCCAAATCAACGAGGCGTTTATCCCATCCGGTTCTCCAGGGTGAATAGCATTATTGATTAAAACGGTAGTACTTTTCCTTGCCTTTTGAAAGGTTTTCAACGAATCCTTTTCAGCATTGATTACGAGTAAGTAAATAGGTAATCCATAGTCTGAATTACCCATATTGAAAAGTTTAATTTCCTTATGTTCGTTGTCAATTTTTTGAAGGTAGCTAATTAATTCGGGGTAACTTGGGGAAGTGTTCTCACGCCACTGACCATGAAATTGAAATGAAAGTAATAAAACTGATAGTGCAAAAAATATCCGCATCAACAAGTTTTAGAAATTATAGCTAACACCAAAACTTGGAAGAATCGGAAATTGATAAATTTCTTCATTGGTAACCCGGTTTACATAGAAAATATTCTTTCTGTTATAAACATTTGTTATACTACCTACAATTTCTAACTCAGATTGATTTTTGAACTTAATACGTTTTTTTACCGTTACATCCATCCTGTGATAATAAGGCAATCGTTCGCTATTAAATGCGCCTAACATTGTCGTTACCGATGTTGAATTATTAGTTACGTAATCTGTTGTTACACCATTTTGGAAATTCTCGTTTTGATAGTATCCAGATGTAGGTGTAAATGGAAGTCCAGAGCCTAAATTCCACCTTCCATTTATTTCCCAAGATTTATTTTTTCCAAACGAATAGGATGCTACAAAATTTAAATTGTGTCTTCGGTCAAATACTGGGAAATAAGAAGCAAAGCCATCCCAACGTGTTGAAACACTGTACGAATATCCAGCCCAAATAAATAATCCTTTGTGATTATATTTCAATAACAAATCACCACCATATGTTTGACCTGATTCAAGAATAAAATCTTTTTTAAATACATCATCAATTTGAGAAAACTGAGCAATATCATCATATAATTTATTTTGATTAATATTACTGAGTTGAGAAAAATACTTGTAATATCCTTCCAAATTAATAGCAATTCGTTTTCCTAAGTCATATTCAGTTCCAAGAATAGCATGCCAAGCATATTGCAAACCATTCTTTGTTTTTTTTACTTGCTGAAATTCGTTAACAAAAGTCTCTTGCACATTTGTTGGAGCAGAAAGTAGTCCATTAAATAGATTTACAATGTCTTTATCAGAAGACGCAGATGTAAAATTCTGAGAGAATCTTCCTCCTGATAATTTCAGTCTCCATTTATCTGTGGCATTATATTTTAAGCCGATCCGAGGTTCCGGAGAAATTGTACCTAACGATGAATATACTTGAATACGCAGACTAGGTTGAATTACCCATTTGTCACCTATTTTCTTTCTCCAATTGACATATGTACCAATTTCAGTTGTAAAATTAATAAGTTCTATTTTTCGTTGAAGTTCATTGTATGTTTTAAACTCGGTATTAAATCCATTCAAATTGAATCCATAATTAATCTCACTTTCATTTGGCAGGAAATAAGTGAAATCAAACCCCATATCAAACCCACCAATTTTACTTGTTCGTGGTTGCGAGTTTGCCTCAGTGAACGATGTTTGGTAGTTACTTCCGTTTACATGACCTTTTATCAATACGGCAGAACTACTAGGAACTAAAACGAAATTTATTCCAAGACCTGAAGCAGTCCAATTTAAATCCGCAACATTATAATTTACACTATCGCGGTTGTGAAATCCGAACGCACTAAATTTTGAACCACCATTACTGTTAAATGTGATTTTGCCATATAAATCGGTGAAATTAAAGGGAAGACCATCGCCTTCATTGATTCGTGGATACAAGGTTTTAGATGTGTAATCCAATAAACTGTGTTTGGCTGAAAAAACATAAGAACCGGATCCAGGTTTACCATCTTTAGAACGTTGAAGTGGACCTTCAATAATCATCTTTGCTAAAAATGGCGAAGTGGAAACTTTTCCACCAAATTTAACACGATCTCCATCTCTGTAAGAAACATCCATTATCGAAGATATTCTCCCACCATATTGAGCATCAAAACCACCCGTATAAACATCCACATTTTTAATTAATTCCGTTTCAAAAATCGAGAAAAAGCCAATCGAATGGAAGGGGTTGTATATTGTCATACCATCTAGAATGGTTTTATTCTGAATAGGAGTCCCTCCACGAACATATAATTGACCACCTTGATCTCCTGTAGTCACAACGCCTGGAACAACGCTAATAGCACCAATTAAGTCGCTTTCCGCAGTTGTGTTTGGAATTGTAGACAACATTTTTGGGTCTAATTTAAATGTCCCAGTTAACACTTCATTTTTCTTTTGTTTTTCACCAGAATTAACCGTGAATTCCTCCAAATTTTTCATGTTACTGGATTTCTTCATTTCAAATTTAAAGTTCAAAATCCCCTTGGCATCAATAATATCAACTGGATAAACTGTATTGGAGTACTGCTCACTTTCAATTTTTATGATCACTTTTCCCCTTGGAACTTTAGGAATGGAGAAAAAACCATTTTCATCGGTATATGCTCCTGCTATTACAGAGCTATCTGTTCCTCGTAATAATTTAACTTTTTGATTTAATATCGCCTCACCATTTGACTTTTCAATGATGGTTCCACGTATTATAACATCCTGAGAGAAAGCGAATTGAGTAATAAATAGAATACAAAGAGAGAGAAAGATGCGGTTTTTCATAGTTTTTACTTAGCGATCCGAAATTACAATTTATTTAATTACTGTTAGACTAAATTTGAAAAACATTAATAATTTACTAGTAATAAGGTGGTATCAAATGGCTGGGTGATAACCTCAATTAAATTTGAATTTGTCGTCCCAATAACTTGATAATAAATAGAATAAGGTGTTAACGCATCATTTATGCAGGTTCTAGAATAATATGCCGTACTGTATAAATCCACTTGATCGGCTGAACAACATTCTGCACAATTTTCTTTACCGTCTAATTTAATAAACCTAAAATGATCAGATGATTGAACGCTCGTATTTACAAATCGTAATTCAACCCATGATTTTGCTTTCGTTGAAAAATTGCGCGTATTAACAGCAGATGGAATAAGGGAGGAGAATTGTATATCTTCATCGATATCAAAATAGAGATTTTTTGATACACGAATGATATATTTTTCAGTTTTTTCGCGGGGAAAAGTGAATTCATATTTGCCATCCGCCTCAAGAATTTTAGTATCAATTAAAATTTCATCTCCTGATGTAATCGGTACTTTATAGAGTTTTAATGTTGCTCCCGTTAATGGTGTAGAAAATGTGTCGTCTGAAATTGTACCAGAAAGGGTGAAATTTGCAACACCTCTTTTACAACTTCCTACCAAAATTCCAGTTATAATGAAAAGAAATATAACTTTCCATTTGAACGGTACTATAAACTTCATTTCATATTCGATTTATCTTTCCATACAGCGTAACTCTGTTGATGGGTTGGTCGTTCTTCTTCCAAGTTAGTCAGGGGTTCACATTCTCTCATTGTTTCAAAGCAAAGACTCGGTAATTTTTGATACAATGACGTTCCTTCTGTCTTCCATGCAATCATTTCATCACTAACTTCACGAATAATTTTAGCGGGGTTACCCACCACCAAACTTCTTTCTGGAACGGTCATTTTTGCTGGAACAAAGCATAAAGCACCAATAATACATTCTTTGCCAATTTCTACATCATCCATCAGTACGGCATTCATCCCAATTAATGAATTTTCTCCAATTGTACCTCCGTGAATAATCGCACCATGACCAATATGCGCGCCTTTTTTTAAATGAACAGTGGTTCCCGGGAACATGTGAATTACGCAATTTTCTTGCACATTGCATCCATCTTCAATGATAATTGTTCCCCAATCCCCTCGAATGGCTGCACCTGGGCCAATATAAACATTTTCTCCAATGATGACATCACCAATTACAGAGGCTTGTGGATGCACGAATGAACTTGATTTTACAACCGGAATGAAATTGTTAAATGAATAAATAGCCATAAAACAAATTTAGTATTTTATTTTAATTTTTTCAGCTTAGAGTAATTACCTTTGGTTATGAATTTTGAACTCGAACCAAGTTGGAAAAGTGTTTTATCACAGGAATTTAACAAGCCTTATTTTTCTCAGTTAATTCAATTTTTGAAAGAGGAAAAAAACAAGCATTCAGCATCGATTTTCCCAGATAAAGAAGACGTTTTTGCTGCATTTTCAGCCTGTCCATTCGATCAAGTTAAGGTGGTTATTCTAGGTCAAGACCCCTACCCGACTCGTGGTCATGCACATGGACTTAGTTTTTCAGTAAATGAATCCGTGAAGCCTTTTCCTAAAAGTTTAGCCAATATATTTAAAGAGCTTCAAGCTGATTTGCAAATCCCTTTTCCCGAAAATGGAAATCTATTGCGCTGGGCACGTCAGGGAGTATTATTATTAAATGCTACATTAACAGTTGAAGAAGGTAAACCCGAGAGTCATGCCCAGAAAGGGTGGGAAATATTTACCGATGCTGCGATTGGTGCTTTAACTTCAAATAAGGAATCTTGTGTTTATCTTCTTTGGGGAGCAAAGGCACAACAAAAAGCTCAGTTTGTTGATCGCCAAAAGAATTTAGTATTAACGGCTCCTCATCCTTCTCCACTTGCTGCATACCGAGGTTTTTTTGGATGCAGACATTTTAGTCAAACAAACGATTATTTAGTTTTAATTGGAAACTCACCGATACTTTGGTAATCAAACTATTTTTGCTTGATCATAGATGTAAATAACACCGTGTCATAAGCAAAATGAGCCGCAATTGCGAACCACAATCCAAATGTTACAAACCCATAAGAAAGAATCAGGATAAAAGGTAAAACGATTAAACCATAGAGCGAATAGCGCCAATTCCACGGATTTAAATACCCATGAATAGCAACAAAAATAATTGATGTAATTGGGACGCCTAAATAATACTGAATCCCTGATCGGAACAATAATTCTTCACCAAAACCTGCACAAAAGGACAGAAATAAAGCATCACCAAAATTTAAATTCATGGAACGAACGATGTCCTCAATTTTAGTTGGGATTTTATCGAACACACTAGATTTCAAAAGTAACAAGGCCAAGATTCCGTATACAAAGCCAAATTCCAGACCAAGCCCAATTTTCAGTAGTGTTGCATTTTCAAACTGAAAAATTGTTTGAACTGAGATATTCTCCTTCCATCCTAAATAAATAAAAGTTGGTACAGGAAATAGCACAAGGGTAACCACACCCAACAGCAACATCTTCAATCTCACGGAAATTTTGATCAATGAACCTGTTGTTTTTCCCAATATTCATTGAGCAATACAACAAATCTACGCGCCATGGTGTTGGTATATTTTTTTGTTCTAAACCCACCTACCCATTTCACTCCTTTTATGGCATTTGTTAAAAACAATTCATCAGCAGAAAGCATGTTTTGAGGTAAAATAGGACATTCATACACCTTGATATTGTTGGCTATTGCTAAGTTAATCACCTGCATGCGCATTGTACCGGCAATGCAACCATCTTCAATACTTGGTGTGTAAAGAACTCCATTATGCACGACAAATAAATTACTGTTTGACGTTTCAAGTACTTGACCACGATCGTTTGTCATAAAGACATCATCTAATCCTTTTTCTTGAGCAGTTAATGAAGCCATGATGTATTTCAATCCATTTTTAGTTTTGAATTTGGAAAGCATGGTTTTTTCTAACTTCAATTCCAAATAAATATCCATCTCCAAACCTTTACTATTTAACTCGTAGTAATTGGTGTTTTCTGGAACAATATCAATGTAATAATGGGCATCATTGTTGGTTGGTAAATATGCCCCGCCAGGCGCACGATCAAAAGAAATGCGGCACTTTGCACCTTCTTTAATACCTGATTTTTGTATTAATTCACTTATTTTTTGATCAAAAAAAGCAACCGTCCAATCTGGATTGACAATCATTTTTATTGCCTTAGCACCTTCCGTTAAACGCATCCAATGATTTTGAAGATTTGTTATCTTTCCATTAATCACTCGGATACTTTCAAAAACTCCATCACCATATAGGTGACCACGATTTCCAAAATTTATTGTGGGCAAATTATTTGGTGTAACTTGTCCATTATTATTTACATACAACAACGACATAATCAATTAAAAATCAAATGAATAAATTCTTGGGCTTTGGTTGGTTCAATTAAAATCACGTAAAGAATGCCAAATAGTGCTCCACCAATATGAGCATCGTGCGCAATATTTCCTTTTCCTTTTCTCAAGGCAAAGTACTCAAAGGCTAAATAAAGCGGTCCAAAAATGTAAGCGGGGATTGGAATCGGTAGAAATAATAAGGCCAATTTCATCGTAGGATTCCAAAGAATTGCAGCAAAAACAATGGCAGAAACGGCTCCTGAAGCACCCAAGGATGTGTAACCTGGGTTGTCGTGATTTCGCATATAAGGAAATAAAGATGCAAAAATTCCTCCAATGAAATAAAGGATGGCAAAATGGATCATCCCACCTACTTCGCCAAACGCATTATAAAAGGAATACACTAATATTTGACCTAAAAAATAAAGCGAAAACATATTGAAAATAAGGTGTGGCCAATCAGCATGAATAAACATATGACTTACCATTCTGTAGAGTTCATTATTGTGTTTTACGCGATAGGGATAAAATAACGATTTGGAGAGAAATTCCTGATTTTGAAACGCTGCAGCGGAGATTAAAACAGTGGCAGCAATGATAAGGTATAGTACAGAAAACATCTAAATGTATAGTTTTTTCGAAATTACTGAATTTTACTGCATTCTACTTACATTTGCAAAAAACATTTGTATGATTATTTCACCCTCCCTTCTATCTTGTGATTTTGCAAACATTCAACGCGATGTAGAAATGTTAAATAACTCAACTGCTGATTGGTTACACATTGATTTAATGGACGGTGTTTTTGTTCCCAATATTTCTTTCGGATTACCAGTTATTGAAGCAATTAATCGTCATGCTAAAAAACCATTGGATGTACATTTAATGATTGTAAATCCGGATCAATATGTGGCAGATTTCAAAAAAGTAGGAGCTGATTACCTCACCGTTCATTATGAGGCATGTACGCATTTGCATAGAACCATACAGCTGATTCATCAACACGAGATGAAAGCTGGAGTTGCTCTGAATCCGCATACACCAGTCGAAGTATTATCCGAAATTATTTGCGATCTTGATTTGGTGCTCATCATGTCCGTAAATCCGGGATTTGGTGGTCAAAAGTTTATTAAGCAAGCAGTTGAGAAAGTAAGAAAACTCAAAAAGATGATTCAAGAAAGTGGATCCAGCGCTTTAATTGAAATTGATGGTGGTGTAAATTTAGAAACAGGAAAACTACTCGCTGATGCTGGTGCAGACGCTTTAGTAGCAGGAAGTTTTGTTTTCAATTCACCCGACCCAAGCAAAACCATTACTGATTTGAAAGGGTTGTAATCGTTGATCTACTAAAATTATATTCCCCTTGTTTTCATAATTGATATCTCTTTTACCGTTGCTAATTGTTAAACCTTTATTGGAATATTCGTTCCTATAAAATTTTCTTATTGAAGTATTTTAGCTAAATTAATACTTTCTATTGAAGTATTTTAGCTAAATTCGTTTTGTTCAATGAAGTATTTTAGCTAAATTTGTTTATTACAAAGTAAAAAGTGTGATTAAATATACATTATGGAAATCATAACAAGAGCAATATTCAATGAACTCAAAGCAAAATTAAAACCAGGAAAAGTATTGATTTTACTGGGTGCTAGACGCGTTGGCAAAAGCCATTTATTGAAAGAAGTAATCGCTGATTTAGACCCAAATCAATTATTGATATTGAATGGCGAAGATCAGACAACAATAGATAGAATGTCCATTCGATCCGTTGAAAACTTTAAATTACTACTTGGAAACGCTACGTTTCTTATCATTGATGAAGCTCAAAATATACCAGACATTGGATTGAAACTAAAACTTTTGGTGGATGAAATACCAACTATTCATGTAATTGTAACTGGATCTTCAATGTTTGAATTAACCAATAAATTGGGTGAACCGCTCGTAGGAAGGTCAGAGGTCATCCAACTTTTTCCCTTTGCGCAATTAGAATATCAACCCAATGAAAACATTTTTGAAACGGATGGAAAATTAGAACATCGGTTGATCTATGGTTCATACCCCGAACTGATTCATTTGAGTGAAATCGAAGAAAAAAAGGATTATTTAGAGGGATTAATCAGCAGTTATTTATTGAAAGATATTCTAGCTTACGAAGGAATTAAAAAAGCTGATAAGATTATTGATTTATTGAGATTAATTGCCTTTCAAATTGGCCATGAGGTGAGTATTGATGAATTGGCCCTGAATTTAAAGGGAATAAGTAGAAATACCATTGAATCATACCTCGATCTTCTTTCAAAAGTCTTTATAATATATCCGGTTAGAGGTTTCAGTCGTAATCTCCGAAAGGAAATTAGTAAATCTAATCGGTGGTATTTTTACGATAATGGAATACGAAATGCTTTGATCAGAAATTATAATCCACTCAATTTACGGAACGATACCGGGCAGTTATGGGAAAATTATCTAATGGCCGAGCGTATGAAAGTAAACGCTTACCTCAAAAGAAGAGTTAATACCTATTATTGGCGCACGTATGACCAACAAGAAATAGATCTTATAGAAGAATCTGGAACCAATTTGGCGGCATTTGAATTCAAATGGAATAATAAAAAGGTTAAAATTCCCACTGCCTGGAAAAACAACTATCAAGATGCAACATTTGAAGTAATAAATAAAGACAATTACTTGCCTTTCGTTTTAGGGAAATGATCAATAATCAATTCCATAGGTGCAGGTTAATCTAGTAAATTTGGGTACATCCTCATCAATAGAAAACTAAACCCACAAAACAAAAAAAAAGCACCCCGAAAGGTGCTTTCATTCTCATGCAGCAAGAATAATTTAATCGAAAACAATTTTAAACTCCACCCTACGGTTTTTCTGGCGACCCTCAGTAGTATTGTTGTCGGCGATTGGTTTTGTTTCACCAAAGTAATTTACTTTGATTCGATATAAAAATATCTATCACCTCACAACAACTTGTTTGTTCCAAATATGAGTTGGAGTCTCAATATGGAGCAAATACGTTCCTGCTGATAATTGTGTACCGAATGGGAAGTCAATTGAATTTGCTCCTTTCATGGAATGTATTTTAGTTCCACGCACATCAAACAAAGTGAGGGTGGCATTTCCATCGACAAGTACAGTAACATTTTTACCTGCTTCAACAGGATTAGGGAATAATTGTATGTCTTGTTTGGTGTTTTCCACTAATGAAGAACTGTTGCCAATATTCACATTATCCAAATAAATCGTATTACCAAAGCGACCGATGTTTCTAAAAGCTACTTGCACATTCGATAATCCAGCAAAACTCGATAAATCAATGGAATCCCTTCTCCACTGGTCAGATGTTGGCGTGAAAAATTCTTGAAAATCAGGCGATGTGGCCAACGTTGTTCCTCCTTTTAAGTATAAAGATTGATACGTAACCCCACAATCAACAGAAACCAAAACTTCCAAGGTATCACTGTATCCAGCACCCCAACGGGCATAAGCCACGTCAAAGAATAAAAAGGGATTTGAATTAATGGCGTTTGAATTAAAATTCATGATCAAATCATCGTAATTTCCTTGTGAATCGTTGTTGTAGTTATCAAAAATAGCTGATTTTGCAGAAGCTCCAAATCCACCAACCGACGATGAAACAGACCATTGCGCATCGTTGTTTGGGTTGTTTACGGTCCACCCGGTTGGAACAAAATTCCCTTCAAAACCTTCCGATACGGAGGTTGGAAGATTAAAAAAAGTCAATGCTACCTCAATCGAATCAATGTCACTATTTCCATTTGCGTCTGTAATTTGAAGTATTGCAAGATGTGTTCCTGCTGTATTAAAATAGACTGCAGGGTTGCGCTGGTTCGAAATACTTGGATTTCCAGTAGGAAAAGACCAACTCCATGTTGCATTGGTATGATTCAAAAAAGAATGATCCTCGAAATAAAATGAATCAATGGCACAAACCACTTCTTGACTCAATTTATCTACCATAGCACGCGCAATAGGCAAACTTGGGGATTCAGACAAAGCACTTTCCCAAATACCTTTTCCATAGGTTGCCAATCTCACCTTACTGTCTCTGTAAAAGGGTTGCAAAATATTTCCACTGGTAAACAAGGGTAAACCTGCATTTTCAAGTTGAAATTGATTGGTATTGTTGCGGTAATAAACAGCTTGATTCGTTGCGATATATACACCACCATCCGTTCCGGCTATATGCACTATGGATTGAATGGATTCATTATTGAAAATGGATGACGTCCAATTTTCCCACGATAGTCCGGAGTTACTTGTTTTGTATACTTTAAATCCATTTGCCCCATCCGGATAAGCTACCCAAAGGTTGTTTTCGTTTAGTGGATTGATAGCCAGCAACATTCTTCGACTGTTTCCATTTGGTTTGTTAACGGTTGTCCAACTTGCTCCGCCATCACTGGTTTTCCATAAGGTTCCATTTGATCCAGAAGCAGGTTGTTGATTTAGATAAATGACATTCGGATTAGAACTTGAAACTTCGATGGATTTAACTTGATCAGCTGGATTTGTCCCAAACGAGTACAACAGATTAAAGGAAGCTCCTCCATCAGTCGTTTTCCAAATTGAGTTGTCTTTTCCGATGTAAGCAATGGAATAACAAGAAGGATGAAATTCCATTTCACTTGATTCAGCAGCATAATAACTTTCGTTGGGAGCCATTCCAAATGCAGCACCAGCAATGGGATCATTTAAATTTAATGGAATGATTTTACCAGAAATATCCGAGAAATACGTTTTTCTATTTTGTCCAGGGTTCACATAACCTGTCGGTGCTTCTCCTCCACCAAGCTCTAAGAAATTTCCATTCCCGTAATTTTCGTGATATGCTAAATTTCCATTGTGATATAATCCACCAACCAATACATCTTCGTTCCAACCACTTCCAAATCCCCAATAATCTGAGCCATGAACGCCAGACATCCTAAATTCATAATTGGAAGTAAAAAAATCATTGGAACGATAAATTCCACCATCCGTGGATATCCAAGTAGTTGAACCAATCGTTCTAAAATCTTGCATATCCACATGCATGCTTAATTGTCCACCCACATAGCCCGCAACGGATGTAAAAGTAGCACCACCATCTGTGGAACGATATAAGTTTAATCCACCAATTAGTATTTCATCTGCATTCGTTGTGGATGCTGCCAACGCACAATTATAAAATCCTTGATGATATGTCCACGTTGCCCAACCAATGGCTAAATTCACATGATCTGTTGTATATGGACCACCAGCCGGACCATTAGGTAATGTCCACGTATTTCCGCCATCATCACTTCGGTATACTCCGATATAGCCAAAATCATTTGCCTTTGATTCACCAATTAAATAAGCATAGATTCGATTGGGATCAGCTGGAGTTACAGCAATACGTGCTCCACCATCATTTCGCGCTGCATCCGTGGAAGTGTGCCAACCGGTTGATTGAATTGTCCATGTCAAACCAAAGTCATTTGAGGTATAAAACTCACACATACTGGTTGAAGGGTTATTGCGTACTATATACAAAATCGCATTATTCGCAGTATTTAACTTGATGTCATAGGTTTTATTTGCAAAAAGTAAAGACCACGTTGTTCCACCATTCGAAGATCGATATAATCCTTTATCTGTACAAGCAAACACCAATTGATCATTGGCAGGATGAATTAAAATTTCATTTACTCCAAAATTTGAATTCGGTAATACATTTATCCAGTTTGTACCACCGTTTAACGACCTAAAAACACCTTTATTTCCTCCTACAAACACAATGTCAGGATTGGAAACGTGAACTTCTACTGCTGTGACACCACTCCCAAAATCTTCATTTTTAGATACTAATCCCCAATTTAACCCTCCGTCATTGCTTTTATATACTTCGCCCGGTTCTGTTCCACAATAAACGATTGAAGGGTTCCCTAAACATTGATCAACGCTATACACATTGGTTTGTCCAGACCCCTGTGTTCCTCCTTCCTGAAAATTGGTTATAGGTCCAACAATTGACCAATTGGATGATTTTTCGCCTTTGTTTTTCTTACGGTAGTCCTTTTCAATTTGCTCATTTTGGAAAGGGGATGGAATCTGAATATATCCGGAAGCGTCTAAATTCAATAGATTTTTCCTTCTCCACCTTTTGTAATACTGCGTGTGGTAATTTTTCTGAAACTCGTGAATTCGATAATAATTCTTGTAGAGCTGATCGACCTCAAAAACAGAAGGATTGGCACCATACATTTTCTGAGCCCATTCGGGCAAAGTGCTAATTTCAGCAACTGATGGTTTTTGTAAATTTTGACTGTAAACTACTGAGGTTGAAACAAAAAGTAGTAAGGAAATTAAAAGAACTATTCTCATACAAAAGAAATTTTGTATCAAATATAGGATATTCGCATTGATTACATTAATTAACCCTGAAAATAGTCGCTGTTTTAGGAGTTAATTTCATGATCGGATTTTCAACATTTACCATTTCATTTGTAAAGACATTATTGAAGATTTTTTTACCCTTCAATACTTCTTGAAATCGGGTCAAATTAATGGATTCTTCCTTGATGGAATTATTGAGTATAACCATAATGGTTTCCTGTTCGTCGTATCTGAAATAAACATACACATTGTTTTCCGGTACAAATTGTTTGAATTTACCCGTATGAATCACCGGCTGATTTTTACGCCAATTCAGCAGTGTTTTCGTAAATTGAAAATAAGCTTCTTCGGTTTCCGTTCTTCCGGGAATACCTAAGTTTTTATTTGCTTCTTCGTTCGAGTAAAAAGCTGAGTGCTTGTCTTCAGTTTTCCATCCTCCCGGAAAATCTTGTCGAATGTCTGCATCTCCTTTTTCCTTACTGCCTTTCATACCAATTTCACTTCCGTAATAGATTTGTGGAATTCCGCGCGTTGTTGCTATTAAAGTAAGTGCCATTTTATAATCGGCAAGTGAAGGGCAATATTCATTGAAACGTTTGGTATCGTGATTTTCCATAAATACCAGTAAATTGTTCGGATCTGCATATAAAAAGTCATTCACAAAATTCTCGTAAACCCGAACCATTCCTTGGTCCCAACCCTGATTTTCTTCCTTGAATGCTTGCGTAATTGCGTCGTGCAGCGTAAAATCCATCACGCTGGGTAAATTACTGTTATAAGAATCAATTGCGCCAATGGGACTGTCTTTTTGCCAATAAGAAATTTGCGCTTGGTTGTGCAACCACACCTCACCTACCATATTTAGATTAGGATATTCATTCATAATTGCTTTTGTCCACTTTGCAATTGCTTCTTTGTCGTTGTAAGAGTAAGTATCTACCCGTAAACCATCTAACTCAGCGAATTCTACCCACCAAATCGTATTTTGAATGAGGTAATTCAACAACAACGGATTTTTTTGATTCATATCCGGCATAGAAGTATCAAACCAGCCATCTTCCGAAGCTGATTTATCTTTTTGGCTCGCATATGGGTCCATTTGGGTACTGGTTCGATAACTAGATCGAGTGAATTGTGGAAACTGATGAATCCACGTTTTTGTCGGTAAATCTTGTATCATCCAATGTTTACTCGACCAATGATTAGGTACTTCGTCCTTTATGACTTTCAACCCTTGTCGATGTGCTTCCTGAACGAGAAATTGGAAATAATAATTATCTCCATAGCGAGGATCAACTTTATATAAATTGGATTGCGCGTAACCATGATATGAATACGTTTCTTCGTTGTCTTCCAACAAGGGCGTTGTCCAGATTGTTGTAGCGCCTAATTCTTTAATGTACTTCAACTTATTGGTGATTCCTAAAATATCACCACCATGTCGTCCATTGGGATTGGAACGATTGGATTTTTCTGTGGTTTCAGGATGTGAATCATTACCCGCTAATTCACTTGCAAAACGATCAGGCATCAACAAGTAGATGACATCCGCAGCAGAAAACCCTTTCCGGATTTCAGAACCATATTCACGTTCTTTCAATTCAAAATCATAGGTAAAGACTACTTTATCTTTCTCCTTCAAATAAATGGGGTATTTACCCGAATTTCTATTGGCTGTTTCGATTGTTACAAAAAGGTAATTTGAGTTTTCCGTTTTTACAATTCCAACGATTGGGAGTCCCTGCACTTCTACCTGGTACTTTGAAATTGCATCACCGTGAAGTAAAATCTCTACTTGGTGGTTCTTCATCCCTACCCACCAGTTCATGGGTTCAACATGCGTAAACTTTACTTTTTGCGCCAATACAGCGGCTACATTTAACCCAAAAATTACGGTAATTATTAAAATCTTATTCATATATTGCCACTTGTTTCTTCGTTCTACCTTGTTTGTCAACTAAAATTATTAGTTGATTTTTAATTGTTACATCAATCTCTCTTCCCAATAAATCAACTGCCCGAACAGGTACAAAATCTTCCGCGGCTAACTCCGAAACCCCACTATTTTGACAAGGATTTTCTAGCTGTTGAATGGGTAAAGCTTGTGTGTTGGCTGATAAAATTCGGTTATGAATATATTCTTGTAAGGAAAAAGTAACATGTTGACCAAAGGCAATTGTGAGTGCATTTTGAAAATCATAATCCGAAAATCCATAATCTAATTCCTTGTAGGTGTCTTCAAATCCAGCAGCTAAAATAATGGTTTGCGTTTGTTGAAGATCAGCCATGATATCTGCTTCTAGATATACTTCCGCTAAGGCCCTCTGCATATAATAATTGAAACGATCTTTAAAATAAGGCACCGCAAAAATGCGCTGATTTAATGGTCTTCCAGAACTCGCCCAGGTATTGATATTTCTATTTGTCCAATCTACACCAAACCAATCAATACCAAAGGTATTATCCATGTCATATTCTAGAAACATAAATTTACTATCGGATGGACGTTGATAGAGGTAGTAATTGTTTTTGTTTACGGCATATCCATCCCAATGCGCAATCAGTATTTCATGTACGAATGTTTTTAAGTAATTATCTACGTCAAAAACGGCTTGAATCGCACAAGGAAAATCAGTATCAGAGGAAGTATTTAATACATTGATAAATTGAATTAAACCACTGTAATCATTGGCGACCTTGTTTGTTTGTAATTCATAGGTCCATTGATAATTGGATTGATTGGGACCCCAATTCATTAAATCAGCACCATACAAACACTTATATAAATTTCCTTGGTCATTATTGATAAAACGCTTTTGCAAAAATTCATCGTCGAAATGTTCCACATTCAAGTATAATCCTTTGTATTCATTATTGATATACAAGCGAACAAAACTCGTTCTAGCAGCGGTAAGTGAATCTTTGGCAAGCAGTTGATTGGAAAGTCGTGATCGCAATTGTGAAGGATCGTTGTGGTTACCATTCAAGTTCATTTTTTCAAGGCCTTTAAATTTTTGCCCGGCCACAAAATCATTAAATCCAATTTTAAACGATTTTTTTCCTGCATCGCGTGACGTATTTCCGCGTAATCGAAAACCAATATTGAAAACAGAATCTTGGTAAATAGAACTGATGTATTTAAAATCGGCAGGGAAATTATAATCGGAATATAAACTATCTCCTAAAATCAGATCCAAATAAGTAGGTTGGATGGTAACGTATACGGAAGCAACTTCATTTTGCAAAAAAGCTTCGTTATTCAACGGATGAACCGTTTGTCCAAAAGCTGAAAGTGAGATAACTAAATTAAAGACACTAAAAAGCTTCTTTATCATTGAATAACAATTTCTTTATTTCCGTATGAGTTGCCCACTTTTAATAACAAATGATAGGTTCCTTTAGGTAATTCGCTGAAAGAAGTTTCAATCGAATTCATTCCCGAATTAACCAAGTTTTTTTCTGAACGAACGACTTCACCCTTCATATTTAGTATAATAATTTCACTTGTTGTAATTGTTTCAGAAGTAAATTGAAGCGTTACTTTATCAGTAGTCGGGTTAGGGAAAATATTCAATTCAAAAGCATCCAAATTTAATTCATTCAACGAAGCTGGAGCATCGGTAATTACTGGTTTTGACAAACGAACATCCGTATAAATGCGGTATTCACCGGGTGTCATATTTATTCCCGCATTTGCATCCGTAACCATAAGGCTATCTCCCGTAAAATATTCATACCATGTACCTGTGTGATGGAAAGAAGGAATTGCGTTTTGATTGTTAACACTAAAATTGGTTATAACAACAGCATTCATGGAGGAATCATTAAGTTTCATTCGCTTTATGGCTCCTGAAAGTGAGTGATCAAAATCTAAAGATCGAAAAGTTGAATAGTTCTTTCTTAAATTCATCATAGCTGAATAAACATCGTATAACTGTCTTCTTCGGGCTTCTGTGAAATAATTCCATAATATTGGTTTATTACAAACACGACATGGGACATCTATTGAAATATCATAACCTAACTCACCAAATTGCCAGATCATGCGTGGACCCGGCTGTGAGAAGAAGATTACAGCAGCTGTTTGCATTCTGCCCAAAGCAATGTATTCATCTTTTGTATTATGATTTGGATTAGTTGTACTTCCAAATGTTATATTCTTATACATCAAACGTTCTTCATCGTGACTCTCCATGTAGGAAACTAAATGTGGAACCGTCCAAGTTCTCTCAGTATAAATTCCATTACTAATGTTTGAGGTTGAAGTATAACCCATAGTTGCATCGTTGTAAGTATGCGTCAAATTACCCCAAAGCATCATTCCATATTCGGCTAACTGTTTTTCTTCAGCGTTGTCACACCAATGTTCTAAAATGACGTAAGTATTTGGCTTTACAGACCAAATAGTATCAGCCATTCGCTTCAGAATGTTTATCCGATCCGTACTGAATCCATTTCCATTGTTGATAAATCCTTTGGTATAATCAAATCTGAAGCCATCGATATTATATTCGTCCAACCAATATGTATTCACTCGGTCGATGTAATCTTTCGTGGCTTGACGTGTATGATCAAAATCATAGCCCCAACAATAGGGTTCGTGCGGACAAATAGCATTGAACCAAGGATTATTTGCTGCAGGTCGACTATTAGCAGCATCCCAATACATATTCACCATAGGATTTTGACCAAATGCATGATTAAATACCATATCCACAATTACTGCTATCCCGCGTCCGTGGCACGAATCAACAAATTCTTTAAATTTTTCAGGAGTTCCATAATATTTATCCAAAGCCATGTGAAACGATGGATTATATCCCCAACTTTCGTTATTTTCAAATTCCCCCGGAGGCATTAATTCAATAGCATTAATCCCAAGTTTATCTAGATAATCCAATGTATCAATTAATGTTTGATAATTTCGTTTTTGAACAAAATCTCGAACAAGTAATTCATAAATCAATAAATCTTTATTCTCAGGAGAAGTAAAATTTGTGTTTTGCCAATCATAATCCGTTGCTCCAGGTTGCATTACTGTTACAAATCCTGTTGTTAACCCATTTGGGTAAGGATGAGGATTGGGATTAGTTAACGCTCCAATGACTCCATCATTATTTTTGTCTAAAATCAAGGTGCTTAGTGGATCTGCTAGTTTTAGATTTCCGTCAATTAAATACTGATATCCATAGCGTTGGCCAGAAGTCAATCCTCCAATCGTCAACCACCACGTTGTTGAATCCAAGGATAAATTCATATAATAACTTGCAGAAGGAACCCATTGATTAAAGTCTCCGATTACGTAAACGTGTTCTTTTTCAGGGGCAAATAAACGTAGAACCACCGTTGAATCATTGATGTAATTAATTCCATTAGTTGTCCCAACAGGCGGATCTAGGAAAGTAATTGAAGGGTTCACTGTGTAATACGCACTATCTTCAACTATTTCCGTTCCATTATCGGCAACTAACTTGATCAAATGTGTTCCTTCTGTTAAAACGGTTAAATTAAAATCAAGTATACTTGCGTTACTTAAGGAACTTAATAGTTGACCATCGTCAAATAAAGACAAGGAACATACTTGACTTGACTGTGCGTTAATAGAAAGTGTTTCACCAATGTTCAGAATTGTTGAATTATTAGTTGGATTAAAAAGTTGCGCTTGCAATCCTGAATTTGGTTGAACTAAATCATAATAAATATCTGATCCATCAGCACTTCTACCAACAATAGACCCCGAAGTATTTCTAAAAACAAAAGCTAATTTCAGCACATTTGTTGTACCTGGGAAACCATAAAATTGATCAATATCAATTGTGATGGAATGTTTATTATTCCCCAAATTAGTCATTAAAACTTCTGCATCTGCCGTTCCCCAGACACCTTGCACAAATTGCCAATTGGTGGGAGAAGTACTAGTAGATGAAATGATTCCTGTATGACAATAAATCTGGTTTTGACCATTTAATGCTGCATTTCCTTCCGTTGCATCATAAATAATTGTGACAACATCATTTACCGTTGGGAAAGCCGGAGAAACTTCCAGAATTTGACCAAAGGAAAGGAATGAAATGACAGTAAACAAAAGGGAATATACAGTTTTCATAGTTGGGTTTTATTTTAGTAAAAAAAAAGCCTAAGTATATTACAACCTAGGCTCTTCAAATAAATTGTAATTTATTATTTTTTGATAAATTTACCTTTCGCAGAACCAGTTGCTGAATTCACGAAGTAGGTATAAATACCTGAGTTCAAAAGAGAAATATCCACTATAGCTTTTTCAGAAGTCATTATTAATTTACCCGAAATATCGCTAATAGAAATTAAATAATTCTCTGCTTCGATATCAAATTGAATAATATCATTTGCAGGATTAGGATAAGTCTTTACTTCAAGTTTGTTTATTTCACCAATTGATCCTGTTTCACAAGCAGAACATTTATCCCAACAGAAAGTTAAAGTTGTATTTGTAGCTGGAATTATCAACGTACGGTTGATATTACCACCACCATCATCAGTACCACAACTATCTTCAGCGATTAATGAACTGGCTACACCCTCGTTTGTTCCCCAATCTCCATTAACAAATTTGTATAATTGAGTTGTTCCAACAGAAGAAGCAGGATAGTAGACAGCGATGGACCATAATCCGTTACCTAAATCTGTCATTGCACTTGCGGCGTCAGAAGGTGTCCAATCTGGAATTGTTGCACCAGCAGTAGTAAAATTACCTCCAACACGAATCCCGTTTGCATTTAAAGTAGCTCCACCAGCGATATATTCTGTGATGTCAACTTGATAAGTAACAGTTACTTGAGAAATCGCTGTTGTTGAAAGAGCTAAACTTAAAATAGTAAAAATTTTTTTCATAAAAATTTGAATTAATGATTAATAAATACTTAGTGTCATTTTGACATTTCAAATGTATTAATAAAAATTTAATGTACAAATTCTTTATGCTTATTTTTTGAAAAGTTTCAAAACCAGATAGTTATTGTACTTTTTACTATATTTTTAAATAAATAATAATCAAACATTTAGTAACTTCTCGACTCGGGTAAATCATTTAAAGGAACAAGCTCAGAATTCTTTTTTTCGAAAATGTAATGATCCACACCATTGGAGATCACTAAATAAGGGGCGTTCAACTGACTATTATAAGTAGCAATTTGAAAAACTGTTTCAGTAGTTAAATGAACATCGGCTGCTTTGCACTCAAACAAGAAACTTGGTGAAAGCATTTCGTCATAATAAACTAAATCTGCTCTTTTGGCTAACCCATTAAATATTAAATTTACTTCAACCGCCAATCTTCCAAGCGCAAATCCTTTAAAATGAACTAGATAATGAATTAAGTGCTGACGTACCCACTCCTCAGGTGTTAACAAAATTTGCTTGTTACGGACTAAGCAACGGACAAAAAACTGATTGTTTTTCTTGTTAATCTTTAATGTTGCTTGAGGTAAATTAAGGGCTGAAAACATTACATTCGAGGCAAAAGTAATTCGATATTCTTATATTTCAAATCAAAAACTTTCCCGAGTACTTCGCTCGTTAACACACCTTTATAGATATAAACTCCATTTCTAAAACCTTCATTTCTTCGAATCAACTCTACAGAACCACCATTATTTCCCATTTCCAAAATGAGCGGGGAAAAAATATTTGAAAGCGCAAAAGAAGCGGTTCGAGAAACCCTTGATGCAATATTTGGAACGCAGTAATGGATTACACCATGTTTTACAAACGTTGGGTCGATATGATTGGTAATTCTACTTGTTTCAAAACAACCTCCTTGATCTATACTAACATCTACTACTACAGAACCCAGCTTCATTGATTCAATCATTGTTTCGGAAACAACACAAGGAGTTCTACCCAGCGGAGATCGAAGTGCTCCAATTACAACATCGGCTCTTCTAATTGCTTTTGCTAAAACTTTTGGTTGAATTATCGAGGTGTAAACCCTTGATCCTATGTCGTTTTGAAGTCGACGCAACTTAGAAAGTGAGTTATCAAATACCTTAACCGATGCTCCAAGTCCAAGAGCTGTTCTCGTTGCGAATTCACCTACCGTACCTGCGCCAATCACTACAACTTCTGTTGGCTGAACACCCGCAATACCACCGAGCATCATGCCTTTTCCGGATGAAAATGAGGACAATAATTCCCCAGCCACAAGCATAGAAGTTGTTCCTGCAATTTCACCCAATGTACGAACCACAGCAAAGACACCTTCTTCATCCCGGATATAATCCCATGCTACAGCTGTAATTTTTTTAGCGATTAATTTCTTAAGTATTTCTTTAGGTTGAGTAGCAATTTGTAAAGCTGAAATAAATGTTTGATTACCAACCATAAGGTCAGCATCCTCCTCGGATGGCGGTGTAACTTTGAAAATAATATCACACGCATAGATCTCCTTTCTATCTGCACAAATCTCTGCGCCAGCTTCGCTATATTCTGTATCTGAAAAATTAGCACCAATACCACAACCAGCCTCAACTCTTACACGATGTCCATTGGCAACTAATAAATGAACCGCCTCTGGAACCAAGCCTACTCTCCTTTCTTGAAAAGAAGTTTCTTTGGGTATACCTATAAACAGACTTCCTTTTCTCTTTTTTATTTCGAGCATTTCTTCCTGAGGCAACAAACTACCTTGCTGCATCAAACCTTTTAAAACTTCAGGATCTGTTATCATGTCTTAATTCTATTATTCGATGGTTTTTATCAGTAACACGAATATACACCCAAAATATGTTTTCTGGAAGGAAATTCAAACTTTTTTCAGGCCATTCAATTAAAAGTAGGGCATCCTCAGATAAATACTGCTCAAATCCAATATCGAATAATTCTTTTTCATCTGTTAAACGATACAAATCAAAATGATAAATGGCTTTATTTTCGGTTGAAAGGTATTCATTTACAAGAGAATATGTAGGTGAGCCTTGAAACTTATTTTCCGTCAAGAAAGACAAAATTGATCGAATTAAGGTTGTTTTACCAGACCCCATTTCTGCCTCAAATAATACTACTCCTGTCTGAGGTAATAGCTTAAGAAGCTCACTCGTAACGTCAGAAAGTTGTAATTCATCTTCAAGAATCCAAGTCATAGCTAGGTTTTTCTTTTTTTCTTTTTTGCCGCTGGAAAAAGGATATTATTTAAAATCAGGCGATAGCCCGGTGAATTGGGGTGTAGATTCAAATCCGTGTGCGGGTCTCCTACCCTATGTTCATAATCCTCTGGATCATGTCCTGCATAAAAAGTCCAAGTACCCTGACCAAATTCACCATGAATATATTTAGCAGTACCTAGTGCTTTATTCTCACCCAAAATCAATACATTGTTTTTTATGTAATCCTTTTTAAAATCGGTTGTTTGTCCCATAAAACCTTTTACTTCATCTGTATGGCATTGGGTGAGCATTGTTGGAATAACATCCCATTTTGCGGAGAAATCAAATAAGGTAAAAACATCTGTTTCCTCTGTAACAACTCCCATTCGGTGTAAATCAGTCCCGTCAATTTCGGAATATTCATACACCATCGGATCTCTTTCTAATTTAAAATCTTTGAAAGCAAAAGTTTGGTTAAAATCCAATTTACTTTGTGCTTTAGGATCGGCCGGATCACCGTCATACATAGATTCGCAAATGTCTGTATTTTCAGCTGATAAGGCAATATCAAAACTATCTGTACCACTACACATGGTAAATAAAAAACCACCACCAATAACAAAATTCTTTAAGTTTAATGCAACAGCTAATTTCATTTTTGAAACCTTATCAAAACCAAGCATTTTTGCATCTTTCTCCGCATTAGCTTGTTGTTCTCTGTACCAAGCTGCATTCCGAAAGCTAGCATAGAATTTCCCATACTGACCAGTAAAATCCTCGTGGTGAAGGTGCAACCAATCATATTTTGGTAAAACGCCCATTACGATAGCGGAATCATATATTTGATCGTATGGTATCTCGGCATATTTTAGCACCATGGTTACAGCATCATCCCACGGCTGGGTTCCTGGCGGTGAATAAACAGCGATTTTTGGTGCTTTTTCCAATTGAACTAATTCCATATTTACTTCAGGGTCAGCAATTTGGTTTTTAATTTGATTGACTTGTCCATCAGTTAGTACTTGATATTTTATTCCTCGAATGATTAATTCCTCTTCTAAATTTACCAGATGAGGAAAAAGGAACGAACCACCTTTATAGTTCAATAACCATTCAATAACTACTCCTTTTTCCAATGCCCAATACGATAAACCATATGCCTTCAAATGATTGGATTGGGTTTCATCCATAGGTACCAAAAGCTGCGTTGACCAAGAGAATTTGGCTATGAAAAGGAAACAGATTAAAAAAACACTTACTTTCATACGTACAAATTAAAAAGGTGCCTCTTCTCCCCTCTCTAAATCAATTTCCGGAGAAGAATCTTGCACTTTATCAAAGTTACTCGGAACAGTGATTGTATATGATTCATTTTTAGCATTTTTAAATGTATCATTCATACTATTTCCTTCAAAAGATTCAATATTTTCAAAACGAGCATATTCTTGGACAAAACGCAAACGAACGCGATCTGTTGCACCATTTCTATGTTTCGCAATGATAATTTCTCCAATTCCATTATTTGGATTACCATCTTCGTCCTCTAAAAAGCCATAATAATCTGGACGATAAATAAACCCAACAATATCAGCATCTTGCTCAATTGCACCCGATTCACGTAAATCAGACAAAATGGGACGTTTATCACCGCCGCGTTGCTCAACAGATCTACTTAGTTGAGATAGAGCAACGATTGGAATGTTAAGCTCTTTCGCTATCTCCTTGATTGAACGAGAAATAGTAGAAATTTCTTGTTCACGATTACCGCCACCTTTTCCGTCTTTCGCAGACATTAATTGCAGGTAATCAATAATAACAAGTTCGATATTGTGTTGCATTTTTAACCTTCTGCATTTTGCGCGCAAATCAAAAACGCTTAAACCAGCAGTATCATCAATAAAAATAGGTGCTGTAGCTAGTTTAGTAATTCTAGAGTGTAATTGCTGAAATTCATCTTCTCGAAGATTACCTTTTCTCAATTTTTCGGCATGAATTCTTGCTTCACTAGAAATTAATCTTTTCACCAACTGAACCGAAGACATTTCCAATGAAAAAAGGGCTACTGCTTTTCCGTAATCTACAGCTGTATTCCGCGCCATTGATAAAACAAATGCGGTTTTACCCATTGCAGGTCTTGCAGCAATTACAATCATATCCGAACGCTGCCAACCCGATGTCAGCTTATCTAAATCAAAGAACCCAGTTGGGACACCTGAAATACCATCTGTGTTTTGGGATGCTTTTTCTATCTCTTCAATAGCTTCAAGCACCACACTTTGAAGGTTTTGAACTTGTTTCCCCATATTGTTTTCAGCAATTTGGAACAATTCTCCTTCAGCGCTTCCCATTACATCAAAAACATCTTTTGTATCATCATAAGAATCACGAATAATATCGCTACTCATTCTTATTAATTCTCTTTTTATATGCTTTTCAGAAATTACTCGAGCATGAAATTCTATATGGGCAGCAGATGCGACGCGATTGGTTAATTGAGATAAGTACGCTGCTCCACCTGATGCTTCTAATTCACCCCGTTTTTTTAAAAGTGTGGTAACAGTAATTAAATCAATAGGATTTGTACTAGCGAATAATTCACGGATGGCGGCATAAATATATTGATGCTTTGGATCATAAAAACTGGCCGGTTTTAGAATGTCAATCGTTTTTGAAACAGCATTTTTCTCTAACATCATTGCACCAAGAACAATTTGCTCAATATCAACTGCTTGAGGAGGAAGTTTGCCGATATCATTCAAGAGCGCACTCGCTGCTTGTTTGATTCTACCACCTGTTTTTTTGCCATTTTCCGTATTCATATTCATGGAACAAATATAACCAATTCTAGGCGCTCTTTCGACTCGTTCTTTTGAAACTTTCCGAAAAGATATTCATGTTTGCTATTAACAATTGTTAAAAAGCATGTAAACTTGTAAAAGATATGAAACGAGAAATAATACTTACAGGAGATGGGAGTCCAACCATTTATTTGCCTGATTTAGATGAACACTACCATTCTATTCATGGAGCAATTCAAGAATCTCAGCATGTTTTCATTCAAAATGGATTACATGAATTTAGGAATCAAAAAAATATAAGCATTTTAGAAATTGGTTTAGGAAGTTGTTTAAATGCACTACTAACAGCCATTGCAGGAAAAGAGAATAATTGTAGTATCATCCATTATACTGGAATAGAGGCGTTTCCGTTAACTGAATTAGAACAAGATGAAATGAATTATGCTCAAAATTTGGCTAATTCTACTGCTTTGGACATTCAGAAAGCTATCAATCAAGTTCCTTGGAATACCTCTATAAATATTCATTCAAGTTTTATTCTAACGAAAGTTTTCGGGAAGGTACAAGAGATTGATCTAATACCAGAAGAATTTGATATTGTCTATTTTGATGCATTTGGTCCAAGAGCCCAGGCAGAAATGTGGACAAAAGAACTATTTAGCAAACTCTTTAAATCCCTTAAAAACAATGGGCTTTTTGTTACTTATTGCGCCAAAGGGCAAGTAAAACGAGATTTAATTGCTGTTGGTTTCGAAGTTGAAAATCGACTGGGTCCTCCTGGGAAAAGGGAAATTACTTTGGCTTGGAAAAGATTTTACTAAATTTAACAATTCCGTAATTTTAGTGTAGTTAATAGATCGTATCTTTGTCTCGAGTTACTTTTCATAGTAGTAATTCGAGTTTATAGTTTTAGCATAGTTTAGCAAAAAGAGGAACAAGATCAAACTTGTTCCTCTTTTTGCTTTATATCAATTTGGATAAAACATGCTATATTTGAGAATGAAACTATTTTTCTTCTTTTCTTTCCTTTTATTCTTCAAACTAGCAAATAGTCAAGACACTTTAAATATTTGCTCATTTAACATTCAATTTTTAGGCAACTTTAAAAATAAAGATAATGTTACCTTGGGTAAAATATTGAAACCCTATGACATGGTAATTATTCAAGAATTAGTCGCACCTCCAATAGCTGGTTTTTTTGCTGACCGAACACCTTACAAAATAGATGAAGAAAGTAAAGCATTTCTAACTGAGATGAAAAAAGCTGGATTTTCATTTTGGCTTTCATCGGAAGATACTGGCCCTACAAAAAATCATGTAAACTCTTCTGCTAGCGAATGGTGGATTGTTTTTTATAAACGCACCAAAATTCATTGCGACTCTTCTAGGTATTTTGGTTTCGTGAGTGAACCTTTGGTAGCGAACCCCAATCAAGATAGAGTATCTTATGTTTTTCCATTCAAAACAGTTGAAGGAAATTCCACTTTTTCGCTAATACCCGTACATTTAAATCCGGGTGACTCAAAAGAGGACTATGCAAGAAGGCAAACAGAATTTAGTTATTTGTTCAACTGGACAAAGAAACAAACTGAAAAAAATAAAGATTTTTTGATTCTAGGAGATTGCAATATTTACGAAGCAAGTGAATTCACCCATTTTAAAAGTTATGATTTCTATAGTTTGAATGATAAATGTAAATCAACCAATACGAAAATGTATGAATCCAAAGAAAAAGGAAGGCCTTACGATCATATTTTTTATAATTCACATACCAAAGAGGATCTGATTTTAAACTCATTTGGCGCTATTGACCTTAGAAAAGCGGCCAAAACGTTTAATCCGACTAATGTTTTAGATCCTTATAACCACGATGATTTTCGTGCGAAATATTCAGATCACGTACCAGTTGTATTTCAACTCATTACCGGAAAAGACACCGATTAATTATTTTTCAAGAATTTTTTGAATATCTGGTCGGAAATATAAGTCAGACTTAAGAACTTTTCCATCTTCGCGATAAATGGGTTTTCCATTTTCATCCAATTTACTCATGTTAGACCGTTGAATTTCATTAAACACCTCTTCGATTTTATGCTGTAAACCATGTCGTAAAATCGTTCCACATAAGATATACAATTGGTCTCCTAGAGCATCTGCAATTTCTACTAAATCATTTTTTGAGGCAGCTTCTAAATATTCTTCATTCTCCTCTTTCATTAAATTGAAGCGCAATTCTACTTCTGTTGGTGTTAAATCACTTGTTGGTTCGTAATGATTCTTTATTCCAAAAGAATTATGAAAAAGCTCAACTTGGTCAATTATTTCTTTAAATTCCATTTTTTCTTTCTGATTTTTGGTGGTTTATTTTCCTGCAGAAATCCAATCAATTCCTTTTTTCAACTGATTGAGCGTAAACTCCTCAGGACTCTCTTTTTCTGGCTTAAAATCATATTCCCAATTCGCAACTGGAGGCATACTCAGTAAAATAGACTCTGTTCTGCCACCTGATACAAGTCCAAATTTAGTACCTCTATCATGAACTAAATTAAACTCCACATAGCGACCCCTGCGCATCAATTGCCATTTTTTTTGTTGTTCTGTAACAAGTTCATCCTTACCTAGTTCAATTTGAGTATGGTATAGTTGAGCGAAAGCTTTACCCAGTGCTAAACAGAATTCAAGTATTTTCTCTTTTGGTAGAGAAGTATTTTCATGTGACTGATGATCAAAAAAGATTCCACCTACTCCCCTAGTTTCATTTCTGTGACCGATAAAAAAATAGTCATCCGCCCAATTTTTAAATGTTTGATAAAAGGAAAGATCGAAAGAATCACAAATTTCTTTGAGTTTCAAATGAAAAATAGAAGCTCGATCAGGTGTAACATAATGTGGGGTTAAGTCGATACCACCTCCAAACCAGTATGTTCCATTATCTAATTCAAAATAACGTACGTTCATATGAATGATCGGAATATGGGGACTTTTTGGATGTAAAACGATAGATACACCAGTTGCAAAAAAAGAATCGCCTGCTGTACCTAATTGCTTTTTCATTTCGGATGTAACCGAACCATGTACAGCGGAGAAAGCTACTCCACCTTTTTCAATAATATTCCCGTTAGCAATTGTGTTTGTTCTTCCTCCTCCACCTTCCTCGCGCTTCCAATCGTCCATTTGGAATTTGCCTTTGCCATCAAAGTATTCCAATTGGTTACAAATATACTCTTGAAGATTTTTAAATTCAGCGTGAATAAAATCCTTCATGTTAGTTATCGATGTAGCATTTCACATTCTCAAAACCGCCTGTTTCAAAGTTTGGTTTCAAATCAAAATCCATTATCACTCCATTTGCTTCTTTTCTAAGTAATACATAGGACGTGAAGTATTTTGCAACATCATAACCATATATTACCATACCAGTAATATCCGCATTGTAGTAATCTCTGTATTTTCGATGTAATGATTTTACCCCTGCATCATGGTAATTAAATGATGGAAAAGGAGTTCTGTAATTCACGAAATGCATGTTATATTTAGCTCTAACACCTGTTACTGCCTCGCCATATTTCAACCAATCCTTGTGACCAAAAAGTGTTAAACCAGCATACGGTTTTAATAATGTCATAAAGTCTAGCACCTCCGATTTTTCATTGGATGCAAAAACAACAATACTAGCTGGATATTTTTGTAGGTATTGACCAAAATCTTTAGTCGTTGCTTCAATTAATTTAATGTTTGTTGGGTTTTCATCAGAATAATAGACACTTCTAAAAGCTTCATAATTAGTCATATCGACCTTATCATTAGACTTAACCAAAATAACTTGCTTTGTTGGGTAATTAGTAATCGCATGTTTTGCGAGTATTTTAAGCATGTTAGCATCTGAAGGAATACCAAAATGCGCCATCGGATTATTTGATATTAAACGATTTGCTTTAGGTACTGTCGTTACAAATGGCACTTGATTTTCTTGACACCAATTAGCAACAAGTAGCGCCTCCCCTATATCCAATGGAGCAAAAATCAAATCCATTTTTTCAAATTCAGGCCGTTTTAATATTCCAGCAACATCCACTGTATCATTCATATAATCATAGATGTATAATTCTGTAGAGGAACCAATTTCATCTATTGCCATTTTTGCACCCATATAAAACTCAGTTGACGCTGAAACTACTGATGCGGGTGCTTTTTTTCCATTACCTAAATAAAAAGGTAAAAACATGGCTATTTTCCATGGACCTTTTTTCACAGGAAATAAAAGTGTAGAATCGATGGATTGATTATTTTCAGCAATTACTTTCTTTATTTCAATCTCTTTTTCAATTTGCTCTTTCTTTAATGGTATTTTTATAATCATACCTGTTTTTAATTGAACCGGTGTGATATTATTTAACTTTTGTAATTGCTCCGAAGGAACCATATACCGTTTGGATAAACTATAAAGTGTTTCACCTTGTTTCACTGTATATAATAAAATTGAATCCGAAACAACGTCTTTACTAATTGGGTTTTCTATCAATATTTTTCGAATTGAGGAATACAATACCGGTTCACAAGCGTTAATAAAACTCAATTGCTGCCCTATCTTAATAGCACCATTTACTACCGTTGAGTCTGTTTTAAATGATTCAACAGAAACTCCATATTTCCTGCAAAGTGAATACAATGTTTCAGATTCTTTGACCTCATGAATAACATTTTTAGTAGCCGCAGGAATAAGAATTTTCTTACCAACCGTAAAATTTTTATCAATACCTTGATTTGCCTTAATTATAATATCTTTAGAAACATTAAAATCCGTTGATAAGGACTCCAAAGTCACACCTTCTTCAACTAAGTATAAATAATATTTTTTGCCGTTAATATTTTCTATTTTGACGAAATCTTGCGCCCATAAATTATAACTTACAAAAACTAAAAGAAAAAATAATACTTGTTTCATAAAATAGAAAGTTTAAATAGTTTGCAAATTATTCCCATTCGATAGTAGCAGGTGGTTTTGAACTAATATCATACGTCACTCTATTAATACCTTTCACTTGATTGATAATGCGGTTGGATATTTTTGCTAGGAATTCATACGGTAAGTGACACCAATCAGCTGTCATTCCATCCGTTGAGGTAACGGCTCTTAATGCTACTGCATTTTCATAGGTACGTTCATCGCCCATTACTCCAACCGATTGAATGGGTAAAAATATTGCTCCAGCTTGCCAAACATCATTGTATAAACCATCCTCTTTCAATCCATCAATAAAAATCGCATCCACTTCTTGCAAAATTGCAACTTTTTCAGCGGTAACCTCCCCTAAAATCCGAATACCCAAACCAGGACCTGGAAAAGGATGTCTTGCCAAAATTAATGGTTCAATTTCCAATGCATTACCAATTCGTCTCACTTCATCTTTAAATAATGAACGCAATGGCTCAACCACTTGAAGTTTCATATAATCAGGCAATCCACCCACATTGTGATGAGATTTAATTGTTTGAGACGGACCACCCGTTGCTGAAACAGACTCAATCACATCCGGATAAATTGTACCTTGACCCAACCATACTGCATTTTCTACTTTTTTAGATTCAGAATCAAACACATCAATAAAAACCTTGCCAATAGCTTTTCTTTTTGCTTCCGGATCGATTTTCCCATCTAATTCGGCATAAAAAAGGGATGAAGCATCAACACCTTTTACATTTAACCCCATTCCTTCGTAGGATTCAAGAACAGATTGGTATTCATTTTTTCGCAATAATCCGTTATTCACAAATATGCAATGTAAGTTGTTACCAATTGCTTTATGCAACAAAACAGCGGCTACTGTGGAATCAACCCCTCCGGACAGTCCCATAATAACTTTATCCTCTCCTATTTTCGCTTTTAAAGTTGAAACTGTTTCCTCCACAAATGAATTCGGTGTCCAGTCCTGCGAAAAACCACAAACATCAATCAAAAAATTAGATAATAGTTGGGATCCTTCCGTTGAATGGTAAACCTCTGGATGAAATTGTATGCCAAAAGTGTTTTCATTAGTTATTTGAAATCCAGCTACTTGTACATCTTCTGTACTGCAAATAACTTGGTAATTATCCGGGATTTCAACAATTGTATCGCCATGAGACATCCAAACTTGAGATTTATCAGACATTTTCTGTAACAAGATAGATTCCTTGTTTTTTATCTCAACATGTGCCCTGCCGTATTCCCTTATTTTAGACGGAAGAACTTTACCGCCATAATGTTGAACCAATAACTGCGCTCCGTAACAAACTCCTAATAAAGGATAAACACCTTTTATTTTACCCAAATCTGGATTAGGTGCTTGTGAATCTAATGTAGAGAAAGGACTCCCCGAAAGTATCACACCTTTTATTGTTGAATCAAATTCAGGTATTTTATTCCATGGATGAATTTCACAATAAACATTCAACTCTCTTACCCTTCGCGCAATTAATTGCGTATATTGAGATCCAAAATCTAGAATCAGTAATTTCTCATGCATATTCAAAGTTAGCTTGAAAAATTGATTTAATGAGTTGGGATAGTATAAATTTATTCCATTTAACATTGTTTATAACTACCTATAAACAAAAAAGGCGACCAAATTTTGATCGCCTTAATACATTGAAAACAAGTATTATTCTTTAATAAATTGTCTAACTATTGCTTTTTCTGAATTATACAATCCTAAGTAATATACTCCCGCAGAAAGCTTTTTACTCATTTCAATTGTTTTAACAGCTTTTCCATTAACAACATCCAATGTGAAATCAGAAACTAATTGCCCTTGAACATTGAATAATTTACATGTAAGCTTATCTCCAGAAAGTCCATCTACCGATAATTCAAAAATTCCGTTATTCGGATTTGGATACAATTGAATAATATTAATTCCATTTTCTTCCAATCCCACTAATTCTTCAACAATTATTGTTGTTGAACTAATACACCCATTGTTATCTTTCACATAACAAGTATATGTACCTGGTGCTAGATTTGAAAACAATGAACCGGAATAATAATTTGTACCATTTATACTATATGTATATGGCGTTAAACCGCCATTTCCACTAAGAGTTATTGACCCGTTTGTAGTAGCAGCTGCCGTGCCTGTTGAAACAGCATTAACTGAAACCTGAGTTGGTTCTGTAATGGTTGTATTAAACGTTTGTAAACATCCATTCGCATCTTTAATAGTTACGGTATAGCTTCCTGCAGAAAGATTGTTTACAACACTTTGAGAAGAAAAAGTGGTTCCATCAATACTATAAACATACGGGGGTGTTCCTCCTGAACCAACTGCGGAAATTGAACCATTTACATTTCCAAAACAACTTATCATTGTTGGTACTGCATTTAAACTCAATACCGCAGGTTGTGAAATTGTAATTGAAGTTTGACCAACACATCCATTTGCGTCTTTTGCATAAATAGTATAAGTACCTGCACCTAACCCACTGAAACTAGCGGAACTTTGATAAGTTGTTCCGTCAATCGAATAAGTGTAAGAAGCTTGTCCACCCGTCGCAGAGGCGTTTATAGATGCATTTTGTGCACCATTACATGTGATTAGAGACGGTTGAGTAGTTGTTGTAATTATTGATGCAGGCTGAGAAAGTGTTAAAGATCCCGTTACTGAACATCCTGTGTTGTCAGTAATGGTATAAGAATATGCGCCAGCAGCTAAATTTGAAAAAGTTGCAGAGCTTTGCGGTGTACCATTATTTAAAGCATAAGTAAATGGTGAAGTCCCACCAGTTGGAGATAAAGTAATCTCACCAGAATTGGTAGTGCAGGTTGGTTGTGTATTGATAGTAGAATTTACACTGAAACCACCAGCTCCAACGGTTAAAGTATACGTTTTGGAATCATTACATATATTATCATCAGGAGAAGTTCCATTTACTGTGGTTGAATTTACAGTTATCGTATTGGATCCGTTTACTAAACCGGTTACAGTAAAAAAGATTGTATCCAAGGATCCAACACTTGTTAATTGATTGGAAGTGTAATTTACATTTGTTAGCGCGCCTGAACCAATTTGCCATTGCACTACACCACTAGTGATTGCTGCTGTTCCCATGTTCTGAACCACAACACCTAATTGAGTTGATGATCCACAAATACCTCCCTGATTGGCTTGAATAATATTCAAAATGGATGCGTCAGAGGCGAATGCATTAAATTTCAAACTACTCACGTTAGTACGAATGGCATTTTGAGCCTCCATGTAAACCCCCGTGTAGTAAAAAGTCTCACCATCAAAATGATCAATTGCCATGTGGTGATAATCTCCCCAACGGGTATTAGAAGTTCGAGAGGATAAACCAGCTTTAACAGTTGTTTCAGTTAAGGTCATTTGACCAAGAGGATCGCACGCTTTTCTTCCAGTCATTTTAATAGAAGGAAAATCACCTGTTGTGGAACTTGATGTTGAATAAGCCATTAAAATATTTCCGAATTTGTCGATATTTATAGAAGGCATCCATCTGTTCAATGTTGTTCCTGGAGCATATGTTCCTTCTTGATAAAGTGTCCAAGATCCAATACTGGATACAGGTCTGCGTAATTCAATCCATCGAATTCCACCTCTATCTGCACCGTTCACATCGGTAACTAAACTTAAAACAAGCGATTGGTGGTTATCAAATACCCTCATAGGAGCTTTAAACATAACAGTTTCTCTCAAGGGGTCTAATTTAATTGTAGTTCCAGGTTGAGTCATACAAGTAAAACTAGTTAAACCGCATAATTTTGAATCTATTTCTGCAATAGAAATATCTTGAGTTTTAGCAACAGTAGCAGTATTATTTGTCCAGTTGATAGTCATTTCCCACAATTCAATCCAATCATTTGTGGCACTGTCTGGTGAACCATTTGAATGTGATTCGTCATCTCTGTGTCTGACAAATAATGGCTTCATTCCCGCTGGTGCGATATTATCTCCTTCCAAATCTACTGGAGTGATTGATTGAAATCCAAATCCATTTAAAGAATAGGTAATTGGAACTCGAATAAAAGGTGATGTTGCACCGGTTAATAAACTGCTTAATTTCATTGCATAAACAGTGGGTGGCCCACCTTCGTTTGTACTAACTACGAATGCGTCTGATGTGGTTGAAAAACTCCACTTTGGATAATCTGGAAAGTTCGGACATGTAAATTGATATAAGAAATAACTTCCTTGAGGATTACTCGTTTGAGAAACATAAACCAATAATTTATTTCCTGAACTGGAAAATTGAGTAAGAAACCATCTTTTTGCTGGCTTATAATAGAGAATAATCGGATCACCTGCACCTGATACAGTTGGAGAAGCAACGGAAGACAAAGCAAGTGTATTTGTAATCGCAGCCCCCGTTAACTTGTTAAAGATTCGAATACTTGCTCCACCATTTGAATTTGTACCTTGAATATAAACTAGTGAATCTGCGTCTCCACTTGGATCTGGCGGGGAAACATTCGCTCCAACTCCTTGTACCTGCCAATTAACAGTTGCAGTTACAGATTTTTCCAAATTGTCATGTTGTTGCCACACCCAATCTGGATTGTGTGTATTTGAATTATCCCCTTCAAAAGAATCTCTTCCTTTAAAATTGGGTTTAATGACAGTCTTGGTGTCATCGATTTTCTTTTCTTTTATTTCAGTTAAAATGGCTTCAACTGGACTGAAATTTCCCATAAATTGAGATTCCTGACCGATTAAGGACAAAGAACCTAACAAAAAGCAAGAAGTAATTAGTTTTCTCATAGTTTATAGTTTAGGCCGTTAAATTACATTATTCCTATTAAAATTTATATAATTGTTTAAACATTTTACTCTTTCAAAAGTTCAAAGATCTATTCTGCAATTTTAAATAAATGATAATGAGTTATTTGAGCTCTAGCGTCCTATTTCTAGAACTATTTATACCTAATTTTAAAATTGTTAATAATTCAATTCAACACTCACTTTAATAGATAACAAATAACTTTATTTTTGCTTTTATGAAACCTAAAGGAAAGCTAATTATTATTGGGGGGGCTGTAGACAAAGGAAGTTTTACAGAAAGTGATTTCGAATCACAGGTGGAAAATAATTTGAATTTCTTTGAGAAAGGAATTTTAAAAAGAATCATAAATGAATCGATAAACGGAACTGATTCAAGGATTGAAATTATTCCAACTGCCTCGAAAATCCCTGAAATTGTTGGTCCTGAATATGCGAAGGCATTTAGTTTTTTGGGTGCCCAAAATGTTGAGGTAATGAATATCCAAAAAAGAGAAGATGCCATTTCAGAGGAAAATTTAAATCGAATTATTGCAGCTGATGTTGTTTTTTTTACGGGTGGTGACCAACTTCGATTAACATCAATCATTGGAGGAACTCCCATTCATGACAAGATTTTAGAAAAATATCAGTTAGAAGACTTTATTTATGTTGGTACATCTGCCGGAGCTCACAGTGCATCTAAAAGTATGATTTACCAGGGGTCTAGTCAAGAAGCTCTTTTAAAAGGTGAAATTAAAATCACCAGTGGACTGGGTTTAATCGATCACGTTGTAATTGATACTCACTTTGTAAAACGTGGCAGAATCGGGCGTTTATTTCAAGCAATTGTGAGTAATCCCAAAGCACTTGGTATTGGTTTAGGAGAAGACACTGGATTATTAGTTACAGAAGGAGACCACATGGAAGCCTTGGGTACTGGATTGGTAATATTAGTGGACGGAAGAAAAATTACCGATACAAATATAACAGACGTAAACATCGGAGAAGCAATTTCGATCAAAAACTTAGTTGTTCATGTAATGAATAAAGGCGATATTTATTTGTTGTCCAACCACGAAATGACTATTCATTCTTCCAATTAAATAATAATGAAACTTATAATTCATGGTGGGTTTTTTAGCGAATCTTCGCAATCAGAAGATATAAAAATTGCCAAACAAAATGCGTTAGAACGAATCTGCAGGAGTTCGCATGAGTATTTGAAAAACCATAATGCAGAACAAACAGTTGTTTTTGCCATTGAGCAATTAGAAAATGATCCGCTTTTCAATGCGGGTATTGGTTCTCAAATTCAAAGTGATGGTAAAATTAGAATGAGTGCATCACTTATGAACGGAAAAAACAAAAAGTTTAGTGGTGTTATAAATGTTCAAAATATTCAAAACCCCATTCAATTGGCCGCTGATTTGATGAAAGAAGAAGATCGAGTTCTTGGAGGAGAAGGTGCAAATCTTTATGCCGAAAAAAGCGATATTCCTTTTTATTCAACGGAAACAGCTGAGCGTAGAAAAGATTATGAAGAAAAATTGAAATCTTCTCGGACAAGCACTGTTGGTTGCGTTGTGTTAGACCAATATAATCAAATTGCTGCAGGTACATCTACGGGTGGTAAAGGGTTTGAATTACCTGGTAGAGTATCAGATTCAGCCACAGTTGCTGGTAATTATGCGAATGATTATTGCGGAGTTAGTTGCACAGGAGTTGGCGAAGATATTGTAAGTGCCGCAGTTGCAACAAAAATTGTAACACGCGTTACGGATGGTATGAAACTTTCCGATGCGTTTAAAAAAACTTTTCATGAATTAGCCGAATTTGATGGTTTTGCCGGTGCAATTGCTCTTGATAAATTTGGGAATTTTGAGGTAGAACAATCGCATCCGAAAGTGGTTTTTGCTTCATTTGATGGAGTTAATTTTAACGTATTTCAGTAATCATGAACTATTTATTAATCTCTATTTTATCCCTAATGCTTGTTGGTTGCAGCTCCGGGGTGAATATTAATTTATTCTCTGTTGACGAGGATAAAGAATTTGGGAAAAAAGTCATGACAGAAATTGAATCAGATCAAAAATTCAAATTACTGGATAGTGTGCAACATACTGAAGTATATTCATATATCTACAAGATTAGAAATAAAATATTAGAATCGGGAAATGTAAAGCACAAAGATAATTTTGATTGGCGCATTCGCATTATACATGATGATTCAACATTGAATGCATTTTGCACTCCGGGTGGATATATTTATGTTTATACAGGTTTATTGAAGTTTTTAGATTCTGAAGATCAGTTCGCTGGAGTTATGGGACATGAGATTGCTCATGCTGATTTGAGGCATTCCACAAGACAAATGACAGAAATGTTTGGAATTCAGCTTATTCTCGAACTGGTTGCAGGCGATTCAAAAAGTATAAAAGAAATCACTTCTGGTTTAATCGGTCTAACTTTTTCCAGATCTCATGAAAAAGAAGCGGACGAACAATCTGTCAACTATTTATGTCCAACTAGCTATAATGCCGCCGGTGGAGCTGGTTTTTTCGAGAAATTAATTAAAAAAGGAGATTCAAATAATCCACCCGTTTTTTTAAGTACTCATCCTGATCCAGGAAATAGAGTAGAAAAATTTAATTCAATAAAAGCGGAGAAAGGATGCTTGGGTACCGAAACGTATGCAACGGAATTCAAACGTATTGTAAGTAAACTGCCGTAACTGCGGAGAAGATAATTCTGGGTACACTAGGCATTTAAACTTGTAGAAATAGGTTGGTGATTTATTTCCGTTTTCTGAGCAAGAATCCCTAACAAAATCCAATAAATAGGTGCAACAGCAATTACGCTAATATTAAAAAAAGCTTGGATTAAGTATGCCAAAACAGTCAACAAAAGCAAGGTTTTAACATTCTTTCGAAATAGAAATTTTCCATTTTGAATAAGAATCACCATAACCATCGTTAAATAAATAATCAAAGATGGAATACCTGTTACAGCTGCAACATGCAAAAACTCATTATGGGCTTTATCGACAGATGTTCCTTTCACCCGATAATAAGCATTAATTTCTTTTTTATGCTCGGCGTGAATGACCGTTTTCAGGTTCTCTGGCCCCGTACCTAAAACAGGGTGATCTTTGATTACTAACCAGGTTATTTCCCAAATTTTTAATCGTCCCGAGCCACCATATTCATTGGTCATAGCCAACTCTTTTTTAATGGTTCCTGATCGAGTACTCAGTGCATTTTTCTTGGATTTATTCAACCCAACACTTATTGCAACCATCAATAAAATTGCAACCAAAAAAGAATCCCACTTATCTCTATGAAATATGACAACCGAGAACGTAATTAGGACTAAAATAAATGCAAAGGACAACCAACAACTGCGTGTTTGAGCTACTAATAGCGTGGAGAAAAACAAAGAGAAAAATAGACCATAGTACCATTTTTTAAAATAAATAAATAATCCAAGTGCTAAAACAGTTAACATAATAACCAAAGAGCCCAAGAAATTTTGATTCCCAATAGTAGAAAATATCATGGATCTAAAATGCTTGTATATAACTAGCGGGTCATATTGAAAATATTGAATCAATGCATAAACAGATACAAGTGAAAGCACAGAAAATGTTGTAATGACTTTCTTTTTTGTCGGATTCATGTAATTTTTCGCTGCATAAAACAATATAGCGTAAATCAATAGGGTGGCAAATCCTTCAAACCTACCAGCGCGATGTGTTTCACCTGCAAAAGCCAGCAAAGGATCATAAGCAAAAATAGATGCGAGCAACTGAAGAAAGACATACGACAGCAATAGCCAACTGATTAAAGTTTTATCCCATTTTTTTTCTAAGATCAACAAACTTAATAGTGAGATTCCGGCCGCAACCAATAATGGACCTTTAATTGTGTCAAAAATATCACCAACATTTATTGGGATAATTACCACAGGAAGTAATGCAGCCAATATCCATAAAATACGATCAATCCAAACAGCGTATTTCGATTCCTGCGATTCTTCCAAGCTCATCATACGCAAATATACACTTAGTATTTACTGTTCAAAAGAATTGGCGAAAATTCTTGTAGGTTAGGAATTGAATTTTAACTATTTTTATCGACAAAATGGTAAATAAATGAACTATTTCAGAAAGAAAAGTATTCAGGATATTCATAAGCAAATTGAAGCTGGCCAAAGTGATTCTCATGAATCTTTAGGTAAACATTTAAAAACAAGAGATTTAGCGGCATTTGGTATTGCAGCAATCATTGGTGCAGGAATTTTTAGTACCATTGGACAAGCAAGTTATCAAGGTGGCCCAGCTGTGATTTTTCTATTCTTATTTACTGCAATCGCATGTGGTTTTGCCGCTTTTGCATACGCGGAATTCGCTTCAATGGTTCCTGTTTCTGGTAGTGCCTACACCTACTCCTATGTGGCTTTTGGTGAAATTATCGCTTGGATTATTGGTTGGGCATTGATTATGGAATACGCCATTGGAAATATTACGGTGGCAATTTCTTGGAGTGATTATTTCACATCGCTTTTGGAAAGTATCCAAATCAAATCAATTGGTTTAAATGGGATTCATTTACCCGAATGGATTCAAATGGATTTTATTTCAGCGTACAACGGTTATTCCAGCGCCTTGTCTATGATGGAGGCCGGAAAAGTATTTGCTACGCTGGACGCACCAATTCAGGAGGCCTACAACGCCTGGGTAAACGCACCCACAATTTTTGGATTACATATAGTTTTTGATTTACCCGCTTTATTCATTATTATTTTCATTACTTGGTTGGTTTACCGTGGGATGAAAGAAAGTCGTAACGCATCAAACATCATGGTAATAGTCAAATTGGCTATCATTTTATTGGTTATTGCAGTTGGTATTTTTTATGTTGATACAGATAATTGGAATCCTTTCGCACCCAACGGTGTTTCTGGAATATTAAAGGGTGTTTCTGCAGTTTTCTTTGCATACATTGGATTTGATGCAATTTCTACAACCGCTGAAGAATGTGAAAATCCACAACGTGATCTTCCTCGTGGGATGATGTGGGCAATAATTATTTGCACCATTTTATATATCATAATCGCATTGATTTTAACAGGTATGGTGAGTTACACAGAACTTGCTGTTGGTGACCCTCTTGCCTATGTATTTGAGAAACTAAACCTTAAATGGATGTCTGGAATTATAGCGGTTAGTGCTGTTTTTGCAATGGCTTCAGTTCTTTTGGTTTTTCAAATGGGTCAACCACGTATTTGGATGAGTATGAGTAGAGATGGTTTATTACCAAAGAAATTCTCAAAAATTCACCCCAAATACAAAACACCTTCTTTTTCAACGATTGTTGTTGGATTTATTGTAGCCGTTCCAGCATTGTTTATGAATTTGAAAATGGTGACAGATCTTTGTAGCATTGGAACACTTTTCGCATTTGTCCTTGTTTGTGGTGGGATATTGGTGTTGCAAAATAAAAAAGATATTCCTCGCGGCAAATTTAAAACTCCTTTTATCAATGGTAAATATGTTATGCCTATTTTGATAATCATTTCTTTTGGTCTTCTCTTTACCAATTACAAAACGGAAACAAGTGATTTTATAACCAATAAAAAGGAATTAAAATCGACTGAAGACATATTAAATGAACTTTCACCAGTTGAAGTTGCTTCGCTACGGTCAGCACATTTGAAATCAGATTCTATTCGAATGAAGGTTTGCAATAATGATATTTATACGTTTTATTCAGACACAAATAGGGTTCAATTAAGTTTGGCATTGAAACAAACTCCTTACAACAAAAGCGAAAATTTCTTTTACAATCAAGGATTTATTCATTTTGCTCACAAAATACCAATGTGGATTTTCATTGTATTTACCCTATTTATTTCGGTAATGGCCGTGAAAAATAATTTATCACTCATCCCAATTTTAGGATTATTATCGTGTTTATATATGATGAGCCAGCTTGAGTTAACCAATTGGATCTATTTTTCTGGTTGGTTACTAATCGGGTTAGTTATTTATTTTGGGTACAGCGCAAGTCACTCAAAACTGCATAAGAAAGCTGAGTAATTCAGTTGAATAAACCTATTTTTTAACTACTTTTGTAGTCCAAAAAAGTCAATTCCATGTTTGAAAATCTTACCGAGAAGTTTGAAAGAGCATTTAAAGTTTTAAAAGGCCAAGGTCAAATAACTGAAATCAATGTTGCTGAAACATTAAAAGAAGTACGTCGAGCTTTATTAGATGCCGATGTTAATTTCACAACAGCAAAAAACTTTACCAATACCGTAAAAGAAAAAGCCTTAGGTCGTAATGTACTTACAGCTGTTTCTCCAGGACAATTAATGATTAAAATCTGCCACGAAGAATTGGTAGAATTAATGGGCGGTAACGAGAGTGAAATCAATTTAAAAGGAAATCCTGCGGTTGTTTTGATGTCAGGTTTGCAAGGATCTGGAAAAACTACATTTACCGGTAAACTAGGAAACTATTTAAAAACTAAAAAAGGAAAATCAGTTTTATTGGTAGCTTGTGATGTTTATCGTCCTGCTGCAATTGATCAATTACATGTTTTAGGAGAACAATTAGGAATTGAAGTTTATTCAAACAGAGAGGAGAAAAACCCAGTAAAAATTGCTCAAGATGCAATTCAATTTGCAAAAAGCAAATCATATAACGTTGTTTTAGTGGATACTGCCGGTCGTTTAGCAATAGATGAACGAATGATGGATGAAATTGCTCAAATAAAAGAATCCATTCAGCCTTCTGAAACACTTTTTGTTGTTGATGCCATGACTGGTCAGGATGCTGTTAATACGGCAAAAGCATTTAACGATAAGATTAATTTTGACGGTGTCGTGCTCACTAAATTGGATGGTGATACGCGAGGTGGATCAGCATTAACGATTAAGGCAATTGTTAATAAACCAATAAAGTTTGTAGGTACGGGAGAGAAAATGGATGCTTTGGATGTGTTTTATCCTTCCAGAATGGCCGATCGTATCCTAGGAATGGGTGATGTTGTATCTCTTGTTGAGCGTGCGCAAGAGCAATTTGATGAGGAGGAAGCAAGAAAGTTGCAGAAGAAAATCATGAAAGATCAATTTGATTTTAATGATTTTTTAGCTCAATTACAGCAGATCAAAAAAATGGGTAACATGAAAGATTTGATGGGTATGATTCCAGGCATGGGAAAAGCCATTAAAGATGTTGATATTCAAGATGATGCTTTTAAACACGTTGAAGCAATCATTCAAAGTATGACTCCAAAAGAACGTTCAAATCCCGCATTATTGAATAATTCTAGACGGTTAAGATTAGCAAAAGGAAGTGGAACAAATCTGATAGAGGTCAACAAATTAATCAAGCAATTTGACGACATGAAAAAGATGATGAAAATGATGAGTAATCCGAGAAATATGGCCAATATGATGAGCCAAATGAAAGGAATGAAAGGTGGAATGCCCGGAATGTAATATTTACTATTCTGGCGCCAATCTCAACACAATTCCATCTATTGACTCATTTAAATGTATTTGACATCCGAGTCTACTATTAGACTTAACATGAAAAGCCTGATCAAGCATATCTAATTCAGAATCGCTTTGTTCTGGTAAATCCGTATTTGATTCTAAGTAACATTGACAAGTTGCACACAAGGCCATTCCACCGCACTCACCTAACACTGGTAACTCGTATGCTTTGCAAAGCTCCATGATATTCATGTTCATATCTGTTGGCCCAACTAAATCATGAGAAACTCCTTCCCGATCAATAATTGTTACTTGTATTTCATTCTCCATGCTGCAAATTTAATAGGATTTCAATTATTATCAAGGTAAAATTAGTTTTTGACCTATCTGTAATTTATCCGATTTTAGTTTATTCAACTTTTTTAGTTGGGAAACACTAATCTTATATTTAGCCGCAATCTCCGACAAGGAATCTCCTTTTTTTACCGTATAAGATTTATTTTTCTTTGGCGTTACGGTTGAGCTGTTGGCACTTTTATCCTTGTTTTTTGGAATTTCAAGAGTAGATGCATTTTTAGGAATTTGATTAACTGCCACATTTTTCTTAGGCAACTCTTTGATCTCCGAAGATATTGAATCCTTAATCTCTAAGGAATCTTTAATTATAGGTTGAAGCGGTTTTCTATCAAAAATAACTCGTTGGGTTGGATTGGATAAATACCTCGCATAACTTGTTAAGATTGCATTTCCGTATAATTCACCTTTTAAAACATACCCTTGCTGAGTTAAATGTATTTGATCGCTTTTAGCAATACCATTACTTAACCATTTTTTCATGGATCGTTTGCCACCAGAAATCGCAAAATAATCGTAAAAAACAACGTTATTCTTTTCAGCAAATCCTCGCAGAAACCCTGCATATTCAGCTGTTGCAGAAATATTTTTTCCATTAACAGTGAAATCCTGAACGGTTGGAATAATGATACAAGTAGATGGTAAAACCTCCTTAATACGCTGAATGGATTTGGTTAAATTGGTAATGAAATAAGTTGAATCAAATTTTCCGCCTGCCAGATCATTCGTTCCATAATCCAAGATAATTAAATCCGGATTAACTTGTTTCACCTGTTCCTCGAACAAATCTTGTTTTAAGAAACTCAATAAACTTGCTCCATTTATCCCAACAGAGTTATAGCTAACGCCTTTGTTGCTTGTCGTTGAAAGCTGCATTCCGTAAAATTCAAATTCACGTTGCGTTGAATCTGTCTTATTCACCTGAAACTGAATGAAAGTACTAAACTTTTCAGGTAATTTCAATTCAATTTTGTTATTTAACATTGGAGAGATTGCAACATTTGTCCATGGTTCGGTTTCTGAAATACGATATTTCAACTGATAACTTGAATCACTTGTTTTTAAAAATAAAGTAATTAAATCTACCTTCTTTAACTCTTCCTTAGCTGAATAAAATTGAATTTGAAATCCGGCTGTAGAATCTGTGGTTTTAATCGTAACTCCTGATAAACCCAGCGGATGCCTAATGTCCTTATTGATGTTTTTAGAATTTGTCCAAGAGCCGATCATTTTAGTTTTATAATCGTATGCAGCATGTGTACCTGCGGCAGCATAAGGAAATACAAATCCTCTACCCGAATAACCAAATATTTCTTGAAAATTCTCTCTTACAATTCCTGGTGCTTGATCATATTGAACATGAGAATCTCCAAAATGAAGAATTGTGACTTTTCGGTCGTTCGCTAATTTTAATTTATCAAAGAGTGGTTTAATTGCATTCAAATTGTAATACTCAATCTCATTTGTATTATAATCAATAAAAGGCAGTTTTTTGGAGTAGCTAACTTGATTGATAATCGAAATAGAATCTAAGGATTTAATTTGCCCTTTGACGTATATCACTAAAAAGAAAAAAAGAAAAAAGAATATTAATTTCATTCAATAATTAAAAAGAAATCAATTTACAAAAAAAACGTCGATTATTTAATATAACCGACGTTCTAAAGCTTCATATTTAAGGTATTTTAACCGATTTACTTGGTTTTATCCTTTCTTTTCAATTTTGAAATCACCACTTCTAATCCATCACCCGCTTCATTTAAATCCATTTGAATAGTATCGCCCTCATGCAAATTTGATTGAATGATTTCTTCTGCCAATGGATCCTCAATATACTTCTGCAAAGCTCTTTTCAATGGACGCGCTCCAAATTTTTCATCATATCCTTTATCAACAATAAAATCTTTGGCTTTTTCCGTTAAGTCAAGCTTGTATCCTAAGTCTTCAATTCGAGTAAATAATTTGGCTAACTCCAAATCTATGATTTTATGAATTTCTGGTCTACCCAAAGATTTAAACATAATGATATCATCCACACGATTCAAAAACTCTGGTGAAAACGCCTTACGCAAAGCATTTTGAATAACATTTTTTGAATTTTCATCCTTCGCTGCTGCTTGAGATTTAGTTCCAAAACCTACACCCGTACCAAAATCTGCTAACTGACGTGCACCAATATTGGATGTCATTATTATAATAACATTCTTAAAGTCAATTTTCCGTCCTAAACCATCAGTCATGTGACCATCATCTAAAGCCTGTAATAATAGGTTAAAAACATCAGGATGTGCCTTTTCAATTTCATCCAATAAGACAATTGAATATGGTTTTCTTCTCACTTTTTCCGTAAGTTGTCCCCCTTCTTCATAACCAACATATCCTGGAGGCGCTCCAACTAATCTGGAAATAGAGAATTTCTCCATGTATTCAGACATATCAATTCGAATAAGTGCTTCCTCTGTATCAAACAAATACTTGGCTAAGACTTTTGCAAGCTGAGTTTTACCTACTCCTGTTGGCCCTAGAAAAAAGAAAGAACCGATTGGTTTATTTGGATCTTTTAAACCTGCACGATTTCGTTGAATGGCTTTAACTACTTTATTAACAGCCTCTTCTTGACCAATAACCCTACCACTCAATTCTTCTCCCATTTTGGCTAATCTACCTGTTTCTTTTTCCGAAACACGCGTTACAGGAATTCCACACATCATGGAAACAACTTCAGCAACATGTTCATCCGTAACAGTAACACGATTTGTTTTGGAGTCATCCTCCCATTTTTTCTTTGCTGATTCAAGTTCTTCTTGAAGTCTGCGTTCGTTATCCCTCAACTCAGCTGCTTTTTCATACTGTTGAGATTTAATAACTTCGTTTTTTTGTTCTTTAAGTGCCTCAATTTGAGACTCAACATCCAATATTTCTTTGGGAACATTGATATTTGTTAAATGCACACGAGAACCTACCTCATCAAGAGCATCTATCGCTTTATCTGGTAAATGACGATCGGTGATATATCTCTCTGTTAATTTAACACAGGCAGCAATCGCCTCGTCAGTATAGGTAACAGAATGATGATCTTCGTAACGGTCCTTGATATTGTTCAAAATTTGAATCGTCTCATCAATTGAAGTTGGTTCGATCAATACCTTTTGAAAACGTCTTTCTAACGCACCATCTTTCTCAATGTATTGTCTGTATTCATCTAATGTTGTTGCACCAATTGCTTGCATTTCGCCCCTGGCCAAAGCTGGTTTAAACATATTCGATGCATCTAAAGAACCACTTGCGCCACCTGCACCAATAATGGTATGAATTTCATCAATGAATAAGATAATATCCGGATTTTTTTCAATTTCCGCCATCACTGCTTTCATTCGTTCTTCAAATTGTCCACGGTATTTTGTCCCAGCAACCAAAGAAGCCAAATCCAATGATATAATTCGTTTATTGAATAAAACACGAGAAACTTTTCGTTGAACAATACGCAATGCCAAGCCTTCAGCAATGGCACTTTTACCAACTCCCGGTTCGCCAATTAATATTGGATTATTCTTTTTTCTTCTAGATAATATTTGACTAACACGTTCAATTTCTTTTTCACGTCCAACAATTGGATCTAGTTTACCAATCTCTGCCATTTTGGTTAAATCTCTACCGAAATTATCCAAAACAGGTGTTTTTGATTTCGGATCAGCCGATTTGCGTTGTCCTGCAAAAGATTCCCCTTCCTCTTCTTGTCCACCAGGAAATTCAGCCCGTGGATTAATTTGTTCTTCTCTCATAGCTTCATATTCATCTTTAACATTTTCATACAGTATCCCATACTTGTTCAACACAGAACAGGAAACACTATTTTCGTCTCTCAAAATACTCAACAATAAATGCTGAGTTCCAATAATTGGACTTTTAAATTGTTTTGCCTCCAAATAAGTCATCTTTATAATTCGTTCTGCTTGTTTTACCAACGGAATATTGGTTGTGATTAGAGCGGAATCAACGGAAGACTTAAACAAGACTGATTCTAATTCAGTTCGAATTACCGTTAAATCGATTTGGAATTCATTCAACAATCGAATAGCAGTACCATCTTTCAATCTTAGCAAACCTAGAAGGATATGCTCAACTGTAATATATTCATTTTTCAGGCGAATTGCTTCATCCTTACTCATTGATATTACATCTTTTACACGTGGTGAAAATTTTGCTTCCATAAGTAACTAATATATACATCAACCCAAAAAGGTTGTGACACAAATATACGAGTTAATTTTTTCAAACTATTGTAATTTATTCACATTTTACAACCGAAATTTGTTAGTAAAAAGTGTGGTATTCTAGACCGCTCGATGCAATATTCATTAATTTTGCTTTTGGCACACTTATTTAAGATAAATAACAAGAAATTATGGCAGACGGAGAAAAAATAATTCAAATCAATATTGAGGATGAAATGAAATCGGCATACATCGATTATTCGATGTCTGTAATTGTTTCAAGAGCGCTTCCCGATGTACGTGATGGGTTCAAACCAGTTCACAGAAGGGTATTGTATGGAATGCAAGATTTGGGAGTATTTTCAAACAGACCTTATAAAAAGTCAGCAAGAATTGTTGGAGAAGTATTAGGTAAATACCATCCACATGGTGATAGCTCCGTTTATGACACTATGGTAAGGATGGCTCAAGAATGGTCTCTTCGCTACCCGCTCGTGGACGGTCAAGGTAACTTTGGTTCTGTGGATGGAGATAGTCCGGCAGCAATGCGTTATACCGAGGCGAGACTTCGTAAAATAGCCGAAGAAATGCTCGAAGACCTGGATAAAGAAACAGTTGATTTCAGACCTAATTTTGACGATAGTCTTACAGAGCCTACTGTAATGCCAACAAAGATTCCTAATCTTTTGATTAACGGTGCTTCAGGTATTGCGGTTGGTATGGCCACAAACATGGCTCCACACAATTTAACAGAAGTTATTGATGGTATAATTGCTTATGTTGATAATAAAGATATTGAGGCTGAAGAGCTTCTAGAATATGTTAAAGGTCCTGATTTTCCGACAGGAGGAACTATTTATGGCTATGATGGTGTTCGTGAGGCATTGTTGACAGGCCGTGGTAGAATCATCATGCGCGCGAAAGCAGAAATTGAGGAGCATAACGGTCGTGAACAAATAATCATAACTGAAATACCTTATCAAATCAATAAAGCTGAAATGATCAAAAAAACAGCTGATCTGATAAATGATAAAAAAATTGAGGGTATTTCTGATTTACGCGATGAATCAGATAGAAACGGAATGCGCATTGTTTACGAAATTAAACGTGATGCAATTGCCAATGTTGTCTTAAATAAATTATATAAATACACATCCTTACAGACCTCATTTTCAGTAAATAACATTTGCCTTGTTGAAGGTAGACCAAGGCTATTGAATCTCCGAGACATGATTCAATATTTTGTTGAATTCCGTCACGAAGTAGTTATTCGAAGAACCAAATTTGAATTAAGAAAGGCAGAAGAACGAGCTCATATACTAGAAGGACTAATTATCGCATCAGATAATATTGATGAAGTTATTGAAATAATTAAAACTTCTAAAAGTCCAGATGCAGCAAGGGAGCGATTATCGGAACGATTTGGTTTATCAGAAATTCAAACGCGCGCCATTGTGGATATGCGTTTACGCCAATTAACTGGTCTAGAGCAGGATAAATTGCGCACGGAGTATGATGAATTAATTTTACTTATTACTGATTTAAAAGATATTCTTGCTCGTGAAGAGAGAAGAATGGAAATTATCAAAAATGAATTGAACGAAATTCGAACCAAATACGGAGATGCTAGAAAATCGGTGATTGAATATTCAGCGAGCGAAATGCGTATGGAGGATTTAATCGCTGATGAAGAGGTTGTTATAACGATTTCACACGCAGGTTATATCAAACGAACGAATTTAACAGAGTATAAAGTTCAAAATCGTGGTGGAATGGGATCGAAAGGATCAGCAACACGAGATCAAGATTTCTTGGAACATTTATTTGTTGCGACTAACCACAATTATTTGCTCATTTTCACTGAAAAAGGTAGATGTTTTTGGATGAGGGTTTATGAAATTCCGGAGGGAAGTAAAACTTCCAAAGGTAGAGCGATTCAAAATCTAATTAATATTCCTCAAGACGATAAAGTTAAAGCTTACGTTAAAGTAAATGACTTAACGGATAAAGACTATGTTGAAAACAACTTTATTATCATGTGTTCAAAACAAGGTGTAATTAAGAAAACATCTTTGGCAGCATATTCTAGACCACGTTCAAATGGTATTAATGCCATAACAATTCGGGATAATGATGAATTATTAGAAGCTAAATTAACTAATGGTGCAAACGAAATCGTTCTGGCAACAAGTTCTGGTAGAGCAATACGCTTTAATGAATCTACCGTTCGTCCAATGGGAAGAAATGCATCGGGTGTTCGTGGCGTTTCATTAGCCGGTGCAGAAGATGCCGTAATTGGAATGATTTGCGTGGAGGATGTTTACTCTACCATATTAGTTGTTTCTGAAAAAGGGTACGGAAAACGAACTTTCTTAAATGATCCTGAGGATCAAGAACCTGTTTATAGAATCACGAATCGTGGAGGAAAAGGGGTAAAAACCTTGAATATCACTGAGAAAACAGGGAAGTTATTGTCTATTCTTAATGTATCAGATGAAGAAGATTTAATGATCATTACGCGAAATGGAATAACCATTCGTATGCACATTGACACGATAAGAACAATGGGTCGTGCAGCTCAAGGCGTTCGTTTGATAAACCTAAAATCAAAAACTGAAATTGCTGCCATAGCTCGTGTACCGAGATCAGAAGATGAAGAAGAACTTGGAGAAAACATAGATAATCCAACTGAAAATCCAACTAACGAAGGAAATGGCACAGTAATTGAAAATGGTGCCGAAGAATAATTATGTATACTTTTGTATTTTAACTTAAACTTATGAAAAAATTGTTTGTATGTGTTGGGTTGTTAACTGCAACACTTTTAATGGGAAATGATTTACTGGCTCAATCGAAAAATGTCCAGGATGCATTTAGTAAATTCAAAATGGTTTCACCCAAAAATGATGCTGAAAAAAACCTACGTATTTTGGATGAGGCAAAAACATTTATTGATGCTGCTGCGGATAATGCTGAAACGAAAGAAGATCCTAAAATGCATTTTTACCGTGCTCAAATTTATATGTCACTTTATGAAACGGGGGCACAACAAGCAATGCTATCCGGTAATGCAGATCAAGCTAAATTAGAAGGATACAAAAATACCGCTGCTACCAGCTTTTTGTTTTGTTTAAATGAGCCTAAGAAAAAATACCAAGGCGACGTAAAAACAATGGTAGACATGAAATACACTATGTTTTTTGAAATGGGTGTAAAATCATACAATGAGAAACAGTACGAACAAGCGTTAATGATGTTTTTTCAAGCGTACGATGTAAAAACGATGGTGAAAATGGAGGCTGGAGAAGCTAAAAATAATGCCATAATCTCATTAAATCAAGTGATTGAGAAATTAACCAAAAGTGAAACTCCTGATTTTAAATCTGCTATTGCACTAGTTGAGCAAATTAGAACGGCCTTTCCAACAGATATTGAATTAATTATAAGTCTTATTAATATTCATTTAAGAAATAATGATTTAGTTTCTGCGGAAAAGTTTATGAGTGAAGCAGTAACACTTGATCCTAACAACAAAGTTTTGCATTATAACTTAGGCACATCTTATATGACCCAAGGTTTGTATGAAAAAGCTGAAGCATCCCTGAATAAAGCTTTAGAAATTGATCCGGCATATAAAGATGCTCAGTATCAATTAGGTGCTCATTTATATAACTGGGCAAATGAAGTAAAAGCAGAAGCTGGCCAATTAAATTCAAATGATCCTAAAGTTTCTGAACTTGAAAATAAATCAGATGAACTATTGAAAAAAGCATTAGTTGTATTGGAAAAATACATTGAAATTAATCCAAAAGATAAGGACGTATTAGGTATTATTTACAAAACGTATTACAAATTGGGTAATGCTGAAAAAGGAAAAGAATACAAAGCTCGTTTCGACGCAAAAGAGTAATTAATTACGAAAACTTTTTAAAAGCTGTTTGATTCTTTCAAGCAGCTTTTTTTATTTACATTTGTCTTGTGCATATTGCAATAATTGGTAATGGTTTTAGTGGGCTAATGGTGATGCGTCATTTGGTTGACGGTGGTGACTCTGATTTGACCATTTCTATATTTGAAAAACAGCACGAACCGGGTCGTGGAATTGCCTATTCCCCTCAATCAGAAAAGGTTTTACTCAATGTAGTTGCAGCTAAAATGAGTGCTTTTCCCGATAAACCCAACCACTTTGTACAATGGTTATCAAAGCAACCTCAATTTTTGAATGATGATTTAGAATTATTAGCAAACTCTTATATATCACGTTCCTTATTTGGGGATTATCTGCAAGAATTATGGAATGAAACAGTAAGACTTGCCGCAACTAAAAAAATTCAAATCGAACGATTTAATGCAGAGGTTACAGACTTAACTTTGTTGGCTGATTCAGTGGTCATTCAAACAGAAAAAATCGTTTATAAAGCAGAAAAAATAATTCTTGCAACAGGAAATCAACTCCCAGGAAATCCTAAAACGATAACAAGAAATTTCATTCAATCCAATCGGTATTTTCAAAATCCGTGGAATTATTCACTCAATCAAGTGGATCCTGAAAAACCCATTTTTATTTTAGGAAATGGATTAACAATGGTGGATACCGTTATGCAATTGAGGGAACAAAAATTAACTAATCAGATTATTTCTTTATCGCCCCATGGGTTTCATATCTTACCACATAGAAATTTCTCCTATACCCTACCCGATTGGATTTCAGAATTACCTCAATCTCCCACGTTATTACAATTAGTATCGGCGATTAACAAACAATTCAAAGCCCTACATAAACACGGAATTTCCGCTGAACCATTAATTGATTCACTTCGTCCCCATACCCAGCGATTTTGGAGGGGATTTAGTGATTCGGAAAAAGTACGATTTATGCGAAACTTCAGGCATTTGTGGGGATTAGCTCGACATAGATTGCCATTTGTTACCTATGACATCATTCAAAAAGAACGAATAAATGGTTCATTGTCCATTATATCAGGAAATATCATTTCGGCTCAACCGGCTGAGAATGGAATTGAAATAATCTATTTTGATAAATCAATAAAAAGTAACCAAACGATATTGGCTGAGGTTTTAATTAATTGTACCGGTCCAGAATCTGATATCAGCAAAACAAACGCTGCATTATTGCAGAATTGTTTCTCAAAAGGATATATCCAACAAGATGAATTAAAACTGGGAATTTCCACAAATATTGATACTTTTCAAACGATCCATTTAACGGGTAATGAAAATAAACAATTATTCGCTTTGGGTAGTCTGTTGCGAGGGGAATTATGGGAAAGTACCGCCGTTAATGAAATAAGACTCCAAGCTAAAAATCTTGCAGCTGCAATCCTTAGAAAATAAATAGTTCTAATACTATTTTTCTATCTTTGCACCTATTCTATTTTAATGATTTCTTTATGGCAAAAGCAGCAAGAGAGGAAAATTCCTCAACGATTGATTTCGATACATTTAAAGCCCAAGTATTAGCTGATTTCCGATTAGCTTGCGAATCCAGAGAAACTTCCCTAATGGGTAGAAAAGAAGTCCTTACAGGAAAAGCAAAATTTGGAATTTTCGGAGATGGAAAAGAATTAGCACAAATTGCATTAGCTAAACAATTTCAAAATGGAGATTTTCGATCAGGTTATTACCGAGATCAAACTCTTATGATGGCCATTGATCAATTAACAATAGAACAATATTTCGCCGGATTGTATGCGCATACAGATGTAACATTAGAGCCTCAATCTGCAGGTAGACAAATGGGAGGACATTTTGCAACTCGAAATTTGGATTCTTCTGGAAATTGGAAGAATTTAATGGAACAAAAAAATAGTTCGTCTGATATTTCACCAACAGCTGGACAAATGCCCCGTTTAGTTGGTTTAGCAATGGCATCTAAAGTATATCGAAATAATACGGAATTAGGATCAAACCAAGGGTTTAACAAATTCACTCAAGGTGGAAATGAAGTAGTTTTTGGTACAATTGGAGATGCTTCAACTTCCGAAGGTCCATTTTGGGAATCTATAAATGCGATTGGTGTTCTACAAGTTCCAGTGGTAATGTCCATTTGGGATGATGGGTATGGTATTTCTGTTCCTCGAGAATTTCAAACCACCAAAGGAAGTATTTCTGAAGCGCTTTCAGGAATGCAACGTACAGCTGATAAACCTGGATTTGAGATCCTTGTCAGTAAAGGGTGGGATTATGTAGACCTTTGTGAAACGTATGAAAAAGCTACAAAAATTGCAAGAGAAGAACATGTACCAGTTTTGGTTCACGTTCAGGAAGTAAATCAGCCTCAGGGACATTCGACCTCTGGATCTCATGAACGCTACAAATCTGAAGAGCGCCTGCAATGGGAAATTGACTTTGATTGCAATCATAAATTCAGAGAATTCATCTTAAACTTTTCAAGTAAAGGGCTTATTATTGCCACCGAAGAAGAATTAAATACCATTCAGTCCGAGGCTAAAAACAAAGTCCGAGATGCAAAAAATAAGGCTTGGAAGGATTTTTCGGAAGATATAAAAAAGGATCAAATGGAAGCTGTTACCTTATTAAAACAAGTAGCTGAACAGTCTAAAAACCGTGTTTTCATTGACAAAGAAATTGAAGCGTTAGAAAAAGCATTTGAACCTGTCCGAAAAGATATTTTAACTGTGGCTCGAAAATGTTTGCGTCTTGCCGTAAACGACAACAATGGAACACAGAAATTATTAGCTAATTGGATTGAAAATCAATTCTCCATAAATTTTAGTCGGTACAGTTCATACCTACATTCTGAATCTGAACATGCGGCATTAAAAGTATCACCAATTCCGGCTATCTATGACGAAACGTCAACTTTGGAAGATGGAAGAATCATTTTACGTGAAAACTATCGGAAAATATTAGCTGAACGACCTGAAGTACTCGTTTTTGGTGAAGATGTTGGAGGTATTGGTGGAGTAAATCAAACATTGGAAGGACTTCAAACTCAATTTGGAATCAATCGTGTTTTTGATACGGGAATCCGCGAATGCACAATAATTGGACAAGGTATCGGTATGGCAATGAGAGGATTACGCCCAATTGCTGAAATTCAATATTTAGATTACTTGCTTTATGCGATCCAGGTTATGTCAGACGATTTAGCAACCGTTCAATACAGAACAAAAGGAGGACAAAAAGCACCGCTCATTATTTCTACAAGAGGACATCGATTAGAAGGAATTTGGCATAGTGGTTCGCCCATGGGAATGATTGTAAATTCCATTCGTGGAATTCATGTATGTGTTCCTAGAAATATGACCAAAGCTGCTGGATTCTATAATACTTTGCTTGCTTCTGATGAACCTGCTTTGGTAATTGAGCCCCTAAATGGATATCGTTCTAAAGAAAAAATGCCGGTTAATATTGGGGAGTTTAGAGAACCTCTAGGGGTACCAGAAATTGTAAAATCAGGAAGTGATATTACATTAGTTTCCTATGGTTCTACTTTCAATTTATGTGAAACTGCTGCAAAACAACTAATGGAAATAGGCATCGATGTTGAGTTAATTGATGTTCAAACACTCATTCCATTTGATATCAATCATTTAATTAAAGCGTCCATTGAGAAAACAAGTCGCTTATTAATTGTAGACGAAGACGTGAGCAGCGGAGCTACAGGATTTATGCTTGATAAAATACTTGTTGAACAAAAATCATATTATCATTTAGATGCTGCACCCGAAACAATGAGTGCTAAAGATCATCGACCAGCTTATGGTACAGATGGAGATTACTTTTCAAAACCAAGTATTGATGACATTGTTGAAAAAGTGTATGCTATGATGCATGAGGCTAATCCGGTTAAATTCCCTTCCTTTTATTAAGGAATCAATTGTGAACCTGATTTTCAATAATCTGCTTTGTTATAACGGATTAAAATTGCAAGATGTAATTCGTTCTTTTTTCTTCCGCGATAAAAGTTTCAGGACCATGCCCACAATAAACAAGGGTATTTTCGGGTAATTGAAACATTATTTCATGAATAGTTCTTTTTAAGACATCTATATCTCCACCGGGTAAATCCACACGACCAAAACTTCCTTTGAATAAAACATCTCCATTGATGACAAAACTATTTACCGCAGAATAAAAAATCACGTGTCCTGAAGCATGACCAGGAGTATGAAACACATCAAATTCAATATCCTCTAGGCGTAATTTTTGATTATGTGACAAAAAATGAGTCGGTTCTGGAGATGGTTTATAATTCTCAAATCCATATACATGAGCGTACGATTCCACTGATTTTAAGGTTATTAAATCATCAGAATGAAGGTAAAAAGGAATATTAAACTGAGAAAGCACAAATGAATTTCCCAAGACATGATCAATGTGTGCGTGTGTATTTAATAACGCTAAGGGTTTTAACTCGTTCTCTAAAATAAAATTTAAAAGCTCTTGCTCCTCTTCCTTAACAAAACATCCTGGATCAATAATTACACAATTTCCTGTTTTTGTATAAACAATATAGGTGTTTTCCTGAAAACCATTAAAGGTAAATTTCTTAACTAACATTTAACTTTTTTTTATCAAACAAATTTACTTCATAATATGTACTTTTGTAAGATAAATTTAAAGATCATGAAATATATATTCGTTTTATTAACCTCATTAGCACTTGTGAGCTGTGCCGTAAAAGTTCCTTATACTAAAGAAATTAAAGAGCAATCCTCGATTGATACAGATGCCGAAATGAGGAGGTTACAATTCTTTACATCTGGAACAATTATTCTGGATCAAGTTTTAACATCCGATAGAGAAATGAAAACAGATGAAAATGGAGTATTAGTCGATGGTAGTACGAAAGTGAAAGAACGAATTATCATCCCTACTAATACCAAATGTGTATTTGATGAATTTGGTGAAAGAGATAAAATAATGGTTCGATTTGAAGAAGGGAAAGGAAAAACCCTTACGTTTGATATTAAACCGAATGGAAAAAGATATTACTTGGATGTAAACACGAATGAGCCAGGTGGTCCAATAGTTAAATATGGCAAAAATACCTACAAATTAGACATGGTTCGAAGTAGTGGAACCTCTGTTTATTTATTAATAAAGAAAAACACAAAACAAGCGCGCAGTAAAGGAAGAGTTCTTCCTGGTATGAAAGTTTAATCTTTTAAAATCACTAATTTCTTTAAAAACACTTGATTTTCTTGGTTCCCTCGAATGAAGTAAGTACCGTTTTCAATTTCTTCTAAAGAAATTTGTAATGTGTTTTGTGTGCTTTTTCCTGACTTCACTGTACTTCCACTCAAGCTTAGTAATTCCCAAGTAAATTCACCTTCGGAGGAAAGATTCAATTCAATTGAAGTATTAGCAGGATTAGGAAATAAAGAAAGAAGGTTATTATCCGGAATTTCATTTAAACCAACTGTTGAAACGCAGGCACATTTGTTTTTAGTTACATTCGTTTCTACCGATTGAGGAGCTGTATAATTTGCTTTTACCCAGCATTTCTGCCCAAGTTGAGTAGATGTAGCATTTTGAACACGCATGGTATACCAACCAGCATAGGGTGCTTGAAAAGTTTGCGTAAATTCACCTGTTCCAGTTGCCGAATCTAGTAAGAGGCAATTATTATCCAATAAAGAAACTCGAATTCCTAAAAGTATTTCGGACGGAAAAACAGACAATGTGATTATTGAACCAGAATCAGCAAAAATTCGCCCAACGGTTCTGCAATCTAAACTATTGTCGGGTAATCTTCCTCCTTGCTCCAATGAATTTAGATGTCTATCACCCAAATCGTTTTCCATTTCCCATTCTTGAGTTATTGATTTAGCTGGTCTAACATAATTGGTTGTAATACCTACTGGTGCCCAAATACTATAACCACGACGACCTAATAAAGCAGTGCCATCGCAAGGCGGAATACTGATATCCACTTTTCCACCACCATATACAGTGCGTGTTCCAGAATTTGCTCCTGAATAATCCATTAAAACTGTTCCATCAGACCAAGAAGTTTGAACTCCGGTTAAGTTTTGCCAAACCGTCCAACTATCTGTTGCAGCGATAATCGCCTTATTTTGACGCTCAATTACCAAGGCATCAGCAGCTTGCCATCGAACTAAATACGCACCCTCTTTAAAATGTAAATTTTGATGACACCAAATTATATTTTCAATATCACTTCTTGTTGGTAGTGTTGAATCTATTTTTGGCTCATGGTTAAATCTATTTCCCTGATAACCTATATTAAACAAATCTTCCAAGAAAATTTGAGGTGCACCATCAACAGCCATCGCTATAGCGTGTGCAGTACTATTTCGAACATCATTTGGTTCTATTTGAGTTCCCAGTGCCGAATTCCAACCAATATAATTGCCTTGACTGCTTAATTGAGGTCGAAAAGTATCATGGTTGTTCACAAAGGGAACTGTTCTTTGGCGATTGGTTTGTTGTGAACTGGGAATGGAACCAATGTTATAATTTCCATTTCCTTGAACCATTCCTTGAAGAGCTCCGCGTAAAGAAAAATCAAAAGTTCCTGCACGGTTTAATACTGAATTTGCCCATCCATCCATTTCCGTTACTCCTCCAACCCACTCTCCCACAGCAAACATATCAGATGAACCGCTTGCCCAAGCCGCATTATTCTGTAAATTCCACAGCACATCTTCCGAAACATAAGCTGGAAAATGTTTAACAGCATCAATGCGAACGCCATCCCAGCCCATTTGTTTTTTATACCAAATCAACCAATCACGAATCCCTATTCGCATGTAATCACTTGACTGCTGGGGATTAAAAGTTGCATTGCTGCTTAAACCAAACGAATTACTTTCATATGAAATATCTGGACCCCAAAATGGTGAATTAATATCATTGGTACAACATGAATTATTGGCGTTTGGATAAAAATTATGCCAATTTTTTGGAAATCTTCCTTGTCGTGCTAAATAATTACCAGAAGTTTCATTTTGAGCAGGAGTAGAATAACAGGCATACCTGAAATTCTTATACCTATTTGTTTGTCCATCATCCATTGCAGAAGGATCTTGTCCCCCTGCACCAGAACCACCACCAGCGCCTGTAATATGATTTAATACAATATCCTGAATAACATCTATCCCATTAGCCTTCATTACAGCCATCATACGAAGTAATTCATCCTTATCTCCTAATCGCGTTTTAACTGAATTTTTTTGCCATTTATCTCCCAAATCGTAATGATCAAAAGGTGCATATCCTACACTATTAGTCCCAGTGTTTTTTATAGTCGGTGGAATCCAAATCGCATCAATTCCAAGATTTTTCAATCTCGGCGCCAATTCGGCTAAATAATTTGCCCAACCATTTTGGTAATTATTGTTCCAATAGTCCCACCAAAAACCTTGTAGAACCAATTGACGATTCGTCGGATTTACATTAGACGGTGGATTTGGATTAGTTGACTCAAAGTTGTATGCCCCCGTTGAACTATTGAAAGTAATGTTGTATTCTCCCGCAGGTACTTGAATGTTGGGCCCTTCTTGAAATCCAGTGCCCGATGGAAAACCAGAATTTCCCCAATTCACTGTCCATGAAGCATTTTGTCGGAATTTTAGAAGACTCGTTGTATTGAATGTATAAGTCAACGTCCAATTCGTATTATCTGTTGAATTCATATTTACATCACCCGTCGCCCAATTGGTAAATGTTCCAATAATACTTACCGTTTGTCCAAAAAATAAAAATGAAGATTGTATAAAAATTAAAAAAACAATTACTTTTTTCATAGTGTAGTAGTTTTTGTTGTAGAGGATATATAAGATTTGCCAGATTGTACATGAATAGGCTTATCAAATATTGTTAGTTCAAGATCTCTATTTCCTTTATTTATAATTTCACATTCACTATGCGAAACACGCACTTCTAGAGGTTGATTCCTTACAAGTATTTGAAAACGATATTGTTTCCAATTTCTAGGAATTACTGGATTCATTTTGATACAATCTGAAAAAACGCGAATACCAGCCATTCCTTCAACTATTGCCATCCATGTCCCAGCCATACTCGTAATATGTAATCCTTCATCTGCTTCGTGGTTATAATCATCTAAATCAAGACGCGAAGTTCGTACATAAAGTTCATAGGCTTTATCCAAACGGCCAATTTTGGCAGCAAGAATACTGTGAATACATGGAGAAAGTGAAGATTCGTGAACTGTTTTGGGCTCATAAAAATTAAAATTATCCTCAATCACTTGATCTTCGAAATGATCTTCAAATAAATATAATCCTTGTAAAACGTCAGCTTGTTTAATAAAAATAGACCTCAAAATGCGATCCCATGACCAATGTTGGTTTATTGGTCTTTCATTCAACGATAAATCAGAAACTTCAAGTTGCTCTTTATCCATAAATCCATCCTGTTGAAGAAAGATATTTGTTCCTTCCAAAAGAGGAAAATAGGTATTATCAATAATGGCTTTCCAATGTTGTTTTTCCTCTTCATTCAAAACACTGCCAAGCGTTTTTTCCAGTGAGTTATCTACCTTTAAGGAATATTCAATACACCAACGTGCGATATAATTAGTATACCAGTTGTTATTTACATTATTTTCGTACTCGTTTGGCCCTGTAACACCAAGCATTACAAAAGCATTTTTGGCTTGAGAATAATTAAACCGCTGAGCCCAAAAACGAGCAATAGCAACCAAAACTGGTCGACCATATTTTTCTAAATATTCCACATCTCCAGTATGGCGGATATAATTATAAATGGCAAAAGCAATCGCACCATTTCTGTGGATTTCCTCAAATGTTATTTCCCATTCGTTATGGCATTCTTCCCCGTTCATAGTTACCATCGGATAAAGTGCCGCGCCATTGTTAAAACCGAGTTTTTGAGCGTTTTCTATTGCTTTATCTAATTGGTTGTAACGGTAAATCAACAATTGTCGGGCAACTTGTGGGTTGGCCGTTTTGAGGTAAAAAGGCAAACAATACGCTTCTGTATCCCAATAGGTTGCACCACCGTATTTTTCGCCAGTAAAGCCCTTAGGTCCAATGTTCAATTTTTCGTTTTTACCCGTGTATGTTTGATACAATTGAAAAATATTAAATCGAATTGCTTGTTGAGCTGCCAAATCTCCTTCTATTACAATATCTGCTTTGGACCAGATTTCCTCCCAGACCGATGTGTGATTCTTCAAAAGATAATCAAACCCATTCATGTATGCTTGACGGACATTATCTATTGACTTTGAAATAACTTCACCCTCTGAATGATTAATATTAGAAACAATCGAAACATACTTTTTCAAGGTGTATTGATTGCCTTCTTCCAAGAAATAATCAAAACTATTTTCAACATAAAAAGCTTTAGATAAATTTTTTGGTTCAATCTCAAGCAAATCATCATTTTTCCAAAAAGAAAACCTCATAGCTGTAGATACTATAAAGTTGGTTTTTTTTGTTTTTGAACAGATAAAACCTTTTTTTACATCCACTTTATGGCTGTCTTCTTCCCAAAAGAATTCATCGTAATTCGAATCGTGATTCATTACATTTCCATCGAGATAAGGGGTAAATTTCACATTTCCTGAAAAATTTAAAGGAGTTACTATGAATCGAATTACGGCCACTTGTTCATCATGCATCGAACAAAAGCGAAGGGATTCAACCTCTATTTCTTTTCCACTTTTAAAGCGAACCCTCATTCTACGAGAAAGAGTTCCAGATTTCATATCCAACTCACGCCGAAATGAAAGTATTTCCTGTTGGTGAATATCTAAGTATTCTCCGTCAATTTCTATATTAATTCCAATCCAGTTACACGAATTTAATACTTTTGCAAAATACTCTGGGTAGCCATTTTTCCACCAACCAACACGGGTTTTATCCGGATAATAAACACCTCCCACGTAACTTCCTTGCAATGTATCTCCAGTATATTTTTCCTCGAAATTGGCGCGCTGACCAAATGAACCATTACCAATACTAAAAATACTCTCAGCTTGTTTTTGCTTAGACGGATTGAATTCTTGTTCAATTATTTTCCAATCGTGTATTTCAAATAAGTTAAGCATATTCCTCCAATCTAAATTCAGTTAAATCATTCAAATAATTCTTTATTAAGGGTTTAATTTCAGGATTCCCTACTCCAAATACATGAAACCCACCAGAAATAGCAGCTTCTATCCCACTTGAAGCGTCCTCAAACACAATACATTCGTTTGGCATAATACACAGAGCTTCAGAACCGATTAAAAAAACTTCTGGATTAGGCTTAGGACTTTGCACTCCGTTTCCATCAACCACAACATCAAAAAAATGAACTATTTCCAATAATTCTAATATGTAATTAGCATTTTTACTTGAAGAACCAACTCCTAGTTTAATCCCATTTGAACGAGCATTTTCGAGCAGATTAAGAACACCTGGAAGCAAGTTTATTCTGGATAATGATTGAATCGATTCTAAGTAAAAGTCGTTTTTGCTTTTAAGTAATTCATCAAACTCCTTTTCCGAAATTGATTTTTTTCCAAAATGAAGTATTTTCTTGAGAGAATCAACTCGACTAATTCCTTTCAATAATTCGTTCTCTTTTTCCGTGAATTCAATTCCCAAATGATCTGCGGTTCTTTTCCAAGCAAGAAAATGATTGTGTTCTGTTGAAACAATTACGCCATCGAGATCAAATAATAACCCTTTAATTTTCATTTAATCCTTTTCTGTTTTTATTCGAAGTGTAAGGAATGCTGCAAGAATCAACAAACTACCACCAATTGTGACAGCGGCAATGCGCGACCCATCTAAAACACCTTCCATCACTTTTCCAAAAAATAAAGAAGCTATTATTTCAGGTAAGACAATAAAGAAATTAAAAATCCCCATATAAATACCAATTTTATTCTGCGGTAAGCAATCGGATAACATCGAGTAAGGCATTGATAATATACTAGACCAGGCAATTCCGACCATTCCCATAATTACAAAAAGAAATAGTTTAGAATCTGGACCTGTTACTACATTTATCGAAATTAGTCCAATTCCACCAATCAAAAGACACATAAAGTGAGTCATTTTTTTACCAAATTTCCCAGCTAAAAAAGGCAGAAATAAAGCAAAAGCAAAGGTGATTATATTTTCAAAAGAATAGGTTAAACCTGCATAATTCTGTCCCTCAGAATAAGCAGTGGATCCATTGGCACCACCAAATATTTCTGCAGCAACGGTTGGGGTATAATAAAACCACATTAAAAATAAGCCAGGCCAAGTAACAAACTGAACCAAAGCCAACTGCTTCATGAGTTTTGGCATGTGAGTAATTGCGAAACTAATTTCATGTAATCCAGTAAAAAATCCTTTTTTCTCCTTTTTCTGTTGCTCTAATTCATCATCGGACGGAGGATATTCTTTTGTAGTTAAAATAGTATAAAGCACTGCTAGGAAAAAAGCAACACCACCAATATAAAAGCTCCATTTCACATTATCTGCTACTTGTCCTGTTGATGCCGTTGAGTTAACATCAAACCAATTCGTAAAAACCCAGGGAAGAGCACTGGCAATTGTGGCTCCTACACCAATAAAAAAACTCTGCATGGAAAAACCCAATGTCCTTTGTTTTACAGGTAATTTATCTGCTACAAACGCACGAAAAGGCTCCATACTAATATTTATGGAAGAATCCATTATCCATAGTAAACCGGCAGCCATCCAAAGTGTTGAAGAGTTGGGCATTAAAAACAAACAGAAAGAACTAAGTATTGCACCGATTAAAAAATAAGGCCTTCTT
>JBILYP010000006.1:0-125000 GCA_044377675.1 Crocinitomicaceae bacterium
AAACAGTTAACCCATTAAGATTTAATCCCGTTACATCATAGGTTGATGCCAAAACACCTGTACTAGTTCCAAACGAAATTCCAACAGCTGCATCCGAACAAATAGCCGTAGGGCTTTGATTGGAAACGATAGGTAAAGGAGGGTTATTCAATTGAATTGGTCCTGGTTGAGAACTAGAACACAAACCTAAATTTAAAATAAACGATGTATAGGATCCTGCATCTAATCCAGTTATATCAAAATCTCCGTTATTATCAGTTATAATATTAATTGAACCAACACCTAAAGCATTATCCGTATAACTTAAAGTATAACTTGTATTAGCAGATAAAGTACCTGTTCCTTCAATGTGAATGGATCCCTGAGTCCCATTACAGGTTGTGGGATTTGTTAAAAAAGAAACAGAAAATGAAGGGGCCGAAGGATCGGACAACGAAACAGCTGCAGCCAAGGAGTTACATGTAGCGTCATTAACTATGATATTAGAATATCCTCCCGCATCTAAACTAACTATAGTAAATATCCCACTAACAGGATTAATAATTGAAATAGGCCCCACAGAAGTGCCACCGTCAGAATAAGACAATGAATAACTAGATGATGAACTGAGTCCGGAAAGAGTAATAGACCCATTGCTGGAACCGCAAGCGCTGGGATTAGTAATTGCAGTAGTGAATGTAGGGAGGGCATTAATATTGATAATTAGAGTATTTGAGTTCACTGATGCACAAGCTCCACTCGTGACAACTGCCTTATAATATGTAGTTGCAGTTAAAGAGCCCATTTGCGCGGAAGTCAATGGTGAACTGGTTGCCCCGACAATATCAGTAAACGTTAGATTGTTTGTTGAAACTTGCCATTGAATAGCACCAGTATTTGCTGTTAAACTAATATTTGCAGGAGAAGTACCTGAGCAAATAGTTTGATTTGAACTAGCCGTTCCTCCAACAGAAGTTGGGCTAACTGTTATGGTTACAGTGGTCGAATTTACTGAGGAACAAGCTCCACTCGTGACAACTGCTTTATAATATGTAGTTGCAGTTAAAGTGCCCATTTGCGCAGAAGTCAATGATGAACTGGTTGCCCCGACAATATCAGTAAACGTTACATTGTTTGTTGAAACCTGCCATTGAATAGTACCAGTATTTGCTGTTAAACTAATATTTGAAGGAGAAGCACCTAAGCAAATAGTTTGATTTGAACTAGCCGTTCCTCCAACAGAAGTTGGGCTAACTGTTATGGTTACAGTGGTCGAATTTACTGAGGAACAAGCCCCGCTAGTTACAACAGCCCTGTAATACCTATTTGCAGTTAATATGCCCATTTGCGCAGAATTCAATGGTGAACTGGTTGCCCCGACAACATCAGTAAACGTTACATTGTTTGTTGAAACCTGCCATTGAATAGTACCAGTATTTGCTGTTAAAATAATATTTGCAGGAGAAGTACCTGAGCAAATAGTTTGATTTGGACTAGCCGTTCCTCCCACAGAAGTTGGGCTAACTGTTATGGTTACAGTGGTTGAATTTACTAAGGAACAAGCTCCACTCGTGACAACTGCCTTATAATATGTAGTTGCAGTTAAAGTGCCCATTTGCGCAGAAGTCAATGATGAACTGGTTGCCCCGACAATATTAGTAAACGTTACATTGTTTGTTGAAACCTGCCATTGAATAGTACCAGTATTTGCTGTTAAACTAATATTTGTAGGAGAAGTACCTGAGCAAATAGTTTGATTTGAACTAGCCGTTCCTCCAACAGAAGTTGGGCTAACTGTTATGGTTACAGTGGTTGAATTTATAGAGGAACAAGCCCCACTAGTTACAACCGCCCTGTAATACCTATTTGCAGTTAATATGCCCATTTGCGCAGAAGTCAATGGCGAACTGGTTGCCCCGACAATATCAGTAAACGTTACATTGTTTGTTGAAACCTGCCATTGAATAGTACCAGTATTTGCTGTTAAAATAATATTTGCAGGAGAAGTACCTGAGCAAATAGTTTGATTTGAACTAGCCGTTCCTCCAACAGAAGTTGGGCTAACTGTTATGGTAACAGTGGTTGAATTTATAGAGGAACAAGCTCCACTCGTGACAACTGCCTTATAATATGTAGTTGCAGTTAATATGCCCATTTGCGCAGAAGTCAATGGTGAACTGGTTGCCCCGACAATATTAGTAAACGTTACATTGTTTGTTGAAACTTGCCATTGAATAGTACCAGTATTTGCTGTTAAACTAATATTTGTAGGAGAAGTACCTGAGCAAATAGTTTGATTTGAACTAGCCGTTCCTCCTATCGAGGTAGGATTAACTATAATCGTCCCACTCGCAGAAACACTTCCACAACCTCCTGTTAAAGGTATGGTATAATTAAAAGTACCAGACTGGCTTGGGGAACCACTAATTGTAATATTATTACTTGACCATGATGCAATTAACCCCGCAGGCAAATTCGACGGTGAGCCTATTCCCGTTGCTCCAGTTGTAATATGAGTAATATTTGTTAAGGGACTATTTTGACACAAAGTTGGTGTGGACGATGCAGAACTTGAAGTATTATTCGGATTCACTGATAGTGTTATAGTAAATGTGTTTCCAGAACACGTTCCTGCCGTTGGTGTTACTGTGTACGTTGCGGTTTGAGCAGAGGTAGAGCTGTTAGTATGATTTCCTGAAATGGTTGATTGATTACTTTGCGAGATGCCTAAAGAAATACCTGTTGCGACAGCTGGTGCAGACCAACTATAGGAAGTTGGTACTGGTAAAATATTGGGTGACGTCGAATTCGGTGTAAAAGAGAATGCTATCCCGGTACAAGCCGAAGCTGTTGTTGATTGAATTACAGGTTTAGGATTTACTAAAACCGTAAAGGTAAATATACTAGAACATTGATTAGGTGATGTTCCCGATGTTGCTGTGACTGTATAAGTGGCAGTCTGAGCTGTATTGGTTGGATTTATTAATGAGCCTGAAATACTGAGCCCAGAACCTGAAACTCCTCCAGTTATTCCTCCTGTTACTGCAGGTGCAGACCAACTGTAAGTCGTTCCTGACGGTATTACGTTTGGAGATGATGAGCTTGGTGTAACGCTAAAAGACGATCCACTGCAAACGGTTGAACTTAAACTTGAAAGAGAAGGAGTTGGGTTCACCGTAATACTTTCTAAAGAAATAATATATCCATTACACGTAGCCCCCTGAATGTAGATTGAAGGAGTGAAAGTCACAGGAGTGGAGCCTGTATTTAAATATGTATGATTAAAAATTGAGTTGGTATTATTAGCTAATACTACAGAAGCTCCATCTCCAAATAATAGCGTTCCATTTTGGATATTATTTGTGTTTACTTGAATAGCTGCGTTATAGGCAGAGCAAGCAACTAAACTCGTATTAGTTACATCCAAGCTTCCGTAGGGGCCATCAACAATTACTGTAGCCACTGTTTGAGTGAGAGAACAAGAGCCTAATGTAATGGTTAATGTCACAGGAAATGTTCCAGGCAAGTTAAAAGCAGCGGAAGGACTAAAAATAGTCGAAGTTCCATTACCTGGGCCAAAGTTCCATTGCGCGCTTGTGCCCAAGGTAGAATTATTTGTAAATGTTACAATATTGGTAGCATTAAAACAACTAAAAACTGGTGGTGATGGATTGGTTGAAACACTAATAGATAAATTCTGAACAGTAACAGTAACAATCGTATCATCAAAACAACCAAGATTATCTGTTGCTCCAAGTGTAATGCTTTGTGATCCTATAGCAGAGGAGCTGTATGAGAATGAGCCAGTTGTTGGCCAATTAGCCGTTGAAGGGGTTGCATTTGGCATTGTCCATAAATAGGAAGATGCGCTTAATCCTACACCAATAGATGTATTAGTAACGATAACAGGATCACCGGGACAAAAACTTGTATTATTAATAGAGAATTTTGCAAGTGGTTTTCTAACAAGTATGTTTTTTGTAATAACTCTCGGCGTGCATCCCAAACCAGAATTATCCATTACTGTAAGCGTTACAGTATATGTTCCAGCATTGTTATAAGTATGTGATACAGTAGATATATTTCCAGCAACTATCGTATTAGGTGATCCATCCCCCCAATTCCAATTTTTTGACAATATTGAAGGGTTCGGTGCAGCTATAGAAATGTCGGATGCATTAAAGCTAGTTCCTTTACAAACTGTATCAGGAATATTCAAACTTGAATTAATCCCTTGAATGGTAATTGTTTTTGTTACATATTGTAAACAATAATAATTAGTTGAAGGATCAATAATTGTATTAAACATTGTAATTGTATGACTTCCTGCAGACCATGCTTGACCACCTGAACTTACAGATGCGACAGGACTTAAAACTACTGACTGATATCCTGAATATAGACTTGGAAATGAAGATCCATCAGTTGAATTCCAATCCCATGATATGGTTGACGGATTTGGGCAGGTATTTCTTAAAACATACAATGTTTCTCCTTGGCAAAAGGAAGTGGTTGGAGTACATGCGCTTGTATTTGGATTACAGGATCTGTAAGTTTCAAAACCCGCTTGATTATTTGGATGACAATACACCCTAATTGTGTCTGTCTGAGAACAACCACCAAAGGTTGCGGTTACAACAACTACATAAGGTGTAACCGAGCCATTTAAGCAACTAAAATAGGAAGTAAAAGAGTGAGAAACGGAAGTGCCAGTTGCGGTATTTGAAGACCCCGAAGTTGGATCTCCAAAATTCCAAGAGTAAACGGTACCTGGATCATTCCCAGTAGTGATTGCTGAAAATGATCTATTTAACTGATTGCCGCACAAATTTGAATATGCAGTTGCATCTTTAGCTTTAGCCTTAGAACCCTTAACCGTTAAAGTTATTGTGTACGGTAAACCCGAACAAACCGGATTGGTAAAAAAAGGAGTCAAAGTAACCGTATAAGTTCCTGGATTGGAATAAGAATGACAAAATTGATTGAGAGGTTGATTTGAAGATTGAAGTGCGGAATTATCACCCCAATTCCAAACAACAGAGTCTGCATTTCCTGAGTATTGAAAGCAAAAATTGTTTAATACACCATTTGATCCAATACATTGAACAGAGGGTGTATTAGCAACAACATTGTTAGTAGGTATTAGATTCGAACCAACTGTAAAAGCATTAGTAAAACAATTGGAATTACTACAACCAAAACTTGAAGTACTAGTTAAACAAATCCCATAAGTGCCACTCGAGTTATATGCAACTGTTTGAGAATTGGCTAATGAAGAGGTTGGACTTCCACTCGGAAAGCTCCATGAGTTAGAGGCAATTGTACCGCCCGTGTTAGTTGTTGAAATCGTTGAAGTTGATGTATAAGTTACTTGTGCTGGTGGACCACAAGCAAAAGTCGAACTTGCGGAATAGGAAATAGTAGGTGGGGCAGTTATATAAATAATCCTATTTATTGTTACTGTGCACCCTGAAGTGTAAGAAACAACATAGTTTACATTAGAATTAAAATTCGTAACATTTAATACAGAATTTGTAGAATTTGTTGGGGTCCATAAAAATGTGCCTCCTGCAGGAGATCCCGTAGCCGTTAAAGTAAAATTCCCACCAGAACATATAAATGCATCATTTGCATTCCCAGATGTTTCATTCAAACTAATCGAAACAGTTGGTATTGATGTGGTAATACTGACTGAACTTGTGGCAGAACCTGTACAAACACCATTATTATAAGTTACGTTATAGGTTCCGGCAACATTGGTGTTAAGGGTAGCAGAATTTCCAGGATTAGCAACACCTGAAGGAACCACCCATGCAAACACCCCTCCAGTAGCATTCGTAGTTGCGGTTAGTGTCCCAGTTTGGCTCGGACATAAAGTTAAATTATTGAGACTTACTGTCGTTATTGCTCTGACAACAACTTGGACGTTTTCTTGATATGAACAGCCACTTGAGGTATTGGTAGTCGTTACAACATAAGTAACAGTAATGTTCGAACCTGATGTATTGGTTAAAGCTTCACTAATGTTACCTGTTCCTGTATTCCCAGTTTGAGTAATTCCTGAAATTGTTGCCCGAGACCATGAAAAAGTACATCCCGGTGTAGAACTTGTAGGGGTGTAATTAAATGTTGCACCATTACAGATTGCCGCTGGATTTAACGTACTATTTAATTTAGATGCAGATTTAACAGTAATATTACCAAGCGTTAACGTATCAAAGCATCCGTTACTGTTATAAACAGTTGCTTTTGGCTTAAACAGGACAGTTGATCCAGTAAAATTTAAATAGACATTTGTAAAATCTTCCGTTGAATATAAATTCCCATCTCCTGTCAATGTTTGAAATAACGATAAAGTACCTGAACCAGGAGTGCAATTTCCAATGAAATTAACAGTTAAAGGAGCGCAACCCGTAATTGAAGTTAATGGTAATAGATTATTTAAACTGTAAGAAATAACTGGTTTATTAAACACAACTAAGTAATTGTTTAAAATACTTATATTGGAGGTTACCCCATTGGACACTGATAAAGTACAAGAATAGGACCCTGGAGTAATCAAATATTGCTGCCAAGAGGAGGATGTGCCAGATTGAGTGTTGGAATACCCTCCAGGACCAGTAATTGTCCAGTTATAGGCGCTATAACTAGTATTGGTTGCATTGAGGACAAATAGATTATTTGGACACTGGTCCGCGTCAATTGCAGAAAAACTTGCGTCTAACTGAGAAAAAGTGATACTTGTTCCACAGCAGAAGAATAAAATGACTAGGAAATTTACAAACTTCATTACAATAAGATTACAAATTTAAAAGTTAAATACCTTTTTACGTAAAAAGCATCGAAAAAGTTTAAAAAACACACCATCATTTTTTTAAACATAAAAATAACGAAAGAAAAACATACTCGTTGCTTATCATCTTGATTTTTTGTTTTCAAAAGGTTCAATATGAATCAATACATCATTTATCTCAGGCAATTGTCCTTGTAAATAATCTTTAAACTCATGTGCAATCCTATGTCCTTCATTAACCGAAATCGAACCCGCCACCTCTAAATGTAAATCTACCAAATATGTCATTCCCGTTTTTCTAACCAAACATTTTTCAATTCCCTGAACTCCAACTACATGGGTCTCCATTAGTTTTATTTTATCTATCAACTCGTGGTGATTATGTTCATCTAATATTTCACCTAAAGCAGGCCGGAAAATGATATAGGCATTATAAACGATAAACAATGATGCAGCAATAGCAGCCCAATCATCTGCTTTTGAAAAGGCTGGCCCGAAAAGTAAAGATAAACTTATTCCAAATAAAGCGATCAAGGACGATATAGCATCACTTCTATGGTGCCAGGCATCTGCTTGAAGTGAAAGTGAATTGGTTTTTCTACCTTTAGATAATACGTACCGATACGATAATTCTTTCCAAATAATAATTCCGATTAACACAAAAATGGTAAATAGCTCTGGTTGTTCCTGTTCGATGGATAAATGCTGAATTCCATTATAAGCAATTAATGTGGCCGAAATTAATAATATTCCAACAACGCCGAATGTTACTAATGCTTCTGCTTTTCCGTGCCCATATGGGTGCTCATCATCTGCTGGTTTGGTTGAATAATAAATCCCGAACAAAACTAAAAAAGAAGCTAAAACATCAGTTCCAGACTCTATGGCGTCTGCAATTAAGGCGTCCGAATGGCCAGCAAAACCCGAATATCCTTTTAATAGAGCGAGTAAAACACTCGAAATGATACTCAATAGGATGGTTCTATAGGCTATTTTCTTTGCTTTTACCATTAAGCACAAAGGTATAAAAATGAAATAGGATATTGGCACTCAAAATCTGTACATTTGTATATTAAACATATTTTATGAACTATTGGCTAATTATTATTTTTACCGGCAGTTTTTCTTTGCTTTTTGCTCAGCAAGACAATTCTGATGCTAGTTTTCCAGGAGGAGAAAAGGCACTCCAACAATTCTTGGTTGAAAATTTAGATTTTCCTGAAATATGTTTAGACATGCAAGCTGGTGGAAAGGTGTTTATGAAGTTCATCGTAGAAAAAAATGGTTCAATCACGAATATTGAACTTGAAGCTAATAAAACTGATTGTGATGCTTTTGTTAATGAAGCAAGACGCGTAATTGAACTTATGCCAACATGGATTCCAGGAACAATAGCTGGTGACACAACTAAATTACAATGTATTCTACCGATTAATTTTGTTAATCCTGATTTTTTAGAAGGTGAAACTGAAGACAATGATTTTTTTGAACCTAATTGGGCTGGCATTGAATTAGGAATCGGACAACTTTATAATTCAAATGGCTCAACTACTTTTGATCAAAATCCTTTTTGGGAAAATGAAGTGGGAAAGTCGTGGAATTTTAATTATAACCTGTTTGAATATAAATTTCCACTTATCAAAAAACATCTTGGAATCACAACCGGATTGGGTTATTCACTTAAAGGAATTGGAATAAAGGCGAATTATCAATTAGCTTACACACCAGACTCCGTTTATGCTGTTGATGGTTTAAGTAACATAAGGAAAAATAAAATTACAAGCCATTTTATTACAATCCCATTACTTCTGGAGTTTGCAACCAAAAAAGACACAAAAAAGAACTTTTATGTGAGTGCTGGGGTTATTGGTTCTTGGCGACTTTCATCCTATTTAGTTCAAAAAGGAACGGATGCCAATGGGGACAATTTTACTCATTTCACCTATTCTAACTATAATTTATCCCGTTTCAGTTTAGAGGGAACAGTACGAGCCGGATATAGCTACATGGGTGTTTTTGCGGCCTATCAATTCACTTCATTGTTTCAAAAGAATAAAACCGTTGGTGTATTTCCATTACGAATTGGGCTTTCAATAAATGTGGATTATTTCCAATAGGGAAACTATCCTCTGCTTTTTTTGAAAGACTTTAAAATCTCAATTGAAATTCTGTGAAAATGAAAAATTAATTAGCTCATCCGTTTCATTTTCTGTTGGTTTTAGAGCTCAATAAACATCATTTATTCCATAATTAACGTTCTCGTTAACAGACATTTATTTTTCTATGATTATTTTTTTAAAATAAATATTCTCTTTGGTTGAGAGCTTCATTAGGTATAAGCCATTTGGTAAATCAAGCTTTAATTTAGTTGATTGAAGTACTTCAGTAAAAACAAGATTCCCGTTAACATCAATTAATTCAACTTTGTAGTTGTTTGGCATATCAACAAGATTTTCTATTAAGACTTCTCCATTCGAAGGATTTGGGAAAATAAAAATATCCTTTTGATCTAATTCGTTCACATTGGCTGTAACTTGATTGCAATTGTAAGTAATCTGATTCAAATAAAATTGTTTTACTGAATCTGCGGTTTCAATTAACGTTTGCACATTTTGTAGATTATTTCCTCCCGAACGTGAATAAATGATCGCCAAGTCATAACAACTCATCTCATTGGGAAAAAGAGAAGTTGATTGCATAACCATTATTCCACGTTTGTCTCCTGGCGGGTTATTATTTGTTCCTTCTGTCCATCCTGTGCCGGTTGTTGGATTTCCATCAAACATAAAGTTTGTTGGTGTTGTGGTTCCTCCGGTAGAGGACGAATATCCCATTCCACCTAATGTCCAAGGTTCTCCATTGGCCCATTGTGCAGACATGAAATTCCAATATTCTGCATCTATTGCAGGGTCACTGTATGGATAACTATAATTGCTTCTGTAATATCCACAAGTTGCCATTGGTTTGGATAAACTAACGACACCCAATGCCGGTGGATTGATACCGTATCCATTATTATCATCAAAATTGTCACCGTTATAAAAATACATCATGTCTTTATTTGGCGCACAACCAAAGTAATCGTCCGCGTAATTTCCTATGTCTGCGTCCATATACAACCCAAATTTCACTGTGGAAAATTGTTTATTCCCTCGGTTAATTACACGCACATTTAAAAAAGTTGTGGTATCAAGAAAATTATTTCCCGCATATTGCGATGCCATAATGTGAAGCTCAATTTCAAGCGGAATCCCATTACTTTGTGTATGTAAGCCTTTATCATCGTTGAGAATGATATATGAAGAAATATCACCTCTGACATCTGGATAATCACCATCCATTGGATTGTAGATATTATCTGAATTTATATCAATAAAGGGAGCTAAGTTGGCAGCTACACCCAAATTAACATCTCCATTTCCGGGCCAATTCGAAATAGAAGGAACAGGAACATAACCTGAAGATAAATAATTTGCAACATGATTATCAATCTCGGTTCGTGTGACCGTCCAAATGCATTGATTATACTTTTGTAGAAATAGCGAGTCGTTATAAGAATCTGTTGCTGAATATGGACCTGGAAAAAAATCTTGCCCTGATCCTGAATATCTCATAGCTGCTAAATGTAAATTGCCCTGCAAGTCGGTTGCGCCAATCCAAAAACTGCTGCTATATATGACATTTAACCCACTGTTTTTTGGGACCTCATACGAGGGAAAACCTTGTGTGTTATTTTGAAAAAGGATTGCGCTATTGGTAAATTTGGCAGCTACACTGTTGTAATCAAGAACACTTACGGAACTTTGGGAGAGTGCATTCAAAGTTATAATGCTAAAAAAAAGGAGGTGAATTTTCATGAGAGATTATTTTTAAGTCTACTTCAGGAAACGGAAGTTTCAACCAACAAGAGGTGTGGGCACGATAAATAAAGATAGTTGACTCTTTTAAATTCTCCTATCCCCCCGTCAACTTCTTAATCTCATGTAATTTCATCAAGGCCTCCACCGGAGTTAGTGTATTGATGTCTATCATGATCAATTCTTCATGAATTTGTTCTAATACCGGATCATTTAATTGAAAGAAACTCAACTGCATATTGGCCGTGTCTGGCTTTGCTGATTTTACTGCATCATTATGATTTCCAACTTGCTGATGCGTGGCTTCTAGTTCGCGTAACACTTCCTCAGCCCGTTGAACTACGACTGGCGGCATACCTGCTATTCGCGCCACATGAATTCCAAATGAATGCTCACTTCCGCCCTCGATTAACTTTCGAAGAAAAAGAATTCGTTTACCCACCTCTTTTACGGCTACCGTATAATTTTTAATACGCGCATACTGTTTGGTCATTTCATTTAACTCATGATAGTGAGTTGCAAACAAGGTTTTACATTTTGCCTTCGGGTTTTCATGCAAAAACTCAGCTATTGCCCAAGCAATTGAAATTCCATCATACGTGCTGGTTCCTCTTCCAATTTCGTCTAATAATATCAAACTTCTCGGCGAAATATTATTCAAAATACTAGCCGTCTCATTCATTTCAACCATAAAAGTGGATTCTCCTGAAGATATGTTGTCTGACGCCCCCACTCGAGTAAAGACTTTGTCAACTAACCCTATTGTAGCAGAATCAGCAGGAACAAAAGAACCCATTTGAGCTAATAGAACGATCAACGCAGTTTGACGTAAAATAGCACTTTTACCACTCATATTAGGCCCCGTAATCATCATGATTTGTAGATCATCATTAGACATACGCAAATCATTCGGGATATATTCTTCTCCTGTTTTTAGCTGTTTTTCAATTACAGGATGTCTACCATTTTTATATTCCAAATCGAAACCATCCGTAATTTCTGGTTGGTTATAATTGCGTTCTAGGGCAAGAAAAGCGAATGAACTGAGACAATCCAATCGAGCAATCAACAATGCATTTTCTTGTACTTGCAAGGTGTACTTAGATGCTTGTTCCACTATCTCTTGAAATAAAGCCGTTTCAATTTGATGAATTCGATCTTCGGCGCCAAAAATTTTGGTTTCGTATTCCTTTAATTCTTCGGTGATGTATCGTTCTGCATTGACCAAGGTTTGCTTTCTAATCCAATCTTCTGGAACCTTGTCTTTGTGCGTATTTCGTACTTCTATGTAATAGCCGAAAACATTATTAAATGCAATGCGCAAACTGGTAATTCCTGTTCGTTCAGCCTCTCGCTTTTGAAGGTCTTGTAAATAATCCCTGCCGTTTTCTCGGATATTTCGAATCTCATCCAGTTCGGCATGAAAGCCAGCTCGAATAACAGGCCCTTTTCCAACTAAAATGGCTGGATCTTCAGCTAATCTAGTTTCAATGAGTGAAATCAGTTCAGAACATGGACTCAATCGTTTTACCAAATCAATAATTGCATTTGTTTTAGCTCCGTGCAACAAGTTTTTGAGTGGATCAATTTGTTCGAGGGTACGTTTCAAATAAACCAATTCTTTTGGATTAATTTTTCCAACGGCCACTTTAGAAATCAATCTTTCTAAATCACCAATATCAGCCAAAATATCCCGAACAGAATCGTTGATATGATGCGTTGTTTTCAAATAAGCAACTGTATCTAATCGTTCTTGAATTGGTTTTTTGTGTTTGAGTGGAAGCACTATCCACCTGCGCATCATTCGCCCTCCCATTGGGGTGAGTGTATTATCAATCACATCAGCCAAAGTAGTTGCGTTTTCATGGGGCGAATGCAGTAATTCTAGGTTGCGGATAGTAAAACGGTCGAGCCAAACGTATTTATCTTCCTCAATCCGATTCAAAGCGGTTATGTGCCCTAAGTTTGCGTGCTGATTTTCAGTTAGATAATGCAATACAGCCCCAGCAGCTATTATACCCAGTTCTAAATTTTCAATTCCGAACCCTTTTAATGATTTTGTGCCAAAATGCTTCGTGAGGCTTTCAAGCGCAAAATCAGTGGTGAATGCCCAATCATCAAAGCGAAAAGTATAATAATTACCAGTAAAATTCTCTGAAAATTCCTTGGATTTATTGCGTTGATACACAATTTCTGAAGGCTCAAAACTACTTACTAATTTGTCAATATATTCCTGGTTTCCTTGGGCTACCAAAAATTCACCAGTTGAAACATCCAAGAAGGAAATACCATGTTCTGATTTTCCAATATGTATGGCGCACAAAAAATTATTTTTCCCTTTTTCTAAGACTTGATCATTGAAAGAAACTCCCGGTGTAACCAATTCTGTAACCCCTCTTTTGACAATGGTTTTTGTCATTTTAGGATCTTCCAATTGATCGCACACAGCTACACGTTGACCGGCACGGACTAATTTGGGTAAATATACTTCCAAAGAATGGTGGGGAAAACCAGCCAATTCTATTGTTGCTGCTGCACCATTCTTACGTTTTGTTAAAACTATTCCTAGTATTTTGGAGGTTTTGATTGCATCTTCCCCAAAAGTTTCATAAAAATCACCCACCCTAAATAGAAGCAATGCTTCTGGATGTCGCCCCTTTATTTGATTATATTGCTTCATCAAGGGCGTTTCCGCATAACTTTTTTCTTCAGGATTCTTCGACAAGTGAAAAGATTTTATGAATTTTGAACCGTAAAGATAAAATCCACGATCTCGAGTTCAAAATAAAATCCAAATATCTTATCAACAGATGAATAGAAAACTAAAATTATGGGAACTGAATCGAGTAGATGAAAGTACATTTAAAGATCAGAAAAAATTTCCGATTATTGTCGTTTTAGATGATATTCGTTCATTTAATAATGTTGGATCCTTCTTTAGAACTTCAGATGCATTTAATATTGAAAAAATATATTTGTGTGGGATAACCCCTCTACCACCTCACCGAGACATTCAAAAAACAGCCTTGGGAGCAACGGAAACAGTTGAGTGGGAACATCGTGAATCAATCGTAGAGCTTATAACAGAACTAAAATCACAAGGTAAAACTATTTGTTCTGTGGAACAGGCCGAAAAAACGCTCATGTTAAATCATTCCGACCAAATAGCGTCAGAGGATTTGGTATTAGTCTTTGGTAACGAGGTAAATGGAGTGAATCAAGCAATCATTGATCTTTCAGATTACATCATTGAAATCCCTCAATATGGCACCAAACATAGTTTGAACGTGAGTGTTTGCGCTGGAGTTGTTTTATGGGAATTTGTGCGAGACAGAAAAGTAGACTAGCGAAAAAGACTTCCTTTTTACCCAATCTCCCATTATTTCATAAAAAAGTAGGTTTCACTCGAAAGATGGTCTACCTTTATCAAAATTCTATGTTTTCACTCTTTTTTGTCTTCGTAGAATAAAATCTATTTATGACATTTAAAGAACTAGATCTTATCGAGCCGATCTTAAACGCTCTTGAAAAAAAAGGATATTCTATTCCAACACCTATTCAACAACAAGCAATACCAATCATTCTTTCAGGGTCTGATATAATGGGATGTGCGCAAACGGGAACTGGAAAAACAGCTGCATTTGCTATTCCGATTCTTCAAAATTTGACCAAAAACAAACGTTCGGAAGGACGCCGAAAAATTAGAACATTAATACTTACACCAACACGCGAATTGGCGATACAAATTGAAGATAACATCAAAGATTATGGCTCCAACCTCGATGTGCGACACGCTGTTGTTTTTGGTGGTGTTAGTCAACTGAAGCAAGTCAATCAACTTAAAGCGGGTATTGATATTTTGGTGGCAACACCTGGCCGTATGTTGGATCTTCAACAACAAGGGTTTATTGATTTGAGGTTTTTAGAGGTTTTTGTATTGGACGAAGCAGACCGTATGTTGGACATGGGGTTCATACATGACGTGAAAAAAGTAATAAAACTCATTCCTTCAAAACGACAAACCTTGTTCTTCTCGGCAACTATGCCCAAAGAAATTAAAACACTGGCAAGTACTATTCTAACGAATCCGAAACAAGTGGTTGTTACTCCGGTTTCCTCTACAGCTGAAACTATAGAGCAAGAACTATATCACATAATGACTGCTCAGAAAAAAGACTTGTTATTGCATTTGTTAAATGAAAGAAAAAATGGTTCCGCTTTGGTATTTACACGTACCAAACATGGTGCAGACAAGGTGGTAAAAATATTGGCGAAAGCAAACATTTCAGCTGCCGCCATTCACGGGAACAAATCACAAAACGCCCGCCAAAACGCATTAAATAATTTCAAAAATAAAGAACTTCGCGTATTGGTTGCAACAGATATTGCGGCTCGCGGAATAGACATCGATGAATTGGCATTGGTTATCAATTATGAAATACCGAATATTCCTGAAACGTACGTTCATCGTATTGGAAGAACCGGTCGAGCTGGTGCTAGCGGAAAAGCCATTTCTTTTTGCGATAAAGAAGAACAAGCATATATCCGGGATATTCAAAAACTGATTGGACTGCAAATACCTGTTGTTAAAAAGCATCCGTTTAGTTAATTTGTACTACTCCTGGTTGTCTTGTTTGCAGTAATTTTCATTATCTTGCGAATCAATTAAAGGATAAATATTCGATGAAGACGTTATACAAATTAGGACCGTTAAAATTATTTTTAATTGTATTTTTTATAATCTCCATACCATTATTCGTTTTTCCGATAAACTTATTTTCGGGAATAATCGTTTTTGGTAAACTTGGAATTGAAAAAGAAGTTCCTTTAAGTTTGTCTTATTTTGTCGGTTTAGGATATGACCCAAGTGACTTGATTTCAATGGGAATTACTGATTTTTATTTAACGTGGAAAGGGAAAATCGTAGCTTTTATTTTCTTGATAGGTGTTCCTGGTATTTTGGCCTATAGTGCCAATTTGTTTCAGAAAAAGTAAAATTACAATTGGCCATCTGAATGGTAAAATCCTGCTTTGTAAATTTTGACTTTGATTAAAATGCCGTCTTTATCATATTCATACACTTTTCCTTCCCATAATTGCCCGTTTTTGAATTGCCCATCTTGCCAAATTTCATCATTGGGTGTATAACATTTGTTGTAACCATTCGGTAAAAATGTTTTTCCTCGTGTGCGTGGAGTTCCAAGTGATGGCGCCTTAATTGCTGTTTTAGATGGTGCGGATATGCTTGTTGTGCCAGATTCTGTTTTTACAGATGAAGAAATAGATCCATTAGTACTGTAACTGATCTCTTCTTTAATTTTTCCGTTTTCAAAATAGCGCGTTGCTTTCCCGGTTGGCGCACCATTCATTGCTTCATATTCGTATTCCAAATTTCCGTTATCATAGAAATACCTTATTTTGCCTTGTTCTTTTCCTGTTTGATTAAAATTCCCAGAATATTCTAATATGCCATTAGGATAATATCTGGATAAAGAATCTTTATACTGATTCAATACTAAGCTTCCCTTTTCTTGAATTATTCCATTTTTGTAGTATTTCGTATATCCTCCAGTTGGTCGATTGTTTTTATAAGCTGCCTCTATTTCAACAGTATTTCCATCCGGATAGTATCTTTTCCAAGTTCCTTCCTTTCTTCCGTTGATAAAAGCACCTTCCTCATAAATTATTTTGGTCCCTTTTTGATAAATAATCCATTTACCTGTTCGTTTTCCCTGGGCATCTTTTTGATTGATATTTTGAGCTCGCAACAGTGTTCCGAATACAGAAATAATAAATATGAACGTCAAAAGTGATTTCATGCCCACTAAATTACTGATTTTCGATCACGTTGAAAACTGATATTTTTTTTCCGACTCAGAATAAGTAATTTATTTGCAATTTTACATTCAAAATCAATGATATGAAAATCTCTTCTTTACAACCGTCTGAACTTTGGTCTAATTTTGAAGCATTAAATGCTGTTCCACGTCCTTCTAAGAAAGAAGAGCGTGTTCGACAGTTTATGGTTGATTTTGGAAATCAGTTGGGATTGGAAACATTGGTTGACAAAATTGGGAATGTCATTATTAAAAAACCGGCATCTCCAGGGATGGAAAACCGAAAAACAGTTATTCTTCAATCGCATTTGGATATGGTGCATCAAAAAAATGCCGATCGCGTATTTGATTTTGATACCCAAGGAATTGAAATGATTGTTGAGGGTGATTGGGTCAGAGCAAATGGAACAACATTAGGTGCGGATAATGGAATTGGAGTTGCAGCAATTATGGCAGTGTTGGGGTCTAACACGATTGATCATCCTGCCATCGAGGCTTTTTTCACGATTGATGAAGAAACAGGAATGACGGGAGCCATGCAAATGGATGGATCATTATTTGAAGGTGAAATTTTGTTGAATTTAGATACGGAAGATGATGATGAATTGTCTATCGGATGTGCAGGTGGAATTGATACAAATACAAACTACACTTATTCTGAAGTTCCGGTTATCGCTGACAGTAAAACGATTGAGATTTCTATACGTGGATTACTGGGTGGGCATTCAGGAATGGACATCGATAAAGGCCGTGGAAATGCCAATAAGTGGATGGCACGCATTCTTTGGGAATTGAGCCAATCCCTTTCTTTCCAATTGGTTTCGTTTGATGGTGGTAGTTTACGGAATGCAATTCCTCGTGAAGCGACGGCGGTTATTGCCATTCCCACAGCTGATGCATCTCATTTTCATGCTGAATTTGATAAACAAGTCGCGATTTTAAAAGAGGAATATATCTCTATTGAATTGGCAATCAATATTCAAGCAAATGAAATTGAGGCGACTGCAACAGCCATGCATTCTTCAGATTGTAAGAAAATTTTAAACCTACTTTGTTCTGTTCAAAATGGTGTTTTCCGAATGAGTCCCGATATTGATGGATTGGTGGAAGCTTCTTCGAGTTTGGCGCGTATCATTATTTCAAATGGTTCGTTTACCAGTCAATCATTACAAAGGAGTAGTGTTGAGTCAACGAAATCTGAAATTGCAATGACTATTCGTTGTGCGTTTGAAAATTGCGGATGTGAGGTCGTTCAGGGTGGTGAATATCCGGGTTGGAAACCAAATCCAAATTCTGCAATTCTTCAGTTAATGGAACAATTATATAAAGAAATGTACCACGAAGAGCCGAAAGTGAAGGCTTGTCACGCAGGACTTGAATGCGGAATTTTAGGCAAACACCTTCCGGGGGTGGATATGATTTCTTTTGGACCTAATATCCGTGCGGCACATTCACCAGATGAGAAAGTACAAATTTCTTCGGTGCAAAAATTTTGGAAGTATTATCTTGAAACATTGAGACAAATTCCGTTGAAATAAGAGATGCAAGTTTTGAATGAAACCTATGTTGGTTCTGCTGGTCGACAAGCGTTGATCGAACTCTCCATCCCCGAAAGTTTCAATCAAAAACTCTTGGTTTTTGTGCATGGATATATGGGTTTTAAAGATTGGGGAGCGTGGAATTTAATGAAAGATTATTTTTTAAATAAAGGCTTTGGCTTTTGTAAATTTAATCTCACACACAACGGAACAACGGTTGAAAAGCCACAGGACTTTGCAGATTTGGTTGCGTTTTCTCAAAATCGATATTCCTACGAAAAAAACGATGTGATTTCTGTATTCAATTGGATTCAGAATAAAGTTGATTTATCAACTGTTTCGCTTCATTTGATGGGGCATTCTCGGGGCGGAGGAATTGCATTACTTTGTGCTTCGGATAGCAGAGTTTTATCCGTTATTACCTTAGCAGCCATTTCATCCATTGAAAAGCGCTTTGATTTGTCGGAAGAAATCATGGACAACTGGAAAAAAACGGGTGTACGGTATGTAAAAAATGGTCGTACACATCAGGAAATGCCTCATTTTATTGAACAGTTTACCGATTTTGAAACCCATCGAAGTGAGTTGAATATTCGTAAAGCATGTATGGCACTAAAAAAACCACTGCTCATTCTTCATGGTGATCAAGATGAATCTGTTTCAATCGAGGAAGGCAAAGCAATTGCGGCATGGACAAAACAGTTACTTCATGTTATACATGATGCAAATCATACGTTTGGGGCCAGCCATCCTTATTTAGAAAACACCTTGCCAATAGGGTTACAAGACTGCTGTGATAAAATACAGGATTTTATCCATTCGCACGAATAAACGCAATAGAATGTTGATTGAATAAATCGGGCTGCTCGATATTTACCACATGACCACAATTTTCAATGATTTTCAATAAAGTCGCTGTATTTTTCTGAACGATTTCACAAACCGGCGGTAAAAACAAATGATCCTCACTTCCCATGATATAAAGTGTAGGGATGGCGATAAGATTGTACTCTAATTTGGCTAAATAAGCCGTTAATCGGGCGGTTAACTTAAACCATCGATTAAACTCCTTGGACATGAGTTTTTGTGCTTCACGTATAAACAAAAGCCGTGATTGCTGGTGGTTTTTATTCGGCATTATTATTCGAGCAAATAGCGAATAAAGTGACATATACGGAATAAACGGATGTAGTATTCGTCCTCCACGTAATAATACCCGCGATTTAAAAGTTAGTTTTGTTACTGCTCCTGAATAAATCATCGTTTTGACAATGGACGGTTTTACCAAAGCAATTTGTTGAATAATTATTGTGCCCATTGACACACCCACAAAATGAGCATGATGAATTTTTTCTATTTCCAGAGTGGTTAGAACATCATTTGCTAAAAGCTCGAAGGAATATTTTTTGTCGGTTGCATGATTTTTTGATTTTCCATGCCCGCGCAAGTCGATTAATAATACATTGAAATAATCGGAGAATGCTTTTACTTGCTTAAACCAAATGGAAGAACTCCCTCCTGCACCATGAATAAATACAATCCATTCTTTGCTTACAAGATGTTCTAATCGTTTTACATAAAGCATACACAATAAAAAAGGCGCCCAAAGAAATTTAAGGGCGCCTAAAGATATAAATTATTCGTTTACTTCTTATCGTTTACTTCTTCAAAGTCAACATCAGTAACTTCATCTTGTGGATTTCCACTTGGTTCGTTTGGCGCTCCCGCTTCACCACCTGCATTAGACGCGTTGTACATGTCTTGTGATGCAGCTTGGAAAACAGTTTCCAATTTCTCTAAAGCAGCCTCTAAATTTTCTAGATTTTTAGCTTCGTATTGCATTTTCAATTCTGCTAATGCATCGTCAATTGGTTGTTTTTTGTCAGCCTGGATTTTATCTCCAAACTCTTTCAGTTGTTTTTCTGTTTGGAAAATAACCGAATCCGCTTTATTCAACAATTCTGCTTCTTGTTGTTTTTTCTTATCGTCCTCCGCATTCAATTCAGCTTCACGTTTCATTTTTTCGATTTCTTCTTGGCTTAAACCTGTCGAAGATTCGATACGGATTTTTTGCTCTTTTCCGGTTCCTTTATCCTTAGCACTAACATTGATGATTCCATTCGCATCTAAGTCAAAAGTAACCTCGATTTGTGGAACTCCTCTTTGTGCTGGTGGAATACCGTCTAAATGGAAACGTCCAATTGTTCTGTTGTCTTTCGCCATTGGTCGTTCTCCTTGCAATACATGGATTTCAACTGATGGTTGGTTATCGCTCGCTGTAGAGAAAACTTCACTTTTCTTTGTTGGAATCGTCGTGTTGGCATCAATTAACTTAGTTAACACACCTCCCATTGTTTCAATTCCTAAAGAAAGTGGAGTCACGTCTAATAAAAGTACATCTTTCACCTCTCCAGTTAATACTCCTCCTTGAATCGCTGCACCAATCGCAACAACCTCATCTGGATTTACACCTTTACTTGGCGATTTTCCAAAGAATTTCTCAACCGCTTCTTGTACTGCAGGAATACGTGTTGAACCTCCTACTAAGATAATTTCATCGATGTCATTTACAGACAATCCTGCATTTTTCAATGCTGATTTACATGGGTCAATCGTTCTGATTACTAAATCTCCAACCAATTGTTCGAATTTAGCTTTTGTCATCGAACGCACTAAGTGTTTTGGAATTCCGTCAACAGGCATGATGTACGGCAAATTGATTTCAGAAGAAGTTGTACTTGAAAGCTCAATTTTCGCTTTTTCTGCCGCTTCTTTCAAACGTTGCAATGCCATTGGATCTTTACTTAAATCCAACCCACCGTTTTCGTCTTTGAATTCTTGAACCAACCAATCAATAATTTTTTGGTCAAAATCATCACCCCCTAAATGCGTGTCACCGTCTGTTGAAAGTACTTCAAATACGCCATCTCCTAATTCTAGGATTGAAACGTCATGCGTACCACCACCACAATCGAAAACAACGATTTTCATATCGACACTTTTCTTGTCAAGTCCGTATGCTAAAGCTGCTGCTGTTGGTTCGTTGATGATTCTTTTTACTTGCAATCCTGCTATTTCTCCTGCTTCTTTCGTTGCTTGACGTTGTGCATCATTAAAATATGCTGGAACCGTGATAACCGCCTCTGTTACTTCGTGACCTAAATAATCTTCAGCTGTTTTTTTCATTTTTTGCAAAATGATTGCTGAAATTTCTTGCGGTGTATAATTTCGATCGTCGATTTTAACACGTGGAGTATTGTTATCTCCTTTTACCACTTGGTATGGTACGCGTCCTGCTTCCATTTTTGTTTCGTCGAAAGAGTTACCCATAAAACGTTTAATCGAATAAATCGTTTTTGTTGGATTTGTGATCGCTTGACGTTTTGCCGGATCACCTACTTTTCTTTCGCCACCTTCCACAAAACCAACCACTGATGGAGTTGTTCTTTTTCCTTCAGCATTGGCTATTACAACCGGTTCGTTTCCTTCCATGACAGAAACACATGAGTTCGTTGTTCCTAAGTCAATTCCTATTATTTTTCCCATAGTTTGAATTTTTCAATTTTTAACGATGGGCTAAAGTCAATTTATATGCCAGCAGAGATTTATCAATAAAAAATGACAAAATTCATTGTAATGGCTTTGGTTAACTGTCAATTAGTCAGTTTTGCTGACAAATTAATGCGCCTCCAACCAATTATTTGCCACTTGTATTTCCACCTCCATCGGTACGATTAATGAAATCGCTTTTTCCATAGAATCTCTTACAAGGTCTTGCATAATTGCTTTTTCCGAATGGTGGATATCAAATACTAATTCATCATGTACTTGTAAAATCATTTTAGATTGAACACCCTCTTTTTTCATGGATTTATGCACGGCAATCATCGCCATTTTTATAATATCTGCGGCCGAACCTTGAATCGGTGCATTAATAGCATTGCGCTCTGCAAAACCGCGAACCACTGCGTTACCCGAATTGATATCTGGTAAATACCTTCTTCGTTTCATGATCGTTTCCACGTAGCCTTTTTCTCGTGCCATGTGAATAACACCATCCATGTAGGATTTCAGTTGACCAAATTGTTCGAAGTAACTATCAATAATTGTTTTTGCTTCGGTTCTAGAAATATTCAATGTTTGAGATAATCCAAATGCTGACTGGCCATAAATAATCCCAAAATTAACCGCTTTGGCTGCGCTTCGTTGATCCCGCGTTACGGTATCCAATGGAATGTTAAACACTTTTGCAGCGGTTGCTGTATGGATGTCTACTCCTTGTTGGAATGCCTGAATCATGTTTTTATCGCCACTTAAGGCGGCTATAATTCTTAATTCTATTTGCGAATAATCGGCAGCCATCAATTGATAATCAGCTGAACGAGGGACAAATGCTCTTCGAATTTCTTTTCCTTTAGCTGATCGAATGGGAATGTTTTGCAAATTTGGGTTGTTTGAACTTAGTCTGCCGGTTGCTGTAACGGTTTGCATAAAGTTCGTGTGAATTCGTCCATCCACTTTATCGCACAGGGTTGGCAGCGGATCAATATAGGTACTCTTCAATTTCCGCAATTGTCTAAATTCCAGGATAAGTGGCACAATTGGATGATCTTTCTCGTGCTTCATCAACACATCTTCCGAAGTAGCATATTGTCCTGTTTTGGTTTTTTTTGCTTTGCTCGAAATTTTTAAATGATCAAAAAGTACCTCTCCCAATTGTTTTGGGGAATCTACATTGAAATCAACTCCCGCTAATGTTTTTATTTCCTCATCCAAACGAAGCAACGTTTTTTCAAGTTCCTTGGAATAATCTTGTAGGGCTTTTACGTCTATCGCTATCCCTTCTTGTTCCATATCCTTCAATACTTCCACCAAAGGCATTTCCATGTGGTAGAACAATTCTTTCAAGTGTTCTTTTTGAATTTCTGGTTCTAGAATTTGTTTCAATTGAAACGTGATGTCAGCATCTTCACTGGCATAATCTGCAATTTCTTCCGGACTTAAATCGCGCATATTTCCTTGGTTTTTCCCTTTCTTCCCAATGAGCGTTTCAATGGAAATAGGTTGATAACTCAAGTAATAATTGGCCAAAAAGTCCATGCTTTGTTTCGATTCCGGATTAATTAAATAATGTGCAATCATCGTGTCAAATGTAGGTTCTGAAACCGCAATTCCATACCGATTCAACACTTTTAAATCATACTTAATATTGTGTGCAATCTTTTCAATAAAAGATGATTCAAAAAATGGCTTGAATTCTTCTATTATTTTTTTGGCTTCTTCAAAATCTTCAGGAACGGCTACATAGAATCCTTCTCGGGCCTTGTAGGAAAATGAAAACCCAACCAAATCAGCGTGTAAGGCATCGATATCAGTTGTTTCCGTGTCGAAGCAAACCTGTTTTTGTTTGAGTAATAGTTCTATCAGTTCATGTCTTTCGGTTGCTGTTGAGATTAGGTGATAACTAGGTTTTTCAGTAGCAATGGTTTTATAGGATGCCGTTTCTATGGGTTCCTGAGGTTCCAGCATACTTTGAGCACCGAACAAATCCAATTGATTTTCTGAATGTGGTACCGAAGTGGTTTTTGGAGAGGTGGAAACAACTATTTCTTCGCCGATGATGCGTTTGGCGAGTGATACAAATTCGAGCTCGGTAAAAACTTCTCTAATTTTATCTGCATCAACTGGTTCAACAAGAAGTGCTTGTTCATCAAACTCAATTTCCACATCCGTGATAATGGTAGCCAACATTTTTGAAACCAATCCTTGATCGGCAAAATTGCGTACATTTTCTTGTTGTTTCCCTTTTAATTGATGCGCGTTATCAATGAGATTTTCAACTGATCCATAGATTTTAATTAGTTGTTTAGATGTTTTTTCGCCAATTCCCGGAATTCCCGGAATGTTGTCTGCGGCGTCTCCCCACAGGCCTAAAATGTCAATAACTTGCAGCGGATTTTCCACTTCAAATTTGGCACACACCTCTTTCACTCCCATAATTTCAGGTGGGTTTCCTCCTCGACCTGGTTTGTAAATCAAGCAGTTTTCTGTGACCAACTGCGCGTAATCCTTGTCTGGTGTCATCATGTAGGTCAAAAAGCCTTCGGCCTCTGCTTTCCAAGCGATGGTTCCAATTACGTCATCGGCCTCATATCCAGTGACTTCTAATCGCGGAATATTAAACGCTTCCACAATCCGTTTGATGGGTTGAATCATGGAACGAATATCTTCGGGCATTTCTTCCCTATGTGCCTTATAAGCCTCAAATTCTTCTTGACGCATCGTTGACCCACCCGGAGGATCAAAAACAACAGCAATGTGCGTCGGTTTTTCCGTTTTCAATATATCAATCAATACATTAGTGAAACCAAACGCGGCGGAGGTGTTTTGTCCTTGGGAGTTTATCCTTGGGTTTTTAGCAAATGCAAAGTAGGCACGATAAATCAATGCATACGCATCCAATAAAAACAATTTTCGAGGTGATTCGGCAGATAGCATACAGGTAATTAAGGTTCGAAGTTAGTGTTTTAGCTTTGAAAATAGTACACAACTATTTTGACAAATTGTCAATCTTATGGATTTTCTGCTCAATAATTCAAGTAATCTAAGGGTTTATAGACCTCACTTCGTTATGAAATTAACCAAGAGTTCAGCTAAATACTTCCTTTAGATTTCTTTGGGTCAGATTACTGATTTACACAAAGTGTTATAGTTGGAAAAAGATAGAGAAGATAATTGATTACTCGTATCGTAAATCCGTATTTCAAGTTAAATACGGTCACCCATCCCATTTTGATGGATATGCCGCCTACAAAGACGATCTTGACTTGGGACATCTAACAGAAATAGAACTAAGAAGAGAATTTCATATACTGATCTTTTATTCTCACTTGAGAAAGCACGAAATATTTGATCAAATCCTTCTGAGTGAAAGCGCCATATTATTTGAAAACATTGAGAAAAAGTATCTGAATACATAAAATCCGCACTATGGAAGCACTACATATTAGAGTAAAATGGTCAGAAATGATGTTGAAAAATAGTTTAATCACCCAAAAATAACCCTAAAAAACGACCTGATTTTCATAGGTTCGAGTCCACAAATGTTACACTGGATGTTACACTCAAAGAAAAAACCCTTGACTAACTAACTGATAATCAAGGGTTTATATTTTAAAAACGTGGTACCTCCAGGAATCGAACCAGGGACACAAGGATTTTCAGTCCTTTGCTCTACCAACTGAGCTAAGGTACCAGCCTAATTGGAGTGCAAATATATAAAATTGAATAGGAATTACAAACTTGAATCGAAATTAATTTCTTAACAGTATCGTAACTCTTTTTTAAATCACTCGTATTTGCATAGTTGGGTAGAAAAATGTACTTTTGCGCCCGCGATTTAAATTAAAAATGAATTAATAAGTATGGAATCAATGATGATTTATGTGCCTATCTTAATGGCAGTTATTGGATTGCTTTTTATGGCAATGAAAAGAGCATGGGTGTTGAAGCAAGATGCTGGAGATGGAAAAATGAAAGAAATTTCAGATTATATTTACGAAGGAGCCCTGGCGTTTTTAAAGGCTGAATATAAATTACTCACCATTTTTGTACTAATTTCTAGTGTGGTTTTAGCTGGAATTTCATTTGTGGTTCCTACTACTCATATATTAATAGTTGTAGCTTTTATATTCGGAGCTTTCTTTTCTGCCTTAGCTGGAAATATGGGTATGAAAATCGCAACCAAAACAAACGTTAGAACTACTCAAGCGGCTCGTACAAGTTTACCTCAAGCATTGAAAGTTTCTTTTGGAGGCGGAACTGTTATGGGATTAGGTGTTGCTGGATTAGCAGTACTTGGTTTAACGGCGTTCTTTATTTTCTTCTTTCACTACTTCATGGGTGGTGTTTGGCAATCGGCAATGTTTGATGGAGAAATGAAAACTCCTTCAGAATTGATGACCATTGTACTTGAAACCTTAGCTGGATTTTCGTTAGGTGCAGAATCAATCGCTTTGTTTGCACGTGTTGGAGGAGGTATTTATACCAAAGCTGCGGACGTTGGCGCTGACCTTGTAGGAAAAGTTGAAGCTGGTATTCCAGAAGATGATCCACGTAATCCTGCTACAATTGCAGATAATGTTGGTGACAATGTTGGTGATGTTGCTGGTATGGGAGCAGATTTATTCGGTTCATATGTTGCAACTGTCCTAGCGGCAATGGTTCTTGGAAACTATGTTATTGGTGACATGAACGGTGATATCGTAAAAGAAGGTTTTGGCGGAATTGGTCCAATTTTACTACCAATGGCAATTGCTGGTTTTGGAATTATATTCTCTATTATAGGAACTCTTTTAGTTAAAATATCAAGTAATGATGCGAAAGAAAAACAAGTTCAAGGAGCTTTAAACCTTGGTAACTGGGTTTCTATTGGTTTAACTGCCATTGCTTGTTACGGTTTGGTTACTTGGATGTTGCCAGAAACGATGCAGATGAATTTCTTTGGTGAAGGAATTAAAGATATTTCTTCCCTACGCGTTTTCTTTGCAGCAATCGTTGGTTTAGTTGTTGGTGGTGTTATCTCATCCGTAACAGAATATTACACAGGATTAGGAACAAAACCAGTTTTGAAAATTGTTCAAAAATCAGCTACAGGGGCTGGAACTAACGTAATTGCTGGTCTAGCAACAGGTATGATTTCAACTTTCCCTACAGTATTATTGTTTGCAGGTGCAATTTGGGGTTCATACGCATTGGCTGGATTCTATGGTGTTGCTTTAGCTGCTTCGGCTATGATGGCAACAACTGCGATGCAATTGGCAATTGATGCTTTCGGACCAATTTCTGATAATGCTGGTGGTATCGCTGAAATGAGTGAATTACCGAAAGAAGTACGTCAACGAACAGATATCTTAGATTCTGTTGGAAACACAACTGCGGCAACGGGAAAAGGCTTTGCTATTGCTTCTGCGGCATTAACTTCTTTGGCCTTGTTTGCGGCCTATGTAACATTTACAGGAATTGACGGAATCAACATTTTTAAAGCTCCTGTTTTAGCTATGTTATTCGTTGGTGGTATGATTCCAGTGGTTTTCTCTGCTTTAGCGATGAATTCGGTGGGTAAAGCTGCGATGGATATGGTGTACGAAGTGCGTCGTCAGTTCAAAGAAATTCCAGGAATTATGGAAGGAACCGGAAAACCTGAGTACGGTAAATGCGTTGAAATTTCTACAAAAGCTGCTCTTCGCGAGATGATGTTGCCTGGAGTATTAACGATTGGTTTCCCTATCGTTATTGCTACACTTCCAATGTTGTTGGGTTATGACAATCAATTAATCGCTGAAATGTTGGGTGGATATATGGCCGGAGTAACTGTTTCAGGTGTACTTTGGGCTGTTTTCCAAAACAACGCTGGTGGTGCTTGGGATAATGCAAAAAAATCTTTCGAAGCAGGTGTTGAGATCAATGGGGAAATGACCTACAAAGGTTCTGATGCGCACAAAGCAGCAGTTACTGGAGATACAGTTGGTGATCCATTTAAAGATACATCAGGTCCATCTATGAACATCTTAATTAAATTGACTTGTTTAATCGGTTTGGTTATTGCTCCAATTTTAGGTTCAGGTCATGATTCAGATAAAAAAGCTGCTCCAGCCGGTGCCACTAAAATGGAAGCATGTCACGGTAAAGACAAAGCCTGTTGTAAAGACAAAGAGATGAACATGAAATGTGACATGTCTAAATGTGCTAAAATGACCCAAGTAGAATGCGCTAAAATGTGCGATGAGAAAGGATGCTCTCCGGAAGAAAAAGCAATCTGTATGTCACATTACGGTAAAGATGGTAAATGGATTGGCGGAGACAAAATGGAATGTAAATCAGACAAAAAAGAATGTTGTTCCAAAGAAAAAGGTCATCATTAAATATTCAGAAATTTTAAGTATTACAAGTCGTCTCAAAAGGACGACTTTTTTATTTCAGATTAAATAAATCGGCAACCCCAACAAGTTTATTACAAGTAAACCCTTCCGCAAATTCAGCGTTAATCGGTCGACCAAATTCACGCATTCTACCTGTCAGAAAATCTAAAAAATCTTTTCCAGAAATTGGCGTATTCGGCTCCGCAGAATTGGGATCATAAAACTGAGTTTTATAACACTTTATTGATTCCACTTTTTTGGTCATATAAGGTGTTACATCAAATAAGATATTGGGCTCAATTAAATAATCCTGAATATAATGAAGTAATAATCTAGGTCGATGAGCCGTTTGAGACTCTCCCTCCCATTCAGTATGAATCTTGCTTAATCCTGAAAGAAAAGCGGCTTCAGCAACTAATTTAGCAGCCCGGGCATGGTCAGGATGTCTATCAACAATAGAATTAGCGAAAACAATCTCCGGCTTTAATCTTCGAATTTGTTGAATGATTTTCTTCAGACTTTCTTCATTGTGTTGAAAAAAACCGTCTTTCATTTGAAGATTGTGTCGCAGGTGAATCCCAAGTAACAAACTTGATTCTTTTGCTTCAGCGTAACGGGTTTCTACAGTACCACGGGTTCCAAGTTCACCTTCTGTAATATCAATTAGGCCAACTTTTTTTCCTTGGTTTACATAATGTAAAATGGTGCCCCCCATAGAGATTTCAACATCATCTGGATGTGCTCCAAAAGCGAGAATATCTAAATTCATGGGTTAAACGTAGTTTTCAATACTTGGACAAGAACAAATTAAATTTCTATCCCCGAACGCATTGTCTACCCGACGAACAGGAACCCAGTATTTATAGTGTTTCAAATACGAAACTGGATACACCGCTTCTTGAGGGGAATATGGATAATTCCAATTTTTATTGATAATACAATCTGCTGTATGCGGTGCATTTTTCAATAAATTATTTTCTTTGTCTGCATGTCCGTTTTCAATTTCGCGAATTTCTTCCCGAATTTTTATCATTGCTTCAATAAAACGATCTAGCTCATCTTTATCTTCTGATTCAGTTGGCTCAATCATCAACGTGCCTGCAACAGGAAAAGAAACTGTAGGAGCATGGAATCCAAAATCAATTAATCTTTTCGCCATGTCTGCCACTTCAACCTCAGCAGTCTTTTTGAAATCACGACAATCTAATATCATTTCGTGTGCAACTGTTCCATTTTTACCAGTATATAAAATATCATAATGGCCTTTCAATTTTGCGGCAATATAATTCGCATTTAAAATCGCTATTTCTGTTGATTCACGTAATCCAATTGCACCAAGCATTTTTATGTAACCATAAGAAATCAATAAAATCAATGCGCTTCCGTAAGGAGCTGCAGAAATTGCATTAATCGGATGCTCACCTCCCGTTTTAACAAATGGATTGCTCGGTAAAAAAGGAGCTAAATGCGAAGCAACCCCAATTGGCCCCATTCCAGGTCCACCTCCACCGTGCGGAATTGCAAAGGTTTTATGCAAATTTAAGTGGCAAACATCTGCTCCAATATTTCCTGGATTTGTCAATCCAACTTGTGCATTCATATTTGCCCCATCCATATAAACTTGACCACCATTTTCGTGGATAATAGTTGTTATTTCGCGTATTCCTTCCTCAAAAACACCATGAGTTGAAGGATACGTAACCATGAGTCCTGCCAACGAATCCTTAAGTTCGGTGGCAACTGTTTTAAGTTCCTCAATATTGATGTTTCCATTTTCATCACAACCCGTTACAACCACCTCAAAACCAGCCATAACAGCAGATGCAGGATTTGTTCCATGTGCCGAAGATGGAATGATCATTTTGTTTCGGTGTGTGTCTCCGCGAGAAGTATGGTATGCCTTGATAACCATTAATCCGGCGTATTCTCCTTGTGCTCCTGAATTTGGCTGTAGAGAAACAGCATCAAAGCCAGTACATTCACATAAATCTTTTTCCAATTGGCGGAACATCAAATGATATCCTTCGGCTTGATCAAGAGGAGCAAATGGGTGAAGATTAGCAAATGAAGGGTTGGTAATAGGCATTAATTCAGCTGCTGCGTTTAACTTCATGGTACATGAACCTAATGCAATCATACTATGAACCAATGATAAATCTTTATTTTCCAATCGTTTCAAATAACGCATCATTTTAGATTCAGAATGGTGCGAATTGAAAACAGGATGCGTTAAAAAAGCTTCTGATCGCAAAGCTGATCCATTCGAAACACCTGTACTTGTGGAAGATACTTTTGCATCAAGAACAAGTTGAAAAATACCAACTATTTTATCTACATCGGCCAAGGTATGTGGCTCGCCGAAACTAATTGTTATTTCTGAATCATTGACATAATTGAAATTCATCCCCAAACTCTCTGCCTGGATTCTGATTTGTGCAACCGGTACATTTTTGACCCAAACGGTATCAAAGAAATTTTCACTTCCGAGTGTTACTCCACAACTTTTTAATGCGTTGGCTGCTTTTTTTGCTAACTGATGTGTGTGATTAGCGATTTCTTTCAATCCATCAGGACCATGATAAACAGCATACATACTGGCCATAACAGCTAATAGCGCTTGCGCTGTACAAATATTGGATGTTGCTTTATCTCTCTTAATATGCTGCTCTCTTGTTTGAAGCGCCATTCTTAACGCCAAATTATCGTCTGCATCTTTTGACACGCCAATTATACGACCTGGCATGTTTCGCTTATATTCATCTTTCGTAGCAAAAAAAGCAGCGTGCGGACCTCCATAACCCATTGGAACACCAAAACGTTGAGAGTTTCCAATTACAACATCAGCACCCATCGAACCCGGAGATTTCAACAATACCAATGATAAAATATCAGCAGCGACAGCTACTTGAACACCTTTATTTTTTGCTTTATCAATGAAGGCTTGTAAATCAATAACTTGTCCATTGGCATCCGGATATTGTACAAGAGCACCAAAAAATCCAGCTGATAAATCAATGGATTCAGGGCTTCCTATCACTAGCTCTATTCCCAAATTTGTAGCTCTACCCTGTACAACCTCGATTGTCTGAGCAAATGCAGATGAAGCGACAAAAAACTTATTCTTTCCGTCTTTGATGTCCGCTCTAGAACGAGAATTATAAAACATAATCATTGCTTCAGAGGCAGCGGTTGCTTCATCCAATAGGGAAGCGTTGGCCATTTCCATTCCAGTTAAATCAATAACCATTGTTTGGAAATTCAAAAGAGCCTCCAACCTACCTTGCGCAATTTCAGCTTGATAAGGCGTATATGCCGTGTACCATCCCGGATTTTCAAGTACATTTCGTAAGATTACCGGAGGAACGATGGTTTCATTATACCCTAAACCAATAAAAGACTTAAAAACTTTATTCTTATTGCCAAATTCTTGAATATGATTAAGGTACTCATACTCTGTCATTGCCTCTTCGATATTCAATTCTCGCGTCAATCGAATTGGCGCAGGAATCGTTTTGTCAATCAGCTCACCTAATGAAGTAACACCGATTGTGTCTAGCATTTCTTTTCGCTCCGCTGCGTTCGGCCCGATATGTCGTTTTGAAAAAGAGTTCATGGTATGTATTTTCAAGTTTGTGTATGCAAATATACTGTAGAAAGCTAATTTATTGATAGTATCAACAGTTGAATTTTTAAACAGTTCATTAACTTGCTTTAAAAATGGTAAATTTGTTATTGGTTGATTGAATAGCTCGTGTTTTACCACCTTTTAAATCAGTTGAAATAATGAATAAATTTGAACGTATGCTTTTTAAAAATATAATTCAATGGTTCGGACATAAAAAGAACCTTGTACTGAGTGTTTCCCTTTTAATTGCTGGAGTTTTAGGCAGTGTTTTATTGGTTAAAAACGGGAACAAGGCAGGGAATAATCAACAAACTAAAGAAGTAAAATTAGATACGATTCCAAAAAATATTTCTTTGTTTTTTGCAGGAGATATGATGGGTCATAAACCGATGATTGATGCAGCAAAAGTTGGGACGACTGAAGAATATGCGTATGATCATTGGTTTCAATATATCAAAGAGCATGTATCTTCCTATGATTTAGCCATAGCAAATTTAGAGGTTACACTAGCTAACGCCCCTTATTCAGGTTATCCGCTATTTTGTTCTCCTGACTCCTATGCAAAAGCAATAATGAATACCGGATTTAAGTTTTTAATCACGGCCAATAATCACTCACAAGATAAAGGGAAAAAAGGACTTGAAAGAACACTTGATGTACTAGACACGTTAAACTTCATGCACACTGGAACGTTTAAAAACAAAGCTGAACGAGATAAGCTCTATCCCTATTTATGGGAGACAAATGGTGCGCAAATTGCTTTTTTAAATTACTCCTATGGAACAAATGGAATTGCTGTAACTCCTCCTAATATTGTGAACCTTATTGATACAGCAATTATGCGAAAAGATATTAAAAAAGCGCAGGAAAAAGGAGCTGATTTTATTATTACCACGATTCATTGGGGAGATGAATACCAACGGAAACAGAATAGTTATCAAGATAAATTAGCGCAATGGCTAGCAGATTTAGGGGTTGATGCAATCATTGGAATGCATCCGCATGTTGTTCAACCTATGAAAATAATACATCCAAAAAACAACCCTAAAAAAGACGTTCCAATTGCGTTTAGCCTCGGTAATTTTATCAGCAACCAACGTGATCGCTTTAAAAATGGAGGAATCGGCGTGGAACTTAACTTGAAAATAGTAGCTGGAAAAATAACGTGGGACAATTGGGGGTATTATCCGTTTTGGGTACAATTAGGCGGTAAACCACGCGGGTATTACGTAATTCCAGTTTCCAGCTGGGAAAAGAATCCAGCTAAATACAATTTAACCTCGGCAGAACAACTACAAATCAAAGAATTTGCAACAGATACAAGAGATTTACTGAAAGAAGCGAAAGAATTGTTTTTTCTTGAAAAGTAATCTCGTTACTTCCCTTGATAAATGTACGTGTAGAAAATTCCAACTACTTTTTTGCGTAATTGCAACTGTGAATTTCTAAGCTCCATAATATCATATGTTACAGGAGTAGCCCCAGTTTGACTTCCCGTCATAACAATTTGACCTTGACCATTCTGAAAAACCCAAGTTCCATGAGAAAAGGTAGATTGAATTTGACCCATCGCATTTTTTACGGTAGAAATAGAATACGTGCCGTCATTCTCAATAGTTAAGGTAGTTGTTTCCTCTAAATTTGTTTTGTCCGTACCATTGTCTAAATAAGTGTCCAATTTCCACTCATTACATAATCTTGCCTTACGACTCAATAGAGAAATTCTTGGACCATCTTCATATTTATAACAAGAAGTAACTAAAAAACCAATTAGGAAGAACGATAAGATTGCTTTCATATTCATATAGTGTTAGTCAAAGATATAAAATCCATTCAAACTTGCAAACATCTATACGTAATCTATCTGTCTTTAGTTTCAGAAAAATATATAGTAAGCAATTAAAAGTAAATCAATTGAAATACTAACTGTTGCAGCCGATAAAATCCATTTCATGGGTGAAACAGCCAATAAAAAACTCAACGTAATCATTGTTGGAATTATTACAACTACAAGGGCTAGTGTGCTTTCTATTGCACCCAAGCCAACTGTTATCCCTCCCAAACAACCGTCCAAGGTTAAAATCAGTGCTATCAAGCCAAAACGATTGAATTCAAGATTTTTTATAAAATCTGATTGTACTGCTGGTGTATGTGCCATAACTAGAGGGATTAAATTAATTTTTACCCTACTAAATTACGTGCCCCTACAGTTAAAAAAAATGACCTAAAACAGAATGAAAGTTGATTTAAATCAGGAATGAAAATGCTGCCAGCCTTGAGCTTGTAATTGAATTGCGCTACCTTGTTTATCAATAAAATACTTTCCATCAGCCACATCGGTTATATGACCTATAATTGTCATGTTGGGATTTCCCTTTATTTTATCAAAATCACTCTGCTTGATGGTAAATAGTAATTCATAATCCTCACCACCATTTAACGCGGATGTACTTGGGTCAATTTCAAAATCTATCGCCGCCATGGAAGTTTGGGCATCAATTGGAATTTTTTCATCGTAAATATGACATCCTTTATTGCTTGCCGCACAAATATGGAATAACTCAGAAGCCAAACCATCAGAAATATCAATCATCGAAGTTGGAAGTACATCCAATTCTTTTAAATATTGAATAACATCAACCCGCGCCTCAGGTTTCATTTGACGTTGCAAAATGTAATCATTGCCATCTAAGTCCGGCTGAACAGATGGATTTTCTTGGAAAATTTGTTTCTCTCTTTCTAAAATCTGCAATCCCATATATGCACCACCAAGATCTCCAGAAACAACAATTAAGTCATGCTCTCCTGCATTAGATCGATAAACCACCTGTTCTTTTTTTGCTCTTCCTATAGCTGTAATACTAATAACTAGTCCTGATAAAGACGAGGTAGTATCTCCGCCTACCAAATCAATTTTATATTTTTCGCATGCTTCACGCATTCCAAGGTATAACTCATCAATTGCTTCAACAGGAAAACGATTCGAAAATGCAATTGAAACAGTAATTTGCTCAGCGACCCCATTCATAGCACAGATATCGGATATGTTTACGGCAACTGCTTTGTAACCAAGGTATTTCAACGGCAGATAAGTTAGATTAAAATGCACCCCTTCCACAAGCATATCAGTTGAAACGAGCAAAACCTCACCATTTCCAATATCAATTACAGCGGCATCATCACCAATACCCTTTAGTGTTGACTTATTGTTTATTTCTATTTTACTTGCTAAATGATTTATCAAACCAAACTCACCTAGACTACTTATTTCTGTACGTTCTTCCACCCTTTGCTTTTGTTTGTAAATATAAAATGAAAAAGGAGACCAGTTGGTCTCCTTTTAAATAAAATGCGGGTATAATTAATTTTTAGAGAATACTGTTACATGTTTTTCTCCTTGATTTAACACAATTAAGTGATATAATCCTGTACTCAATTTAGCAACATCAATCGATTGCTTCATTGATGATTGAAAAGTTAGCTCTTGTTGGTAAACCACTCTGCCATTCAAATCTTGAATAAGTAACATTGAATTACCTAAAGTACCTGTTGCTTGAACAGTTAATAAATCAGTAGTTGGGTTTGGATAAACAGAAAGATTAACTTTATTCAATTCCTCTAATCCAACATAAATACAATCATTAACGATTAACAAGGCATTGGAAGTATCGCTTGGACAAACCCCATTTGTAATAATATAATCATAATTAAATTGACCAGGGAAATTTCCGGTAACAATAAATGATCCTATTAATTGTTGATTATTCGGGTTGTACCATGTACCAGAAGTTTGAAATGTTCCTGCCAAAGCATCGAATAAATCAAAAGGTTGTCCTTTACACAATATCGCTGCGCTATCAATTCCAGCGTTAGAAGGCTCATACATATTAATCATTGCATAAGCTGATGTCGATTGACACGCGTTATTAACTAAATAATTTATAGCATAATTTCCAGTTGTTAAAGCAGTTAAATCCAATATTGAACCACTTAATGCTGTTGGATTTTGTGCTAATGACCAAGAACCCACACTTTGACCAATATTTAATACCGTGGTCAAATCCAATGAATCTGCTGTTTGACAAATTTCAATACTATCATTTGCAATGGTAGAAGGGATACAAGCATCAACACAAATTTGATCTAAATAAAGAATCCAACCGTCTAATCCACCAGCGGGAACATGGAAAGCAATGTATACATTTCCTGTGTATGCACTTAGATTTACTGCAGTGTCTTGATATATAATATTTGCTATCGAATCCAATGACACTAATGTTTGTGTAAAATCAGCTGGATTGTTGCCTGTTGTTGAAATTTTTACTTTCACGTCATTCGGTTCAAATTCACTGATTACTCTGTAATTAAATGAAAGAATTTCAGTACCCGTTAAAGTTAATTGAGGCGTAATTAACCAATCGTCATTTGCCCCTGCATTAAAGTCTGTTGAAATGGATGCACAATTATCTCCGTTTAATTGATTAAAATCTGTATTGGTGTTCCAAGATGAAAAATCATTGTTTGCATTTAACACAGTCCAACATTGTTCAGTTTGAGAATCTGAATCAAATCCCTCACACCAACCAAGTGCCGTAATTGAGCTACACAGGGTTCTGAAATCATTTGCAGCAGACCACAAGCTAATGTCTGATCCACAATTAGCGCGATAATAAAAAGTATATTCTGTGTTTGGTATTAATCCATTATAGGTAAATGTTGCCGTATCACCAGACAAAATAACTGTTTGATCGTTTAAAAATGTTCCTGTTCCCTGCGTGAAACCAACAGGCCCATATTCTAAATCAAAAATTGTGGAAGAGGAACAATTCAATAACCATCCAACCGTAGCAGTGGTTTGAGTTGTTATGGTTGAAACTACCAAGCCCGCTGAAGGACAAGCTGGTGGTGGAGCAATCGTAATTTCATAATCCTCTGTTTCACCAAAACTATAACTCAAACAAGGATCTATTTGATCACCATCCGTAAAATAGACTCCTCTAATTCGTAAACGGTGAACCCCAGTTGGAGGACTACACGTTAAACTAATTACGAAAGAAGAAGAATCATTCACTTGACCCATTGTATATCCAGTGCCGATTGTTCCTATAGTATATCCTATTCGTTCATTGATTGTAAAATACCCATCATCATTATAATCTATCCATGCAGCATACCCTTGGCTACCATATTCACCAGTTGCGATTGCAAGGCTATAAGACGCTGATGGGAGTAAAGTCGCTGTATAATTTGGTTGCCCTGTAAAGAATGTATATGACGGAACACCTGCGACAAAACCTGAATTATTAGAAAGTGTTGTGCCTATTATTTCAACATTCGAAATTAAGTCCCCTGCTTGAGTGCCAGAAAAATAAACAGGCTCACAATAACATTGATTTGGTAGATTAATTGTAATATGAGCGATTACAGAATTTGTGGTCGTAAATCCAGAACAAGTGACAGCACAATAAAAATATTCATCCACAGATGCTGTTATTGCATATGTTGGAGAAGTTGCACTTGTGATTGGATTAAAATTAACTCCATCTGTTGAATTGAACCATTGGTATGTTACTCCCGCTCCTAATGTTGGGGTTTGAAGTGACAACAACGTTGCAGCACCATTACACAATGCAAAACCATTACTTGAAAGCGTATTTCCCGGAGTTGGATTTCCGTTGCAAGGTGCACAAGTTGGAATAGACGTAAATAGAGTGGTCAAAGCCAATGAGCCTGAGTTGTTTGGCATTGAAAAAGCTTGCATTCCATTTTCATCAAATAAAGTAACTAACATTTCCGAAGGATAACCTCCTGCCGTGTTCCAAATTAAATCTATAGGAAAACCAGGTGTTACAGAAACAATAACTGTTGTGTCATTAGCACCATTTCCAAAATTAGACACCGGGCCGTTTAGAAATGCAATTGTATCTCCATTTTGAACAAGTATCATTTGTCCACCGTTCCAACTATCACCATAACTATCTCCTAAAACTAAGGTGTAATTACATTGTGCTTGAAGGGTTGAAAACCCAAAAACAACGAAAAATAAAAGCACGAAATATCTCATAATTAACTATTTATTACAAAGCTAGTAAAAATTGAAAGATGAGGCGATTATTTACTCATATTAAACAAGAAAGAGGTCATATAGACCTCTTTCTTACCAATAATTATTGTTTACTTATTTTATAGACCCTGTCTTTTCCATTCGATTTAAGTCTTACGAAATAAATACCAGGAACAGATTTAGATATATCAATAGAATAACTTCCGTCTCCTTGAATGAAGTCTTTGTTCATCTGTTGAATGATTCTGCCATTTATGTCTTCAATAGCTACATCCATTTGTTGATTTAACCCATTTATTTTTATTTGGAATAATCCAAACGAAGGATTTGGGTAAATGGAGACATTCAAACTATGTTCATTTAATCCAATATTGTAATCACAACTTGGATCAACATTCACAACAACTAACGCTGTATCTTCCGGACATACGCCATTCGATACTACGTATTCATAATTGAATTGACCACCAATTGATCCTGCAGTATCCAAACTTTCAGGTAACTGAATATTTTGAGGATCTAACCAATAACCACCAAAATCAACATTACCCACAAGGGCGGACAATAAATTAAATGGCTCATTTAAACATACCGTTATTGCTCCATTATCACCGGCACGAGAAGGGCTATATATTTCAACCTGAACAATTTCAGCATCGGTTGCACAACCGTCAGTCAAAGTATAGGTAAATGGATAAATTGAACTTGCTAAACCAATAGTATTAAATAAACTGTCTTGAAGTCCCAGCGTAGGAATTTGTTGTGTCCAAACACCACCATTGGAATAATTTGATAACCCACTGAAAAGCGCTGCTGTATCGCCGTAACAAACGTTAACAATTCCATTTGCTACTCCTGCATTTAAGATGATTTCTGAAATTGCAATAGAATAAACTCCTGGAGCACTAAATCCATCGTGCATTAAATAATAAGTTTGTCCAGTTGTTAAACCACAAATTGTAAAATTTGGAGCAACACTTGTTCCACCTATCGCATCGTCATTTGCAGCCTCTAAATCGTTTGCTATAATCGATGTACATCCATTTGGACTATACACTGCGATTTGTCCATTGTAATTTAGAGCAGTGCCGTTAATTCGTATATCTCCAGATGGAGGAGCTGTAAATTTGAACCAAGTTGTGTTGTTTACAAAATTATTTACCCATCCTGTTGTTGTGTTTGCTCCAGTTACTGGAGGTGCAATATCAACGTCTTGTGCATCAACGGTTGCCCCTGTATTATCAAAAACATACGACACGCCATTAACGGGTATAGTTTCAGCATAACAAATAGAATCATTTGTTAAAGGCATTGTCACACTAAATGGCCCTACAAATTGAGAAGTATCTGAAGCACAAACAGCTTGTACATATATTTCATAAACTCCACCGGATAAAAGACTAGCATCCAAAATTGAATCATTTAAATTATTGTCAACTGGAACAATTACTCCTCCGGCATATAAATCAAATCCAGCTGGGCCATATTGTAAATTAAAACTAGTTGATGGATAATTTACCGAGCTAGCCAACCATGTCCATGTTGAAAAAATTGAATCAACTGCCACTGTATTAAACATGATAGTAGGGTTAGAACAGTAAGGCGGCGTAAAAACAGTTCCAAACAAACCGTTACTTACTAAACCTGCCCCACATTCAGAATAAATATAAATATCATACCCTGTCAGTTGAACAAGGCCATTTAATTGAATTGTTGGAGATGTAACTACTTGAGTAGTTCCGCCTGTCAATGGATCAAATCCTGCAAGACCATAAATCACAGTCCAGGAATTTTCATTAGCCAAACCTGCAGTCCAGGAAAGTGTTGCCGTTGTTGGTAATAAATTTGAAACAGTAAAATTAGTAGCTTTTGGACAGTTGGTGTAATTGAAGTGAACACAAGTATTAGCTGTCAAATAACTTGCATTATTCAAAGAAACATTAATGTTCTGAACGTTACCTCTCAATCCAATTTCTGCATCTGCTCCATTGTTCCATGTCGCATTAGACATCTGAACGTCTTGGTACACGTAATAAATTTCCATGGTCGCTTCTTCAATGATTAACTGAAAAGTCGCTCCATCTGTTCCTCCACCAAAATGAGGTAGATTATTCCATGAAACGATAAATTTTCTATTTGGTGCGGTCCCAACAACTCCATGATAAACACCACCTCCTGCTAATGCTGTATTTAAATCTTGAACATAAGGATATAATCCGTTTCCTGCTACCATGGTATAACCAACCTGAGCAGCGGCAGTTCCTAATACAATACCCCCATTGTTTCCAACTGTAATATTAGTAAATAAAGAACCTTGATACAAAATAGGAAAAGGAAGCGTTACTGGAGCCTCAGTATCATCTGATAAATTTAAATTTGTTCCAGTAGAAGAAATGTCAATAAAACCGGTAGTTGGACACTCATTGTCCCATTCCAAAAACTGACCCTGGTTGTAGGTGTTCCAAGAAATCGGTGGCGCCCAAAAAGAAGTGTCACCAGGTCCGCAAATTGCTCGAACATACGCTTGATAAAAAGAATAAGGTGTTAATCCAGCCACAGTGTACGGATTATTAGTAGTTGTAACTATTGTACCTGAACCTAATGCAAACCCTTGAGTTCCATATTGAACTTGCCAAGTAGTTTCTGACCCACCAGCAACCCAATCAACTTGAGCACTTGTTAAGTCTGATTGAATAACACCAAAATTTGTTGGTTGTGGACATGTTGGCGGAGGTCCCACAGAAATGGTATAATCTTCCGTTTCTCCAGAACCAAAAACGGTACATGGATCTGTTGAGCCATTAGTGTTACCCACTGCACGCGAACGCACACGCATTCCAGTTTGACCTTGCAATGCTGTTATTGGCACCGTTACTTGCACAATTCCAGTTGTTCCAGTTGTGTACGGCTGCGCCCATTCTGACACTTCGTAAACACCATTCTGATTCCAATCAAACCAAACAGATGTAATTGCGGATGCATCGCATGTAACGCCAAAGTTATAGGTTACACCCAATGCCAAGTTTGTTGTGGCGGTTTGTTGGCTATAATTCGTTCCACCTGAACATCCTGGAGTTGTATTATTCAATAAATTCAAATTAACATTTGTAATACAAGACCCCCCTGAATTAGTGGGTGTACAATAGCAATTAAAAAACGGATTCATATTCACTTGTATACTAGATGACGTAGCCGTTGAGCCAGCACTACAAGTAACAATACAACGATAATAGACTGTGGTACTTTGAGTGGTTGAATATGAGGCACTGGTTGCTCCAGCAATTGGAGAAAAATTAACATTGTCTGTTGATGATTGCCATTGATACGTTAATCCTGTACCAACCGTTGCTCCGTTCAATGATAAACTAATGTTTTGTGCAGGACATGCATTAGCCGGAGAGGAAACCGCACTTCCTGCTAATACAGGGTTGGCGCAAGGTGTTGCTGGACTTATGTATGTTATAGTTGTTGTCAAACAAGTCGATGCAGTTGCACAGGCCGCATTAATATTCCAATGTGCATAGTAAGTTCCTGCAACGGTTGAGTTCCAAGTTAACGGACTAAAACCAGAGGCAATTACAGGTCCTCCAGGTGTACCTTGACGTATAGTAATATAACTCCCATCAGAAATAGTACATTGATAAATTGTCGCGGCAGCAACTCCATTAATTGTTGAATATTCTGTTTGAAATGAACAAGTTGAAATAGTAACAGAACCTGTTGTTGGTGCCGTTGCCGTTGCAAATGCATTAGCATTATTACACTGACTGAAGAGTGTATTTCCTACCACACCAACGAACAAAATAACGAATAGAAGTATATTTTTCATCTTTTTCATTTTAATTTTTAATAATACGATAAATCATTTGGCTAGAAGCATTAGATAATTTAATAAAATATACTCCCGGCGTACATGACTCTAAATTAATTGTTTTACTAGTTGAGTCAAGCCTTGTTTCTTGAATTCTGTTCGATTGAATATCAGTAATTTCAACTTCCAAGATTAAATTTCCTGGGTTTGAAATTTGAAACAGACCAGAAGTTGGATTTGGATAAATCTCAATTTCAGAGAAAATTTGTTCATCCATACCAACATAAGTACATGTTGGGTCTACCACGATTAATACATTCGCAGTATCGTCTGGGCAAATACCATTTCCAACAATATAGTCATAGTTAAATTGACCAGGGAAATTTCCTGCTGTATCTAAATTGCTGGCCAAAGGCTGATTTTGCGGATCATACCATGTTCCACCAACGTCCACATTGCCGGAAAGGGCTGCTAAGAGTAAAAAAGGCTCTTTCTTACAAACGGTTAACACTCCATCATTTCCTGCGCTTGAAGGACTATAAACTTTAACTGAAGCCGAAACATTATCTGTTGCACAGCCATCTAACAAAGTATAAGTAAAATTAAAAACGATACTTGCCAACCCTGTTGTGATGAATAAGCTATCCTGAAGACCTAATGTAGGTATTTGTTGTGTCCAAATTCCGCCGGCATCGTAATTAGAGATTCCATTAAATAAATTCGCCGTATCACCAAAACAAATATTCATCTGATTTCCAGTCACACCGGCATTTAAATCAATCTCAGATATCGATAAGGAATAATTTCCGCCGGTAAATGAAAATGCATCATGTAATATATAATAAGTTTGATTTGGCGTTAATCCACACAAAGTGAAATTAGGAGCAAGACTAGTTCCATCAATTTCATTGTCATTTGCCCCGATTAAATCGCTTAATTGGGCGGTTGAACAATTTGAAGAATTATAAACTGCCACTTGACCATTAAATGAAATTCCAGTACAATTAATACGAACATTTCCAGAGTTAGGCGCCACAAATTTAAACCACGTTGTTAAATTTAAATTGGAATTAAACCAACCAGTGGTGGTGTTTGCTCCTGTTGCAGGAGGTGCCAAAGCAGTTTCGGAAGGAGTAACTGTTGCTCCTAAATTATTAAATGTAAAAGCTGTCCCATTGACAGGAATCAATTCAGCTCCACAAATACTATCATTGGTTAATGGCATAATTACTGAAAATGGCCCAACGAATACTGAAGTGTCAATTCCACAAACGGCCTGCACATAAAGCTGATAAACTCCGCCTGCCATCAAATTTGGATTGGAAATAATATCTGTTAAATCATTGTCAAATGTTGCAGTAGTCCCTGTATATAAATCAAATCCAATAGGACCATATTGAACATTAAAAGCCGTGGCAGGATAATTTACGGATGAAGCAGTCCATGCCCAAGTTGCTAAAATTGCATCCGGAGCAGTTGTATTTGTCATACCGGTTGGATTAGCACAATAAGGCGGTGTTAAAAAAGTTCCGAACAGTCCAACACTTTCTAAACCTATTGCACAATTAGCATATACATAAATATCATATTGTGTGAGTTGTGTTAATCCAGAAAGAGTAATAGTTTGGGTAGTTGCCGGCAACGTGGTTCCACTCGTAGTTGGATCAAAGCCTTGTGGTCCATAAATGATTGTCCAAGTGGTTTCATTTCCTAAACCTGTTGACCAAGAAAAAGATGCGCCATCTGAAAGAATAGAATTTGTAATTAGATTAGTAGGTTTGGGGCAATCAGTATATAAAAAATGAACACACGTATTTGCTGAAAGATACGTTGCAGAATTTAAAGAAACATCAATGTCCTGATTATTTCCTGCTAATCCTATTGTTGCCGACGCACCATTGTCATAAGCAAGTGTGCCAGTTAAAACATCATCATATACGTAATAGATTTCTTGCGAAGCTTCCTCAATAATTATTTCAAACTTTACACTGTTACCTGCCACTCCAGAACGATCTTTATCCCACATGACTATTTGTTTTCTGTTCGGAGCAACACCGATTGTTTGTGTCCAAATTCCTGCGCCGGTAGAAGCTAAATCATCCCAAAAAGGATAGAGACCTGCCGCTGCAACTGTAGTGGATGTATTATTGAAATCAATCTGAGCAGTGGTGGTTCCAAAAACTAGAGCGCCATTATTTCCAATTGTCGCATTGGAGAATGGAGTTGCTTGATAAAACACTGGAAATTGGAATGTGAGTGGTGCTTCATCATTATCGTTCAAGGTTAATAAACTACCGGTTGATGAAATGTCGATAAAACCGGTTGATGGACAAGAATTATCCCAATCTATATATGTTCCTTGATTATATGTATTAAACCCAATCGTTCCAGTCCAAAATGATGAATCGCCCGGTGAACAAATTGCTCGAACATACGCTTGGTAAAAAGTATTCGGTGTTAAGCCGTTTATCGCACCAGGATTAGAATTCACAATTACTGTTGTACCTGTTCCAGGAATAAAGCCTTGAATACCATACTCTATTTGCCATTGCGTTTCACTACCTCCATTAACCCACTGTAAAAGAGCAGTCGTATTATTAGCATCAACCAATGTCATGTTTGTTGGCTGAGGACAAGTTGGTGCCGGTGTAATATTCACTAAGTAATCTTCTGTCTCTCCCCATGAGTATGTTCCACATGAATTCACATTATTAGCCGAGGTTGTTTGAACAGTAACTACCCTCATTCGGGTTTGACCAGCTAATGCCGTTGCAGGAATTACAATAGATGCATTTTGAATATTTGCTCCTACGGATGGTGTTGTAGTTGCAAAGATAGTTTCTCCGGCGTCTGTAAACAATCCATTTTGATTATAGTCAATAAAGACTTTCATCATATTATTATTATTTGTTCCACAGGTTCCAACAGATACACTTAAATTGTAGGTTGCGGTAGCAGCTAAATTTGGCGCTGTTATAGTTGATGTATAATTTGAATATTGACTTGGAACGGATCCCGGCCCACCTGTCGAGGAGCAAGTAGAAGAATTATTCAAAGAACCGATCGATATATTTAAAATTTCTTCATTAAAGGTTGTCGTTGCAGAACTTGTACAATAGCAATTTGCAAAAGGTTCCGTTGTAATTTGAAGTGGTGCAGAAGTTCCTGACTGACCCGATGGGCCGCAAGTTACTACACATTGGTAATAGGTATTAACAGTTTGATTTGCCGTTAAACTTGGGTTCGTTGCGCCTGAAATTGCTGAGTAATTTATACCGTCTAAAGAAGATTGCCATTGATAGGTTATACCATCACCTTGCGATGCATTTGTTAATTGTGCCACAAAATTAACGGAAGGACAAATTGTTGAAATTGCAGAAGTTGCTATTCCACCATCAGGTAATCCCGTACATGTTGGAGGTGGTGTAAACGTAATTCGAATGTTTGGTCTATAATTACCATAGTTAGTAATTGCCAAGGGCGTTGCTGGGGATCCGACTGTAGCTGCAACCCATCCTAAAGCTTTTCCAGGGGTATTGGTAATGTAAAAATTGTTAGCGCTACTAGCTACTCCTTGCTTAAAAAAATCTGTCAAAACCTGAAGAGACCCGCCGGTATATAGAAATCCTGTTGCTAAAGTAAAGCCTTCCCAACCAGGGCCGGTTACCGTAAATCCTTGACTTAAATTTGAATACACACTAGTAGCAGAAGCAGTAAAAGTTCCCCAAGTGGTACCTGCTGTTAACGTTGTAGCAGTGTTATTTTCAAGGTAAATCTGAAAAGTATTAGGTGCTGTTATTGTTCCTGCTGATTTTTGCCACTCAATCATTGTGATTGTTGATCCTACAGGAATCGTCGCCAACTCATCTGCCGTATACAAATAGGCATACTTTGAATAATTTAAACTTGAAGCGACAGAGCTTCGGTAATACGGTCCATAAAAATAATTAGCCGCAGTACTTGATCCAATTGTTAGACTTTGACCAAGCAACAACATTGGAGATAACCCTAGGATTAAAAGTAAATATATAATTCTCATTTTGTTTATTGTTTTTCAAAAAAAGAGCCGCCACAATGGACGGCTCTTTCAAAATTAAAAAAAAATTAGTTTTTTATTACTTTGATAACCTTTTCAATGTTATCCGTCTGTATTGTAAAGTAATAAATTCCAGTTACAGCAGTAGTTAAATCAATTGCTTTATTCGAACCATTTACAACTTCTGTTCCTATGATTCTACCTGTAGCATCAGTAATTACAACTGTACCATTTGCATTTTCTCCAAACAAGATGTTAAATAATCCTGTTGATGGATTTGGTTGAACTTGAACTAATGATTCTTTTGTTTCATCCAAACCAATCACCTCGATAGTAATACAAGATGATGTATCAGCACAACCACTAGCATTTGTAACAATTACACTATAGCTTCCAGTAAGTACTGGTGCATATGTTTGTGTTGTTGCTCCAGCAATAGCTGTGTTTGTTGCACAATCTATCCATTGGTAAGTTGAACCTGCTGAAGCAGTTGCTGTTCCGTCACCATTGTTAGTAGCTGTAGCATTTGGTATCGCATTTATTGTCAAGTTTAACGTAGCTACTGAGTCACAACCTGCTGCATTTTGCGTAGTGTAGGTGTAAGCTCCTGACTGTGTATACGTTTGACCATTCCATGAATAAGTACCACACGCCGTTGCTGTTGATGTACTAGTTGAAGATGCATTAACTGTTAAATTTAATGTAGCTGTTGAATCACAACCTGCAACGGTAGTTGTATTGAATACATACGTACCAGATTGCGTATACGTTTGACCATTCCATGTGTATGAATCACAAGCTGTTTGAGTGGTTGTACTTGTATTTGGTTGATTGATTGTTAAATTCAAAGTAACTGTTGAATCACAACCATTAATACTTGTAGTTAAATACGTGTATGTTCCAGACTGTGTATACGTTTGACCATTCCAATCATACGTAATACATGCAGAAACATTTTCTGTCGTGAACAATGCGTTATTAATTGTCAAATTCAATGTTGCCGTTGAATCACAACCTACTGCATTTGGAGTAACATACGTATATGATCCAGATAGCGTATACGTTTGACCATTCCACTGATAAGATACACAAGCAATAACAGGTGTTGAACTTGTCGTAGAATTATTGATTGTCAAATTCAACGTTGCTGTTGAGTCACAACCCGCAGCATTCGTAGTTAGATACGTGTATGTTCCAGATTGAGTATACGTTTGAGCATTCCATGAATAAGTATCACAAGCCGTTACTGTTGATGAACTCGTTGTTGAATTATTAATCGTTAAATTCAAAGTAGCAATTGAATCACACCCTAACGCATTTGATGTTGTATAAGTATATGTTCCAGATTGCGTATAGGTTTGTCCATTCCATGTGTATGAATTACAAGCAGTAAAAGGTGTATTAGATGTAGTTGGTTGATTCACCGCAACTGTAGCTAATTGCTCAGCAGATATACATCCTCCAACTCCAACAGCACTTATTCCGTAAGTTGTTGTTGTTGATGGTGAAACATAATATCCAACACCACTTCCAATAAATGTTCCATTCAACGTATATACAAAATCAATAGCTGTACCTTGTGTTGCCCACAATACAGAGGAGTCACCCAAACAAATTGTTGGACTTATAGTAGTTAATTGAGGTGTATTATAAATTGTAATTGCAACTGCTTGTTCCGTTGAACATGAGCCTGCAAAAGCATATGCATATACTGTTTGAGTAGATGTTATAGGGCCTGTTACAGAACCACCTGTTCCACCAGTACTTCCATAATAGGCAATTGCTAATCCTGCATTATTAGATGGAGTAGCCTCAGACAATGCAACCAATGCATAAGAATCACACGCAACACCAGGGTTAACTGTGTTTAATGTTATTGGAGCACATAGAGTTGTAAAGTTAGAAGCAACTGACCAAGGACTAACATCTCCCCCTCCACAATTAGCTCTGTAGTAAACTGAATATGGCGTATTTGGAGTTAGACCGTTTAATGTAAATGAACCTGTTGTTCCTGAAACAGTAACTAATTGATTTGAAACTGAAGTACCCGTACCTTGTACAAATCCAGCAGGACCGTATTCAAAATCAAAGTTAGTTGCTGCAGAACAACCCATTGACCAAGACAAGTCAGCTGAAGTAGTAGTGGTTGTTGCAACAGTCATTAAACCTGGTGCAGGACACGTTGGAGCAGGAGCAATTGTAATTAAATAATCTTCTGTTTCACCATACGTTACATTTCCACAAGGAAGGATATTTAACCCACTTGATTGACCAAACACACATCTTACGCGCATTCTGTGAACACCAGCAGGAGGGTTACAAGCAATAGAAATAGGGAAGCTTGCAGAGTTGCCTAAACTATCAGCAATTCCACTTCCTGTAACAGATGTTGTTGTATAACCAATTCTCTCAGTAGCATCAAAAGTACCATCATCGTTATAATCAATCCAAGCAGTGTAATGCTCAGAATATTGTCCAGCAAACACAGTACAATTATAAGTTGTACTAGGCAAAAGTGTTGTTGTAATCGAAGAGTTTGTTGTATAATCAGAATATCCCGGTCCTTGAACATTAGCATTGAAACTAGGGTCCGTTGGGTCAGGGTCACTAGGACAACCCGTTCCACTATTATTATCCAAAGTATTCAATATTACTCTTGCAATGACGTCACCATCAGCACAACCGTATGTTGCTGTTGGGATACAATAACATTGAGTTGGTGGAGCTAAACCGATACTTACAGGAGCAGAATACACTATTAATCCACCACATGAACTAATTCCTATTCTATATGAGGTAGCAGCAGTTAAGCTTGTGGAATATGTCAGTGCCGTTGCACCAGTGATATCCGTCCAAGATGTTCCGTCTGGAGAAGACTGCCATTGATACGTTAAACCATCTGTTAAACCTGTATAATTTGTAGATAGATTAAAACTAACACCACTACATGCATTTACAACGTCTGCTTGAACCACGACGTTACTTGGAGCAACAGTGCCCAACACTTGCATCGTCACTTGCGCAGAACCTGCAGCATTTGTACAACCTGTTGTTTGGTTAGTATAGCTAATAGAATATGTAGTCGTCACCGCAGGAGTTACAGATTCAGAGAAAATGTTTGTTCCTGTGTCAAACTGAGTACCGTTCGCAAACCACGTTGTTGTGTAGTTTGATGGTGGAGTAAAGCGGTATGCAAAAGGATTAGCAATTGGATTAGTAGCAGTAGCTGTTGTTCCTGAGGCGAAAGCTAAAACACCAATAGTTCCGTCTCCACTGTTAACACCAACAACTTTGTTACGATCGACATTTGTTGACGAAGAAACGTGTACTTCGATTATCCCTGTGGTTTCATAAAAAACACCTTGAACAGTACTAAATTTAGCATCTCCATATTCTTTTACTGCTTCATAACTTATTATAAAGCGTCTATTTGGAGCATAACCATCCGTCCAATATTTTACAGTTCCACCGGTAGAACCTGCCAAATCATTATCCATTGCAAGAAGTGCTACCATATTAAACGGTTCTGTTGTACTTGGAAGTGTTGTAAAGGTAAAGTCAGCAAGTGAATTTGCATTAAAAGCCCCAAACATTACATTTCCATTTGTTCCGGCATTAATCGTACTGTATGGTGTACCGAAGAAATTAAAGGAGAATCCAATAGGAATATTTGCCCAACCACCATCATCGTAGCTCACACCAAACGATCCTTGAGGAGCTGGAGTACCAACTCCACCTGTAACTAGAGTGGTAGCATAACCTGGCGCCGTAATTGGTGCGTGAGCAATTACCTGACTCGAGAAGTTACCCGCACTCAAACCAGAATTAATCGTTGCCGATGTTCCAGGACAAACGCCATTAGCCGTAGTTGTAACAGTAGCAGATGGTAACGGATAAACACCGATACTATAATTTTGAATTTCCACACAACCTGAAGAAGATTCTGTACCAGTAACACGCACAGAACTTGTTTGAGTTACAGTAGCATCTGTTGAATTTCCAGAAGCAGCAGATAATGTTGCGCCATCAAGGGCTGTCCAAGCATAAGAATAGGCTCCTGCTGAAGCAGCTGTTAATGTAGAAGTACCTCCCGTACCGCAAAAGCTTGCAGTAGATGCTGTAATTGCTATTGCTGGAGGCGCCGTATAAGTAATAGCTGCAGTAGCCGTATTAACACAACCATTTGCATCTGTTCCAGTTGCAGTAAATGTTGTGTTGGATGTAGCAATTGATGTTACAGTTGAACCTGTATTACTTAATAAAGAAGATGCTGGTGACCAAGAATAAGTACTTGCTCCAGTTGCTGTTAAGTTACCAACCCCACAAAAGTTTCCGCTATTTGATGCAGCAATTGAAATTGTAGGTAATGCATTAACCGTAACAATTACTTGATTTGAAATAGAAGTGATAGAAGAATTTGTACAGGTTGAAGCTAACACATAATAATATGTACCAGGAGTTGGAATTGCCGCAGTAATATGCGTTGCAGTTGTTGCCCCTGAACCACCTACTACATTCGTGTATGGACCACCATCAACAGTAGAAACTTGCCATTGGTTTGTAACACCAATAAAACCAGTTGTTAAACCAGTTGCAGCCATTGTAACTGTTCCGTTTGGACAAACAGACGCTGATGTTGATGCCAAAGCCTCTGGTATAAGTGGTGTTCCAGCACATGGATATTGATTATCTGCACTAGCGATACCTAAATAAAGTGTTCCTGCAGTTAATTGAGCAGTTGACAAATCAATACGTTGACCCGTTGGAGTCACTGTTCCATTTTGATGATTTCCTCCCATTGGAGCGTTAGCTAACATTATGCGGGTGTTTCCGTTTAACGGCGGATAAGCTCCGTTTGCAGAAATCGCTAATCTATGGAATCCTGATGCATAAACATAACCGCCCTCAGCTGTAACAGTCCAATTTCCATTGTAACGATCGGTAATTGTATAAGCACCATCAACTACGCTTAACCCTGTAGACATAGTAGTTGCATCCGAATAAACTATTGCTAAATAACCTGCTGTATTTCCAGTCGTAGTGGCTGAGGACCTATTAATATGCACCCATCTTTGACTAGTTCCTGCTGCATTAACAAATGGGAAACGAGAAGTTGTGGCAGTTGGATCAAAACCAGCTGAAATAGTAGTCCCGGTAGCTGCCGTTGTATACCATCTTCTGTATTTCGCACCAGGCATAAAACCACAACCTACCGAAGTAGTTAATGTCATTGATCCAGTAGTTGTATTAACTGCCGAACCTTGAGATAATGTTCTAGTTCCTAAATCAAATCTCGCACCAGTTAGGTTTAAGTTATGCTGAATTACAATATTGTCAAATTGCCAAATAATATTTGGAGTTGCTGTACTTGTATTCGAACAAGTCAAATTTCTTATAATGTTAGATGTAAATGAACCAGCTCCACTAACAGTCTGTGGACTAGTTCCATTCAGATTAAGAATTCCAGCGGCTTGCGCTCCAACTGAAAGATTCATTGTTCCATCATTAACTATGTTTCCAGTAACAAATAAAGTCTTTCCAGTTGTTCCGTTGAATGCATTAACCAAACCTCCATTGTTAACTGTAAGGTTTCCATTCACATTGAATTGTGTAGGAGTAGCCAAATAAGCTAGTGTACCATTAACGATTAAATTGTTTATTGCCTGTCCTACTGCATTAACAGTTACAGTATGCGTGGCTGAAACAATAGCATTATCTGCTCCTGAAGGAACGGCATTTGCATCCCAAGTCAGTGGGTCATTCCAGTTACCTGTTATGATTGAAATAAAAATACCTGGAAGTGAAGTAACTACACTGATGTCATCTAACGCAGCAGGTGGATTAAAAATGTCAAATCCGTCACTTTTCCATTGAAATAATAGTCTGTAAGTTGTACCCGGTACACCAGAAAAAGTAATGGTTTCGTTATTCCAAGCGGCACTATTTAATTTGTACATTCCACTAACTGCACCAGGTCCAGAAAGTTGAGTTGCACCCGTTACCGCGGCAGTTGATGTTGGAACAGTTGTTGTTGGAGCAAGAAAAACTTTCATATTATCCCAGTCATTAGCAGCTGTTCCTTCTCCTAAAGCTTTCCATTTAAAAGAAAGAGTAACTTTTGACTCATTAGCAGGTATGGTGATGTCACGGTACATATGATTGAATACACTAAGTTGTGAGTAAGCCCAACCTAAACCACCTGTCGATGAAATAAATCCGCAATTATTTCCAGTAGCTACAACCGGAGCATTTCCAACAAACCATCCGTCGGTGGCAGCGTTTACAGCCGTCCATCCATTAGATGCCATATCAGCACCTAGTTCAAATCCACCAGCACCAGCCGGATCAATTAAAACAGTTTGAGCATTCCCATTTGATGTAAACATCACAAGTGACGTCAACGTGAGAACAATTAATCGTAAAATATTTTTCATAGTTAAAACTTTAAGTAATATTGCAAATATATAGAAAAAAATAAACAGAAAATAATTAATGTTAAATTTACACAAAGATTATTTAAAAAGCTCATGAATAATATGTTAACAAATAAAACAGCCTTAGTTTGCGGTAGTACGCAAGGAATTGGGAAAGCAACCGCAATGAAACTGGCAGAGATGGGGTCAACCCTGATATTACTTGCCCGAAATGAGCCAAAACTGAAAGAAACGTTACTCGAATTACCACAAACGGCCCATCAACACCACCAGTATATTTTAGCAGACTTTTCAGACCCAACCAATCTAAAAAAGGTAATAACAGATTTTCTTTCTACCGGAATTAAAATAAATATTTTAGTCAATAATACGGGAGGGCCAAAAGGAGGACCAATCAAAGATGCTTCTACAGAAGAATTCATAAATACGTTTAATCAACATTTAATCTGTAATCACATACTTGTACAAGCTATTTATCCGGGAATGATTGAATCTGGCTATGGAAGAATCATTAATGTTATCTCAACCTCCGTAAAGCAACCCTTGCCTAACCTTGGAGTATCAAACACCATTCGAGGAGCTGTTGCTAGTTGGAGTAAGACATTGGCTAATGAACTTGGTGAATATGGTATTACGGTGAATAATGTTTTACCTGGCGCCACTAATACGATACGATTACAAGGAATTGCAGAAGCAAAATCAGAAAAGACAGGAGAAAAAGTGTCCGAAATTTTTGATGAAATGGCTTCAGAATCGCCTATGAAACGCATTGCACAACCAGAAGAAATTGCCGCAGCTATTGCATTTCTAGCATCACCAGAAGCATCTTATATTAATGGTATAAATTTGCCTGTTGATGGCGGAAGAACAAAATCTCTTTGATTAAAGGTTTTTAACACCCCGTGGTTTCCAATGTTAAATCGCATGTAAATTATTATTTTTTAACATTTTAGAAACAATAATCATTATTTTTTTTAACTTAGCTTGGATATTGACATAACTAACTAAACTAAAACCATTTTAATGGCAACTGTTTTTGAAACCAGATTGATTGGAAACATCGGTAAAGATGCGATCGTAAAAACAATGGAAAGAAATGTTTTAGCCATTAATTTTCCCGTTGCTCACAATAAAAACTGGAAAGACAAAAGAACGGGTCAAACAAAAACGAAAACAACGTGGGTAAATTGCACTATCTGGAAACGCGAAGGAAGCAATTTACGTATCGTGGATTTTCTGAAAAGGGGAACCATGGTTGAATTGATAGGATCTCCTTTCGCAAAAGCCTATCAGCAAGAAGATGGTGAATTTAGAACAGAAATTAGACTAAATGTATCCAAAACAAACATACTTCGTCCGGTAACAAGAGATGGAGATTATTCACCTGAAGATTTAATTGATAATGAATCAACAGACGATGATTCTTTTGATACTTCCATTGATGATTTCACGATGGACGAGTCTGAATTTTAAGCTATTTTCCCCCAATTCGGTTTTGACCGCACAATTTTAGAAATTTCTTCTCGGATATACCTATTTGTAGGATCACTGATTGTTGGGTCAGATTCAATCAACTTAACGGCAATTTCTCTGGCTAAAATAACTAATTGACTATCTTTACTAATATCGGCAATTTTCAGATCCAACACACCACTTTGTTGTGTTCCCATTAAATCGCCCGGTCCGCGCAACTTTAAATCAACTTCCGCAATTTCGAACCCGTCATTTGTACCTACCATTGTTTCCATGCGCAATTTCGCCTCTTTGGATAGTTTATTCCCTGTCATCAATATACAGTAAGATTTTTCAGCCCCACGACCTACTCTTCCACGTAATTGGTGCAATTGAGAAAGTCCAAAACGCTCCGCGCTTTCAATAATCATAACAGAAGCATTGGGAACATTTACACCCACCTCAATCACGGTTGTTGCCACCATAATTTGTGTTTCCCCTTTAATAAATCGCTGCATTTCAAACTCCTTATCTTCCGGTTTCATTTGGCCATGAACAATACTCACTCGATATTCCGGAAGTGGAAACGAGCGAGTAATGGCTTCATAACCATCCATTAAATTTGCAAAATCTAATTTTTCGGATTCTTTTATTAACGGATACACCACATAAATTTGCCTCCCTAACTGGATTTGTTCGCGCATAAATTCAAACAGACGCAAGCGATGACTTTCAAAACGATGTATCGTTGAAATTGGTTTACGCCCTGGAGGAAGCTCATCTATTACGGACACGTCCAAATCGCCATAAAATGTCATTGCCAATGTCCGCGGAATAGGAGTTGCAGTCATTATTAATACATGAGGCGGCGTGGTGTTTTTTCGCCACATTTTTGCCCGTTGAGCCACTCCAAATCGATGTTGCTCATCAATAATAACGACACCCAAATTCTGAAACTGAACCACATTCTCTAAAAGGGCATGCGTCCCAATGAGTAGATGAATTTCTCCATTTTCAAGGCCTTCGTGAATGTGAATTCGTTTACTTTTTTTCGTGGAACCAGTAAGCAGGCTAACATGTACAGGAAGTTTTTCGACCAATTTACTAATGGTTTCAAAATGTTGTGTTGCCAAAATCTCAGTAGGCGCCATGAGAGCCGCTTGAAAATTATTTCCAATAGCAATTAAAGCAGTTAATAAGGCAACCAACGTTTTGCCACTTCCCACATCGCCTTGCAACAAGCGATTCATGTGTTTACCTACTAAAAAGTCTTTTCTGATTTCTTTCAATACTTTTTTCTGCGCCCCAGTCAGCTCAAACGGCAAATGATTCGTATAAAAGGAATTAAAAACAGTGCCCACCTCCGGAAAAACAAAACCCTTTCCCTTCGTTGCGCTCACTTGCCTGCGTATTTGCATTTCAAGCTGTAAATAAAAAAGCTCGTCAAATTTTAACCTAAATCGAGCTGCAGCAACTTCATTTTCAGTAGTTGGCGCATGAATTTTAAGGAGTGCTTCCACCAAGGAAACACATTTCAGTTGATTCAGTATTTCCTGTGATAAAATTTCATTGCATTGAGAGGGAACGAGTTGCAACAATGATTGCATAATTTTTTCAATTCCGCGAGAGCCCAATCCATTAGCGGTTAATTTCTCCGTGGTTGAGTATACTGGCTGAAAACCCGTATTCAACGCTCCGGAATTCCACGGAGTAATTTCTGGATGGGCAATTGTCCATTGATTGTTATATATTTTTGGTTTCCCAAAGATCTGGTAACTCGCGCCCACTTTCAGGCTATTTTTTATCCAACTTGCCCCTTGAAACCATATCAATTCAAGTTTTCCTGTTTCATCTTCTACCTGGGCAGAAATGCTTTTGGCTCTACCCCTACCGCCATCCATAATTCGGGTGATTGTACCTTTAAACTGCGCAGCATTTTCTAAATAAGGCAGGTCTTTGATGAGGCAAAACATTGATCTATTGATGTACCGAAAAGGGAAATGGTACAATAAATCTTTGTATGTATGAATACCCAATTCTTTTTTCAGAAGCTCGGCTCGTTGGGGGCCAACACCCTTTAAAAATTCAACTGGGGTTTGAAAAAAGTCGTTCATAGAGGCGCTTTGCCATTAACAGATTTAATCTGAGTTTCTTCTTGGACGTTCTCTTCTTGAATCAGCGCTACGCTCCTTTTTTTTAGGTTTTTCTTCCGATTTTTTATCTTCTTTTACCTTCTTTTTCTGTAATTCAATTTTGAAATCAAAATCAACAATATTTCCTTCTTTTGAATCGGCTTTCATACCAAAAGTAGTTCTATTAATAGATGCTTTTCCAATAAACTGAGGTATATTAACTCCGTCTTTAACGCTTGATCCCACGTATTTGAGTTTCACCTTTAGTGGTTTTGTTTCACCGAGCATGGTAAACTCACCATCCAATTCATAGTAATCATTTACTTCACGCAATTTCTTAGATTTATACTTCATAGAAGGATACTTGCCAACATTGAAATAAGCTTTTTCCATCAACGACTCATCGCGCAACTCATTATTCGTTGTCAGCTTTTTTATTGGTAGGGTAACTGAAAAAATGGAGGAACCAGTTTTCTCATCAATCTTAACAACTCCTGTAAATCCTTGGATTTTTCCTTCAGTTATTCCTCCTTTTGGACCAAGACTAAAATTAATTAAGGAAGAGGAAGAGATGATATCGTATTCTCCCACCAATTCGTCCAAAGAAAGTCCTTTCACTAAAAATGGATCTTTTTTACTTTTGGATTTACCCGCAGACTTACTATTTTCAGTAGCCTGAACACCCTTATCAGGAGTTTGATTCGTTGCTGAAGCCTTAGGGCCAAAATAGATGCCAATACCAATTAAAGAAGGATAGATGAGCTGAGTCAGTTTGAAATCATGATAAACGGTTAAGGCAAAAGCGGAACCAATTAAATAACCGAGATATGTTTCAATTCCTCCTAAATCTGCTTTTTGAGCACCCAAAACGATGATTACCACAGAAAACACAAGGTGAAGAATATACCCCACCATCGAAAAGGCTATTGGGTTAATTTTTGATTGAGATAAAATATACAAAAACCAAATTCCAGCAAAACCGCTCATCAAACCAAATAAATTTTTACCAATCGAGATATCAATAACTTCAATACCTGAAAGAGTAGCTAGAAAAGGTATTAACGTTAAAATTAACAGCGTAAATCCACTGTTAGCTGATTGATCTTCCCTGTAAAAACTACTTGCAATATACCCTATCGCGATGAGGAATATTCCGAAATAAGAAGCAAGGAAGAAACCTATAAAAAGCGATATACTCAGAATAAAAAATTGGGTTAGTTGTTGAAATGACACGCGCGTTTCGAAGCCAACAAATTGCGAAAAAACACCAGAAAGTAATTCTGAGGAAACAAAAATCAATGTTCCGATAATTGGAAGAATCCAACAGGTAACGGAATGAAGAGAAAACTCAAAATCATACATCGAAAAGCTTGCTGAGCCAACTGCAAGGAGCATAAAGGTAGACAATGCCGTTCCATAAACTCCAAATTTAATATTTCTCAAAACCTCGACGCGTGACAATAAGAAATTAAAAATCAAAAAAGAAAAAATCATTATTTGCAACAAGCCCGTTCGAGGGTCGGTTTTTAGTTCGCTCGAAATTAAAGAAGCAGTTGCACCAGCCAAAAGCAAGCTAAAAAAACTCAAAAATGTATCCCTTCCCGTCAAAAAGGAAAAGAAGGCAAGAATTGCCACAATGGAAAACACAATAAGTGCAAAATCTACTGACAAAAGGACTAGCTAATAGTTTAAAATCAAATACAAATAAAAGCAACTTTTTTGTAAAAATTGGTCGAATTAAGAAAAAAATAGGACATTCATAACATTTTACTTTTGAAAACCTTCTGTTAAGAGTCAAAAACGGTTGAAATAAATTAATACTTTCGTTGTATGAGTTCTGAAATAGAAAAATACAGCAAAAGAGGTTTACGCACAAGTTATATTTCCACGGTGATTGGTATTTCGTTGGTTTTATTCATGATTGGGCTTATTCTAGGTGGTGTTTTAGGCATAACTGATTTTCAACGACAGGCCAAAGAGAACCTATTTGGAGATGTGTTTTTTCAGGAAAGGATGAATGAATCTGATATCAAACAAATTGAAATCGAACTTAAAAAATGGCCCGAATTTAAAGTGGTAAAATATATGTCTCCCGATGCTGCAATTGCTGTTTTTTATGAGAATCAAGGCGAGAAAAAAGAATTGGATGAAATTTTTGAAGGAGAAAACCCGTTGCCGCCAAGCATAACATTTAGTCCGAAAGAAGAATTTGCCACAAAAGAGGGAATGAGAAAAATCAAGGACAAATTAGTAAAATCATTCCCCAATCAAGTCATTGAAGTTAGTTACAATGAAGCAAATATTGAAAGCATCAATCTCGGATTCAAACAATTCGTTTTTTTGGTTTTATCAATCGCTGCAATCCTTATTGTTATTGCCATTGCCATGATAAATAACACCATTCGATTGGCTCTCTATTCCCGGCGGTTTACAATCAAAACGATGCAACTAGTTGGTGCAAAGGCTACTTTTATTCGAAAACCTTTTCTTTTGCAGGCAATTTTACAAGGCCTTGTATCAGCTATACTTGGCATTGCGCTTTTAGTAACGTTATTTTATGCCATCCAAAATTATTTTGATGAATTGGCAATCACTTATTCTGCAACATTATTTGTAATTTTGGGAGCAAGTTTAATTTTTTTAGGCGTTTTTATAACCTTTGTTTCAACCTGGTTAGCATTAAACAAATACCTAAAAATGAAAATAGACGATTTATACTAAACATATATTTATGAAATTTAATCATTTCGGTTTTCAAAAAGAAAATTATCGGTTGTTACTTATTGGTATCGTGATCAATGTTATTGGATTCATTTTAATGATTGGTGGTGGAACAGACAACCCAAATAATTTTAATGCTGACGAGCTTTTTAGCCCCATTCGGATCACCGTGTCACCCATGCTTATCATTGCAGGATACATCGTTATTCTCTACGCAATTATGAAAAAACCAGTTAAATCTGACGAGGATTCCATTTCTGACACGAAAAAATAATCATGAATTTCTTAGAGGCTGTTTTTCTAGCCATAGTAGAAGGCTTAACGGAATTTCTTCCTGTTTCTTCCACCGCGCACATGATTTTTATGAGTTCTTATTTCGGAATTCAGGAAGATGAATTTGTTAAGATGTTTCAGGTGTCCATTCAATTTGGTGCTATTTTGGCCGTGGTTGTGTTGTATTGGAAAAAATTCTTTCAACAAACATCATTTAATTTTTATGTCAAATTAGGTATAGCCGTAATTCCCGCTTTGGTATTGGGGAAATTGTTTGACGATAAAATTGAAGCGGTTTTGGAAAAGCCTATTCCCATTGCCATTACCTTAATTGTCGGAGGTGTGATTTTATTATTTATTGATCGATTATTCACCAATCCATCCATTAACGATGAAAAACAAATCACAATAAAAACCGGGTTAATTATTGGTTTTTGGCAATGTTTAGCAATGATGCCAGGAACAAGCAGAGCGGCAGCATCTATTATTGGTGGAATGCAACAACGATTATCGATGCGGATGGCCGCCGAATTTAGTTTTTTCTTAGCCGTTCCAACCATGTTAGCAGTAACCTTATATTCCGTTTTCTTAAAAGATTGGAATTATCAAGGAACAGAACAAAAAGGGTTTGAAATGATTTTGAAAGGAGATAATCTTCTTTTGTTTGTTTTGGGTAATATCATTGCATTTATTGTGGCGGTAATTGCTATTAAATTCTTTATTGAAATACTGAAAAAATATGGCTTCCGCATGTGGGGGTGGTATCGAATTGTTTTAGGAATCGTATTTCTTATCTATTTTACAGCTGTTAACTAACATGATAGATTATCAATCCGGAAAAACAGTGTTGGTTGATAAACCATTCGGTTGGACTTCTTTCGATGTGGTGAATAAAATTAGGTGGAATCTCAAACAAAAATTAGGCGTTAAGAATATAAAAGTTGGTCATGCTGGCACGCTTGATCCATTAGCTACCGGATTATTGATTCTTTGTATTGGTAAGGACACCAAAAAAATAGACCAATACATGCCCGGTTTAAAAACGTATACTGGAACAATTCTATTGGGCAAAACAACACCTTCTTATGATCTCGAAACAGAATTCGATGAATTGTTTGAAACTAACCATATTGATTCAGATTTATTGAATAAGGCTAAATTAGCATTGACTGGTGTCATACACCAAAAACCACCCGTGTTTTCGGCCAAACAAATTGACGGAAAAAGAGCCTATGAGTTTGCTCGCGCAGGGAAAGAAATTGAAATGAAAACGGTGGAGGTTGAAATTCATCAATTTAATATAGATGATAGCCGTTTTCCTGAAATAGATTTCGAAATTACTTGCTCCAAAGGAACATACATTCGAAGTATTGCTTATGATTTTGGAAAACTGTTACATTCAGGAGGAACCTTAATTGCATTAAGAAGAGTTAAATCCGGTGATTTCTCCATTGAAACTGCTTTATCGCCTGAGGAAATAATCCATCGAATTCAAGCCGAAATTCCTTTATAACAAGGAAAAATTTAGATTACAAATTTCGGCGTGCTTTGATAAAACGAGGAACGTAATAACTGTTTTTATTCAACACCTCCATTTTAACACTTTTTCCGGCGGCATGAATAAATTCTACTTTTCCATTCGCTACTGCTGTAACCATTCCAACGTGACCAATTGAGGTACTATTGATATTTCTTCCTTTGAAATATAATAAATCGCCGGGTTGTAATTCATCCAAAGTTACATCCATTCCAAATAAAGCCTGAGCACCTGCTGTGCGAGCCAATGAAAATCCAAATTCTTTAAAAACGTATTGAATAAAGCCGGAACAATCAAATCCAGCTGGAGATCCACCACCATATACGTAGGGCACACCCAAAAAAGTCTTCGCAAAATTGATTATTTCATCCGCATTAGAATTTGGGAGAGTTCCTGTTTTAGAATCCGTTGATTGAGCAACCACCTGAAAAGTGAAAACAAAAGCAATAATTGATACGAATATGTTCATTTTTTTCATCCCAGCAAAAGTAGACCCTTCTTCCTTGCGGAAAATATAAAAAATCCTAAAATGCATTAATTATTTTATGCGCGCATAATATTATTTTCGTTAACTTAGTCGTAATTAAAAATTAATCCATGGAAAATCAAGCATTAAAAGGCGGTGAATACATTATTAGAGATGTTCATTTTTCTGAAGTTTTTATTCCCGAAGAATGGAATGAAGAGCAAAAAATGATCGCGCAAATGTGTGATGATTTCATTGAGCAAGAAGTGCTGCCTTATGTTGATAGAACGGATACAATGGAAAATGGATTAATGGAGTCCATTATGTTAAAAGCGGGCGAACTTGGTTTACTGGGATTGTCCGTTCCAGAAAATTTAGGCGGAATGGGCGTTGATTTTAAAACGTCTTTATTGGCAACGGAACACTTAGGAACAGGGTATTCCTTTTCGGTTTCTTTTGGCGCACACACTGGAATTGGAACCTTACCCCTACTTTATTACGGAAACGAGGAGCAAAAATCTAAGTACATTCCGAAACTTGCTAGTGGAGAATGGAAGGCCGCTTATTGTTTAACTGAACCGGGAGCAGGATCTGATGCAAATGCTGGAAAAACAAAGGCACAGCTATCAGAAGATGGTAAAAACTACGTTTTAAACGGTCAAAAAATGTGGATAACCAATGCTGGTTTTGCCAACCTATTTACGGTTTTTGCCAAAATTGATGACGATAAAAATTTGACTGCTTTTTTAGTAGAAGCAAATACTCCTGGAATTACGTTAAATCCCGAGGAGAAAAAAATGGGAATCAAGGGCTCATCTACTCGACAAGTGTTTTTTAATAATGTACATGTACCCATCGAAAACAGGTTATCTACTCGGGAAAATGGGTTTAAAATAGCATTAAATATATTAAACATTGGTAGAATTAAGCTCGCAGCGGGAGTATTAGGAGGCGCAAAAGGAGCAATCAATTTATCCGTAAAATATGCCAATGAGCGGGAACAATTTGGTCGCGTAATATCAAAATATGGTGCTATCCGCTATAAACTGGCAGAGCAAGTAATCCGGACATACGTATTGGAATCAGCAACCTATCGTGCCGGACAAAATATTGATGATGCCATTGAAGCACTTATACAATCCGGAATGTCTAAAGGTGAAGCCACATTAAAAGGAATTGAACAATTTGCTGCCGAATGTGCGGTGCTGAAAGTGGCTGGATCAGAGTGTTTAGATTATGTCGTAGATGAAGCCGTTCAAATACATGGTGGCATGGGATATTCTGCCGAATCTATGGTGGAACGCGCATATAGAGACGCTCGTATCAATCGAATTTTCGAAGGTACAAATGAAATCAATCGGATGCTGGCCGTTGATATGATACTCAGAAAAGCGCTAAAAGGTGAATTGGATTTAATGGGTCCCGCTATGCAGGTTGCTAATGATTTAATGAGCATTCCAGATATGCAAGAACTCCCAGAAACTCCTTTGGCAGAAGAAAGAATGTACCTGAAAGGATTTAAAAAAACCTTATTACTCGTTGCCGGATCGGCAGTTCAAAAATTGATGCAATCTTTAGCGAAAGAACAAGAGGTTTTAGTGAATATAGCTGATATTGCTATTGAAACCTATTTAGCGGAATCAACGTTGCTACGCGTAGAAAAAAAGATAGAAATACAGGGTGAAGAAGCCTGCGAATTGGACATTGCAATTGTGAAAACACATTTTTATGATGCGGCATCTCGAATAGAAAAATACGCTAAAGACGCCATTAATTCCTTTGCGGAAGGAGACGAGTGTAGAATGATGTTAATGGGTGTAAAACGCTTTACCAAAGTTGGCCCTTTCAATCCAAAGCAAGCACGACAAATAATAGCTCAACAACTCATTCAAGAAAATAAATACTGTTTTTAATCCTACCCTTAGTTGACTGTATATCAAATCAATTTATTACTTTTGAAAGTCACTAAAATCTTTAAAAATGTATAAAATAAATTTATTTTTGGCTGTAATTCTACTTGTCACAAGTTGTTCGGACGGGAATTTAGAAGCAGAAAAACTCAAGTTGGAACAAGAAAAATTAAAACTTGAACAAGAAAAACTAAACATAGAGAAAAACAAAGGCTCTGAAGCCACGAAAGGAGAGGATAAGGCGCCTCAAAATGACCAACAAGCTTCAAGTGGTAACAACGGCAAAATAAATGGAAATAATGTTTTGGTTAGAAGCGATCATTCCATTCAAGGAAATAGAAAAGCAGTTTTAACAAACGGTCAGCTGGTAAAAATTGTAGACGAATATCGCCCGGAAGGCAATGAAAATGAAGCTATTTTGCGCTCATCCACTCCGTTTTACAATGATTATTCGGGTAATTTGGTATTTACTTTAAATAAAGGTAAAGCAGTTATGATCGAAAGCTACGAAGGAAATCAATATAAAATTTCTTATGAAGACGACAAAACAGGAAAAACAGGTTATGCCAAAATCTCATCCTCACAATTGGAGTTTATATCAGGAGATGTTTGGTATCATATTACAACCTCATCAGGTGTAGACGGATGGGTGTTTGGTAAATTCATTCAGAAATTATAATGAAAAAAATTACTGCTTTCTTATTTGTGTTATCTAGTGTTTTCTTGGTTGGCTATTTTGCGCTAACTACTTATTCAGAGCCCGGTTGTATTTATAAAAGCACGCGACTTTTATCACCCCACAAAATGATGAAAGCTCCCGCGAATAAAGAAACTGTTTCTGATTCAATTGCACAATCATTTCCAACGCCAAACTTCCCGAATGATTCATTATTAATCAATCATTTACTGGGAAAATTTGATTATTCAAAGGATCCTTTTTTTACATCGGTTGCAACAGAACATTGTTCTAAACCCATGTATTTGCAAAAAGAAACCTATAAAAAATTCAAAGAAATGTATGCGGAAGCCAAAAAAGAGGGCATTTCATTAAAAATCATTTCAGGCACGCGAAACTTCAATGAACAGAAAGCTATTTGGGAAAGGAAATGGAATACAAACATCAAAACGATGGACAGCCTGAAAGCCGCTAAAACAATTCTGCTCTATAGTTCCATGCCCACAACGTCTCGCCATCATTGGGGGACGGATATGGATATTAATAGTTTGGAAAATAGTTATTTTGCATCTGGCCAAGGATTAAAAGAATATACGTGGTTGAAAAAAAATGCGGCAAAATTTGGGTTCTGTCAAGTATACACGGATAAGAAAAACTCTGATAGAACCGGATATGAAATGGAAAAATGGCATTGGTCATACATTCCAATATCTTCGCATTACTTGAAAAAATACGAGGAATTGATTACCTACAAACAGGTGAAAGGGTTTCAAGCAAGTGAATTAGCACCCAAACTCAAATCAATTGAAGATTACGTAAACGGAATTGATAAAAGCTGCCATTAATGAAATACCTATTTATACTAAGCCTTTTTATATTATTTAGTTCATGTGAATTTAAAATCAAGGAACAAGAATACGACAAGGGACCGGGAAAACCGCAAGAAGAAAGTTCTCCTGTTATGTCAAATCCAGATATTTCAAAAGATTTTCTGTTGGGTAAGTTTGACTACAAAAAAGACGAACGTTTTCAGTTGGTTGGCAGTAAATGGAGTGATAAAGAAATCTATTTGCAGAAAAAAACATACGAAGCATTTGTAAAAATGGCCGAAGCCGCTCAAAAGGATGATATTGATCTAAAAATAGTTTCAGGAACACGCAATTTTGAAGATCAAAAGAAAATCTGGGAACGCAAGTGGAAAGACAACGAAAAAAAGATCAAAGAAAAAGCAGCAAACGCAAAAAAGATTTTAACTTTTAGTTCTATGCCTGCAACTTCACGCCATCATTGGGGAACTGACATGGATATTAATTCTGTTGATGAAGATTACTTTAAGGATGGAAAAGGGAAAAAAGTATATCGTTGGTTAGTCGAAAACGCATCCAAATATGGTTTTTGCCAGGTATATTCTGATAAAAAATCAACGAAACGCACCGGATACAATCAAGAAGTGTGGCATTGGTCATACATGCCGCTTTCCAGTTATTATTTAGACAATTACCTTAAAAACGTGTCCTATTCAGACATCAAAGGATTCCTTGGAAGCGAAAGCGCAAAGGAAATTGATATGATTAAAAACTACGTTCAAGGAATCGATAGATCCTGCGAGGGTATAAATAACTAGCCCATGCTATTAAATCGATTATGGATAGCCATGTTTGTTATTGCCATGGTGATGGGCGTGGGAAAATTCGTTTTTTTACACGACACTGAAATTTTCAAAGTAATTGTTCAAGCCCTATTTGATTCCGTTAAAAATGGATTCGAATTAATACTTGGATTAGTTGGGGCACTTTGTTTGTGGATGGGAATCATGAATATAGGCGAAAAATCTGGGGTGGTGAATTTACTATCGAAACTTGTAAATCCACTTTTTTGTAAATTATTTCCGGAAATCCCCAAAGATCATCCGGCTCAAGGAGCTATAATGATGAATTATAGCGCGAATATGCTTGGACTTGATAATGCAGCGACCCCTATTGGTTTAAAAGCAATGAATTATTTGCAAGAACTCAATCCTAACAAGGAAACGGCGAGCAATGCTCAAATTATGTTCCTAGTATTAAACACTTCGGGATTAACCATAATTCCGGTGAGCATTTTAGCGTATCGAAGTGGTGCCATGTCAAAAGACCCAACTGTTGTTTTCATGCCTATTTTAATTGCTACTTTCTTTTCTACGATGGCAGGATTAATTTTTCTTTCTATCAAACAAAAGATCAATCTATTACAGCCAGTAGTTCTAGCCTATTTAGGTGGAATAGCACTATTTATCTTTGGCTTATTGGCTTGGTGCATTTATCATCCGGGACACATTCAATTAATTTCAGATGTGGGCGGGAATTTCATCTTACTTAGCGTCATTGTTTTATTTATCTTACTTGGCGTTCGGAAAAAAATCAATGTGTATGATACTTTTATCGAAGGCGCTAAAGGAGGGTTTGAGGTTGCCCTCACCGTTTTACCTTACGTGATTGGTATTTTGGCCGCTGTTTCCGTATTTAGAGCTTCTGGGGCTATGCAGGTATTATTTGATGGAATTGCCGTTGGATTAACAGCACTTGGAGTGAAAACACTTTCTTTTATAGAAGCATTGCCTGTTGCATTTATGAAACCATTTAGCGGACCCGGCGCTCGAGCAATGATGTTGGAAACATTTAAAATTCATGGAGTAGATTCGTTCCTTGGAAAACTTGCATCCACATTTCAAGGGTGCACAGATACTACTTTTTACATACTAGCAGTTTATTTTGGTTCGGTTGGAATTAAAAAAATGCGTTATGCACCAGTGGCTGGATTAGTAGCCGATTTTTCCGGGTTTATTGCATCCATTTTCTTAGCCTATTTATTCTACTGATACAAGAAATTCACTGAAAAAGTGATTAAAAAAGCAATTAGCCAACCATGAATAACCTCTTCCATGGTGTGTTTTTTTAGGTAAAGCCTTGCAGAAATTGTTACACCAGTAATGATTACGGAAAGTAGAATAATCCAAAATTCAAAATACTGTTGTTTCATACAATACGCTAAAATATACCCAAATAAAATCCCTCCCCCTGCGGCGTGTAAACTAACTTTAAATTTAAAATTCACCAGGAAAAGCGTCAGAGAAACAAGTGCTCCAGAAAGTGGTAAAGAATAAATAAACGTTGGAATTAATGCGTCACCTGCTTTCAATATAAAAAGTAAATACAAGGCAGTCGTATAAAAAACCAGCAACAAAATAGGGAAAAATCGTTGGGTACGATCGTTAAGTTGGATGGACGAAATCATTTTTCTATTGCGCAAAATGAGGATTGAAACCCCCGGAGCAATTACTGTAAAAATTACATATAGGTTAAGAACTGCCCATTTCATGGGGTTTGGCAAACTCCACAATGAATTTTGATTAATTACAAAATCCTCGAAAGAAATGGTGAAAAAGGTTAGTGCTAAACAATAAATAGGGATAAATAAGGGCATAAAAACCCATGATATGATGTGAGATACTACGCGCATCATAATTCTTTTCTTAATCGGGCAACCGGAATATTCAATTGTTCGCGGTATTTTGCAACGGTTCGGCGCGCAATATTGTAGCCCTTGTCTTTTAATAATTCCATGAGCTTTTCGTCTGGTAATGGCCGTTTTTTATCTTCCGCCTCAATTGCATTAGACAATATTTTCTTTACCTCACGGGTTGAAACCTCCTCCCCACTATCGGTGGACAATGATTCGGAAAAGAAATACTTCAAGGAGTATATTCCAAAGTTTGTCTGTACATATTTACTATTTGCCACCCGCGAAACGGTAGAAATATCCATTTGAACCACATCTGCAATATCCTTCAAAATCATGGGACGAAGATTGGTTTCATCACCCGTTAAGAAAAAATCGCGTTGGTATTCCATAATGGCCGTCATGGTAATCAATAACGTGGTTTGGCGTTGTTTAATCGCATCGATAAACCATTTGGCGCTATCCAATTTTTGTTTCACAAACGAAAGGGCTTCCTTATCTGATTTTGAAGTTTTGGCTCCCTCTGCATAGGTGCGCAACATGTTGGCATATTCTCGACTAACTTTCAGATCTGGAGCATTACGAGAGTTCAAGTTTAATTCCAATTTTCCTTCAGATTCAAAAAGCAAAAAATCAGGAATTATTTGTTGAAAATTTTGCGCGGCATCTCGGGTACTTCCGCCTGGTTTAGGATTCAATTTAAGAATTTCGTCGATGGCTTTTTTTAATTCTTCATCGGTAAGATCCAATTTCTTTGCAATCTTATCGTAGTGTTTTTTAGTAAATTCTTCAAAAAACTTTTCTAAAATCATCAAGGCATGAGATCGATGCGGCTTTCCGTCTTGTTTTCGTTTCATTTGAAGCACTAAGCATTCTTGCAAGTCGCGCGCTCCAACACCGGCAGGGTCCAATTCGTGAATCAAGGCCAATGTTTCTTCAATTTCAGCTTCAGTAACCGTAATTCCAACGGAAAAGGCCAAATCATCTACTAAAGCATCCACTTCCCGATTCAGGTATCCCGACTCGTCTAAATTTCCAATAATCGTATCTGCAATCAGGTATTGATTATCAATCAAAGCAAGTAATTGAATTTGTTCCATTAATTTTTCACGAAACGATTGCTCACCGGAAAGCGGGATAACCCGTTCTTCCTCGTCTTTAGATTGATTATTTGCTTGCGTTTTATAATCCGCTGAATCATCGTCTAGGTAGTCGGACAAATCAAACTCTTCTTCATCGTCGTCAAATTCCTCGTCGTTATCCTCCGCATCGTATTCATCCTCCTCCTCTCGTTCTTCGCCTTCCTCTAGCGCAGGATTTTGCTCTATTTCTTGTTTAATCCGCTGATCGAGTTCAATGGTTGGTACTTGAAGCAGTTTCATCAACTGAATTTGTTGAGGAGAAAGTTTTTGCTCCAGTTTTTGAATTAAATGCTGCTTTAGTGCCATGATATATTACTTAGTATAAAGGTATTCTTTTTTCAAAAAACAGACCAAAAATTAAATTTAAAAAAATAGAACCAACTATAGTACTTTTCCGCACTGTATCGTTTATCTTAGCAACACCAAATCATTTTCCATGAAGTATTATCTTTTGCTAACCCTAATTGCTTTCATTTACGGGTGTTCTTCACAAAGACAAACATTAGTATTTATTAGACACACACCGTATTGCGGAGGGGCTAAACCAACTCCAGAAATGGCGCGAGGTACAACTATCATGGCTTCCAAATCGAAGTTTGCGCTCACTAAAAAAGGCAAAAAAACAGTGGAAAAATGGATTACTACTGATACATCCGGAACTTGGACGGGGAAATTAAACGAAGGTAGTTATGATGTTTATCGTGCAGATAAGTTTCTAAGCAACGAGGAGTTAATGCTTCAAATTAATATCGGCGTAATTGCTAATGAGAATTTTCGATTTAATGGTGAAAAATGCCTCGAATTATGGAAAAAAGAACCTGATTATAGTTTTACAGTTTCCAATTTAGGCTCAATTCATGTTGAATTAAAAGGCAAGTGTTTTGTAGGATTTACTCCTTGCATCGAATACGTTGGGCCAAAAGTACAATAAATGGAATTTTTACCGAAAGACATTGAAGCATACGTGCTGCGTCATACACCAAAAGAGTCAGCGATTTTACACAAAATAAATCGAGAAACACACCTAAAAGTAATGCAACCCCGCATGCTTAGTGGTCATTTTCAAGGACAATTACTTCGATTTTTGGTTGAGATGATACAACCGAAACGCATTCTTGAAATTGGCACCTACACGGGCTATTCTGCCATTGCCTTGGCTCAAGGTTTGAAAACGGGAGGAAAATTGATCACCATTGACGTGAATGCAGAATTGGAAAAAATGATTTCCAATTTTATTGTTGAGGCCGAATTAACCGATAAAATTGAACAAATTACCGGAAATGCCATTGAAATACTTCCCACCCTCACTGAAAAATTTGACCTGATTTTTATTGATGCAGATAAACGAAATTACAGGAACTACCTTGATCTTGTATTAAACAACCTAAATACTGGAGGGTATATTCTAACAGACAATGTATTGTGGTCGGGAAAAGTAACGATGCCGAAAGAAAAAATGGACTTGGATACGCGGTTAATCGACGAGTTCAATGACTATGTTCAAAATCACCCGCAGTTGGAATCCATTTTATTGCCTGTGCGCGATGGCTTATACATTTCGAGAAAAATAGACTAACCCAAGCCATTTTTAATTTATGCAATTTCGGAAAAAAATCTATGTAATTTCGGAATATTATTTATGTAAAATCGGAATATTTTGTTTTATTTATTTGATTTACAAGTAATTAAATGTATTTTTACAATCAATTTATTTTAGCTTCTATCTCGCGCCAAGAAAGAATATTTTCATTGCTTCTTTTCTGACTTTCTTCAAAGAAATTAACCAAATAATGGTGAAGTTGATAATTTTTGATAAAATCATCCAAATAATGGAGTGCTTTAATGTGTTCTGGTCTTACTGTTAAAGATGCTTTCATCTCAATACAATGGATTTTTTGACCATCCACAATTAATAAATCAATTTCGTTTTGATTGCTATCTCTCCAATAATACATGTCTAAATGGTTGCCTTGTGCATGTTGCGCTTTTAAAATTTCCAGCAAAACATAATTCTCAAAAATAGCACCTTTATAGGTTGACATTTTTAATTCTTCTATGCTTTTAATTCCTAATAGATAGCAAAGAAGGCCCGTATCATAAAAATATAATTTAGGCGTTTTTACCACACGTTTCGATAAATTTGCATGCCAAGGTTCAAGTGTGAAGGCAATATAACTGGATTCAAGAATTGACATCCAGCGTTGAACGGTTTTACTATCAATGTGTAATTTTTTGGCAATTTCAGAAGCATTAAATTGTTGTCCTGAATAATGCGCCAATAAAGAAAGTAATTTGCGAAACAACTTAATGTCGTGGACGTTCAGAATGGTTCGAACATCTCTTTCCACGTAGGTTTTAACATACCCCGAATAAAAATCTTTGGGTTCAATATTCAGATTATACAAACGCGGATAGGACCCCGAAAATAATTCTTCTTCAATTGAAGTTTCTTTAATTTGATTAATTTCTGAGTGGCTCAAGGGAAGAAGTTCCATTAAATAAATCCTTCCTGCTAGGGTTTGGGTGATTTTCTCCAACATCAAAAAATTCTGAGATCCACTTAGAATATAATGTCCACATAGCCCAGAATCATCAACAATTTGCTGAATGTAGGAAAATAGTTCAGGGGCATTCTGCACCTCATCAATAATTACATATTTATCATAAATTTCTAAAAACCCTTTGGGATCATTCAGTGCAAAGGCTAAATTTTCAGGGTTTTCCAGGGAAACATACCGATATTCAGGAAAGGTTATTTTAGCGAGTGTCGTTTTTCCCGATTGTCGTGGGCCAGTAAAAACCAACACAGGAAATTTCTGCGCCATAGCTAATACCTTACCTTTTGCTTTTCGATCAATCATTAATCAAAGATAAACCATTTTATGCAATTTCGGAAAAAAGTGTATGTAATTTTGGAATATTCTTTATGTAAATTCGGAATATTTTGTTTTATTTAATTGAATTTCAATATTTTAATATAGTTATTTTTTCTTCAACATTTCGCGTAAAAAATCGAGTTCTTTTTCAAGGGATTCTATCCTCGATTCATATTGCTCAATGAGTTTTTCTGGGATATTGAAATGCGCTTGACTATTCACAAATTTACCAGATTGAGTACAGTTATTAAATATAAGATTATCATCAAAAGAAATTAAATCCATTGGATCTATTTCAAAAACCTTTGAGATTTCAGTAATTTTCTCCCAATCTATTTTGATCTCATTGCGTTCTATTTTGCTGTAGGCACGTTGAGAAATGCCTAATTTGTCTGAAATATACTCTTGTGAAAATCCTTTTAAATCCCTGATTTGTCTGATTTTTTCTCCGATGTTTTTTGACATATGTGTTTATTTTAGAACCAAAATAGACTGTACTTGGAACAAAAAAAGAATATTTTAATCAGTTTTTTGTATAAATATTTGTAATTTCACACTTTTGATATATTAATAATATAATGAAAATGAAAAATTTATTGCTATTAAGTTTTCTTTTAATCAATTTGTCAATAGTAGCACAAAGAGACCCAAGAAATAAAGGCGAAGCAAATGTATTTTGGAACGGAACCTATCCTTTATACTCATTAACCTCAGATCAAGAAATTAAGCCAAATTCTTCAGGAAAATATAACTTTTGGGGGACGACCAATGAAAATCCAGTTCCGAAAGAATACTCGTTGATAAAAGGAAATACATTATATGTATACAAGTTTATTAGTTATGATGAGTGCGTAAAATTATGTAATGAAATTAGGCAACGAAATGGAATGCAATTATTGAACACAAACCAGCAAAATAACACTGTTATTACAACTTCAAAAACAGACACGATATTCACAGGACAATTAGTTAAAAGCAAGTATGGTTATTCGGGGAATGGAGAGATAAAATACCCAAATGGATTCAGATACAAAGGAGGAATTATCAACAATAAACCAGATGGAAAATCATGTGAAATTCAAACTGCAAAAGGGAGTTTGTATGTAGGTGATTTTAAATTGAACAATATTAAAATTTTTGGAAGAGGAAAATGCTACCCAGGTGATGGAAACGGTACTTATGATAAAAATCAAATTCATGAAGGAACATTTAATGAGGGTCTGGAGTCTGGAGGAAAAATTGTTTCGGGTTTTATAACTATGTTAATTAATGATAACAAAAGTGAAAGTAAAAAAATATTTACGGTTGAAAATAGTCAATTAATATCATTCAAATACATTGATTTAAGAAAGGATAAAGAAAACTCTAAATTGGAAATTATTATTCCAAAATATAAAGATGACAAAATTTTAGGAAGTTACAATGTTAATTATTACGAAAATGATAATCTTAAAATGAAATTTGAAATAGAAGTTTTAGAAAACAAAAAACCGAGAATAAAACAATTAACTGATTTTAATGGAGGTATTTATTCAACCGAAATAACTTTTGGAGAGTACCCACTTCCATTAAATAAGATGGGAGACTTTTTATCTATTAATGAGGCTTACAAAAGAATCAGCGATGGAAAAATGTTTTATTTAGATGGTAGTTTTAAACTAACGGAAGGTCAGAATGGTACTCAAAGTGTTTTAAGTAAAGAACAATTTATAGAAGCTGTAAACAAAGACCAAAATAAGGTTTATGCATGTGATTGCTGTAAAAAATCAATCCCGGGATACAAAAAAGCAATAACTAAAGAAGGAGAAGAATTTGGGGCATTTTTAATTGAGATGACAAGTCCAGATATGGTTTATACGATGTCATATGTGATAGCAATGGAAATGGTTAAAAAAGCACCCGGCCTGTATAAAAACAAGGATTTATCACCCATTGGCTTTATGCAAAGTGAATATCCTTACTGCTCAAAGTTTTGTTATAAAACCTGTAAGGAATAATTGGTTCTGATAGAATTGTGTTCAATTACTTTTCCTTTCAACATCTTCTCTAAATTCATTTTTTTTGTGCAACTTCTTTCCCGATAAAAAACACTAAATTTGTAGTGATGAGGGTATTGTTGTTCGCTTATTTACTAATTGGTTTTTCTGGGTTTACCCAGTTATACGAGCCTGAAAATGAATTGCTTTGGGAGGTTTCAGGAAATGGCTTGAAGGAGAAATCGTACTTGTTTGGAACGTTTCACAACAACCATAAAGATTTATTTCGCTTTCCGGACACCTTGTATTATGCGCTCAACAAAGCCAAAACAATTGCCCTAGAAACCGACCTCTTTAGCCTATTTAAAAAAGTGGACGTTAGAGAATCTGATGTCAATCTTCAGTTTGACATGTATGGCGATCCTTATACCACAACAGAGCGGGCCACCAATACCGTCTATGGTAACGAAGATGGAATGCCTCAATTTGTTGACGCTTATTTTCAACAATATGCCAGTAACGCTTCCAAATCACTTTTTTTCTTTGAGTCTTATGAAGATCAACTAAAGGTTTTTACCGGCATCAAAAAAAGCAAACAACCGTATTTGCAGGAAAATTTACTTGGCATTGGTGAACTGAGAGAAGAAGTGGTTTTCAACCTTTATTTAAAAGGTCAAATCAATAAAATTGAGGAGTTTACCCGAAAAAGTTTACGTTATTCCAAAAATGGATATGTTGACTTAATTGTGACGCGAAACGGTATCATGGCCGAGGGATTAGATTCAATTATGAAGAAAGGAAGTGTCTTTTGTGGAGTTGGTGCATCTCATTTAGGCGGGACAACCGGTATAATTGCGCAATTGCGTAAAAAAGGATATACTGTTCGGAAAATTGCAGCCACGTATAGCGAAATACCCCAAACCGAAAAAAGAAAAGTAAGAGAAACCAACTTTTACCGCTATCAAAACGAACAAGCTGATGTAGTAGCGATGTTTCCTGGCAAACCAGTTGAAACAACACGTGAAGATGGATCTATTGAACTGTTGTATTGTGAATTAGGACAAGGGAATACCTACATGGTGGAAATTATTCCAATTAGAGACACCTTATCCCTTGATGACTATGCCAATATCCACATAGCCAGTTCCACGATATTAGAACCTACGAAAGTACAATTGGATGATGGAACAATTGTTATGGAGGGATTATCAGATACCTATCCAGAAGGATATAACTGGGTTCGAGTAATGAAAAATGACACAACGTTGGTTGTGATGAAAGCATATGGAGGAAATAAGTTCATGGTTTCTAATCGTCAGAAGAACTTTTTTGCTAAAGTTTGGCTAGGTCAATAACGAGTTCCTCCAATTAAGAATTTTTTTGGATGCTGCACCACCAATCGATTTTTCCAACTCCTGTTGCTCGGCGGATTTTATACGCGCCACACTTTTAAAATCTTTCAATAATTTCTCCTTTGTCTTAGGACCAATTCCTGGAATTGCATCCAATTCGGAATGAATACTGGATTTACTCCGTTTATTGCGGTGATGCGTAATTCCAAATCGATGGGCTTCGTCTCTCAATTGTTGTAAAATCTTCAAGGTTTCTGATCGGCGATCCAAAATTATTGCTTTGGTGTCACCCGGATAAAACACTTCTTCAATGCGTTTTGCTAAGCCGATAATGGCTATTTTTCCCCTCAAGTTGAGCTCATCCAACACAGAAACCGCAGCACTCAATTGGCCTTTTCCACCATCAATCACAATCAATTGAGGAAGGGGTTTTTCTTCAGACAATAATCGAGCATATCTTCTGTAAACAACTTCTTTCATCGTCGCAAAATCGTCGGGTCCCTCAACCGTTTTTACATTAAAGTGGCGGTAATCTGATTTACTCGCTCGTCCATTTTTAAATACCACACAAGCCGATACTGCATTTGTTCCCTGAAAATTGGAATTGTCAAAACACTCAATATGCACTGGCAGTGACGATAATTTTAGTTCCTTTTGCATTTGAATTAAAATGTCGTCGTATTTTTTTTCAGGAGTCTGCAGAAATGCTCGTTTTCTTTTTTCTTGCTGATAATAGAAAATATTTCGTTTAGATAATTCCAATAGCTGTTTTTTATCACCTCGCTGAGGAATGGAAAATTGATACGAATTATCGGAAAATAAAGGAATCTCTTCCACTAAAATTTCCTTAGAACTACTATTATACAATTCCTTTAATTTAGGAATCATTTTTTCAATGACTTCCTCTTTGGTTTCATCGTGATAACAATGTACTTCAGCGGTATAAGCATGAATAATCGCACCATGTTGAATCACTAAATAATTGAAAAAAGTAATTGTATTTTCAATCGTACACGTAAAAACGTCTAATGCTTCAATGGAAGTTGAAACTACGGTAGATTTTGATTGATATCCTTCTAATAATCCCAATTTTTCTTTGAGAAAATGTGCCTGTTCAAAATTATAATTCTCTGATGCTTCTTGCATACGGCGTTTTAAAAGAACTTTAACCGCATTCACATTTCCCTTTAACAATTGCTTTATTTGGTTAATCGATTCCAAGTAATCTTGTTCGGTTTGCTTTTGCGCACAGGGTCCAAAACAGTTTCCGATGTGATATTCTAAACAAACGCTGAATTTTCCTGCTGTAATTTTAGAATCTTTGAGGTCTAATTTACACGATCTCAGAGGAAATAACTCCTTAATCAACTTTAATAAAATATACATCACCTTGGCGTCCGGATATGGACCATAATAGGTTGAGCCGTCCTTTATAATTCTCCGGGTTGAAAAAATCCGAGGGAAAGGTTCGTTCTTAATGCAAATCCATGGAAAGGTTTTATCGTCTTTTAATTGAATATTATATTTGGGTTGATATTCCTTTATCAGGTTGTTTTCTAAAATCAGAGCATCCAATTCAGTTTCCACAACAATGAAGCGAATGTCTTGAATTTGTTTAACAAGAATCGCTGTTTTCGCATTATCATGATTCTTCGTAAAATAGGAGGTGACGCGCTTTTTTAGATTCTTTGCTTTACCAACATAAATTATCTTTCCAGTAACATCAAAATATTGATACACTCCCGGTAACTCGGGCAAGGATTTAATTTTTAAATCAAGGGGATTTTCACTCATTTTTAACGCAACAAGGAAACGTGGCCCGTAAGTTTTTTAGCATTGTATGGGTTAGCACAAGAACGATAGGTAAGCACATAGGCATATAATCCATCCTGACAAGGATACCCATTGAATGAGCCGTCCCAACCAACACCGTACTGTGCAGATTCAAAGAGCATTTGTCCCCAACGGTTATAAATTTGGAATGTCCATTCAAGAATTTCAAAATCTGTTACCGGCTGAAAAACATCATTTAACGCATCATTATCCGGAATAAAGGCATTGGGTATAAACAGCGAAAAAGGTTCAATAATTACAGTTCGGCGAGCAGTATCTTTGCATCCAAATTGGTTGGAAACTACCTGGATTGGGTAATCTGTTCCTTCATTGGTGTAATTATGAACAAAATCAGATTCTGTGCTTGTGAAAGTATTCTGATCGAAAAAATAGAAATACTCATTACCCCCTATTGATTCATTGATAAAACGAACGGCCGGATGACAAATATCTGTGCGTTCAGGATTAACCGAGAACTTGGCTTCAGGACTTGGGTGAACCACCACCAAATCTTGTTTCATTAAATACAGCGTATCTATGCAGCCTGCAAGGGTAATCATTGTTAAACCCACGCTATAACTGCCCACTTCCGAATAAACATGACTTGGACTAAAGGCCGTGGATGTTCCGGAATCACCAAAACCCCATGAATAAATAGCCGGTGAACTAGAAGTACTTAAATTAATAAATTGGGCGGTGGACGGGGCACACTGTAAAGAATTGACGAATAGAAAATCGATTTCTGGTTCGCTGTAAACAAAAACTGACGAATAAATCGTGTCTGCACACACATCATACGAACCGACTAAACTAACGGGATGATTTCCTGGAGTCAAATATTGAACACCAGAAACATCAATAGTATTGGCGGTGCTTGGGTTCGCATTCATGCCAAAATTCCAGGTATAATTGGTGAAATTTGGACCTGAAACCGTAGCATCAAAATCATATAATCCATCCGTAATACATAATGAATCTGAATGGATAAAAGACATAACCAACGGTTCGTTGACCGTTATGGTGGTTGTAGAAGTGTCAGAACAGCCCAGCGTTGAACTCGAAATTAATTGAACGGTATAAGTACCCGGATTTTGAAAAGAATAAACAGGTTCAAATTGAGTGCTTTGATCAACGGAAGTACCCGGAATACCAAAATCCCATTGAAAATTATACGCATTGACAGAATTATTAATAAAAGGAACCGTCAATCCAATGCATTGAACCAAAGGAGGAACATCAATACTACTCGTAGGTAAATCAAAAATATAAACGGAGTCTGTGTAACTGGTCACACAATCCCCATCGTCCCCATTTATCGTGATTGTCTGAAAACCAGATGTAGCAAAAGAAATATCATTGACTGTAAGATTGGTTGAAGTTAAAATGGAAGCATCGGGGTCAAAATTCCATGAAAAATTAGCTCCTGGATTATTAGTTTGACAAACAAAATCAAATGAATTGTTGATTATACACAAGGAATCCTGACTTGTCCATGAAACCGAAAAAGGATTATTAACAATTAGCGACATGTATGCGGTATCAGTACAGGGCTGGCCAGGATTAACAATAACACGAGCCACATAAGAGCCAGGAGTAGGATAAGTATAAGTGGGTTCATATATTGAACTTACATCCGCATTTGTGCCAGAAACACCAAAATCCCACGCATAATTACTTCCGCCGTACGAATTGTTTTCAAAATTAACGGTCAATCCTTGGCAATAAGTAACAAACGTCGCTAATTGCTCCTGGGTTGGTAAAAGAGCCTGGAGGGTAATATTGCAATCGAATACTTTGAACACAAAATCACGTACCGTTTGACCCACCAACACTCCGTTTCGATATTCGCGCACCATTACTCCAACAACAAATAAACCAATCATACTAGGATTAACAGTAAGAATTCCAGTATTTGGGTCAATAACCGTGCTTGAACCTGGTCCCAAAGGAGCTTGAGACCCGAATGGGCCAATCCACTGAACAGGGAAATAAGGAGGTGCAGGAGCTTGAAGCGGTGCAGGATTAACGGAAGAGGCACCTGTAAAAGGGGTGACAAGTGAATACACCAGAACATCCCCATCAGGATCCGTTGCGGAATGATCAAACACCAATTCATCATTATTACACAATAAAATCGGTGGATAATTGGTGAATCTAGGACTACTATTTACTGTAAACCCAGTCTCTGAACCAGGAACATTTGTCGTCAAAGTTAGACCAGTATCATCGGGGTTCAATAAATTAGTAATGTTTGGCCCGCGACAACAGCGCTGATAAGAAACGGTATATCCACCAGGAATAGGAGGAAGATTTACAACAATGGTATAAATAGCTCTTTCCACGCAAATATTTGTTGGTGGAGTGGCACAAGGATTCGTAAAAACCAAAGGCAGGACAACGCTTCCGGGAAATGGAACACTGAGATCTTGGACCATTGAACCAGAAGAATTGTAAATAGTTAATTTCAAAGGATTGTCATATTCCGCACCTGTTGAATTGCAATCTCGATAAAGCGTAATAAAAAACCGGTATTGGTTATTACCTAGATAATCATAGTAAATATCCCCTCCGATGATGTGTGAAGCATGAGACTGAAAGCTCAGAAAAAACAAGAAAATAATCAATCGCACGCGCATACGTGAAGTTAGACGTAAAAAAAGCACTTTTGTTATGCTTTTGCCCAGAAAAATTTCATTTACAACTTTCAAAGTGCTGGATAGACATGGAAAAAACAGCTGGAAATAATTGTACCAATTTTGAAGAATCAACTATTTTCCCTTTTTCTGAAGTCGATTTTTCAAATCCGATGGGTTCCAAACCAAATGCATTAGCAGCCTCATTGTAATAATCCTTTCGCAAAGGATGTTCGGAAGAACAAACATTGAAAATACCAAAAAAAGGCGTTTGTACCATCGCTTCAATCACCCGAATGACATCTTCTTGATGCACTAAATTTACTACTTGATTAGGGTTAGAATTCTGATTTCTTTTTGCTAAAAAATGTACTGGGTGTCTCTTTGGTCCAATTAATCCACCCAAACGAAGAATAGTGCTTTTATAAGGTTTATAGGTTGAAACTAGTTTTTCAATTTTTGCTACAGCATGCGTTTCGTCTATGGGAGAATTTTCATCGACCAATCCTGATATTGGAAGATAAACCCCAATTGAACTTGTATAAATGATATGCGTTTCAGCAGGCAAAAGCTGAATGGTTTGTTTCATCTGTTCCAAAAAATCACTATCTTTAGTAGGTGGCAACGCAATAATAAACGTGGAACAAGTTGAAATAAGTTCGTGGTTTTTTTGAAAATCTTCAATCGATTCAGCATGAATTCCATTGGACGCTAAAAAAGCCTTTTTTTCTTCACTTCGGGTGATGCACCAAACAGAATTTCCGGCTTTTTGTAATGATTGCGCTAATGGAATCCCAAGCCATCCTACCCCCCATAAAACAATCGTGTTTTTCATCTTAGCCTAACAGTAAAAAAGAGATAAAGTTTAATGCGTTCGAGTCATTGACTCTGGAACACAAATGATAAAATCCGCCTTCTTCAGATGTTCTTTATCCAAGGTGTTTAATTGAGTTTGTGTTACCGTGGTAATCGTAAGGATTTTAGCAGCTGGCTTTTCTTTTTTTAGGTACCAAAGTATACATTGATAAAAGTCAGAATGGAAGGCACCGTTAAAATGGATCATTTTTGAATCTGGTTTACTATTTGCCAAAATAAATTTCGCCATGCTTGCGTCTTTAAATGCCTGGGCCTCCACCATATTCAATCCCATGGCATGTCCACCCATTTCGCGAACAGCGCGATATTGAGAAAGAGTAGTATCAATAGGAAATTGAATATCAGCCATTTGGGATTTAATCAGAGGAGATAATGTATCCAACGCTTGTCTTCCTTTTTTAAATAAAAGCGATGCATATTTTCGCTGTACGTTTGAAGCAATACATTTCAATTTATTTTCTTTAGCGAAATCAACCAAAGGTTTGTAATCTGTGCTATAATTTGGCCAAAGTCTGCAAGAATCTTTAAAGTTTTTTTCATCCATTTTACCTTTCACATACGCATCTAGAATGGCTTGTTGGTCTTGTTCAAACATTTCAAATCCCAGCATCAAATTAGCCTTGAATTTTGAGTGCATCGACTGGGTCAATTCGAGTTGCAGCCAATGTGAAATTGGATTATCATGATACTCACCAAAAAAAACAAAATCGGACAAAAGTGCTTGTTTTTCAATGGATTGAAAATTGGTTTTCTTTCCATTTGAAGAGAAAATTATATAGGCTTCTTTCCCCTTTTGAGCAAACAATTCATTTACTGTGAAAAACGAGATCAATAAAAGTAGAAATTTTAAATTATTCATAGTTATTCCTTGATTAGAAACTTTTTCAAAAATCACAGCTACAAATGTATTTTTACTATATTTGAAATAAATCCAAACTGCTAATGAAACAAATGTACATATTCTCTCTATTTCTTTTGGTGTTTTTATCCATAAATAGGAGCTATGCTCAAGGATTTCAAGTAAATTTTCAAGGCCAAAAACAGCAAGGAATGGGTTGTGCAGGCACCGCACTTTTTCAAGATGGTGCAAGTATTTTTTTTAACCCAGGATCCATTGCTTTTTCGAATGAAAATTCAATAAACATTGCAAGTACGCCTATTTTTTCCAATGTATTGTATGTTGATTCGGCTACTCAACAAGGCTACCGAACCAATAACCCAGTTGGAACTCCCTTTTCAGCTTATGGTATTTTTCAAGCGCACAAACACGATAAATTAAAATTTGGAATTGCTGCATATACTCCTTTCGGAAGCACTGTGCAATGGGAAGAAAATTGGATTGGTCGGTTTGCTTTGACGCGCCTAGAATTGAAAGCGATTTACATTCAACCAACCTTATCCTATCGCATTGCGGATGTTATTGGTATTGGAGCAGGATTTGTTATTTCAACGGGAAATGTGAACCTTCAAAAAGATGTTCCTGTGCAAGACAGCCTTGGAAATTATGGGCAAGCGGAGCTAGCAGGAAAAGCTCTTGGTTTTGGATTTAATGCAGGCATACATTATGATTTGAATAAAAAACTATCTGTTGGTATCACCTATCGATCGCAAATAAACATGAAAGTGAAAAATGGGGTAGCTACTTTTACTGTACCAGCATCATTAAACACGAATTTTCCAGACGGAGCATTTACAGGTGCTTTGCCTTTACCTAATGTAACTACTCTAGGATGGGCATATAAAGCTACAAAAAAATGGCAATTTGTATTAGATATCAATTATGTTGGATGGAAGGTATATGATACATTAGCGTTTGATTATGAACAAAATACAACGTCTCTATTAGACACAAAGTCAGCACGGAATTATAAAAGTATTTTCGCTTTCAGAGGAGGCGCTATGTTTAAAGCAAATGAGAAATTAGATTTGCGATTGGGTTCCGGATTTGGTTTTTCTCCAGTACCAGATGCCAGCGTAACGCCTGAAACACCGGATGCGAACCGATTCTATTTTACAGGCGGGCTTTCGTATCGTTTTAGTGAAAAATTCTCCATGGATGCATCTATTTATTACACCCAATTAAAACGTACTGCTCAAAATGCAGAGACAAATTTATACGGTACATTTAAAACCAAAGCAATCGCTCCAGGTTTTTCCTTAATTTATAAATGGTAAAATGAATCGAATAATTACCTCCATAAGTTTAGTTGCATTTACGGTATTAGCCGTACTTTCTTGTAAACCAAAATATACTGAGCCAAGTTATTCCAAAGGGGAAATAAATCCGGCACGCTTTGTTATGATTGGAGGTTCTCATGCGGCTGGCTATATGAATGATGCCCTTTATTACGAGGGACAACAAAATTCTTTAGCAGCACTTATTGCCAATCAGTTCAAGAATATAGGAGGAGTTTCAATCAATCAGCCTTGGGTGAGTTCAACTTCAGTTGGGATTGGGCTAACCGGTTTGTCTCGGCTAAATCTTGGGTATAAAACCGACTGTAAAGGAGTTACTGCGCTTTCTCCAATTCGAATAGCATCATCAGGAGATTTGAGTATTTTGAATCAAAACATTTTCTCTTCAGCCAATCGGTTTGGAAATTTTGGTGTTCCTGGATTAAAGTTAATGCAAGTTTCTAGCAGTAATTTAAGTGCAACAAATGCTTTTTTTGCTCGAATGGCATCTTCATTAAGCGCAAGTGTTTTGGACGATGCTATTGCTAGTAATCCAACGTTTTTCTCTGTTTTTTTGGGTGTTGAAGATGTAATTGATTTTGCCAAATCGGGCGGAACTATTGAAAATCTGCCAAGTGCAACCTCCTTTCAAAATGCGTATACCAACTTATTGCAAGTGATGACAGCAAATGGATCGAAAGGCGTTATCGCTACCATTCCTGACGTTTCTGAAATGCCTTATTTCTCAACGATACCTTGGAATGGACTAACTTTAGATGCAGCGAGTAATACAACATTGAATTCAATTTATAATCCATTAGGATATTATTTTACTGTTGGTAGTAACCCTTTTATGATTGTTGATTCAACAGCGAATGCTTTTGCAGTAAGACAAATACTTCCAACTGAATTACTCACTTTAAGCTTGCCATTAGACTCTGTGAAATGCAATCAAATGGGAGTTTTGTTTCCAATTCGAGATGAGTTTGTTTTGGATGTTCAAGAGCTTCAATCATTACGAAATAAAATCTCTGAATACAATACAATCATTACCACATTAGCAAATCAATTTGGGTTGGCACTAGTAGATGTGAATTTATTTTCATCACAGTTAAAAACAGGTTTCGCATACAACGGTGTTTCCATGAGTGCTAAATTTGTTTCCGGTGGTGCTTATTCTTTAGATGGAATTCATTTCAATGAAAAAGGAAATGCTCTACTAGCTAATGAGTTTATAAAATCGATTAATTTAAAATATAAATCACGCATTCCGCAAGTGGATGCAAATACCTTTAATTCAACTTTGTTCCCTTAATTAACTATTTACTATGAAAAAATTTACTCTATTTCTCGGTTTATTGCTAACTGGCGCTGCATTTTCACAGTCACCATGTGCAACAGGAAGATATGCTTCTGATGTGTTTGCTAATTTTACAACTACCAGTGATATTACATACGGACAAAACTCTTCTTGGAATGGTGCCGCAACAACACTAAAACTAGATATTTACCAACCAACAGGAGATGCCGAAACAAATAGACCTTTGATTCTTTTTGTACATGGAGGAAGTTTTATTGGTGGTTCAAAAACAGATGGCGACATGGTCACTATGTGCCAAAAATTTGCTAAAAAAGGATATGTAACTGCCTCTGTTGATTATCGATTAGGTTTTTTCCCTTTCGACTCAGCAAATGCAGTAAAAGCTGTTGTTCGTGCAACTCAAGATTTAAGAGCAGCCATTCGGTTTTTCTATAAAGACAAACAAACAACAAATACTTATAAGATTGATACTAACCATGTTTTTGTTGGTGGTAGTTCGGCAGGAGCCATTACTGCCCTTCACGTTGCATACCTAGACAAAGAATGTGAGATTACTGATTATCTAAGTCCTAGTGTTATTTCAACGTTAGGCGGATTAGAAGGAACAAGCGGAAATCCTGGCTATTCATCAAAAGTGCATGGTGTATTGAACGGCTGTGGAGCATTAGCACGATACAGTTGGTTGGAAGCAGGAGATATTCCATTAGCATCTGTGCATGGTACCAATGATGGAACTGTAAAATACAATCGTGGAATTGTGAATCCGGGAACCCCATTAATGTATTTAGACGGAAGCAGAATGTTGCATGAAAGAGCATGTGCTGTTGGCGTTGAAAATCAATTTTACACATTTCTAGGCGCTCCACATGTTCCATACGCAGGAAGCACTGCTTACATGGATACAACCGTAAACTTTTTTAGAGATTTTCTTATCAAGCAATTAGGCTGTACAGATGCAATTATTCAAGCGGAAAATTCTCCAGCACAAGCTGTAAATCTTTATAGTGTGAATTATTGTGATGGAACACCGGTTGATGAAGTTTGTCCAACATCTGGAATGAGTGAATTAAACACACAAAAATTGTTGATTTATCCAAATCCTGCAACAACTGAATTAACACTTTCTTTTTCTGATAATGAGCAACACACAATCATCATTAAAGATATGATGGGACGAATAGTTTTTGAAAAATCAGAGATGACTAGTTCAACCAAAATAAATCTTTCGTTCTTAAAATCAGGAAATTACATGGTAGTTGCAGACGGCATTCAAACTACTAAATTGATAAAAAACTAACATTAATTTATATGAAACAAATACTTATTTCGATCTTATTTTTTAGCATTTCAAGTGCATCAATGGGTCAAACGATTCAATCTTCAAAAGAGGTGAAAACAAGAACTACCAAGAATAATGAAAAAGGAATTGAAACACCGGCCAAACCGATTAGTGAATCGAATACCATTCAAATAACACGTCCAATTGACAAGGTAAGAGTTAAAAAATTACCCATTAGAAAAGAAGTTGAAATTAGTAAATCGTTAAAAAATGATTAGTCGCGTTCTACCATTAGCACTCTTTTTTTTCATCATTGGAAGGGTTAATAGTCAATCTTTTACGGAGGGATTTGAGAATATAGCCACATTAACTGATTGGTACATTCAAAACAACAGTGATTCACCTGATTTAAATTGGGGAGCAGGTGTTAACACAATCTTCTCAGCCCAAGCGGGTACAACTGGCTCATATTTGTCAGTAGATTATCGAAGCACTTTGTCGTCTGCACCCGCCACTATAAGCAATTGGTTATTTGCTCCAACGCGGACATTAAATAATGGAGATATAATTTCATTCTTCACAAGAACAACGGCTGGAACTACTGTATATCCTGATTGCTTAGAAGTGCGATTGAGTACAGCAGGAAATGGAACAAATCCGGGTACAACATCAACTTCGGTTGGCACATTTACTACCTTACTACTTTCTGTTAATCCTAATTTAACTACAACTGCATACCCAATTGGCTGGACTCAATATTCTGTTACAATTTCCGGATTACCTGGCCCGACAAATGGACGTATTGCATTTCGATATTTTGTAACTGACGGAGGACCCGTGGGAGCTAACTCAAATTACATTGGAATTGATAGTTACAGTTATACTTCAGTTGCAACACCTCCTAGTAATGATATATGCCCTAGTGCAGTAACATTAACTCAAGGAACAACTTGTGTAGCCACTTCAGGTTCTGTAATGAATGCCACCCAATCAGCTGTGGGGTGTTCAGGAACTGCAAATAATGATGTTTGGTATAAATTTACTGCGAATACAACTGGTGCAATAATAAACGTTGTTGGGTCGACAGAATTAGATGCCGTATTTGAGGTGTTTGGTGGAAGTTCTTGTTCAAACCTAAGTTCAATAACGTGTATAGATAATACGTTCGAAGGCGGTACAGAAACAACCACATTAACTAATTTAGTTCCCGGTCAAACCTATTACATACGAGTACATGATTGGTTAGACGGTATTCCCAACACCATGGGTTTTACCATTTGTGTTGTAAATTTCACGCCTTGTGCTTTAACTCCGCCTGCTGGTTCCATCGTAGAAAATGAACTTTGTGGTAGTGATCTAAATGGTGGTTGTAACGCTACGCCAAACGCATATCAACCCATTTCATGTGGTGAAACCATATTTGGAAGTTCATGGGCAACAAATGGAAATAGAGATTTAGATTGGTATCAATTTCAATTAGTTGAGCCAGGAGTTGTGACATGGTCGGCAACAGCTGAATTTCCTTATAATTTATACATTGTAGATATATCCAATTGTGCAAACCCGGCAATACTAGCGACAGCAAGTTTCATGGCATGTCAAAATGGTACTATTTCATATCCACTTACTATTCCTTCAAATTATGCGGTATTGATTGCACCAAATACGTTCGATGGATATGCTTGCGGGACATCTAATGATTATTTTGCCACCTTAAACCTACCGGTTACAAACCCATCCTTATCTAGTTCTCCTTCTATTATTTGTGCCAATGATTCTTCTTTGGTTTCGGGAAATCTCGCGGGAGTTTATGAATGGTTTCAAGTCGGTAATCAAACAACTTTAGGGCAGGGCAACTCATTTTTTATCCCTGATGCTCAATCGTATTATGCAAAATACACGAATGGCAATGGATGTATTGGTTACAGTGATACACTATCGGTAACCGTTTTCCCATTGGACGATGCTACTTTTTATTATCCAACAAACACGGTGTGTGTGAATTCGTTAAATCTAGTTCCAACAATTGTGATGGTCCCTCCGTTTGGTTATTTCACCTCAGAACCAGCAAACATACAATTCGTTGATAACTTCTTAGGGGTAATTGACATGGCACAAGCGCTAGAGGGGAACTACACAATCACTTTTCATACTGAAGGCATTTGCCCAAACACTTATTCTCAGAACCTAACGATTACATCGAATCCTTCAGCGGAGTTTTCCTATTCTAATCTGCTGATTTGTAATTCAGATTCTATTCAATCCGTTGTTCTCAGCCCTAATTCTTCCATTGGTATTTTTAGTGCAAACTCTTCTTTAATCGATGTTGCTCCCAATTCAGGCGATATTAACCCTTTAAATAGCTCAAATGGAACATTTGTAATTTATAACACTATTGCCGCTTCTGGTTCTTGCACAAGCGTTATTGATTCCTTCCTTGTACAAATTGATGGCCCAGTAATCAACTTCCCTCCAATTGACACACTTTGTCCAAACGCACCTATTTTCGATTTGAATGCAACGCCTGTTGGCGGAGTTTTCTCGGGACTTTCTGTGATAAATAATCAATTTGATGCATCACTTGGTTCATGTGTAGTAACTTATACTATTATCGATGAAAATAATTGCTCTAGTTCCACAAATCAGCCTGTTACCATTGAGCCCACAACCACCCTTCTTTTTGGAGAATATCCAGATCAATGTGCAGATTCAAACCCTTTGTCATTAAATCTCGGGACACCTTCTGGCGGATATTATTCTGGATTAACTGTAGTAAATAATTCTTTTGTTGTTGCTAATGCAGCCGTTGGAAGTAATTCCTTTTATTATGTTTTCACCTCCAGCAATGGTTGTACTGACTCTATTCAAGGAATTGTTATCGTGCGTGAAAATCCATCTATTACTTTTGAAGCCCCTGTATCCACTTGCGACACAACAGCTAGCATAATACTTGGAGGAGTAACACCGGCAGGAGGAGTTTTCACAGGGCCCGGTATAACAGATGGTGTTTTCTTCCCCTCATCGGTTGGTATTGGAACCTATGTTGTTTCTTATTCAATTACTATAAACGGTTGTAGTTCAACGGCTGATCAAAATATAGTGGTTGACGAATGTGCTGGATTAATTGAAAATAACATTCAATTTAAGGTTTCACCGAACCCTTCAACGGGTAACATATCTATTGAAAGTCCAATTATTTTAGATCAAATTCAAATATTGTCTATTGATGGAAGAATTGTAAAAAATATAACCCAAATTGAATCACAATCAATGATGATTAATGACCTGAAACCTGCATCTTATTTTATTATTCTGAAGAGTGGTGAATTATCTTTCCACTATCAATTGATTGTTCAGTAGTTATGGCATTGTTTTTTGTGAAAAAGACAGGGTGTTTAATTTTGTTGGTTCTCACTACTGTGTTTTCTTGTTTTGGACAGTTAAAGCAAATTGATCATCATGCATACAATGGATGGAAAAAACTAGAAAAACAACAAGTATCTGCAGCCGGATTATGGATCAGCTATGAAATTAACCCACTCAAAGGAGACGGATATTTATACTTTTATAATCAGGTATCAGCTAAACTTGATTCCATTCAACGAGGAAAAGATGCCAGTATCTCTTTTCAGGAAGATTTTATTGCCTACAAATTAACTCCTGGTTATGATACTTTGCGGTCTTGTGAATTAAAAAAATCAGATAAAAAAAAGTGGCCAAAAGATACCCTCTGTATTTTCTTGCCAGCCAAGGATTCAACCCTAAAAATCGCAAAACTTAAAGCATTTTCGGTTAGCGAAGAATCTAATCTATTGGCCTATACGACAGAAAAAAACGAGATAAAAGCTCCGGCTAAAGACAAAAAATGGCGCTGTAAAAAAAAGAAACTAGCCAAAGAAACACCATCAGATGGATTTCCTTTTTATATTTTCAGTGGAGATAAAGGTCAATTACTTCAGGATGTAAATGTTACGGAATATTCAATCTCCAAAAAAGGGAATTATGTAGCCTACATACAGCACCAAAAAGAAAAGGTAGATTCCTGTAAATTAATACTTTATAACACAAAAGAAAGAACGAAAAAAACGATTCTCTCTGCAAAAACTAAGATTCAATTGCCCGTATGGAATGAGGCTGAATCAAAAATGGCCTTTTTATTTTCCAGCGATACAGCCAAGATAAAACAACATCAACTAGCATTAGTCGATTTATTGACCATGAACTCAACAATATACGGTGATACGACAGATGCCTTTTTCGGAAAGAATCATGGGATTTCAGAACACAGAAGTCCTCTTTTTACGAAAAATGATCAGTTTTTGTTTTTTGGGAAATCCTCTCGAACAGAACCTGAAAAAAAAGATACTTTAATCGATTCTGAAAAACCAAAATTGGATGTTTGGCACTATAAAGACCGATATATTCAACCAAACCAACTAATCAATTTAAAAAGAGACGAAAAACGAAATCAACTTTGTCTCCTAAACTTGAAAACGAATAACATGATTGAGTTATCCAACGATACGCTCGATGTTGAACCCAATACTAATTTACTTGGAAATTATTTGCTTGGTCAGTCAAATGAAAAATACAAAATTGAAGCTCAATGGAGCTCACCATCACGATCTGATTTTTACCGAATATCTACAACGGATGGCAGCAAGGAACCCATAATTAAAGGCGTTTATTATCCTGGATCCCTCTCCCCTAGTGGAAATTATTTTAGTTATTTCGAACCGGATAAAAAGGAATATCACTTAGTATATTTGAAGAAAAAAAAGGATGTTTGTGTATCATGTACCGAAAAAAAAACCAATTGGGTTGAAGATATTAATGGTATGCCTATGAAGGCAGGACCCGTTGGAGAGGTAGGATTTACCACTAACGAGGAGGGGTTTGTTTTCCGGTCTGAATTTGATGTGTGGAATTTCGATATCAATAAAGAAACGTTAAGTTGCCTGACAGATAAACAAGGAGAGCAAACCAAAATTCGATTACAACCATCAATGTGGAACAGCGACTCCGTGTATATTGATTTCGATAACTTACACTTCAAAGGATTTAATACACTTTCCAAAAACGAATCAATCCACCAATTCATTGAGCACGATGGACATAGGGATTTAAAACAAGTATTAGGTGGCGATTTTTCTATTCAATACCTGAATAGATCGAAAGATAAAAGCACGATTTTGCTTCGGAAATCGACCGTTAGCGTTTATCCCGAACTAACCCTTTTGAATTTGAATTGGGAAAATGAAAAAGTAATTTCTCAAACTAATCCGCAACAAAAAGATTTTGTTTGGTCTACAGTTGAATTAACGAAGTGGAAAAGTTATTCAGGAATAGAATTAGAAGGGTTGATTTACAAACCCACAGATTTTGATGCAACAAAAAAATACCCGTTAATTCTTTATTATTATGAATTGAATTCAGATGGATTATACGATTATCATTCCCCACGTCCAACTGCCAGCATCATTCATCCAACAGAATACGCATCAGCAGGATATATCGTGTTTATTCCAGATGTGCGTTATAAACCTGGATACCCAGCAAAAGGAGCATTTGATTGCATTATGAGTGGCACTGATCATGTATTGAAATTATACCAAAATATTGATTCAACGCGCATGGGATTGCAAGGACAGAGTTGGGGAGGATATCAATCTGCTCAGTTGATTACGATGACCAAACGCTATGCAGCAGCAATGGCGGGTGCTCCCGTAGGAAATATGTTCTCTGCCTATGGAGGAATTCGATGGGGAAGTGGTTTGAATAGACAATTCCAATATGAAAGCACGCAAAGTAGAATTGGAAAAACAATTTGGGAAGCACCAGAACTTTATATTGAAAACTCGCCTTTATTTCATTTACCAAATGTTTCTACACCCTTATTAATCATGCATAACGATCAAGATGGCGCAGTTCCGTGGTATCAGGGAATTGAATTATATACTGGAATGAGACGCTTAGGAAAACCTTGTTGGTTGCTAAACTATAATGGAGATGATCACAATTTAACGAAACTCGCTAATAAAATCGATTTGAGTATTCGAATGCGACAGTTTTTCGATCATTATTTATTGAATAAACCAATTCCATTATGGATGTCAGACGGGTTACCAGCTATTGAAAAAGGTAAAACACTCAACTATGATTTCAAAAAAGAATAGAAGAAAAGGGTTGACTTTGTTGATACTTTTTTTGTTTCTGACAATAACAATACTTTCACTTCTTCCTGCAAAATCAACGTTGAATTTAGGGAACAAAGATAAATTATCCCACCTTATAGCCTATTTTGTTTTTTCATTAACCGTTTTTCAGCAGTGGAAAATTTCTAGGAGCACCCTTTGGATTTTATTTGTTCTAATTGGTTACGGATTATTCCTCGAATTTTTGCAAGGATTTGTTCCCGGTAGGGTATCAAGTTTATTGGATGGCTTAGCAAATACCATTGGAGTAGTTTTGGGAGTATTTGTTTCATATATCCAACATAGAATGTATGGAAAAAGGTAAAGCAAAGGAAACCGAATCGAATTATGGGAGCCTATTGATACTGCATTTGACAATGAGACACATGTTCAAATGAAATGAGAAAACTTCATCGATATTTAATCCAATGTATAGATTTTTAATTTTAGTATTACTACTAGTTTCTTGCAACCAACATGAGGTGAAAAAAGCGACAAGTACCAATAATGCCGTTACTACTCCTAAAAACTCAATTGAAAAAATAGGTGAAAGTGTTATTTCCATAGATAGCATCCAGTTACTTTTTAGCAAATTTGATGACTTAAAAGAAGCAAAACCAGCAACAAATTACCCTACAGTTTCCATTTCCGGTGATTTCTATGGAGATGGCACAACCGATATCGCTGTTTTAGCAGTGCTAAATAATTCAATGCAAATCGTTGTTTTCAATTTTAATAAAACAATTGAAGCTCATATAATTGGTACTGGTAATGATAAAACTAAATCCAACTTTTATTTTTCAGAGATTTTCTCTTCAGTTAAACCAGGTGAAGTGTTATGGTCCAATTACGATAAAGATTATATACGTTTTGAAGATGTTCCAGAAAAAGATAAAATCAAACTACCATATCACTCCCTATTTGTACACTTCAAAGATAAATGTGGAGGCGGATTTATTTTTTGGAAAAATGGCGCATTTCATTGGTTGGATCAATTCTAATTCCCAATAATTTTTATTCTCCTGAATTTTAAAAATATAGCCAACAGTGTTAAGAAATTCCTATGCGAGTTTAATAATATCTTAACATTCGATTAATACCTTCATTACCTTCCTTCCATTTCTTTGCATCAATAAAAAATCGCTATGAAAAATTGGTATTTGTTCCTTATCCTTGCCGTTTCACCTATTCTAGTTTACGCGCAAAATGGTAACTTAACGGGCAAGGTAGTAAATCCAACTACGGGAGAAAAAATCGAAATGGCCCGGATTAAAATCGAAGGACTGAACAAAGGAGGATTTTCAGATAGCGTCGGAGTTTATACCATTTCTGGAATAAAAGCTGGTACTTACGTTATTACCTGTACGGTTGATCAAATGGGAACCGATACTCTAAAAAATATCGTAATAAATTCAGGTGCAACAACAACAGCTGATTTTCAATTTAAAAGTTCAATAAAAACGCTAACAGATTTTAATATTGCCGTTCAAAAAAACAAAGAATCGGTCAATGAAACCGAAAAAATGAAGCAAAAAAATGCTTCAGTAATTGAAATCATCGGAAAAGACGCATTCAACAAATCGCCTAATTCGAACGCTGCTGAAATTTTTAAACGAGTAAGTGGAGCAAGCGTTCAAGACAATAAGTTTGTTGTAGTAAGAGGGTTGAGTGACCGATATAATTTTGCGTTAATTAATGGTGCGGCGCTCCCAAGTTCTGAAAGTGATCGAAAAGCCTTTTCATTCGATTTATTTCCAGCGAACATGATTGATAATTTAATGATAACAAAATCGGCCACCCCAGATCTTCCGGCTGAATTTGCTGGCGGAGTAATTAACATCAATACCACGGAACCAAAATCAAAAAACTTTCAAAATATACAAATCACCTCCGCTTATAATACCTTAAGTACGTTTAAGCAATTTAAAACGTATGACGGTACCCCAACGGATTTTCTTGGGTATGGAACAGCAGGTCGTAGTATTCCAAGTGGGCTCGCCTCAACGACTGATTTTGATGTAATGAGCGTAGAGGAAAAAGCAAATCAAGCTAAAAAAATAAACGCTTCTTGGTCAACAAGAAACAGAACAGCCTTACCTAATTTTAACCTGCAATATACACTTGGTAGATCCATTAATCTAAAAGATTCTTCTCAACTAGGATATGTTTTGGCATACAGTTATCAAAATAATTTTTCCATTAATCAAATAAACCGGAAAGAATTTGAGGAACAAGCAGCAGGGACTATAAAGACAAATGATTTAACAGATACGGTTTACACCAACAGTGTGGTTAGCAGTGCTATGGCCAATTTTAAATACTCGTATGGAAGAAAAAACACCCTTCAATTTAAAAATTTATATACCGTAAATTCTGATGATAAAGTGAATGTTAGACAAGGAAATCGTGATATAACTGGAGATAATAACAATGAACGTTCAACGAATATGTGGTATACACAGAACAACCTATATACTGGGCAATTAATTGGTTCACATGAAAACCGAAATCAATTGAAATTTAATTGGGTTCTTGGCTTTAGTAATGTTAGGAGAGACATTCCTAATTTGAGAAGAACGGTTTATCAACAAACGGAAACAACTGATCCCTACTTTGCTATTATTCAACAAAATGACATTAGTACACTCGGTGCAGGTAATATGTTCTGGTCCACATTGAATGAGAAAAACATCAATTCGCGGTACGATTTTTCAAAATTGTTTACTTGGGGAAAAACCAAAAACGACATAAAAGTTGGAGGCATGCATCAATTTCGAACCAGATCGTTTGCTTCTCGAAATCTTGGTTTTTCGATGTATGATCCCGCAGGTCCTGCTTCGTTTAATTCAAGCCTTTTGTTATTATCTCCAGATAAAATTTTTGCCCCAGAAAACATGGGATTGATGGCTGATGGAAATGGTGGATTTAAATTAGAAGAAGGAACAAATGTAGATGACAGTTATCAAGCGTCCTCATTTTTGAATGCGGCATTTGCTATGGTTGATTCAAAGTTATCAGAAAAGTTAAGAATCATCGCCGGTGCACGTTTTGAATCATACAATCAAAAGTTTCATTACATTGAATTTGGGTCTAATTTACCTCAGGATTTGGACACCACCGTTATGGACGTATTGCCCTCAATAAATTTGGTTTATTCACCTGTAAAAAAATTAAATTTGCGATTTAGTGCCTCTCAAACAGTTTCACGCCCCGAGTTTAGAGAATTAGCACCGTTTATCTTTTACAACTTCGTGAATGATAACCTTACTTCAGGAGATCCTAAATTAAAACGTGCAAAAATTAATAACTACGATTTTAGAGCAGAATACTTTCCAGGTAAGGGTCAAGTGATAAGTGTATCCGGATTCTACAAACAATTTTTTAATCCAATTGAATTATTGTTAAGAACAGGTACGAGTGGAACACCTGAATTGTATTACGATAATGTTGGAAATGTACAGGCTTATGGTACTGAATTGGAGTATAGAGTAAATTTAGGATTTATCACACCAACAGATACGAGCTCTTTTTGGAAGAACCTTACACTTTATACAAATGCAGCTTTAATACGCTCTAAAGTGGACTTAAGTGAATTTGTTGGGCAAGCTGAATATGTAGGAAGACCTTTGCAAGGACAATCGCCTTATCTTATTAATGCCGGTATTTATTTCACTGAGCCTCGAACACAGATTTCATTTAATGCGTCCTACAATGTAGTTGGTCAACGTATTGCAATTGCAGGAAGTGTTCAAGAGCCATCCGTATGGGAGAACAGAAGACATGTTGTTGATATACAATTAGTGAAAAATTTCACAGATAAATTTGAATTAAAATTGAATGTAAAAGATTTACTGGCACAAGATTTAACTTTCTTTCAAGACATCAATAAGAATAAAAAATACGATGTTGATCTAGATAATACATGGCAACAAATTAACTTTGGGCAGACCATCTCTCTTAGTTTAAAATATAATTTTTAACCTTTTAATTTAAATTCCGGTTTAACTTAAAAGGTTCTTTTTCTGATTCATCCATAGAATTACACTCAATTTCTTGATTGGAAATGATACTAGCACATCTTTGTTTGGCTTAAATAAAGCAGTATCTCCTCCATTGTTAAGTTAATGTTTCTTTTACTTAATAAACTCTTAAACAACATTTAAGACTACTATAACTTATTACGGGTTTATTCAGTGGAAATTTGTACCAACTAAAATTTAATTTATGAAAAAGATTTATTTATCCTTATTCTCTGCTTTTGTAACTTTAGGGTTGCATGCGCAAGATGCATTTTGGACTCCTACGACATACAAAGGAGCATTTCCTGTTACTGATAATACAGCGGCGACAGACTGGACGGCTGGGTGGTCAAATTTTGATCCACAAAACACAGCATATACTTCCACAGCAACATTGACTGTATCTGCTGATATTACTGCAAGCACTACTTGGTCTGGTGTTGTTTTATTACAAAACAAAGTGTATGTAAAAAATAATGCAACATTAACAATTCAGCCAGGGACAATTATTTTAGGAGACAAAGCAACTCAAGCTTCATTAATCATAACAAGAGGAGCGAAATTAAATGCAATAGGAACGGTTTCTCAACCAATTGTTTTTACTTCTAATCAAGCAGCCGGATTCAGACTTCCAGGAGACTGGGGAGGTTTAGTTTTATTAGGTTTAGCAAAAAATAACCAACCTGGTGGTGTAGCAAATATAGAAGGTATTGCTCCAACTACAGACACACAATATGGAGGGTCTTTTGATACGGACAACTCAGGAACAATTAAATATGTACGAATCGAATTTGCAGGGATTGCATTGGAGCTTAATAAAGAGATCAATGGAATTACATTTGGTTCAGTAGGTTCTGGGACAACGGTAGATTATGTTCAAGTAACACAAAGTGGTGATGATTCTTTTGAATGGTTTGGAGGAACTGTAAATTGCAAGCATATTATATCATACAGAGCCACGGATGATGACTTTGATACAGATTACGGTTTTAGAGGAAAAGTTCAATTTGGATTAATCATTCGTGATAAAGACCTATCAGATGCTATTGGGGATTCAAATGGTTTTGAATCAGACAACGACGCTGCAGGTTCTGCAGGTCAACCTAAAACAAGACCAGTTTTTTCAAATGTAACGTTGGTTGGCGCAAAAGGAAATGGAACTGTTACTTTACCTGTAGGCGAGAAACACGAACGCGCGTTCCGTTTGAGAAGAAATACAGCAACTTCTGTTTTCAATTCAATAGTAACAGGTTTTGAAAAAGGTTTATATTGCGAAGGTGCTGCTGTTGTGAATAATTTAAATGGCGATACATTGGTATTTGCTAATAATATTTTGACAAATTTTGCAACACCTACATGGATAGCAAATAATACGAATACACAAGTTGCTTCACCGGCTACAACAGCATGGTATCAATCATGGTGGGGAACTGACAATAATGATTCTACTTCTACATTAGCACAGGTAAACTGGGTAAACATTTTTACTGCAATGGGAACAACTCCAGATGCTCGTTTGGCTAATGGTTCAGTTGCTTCAACAGGAGCAAACTTTTTGGATTCAAAATTCTTTAGTGTTATTGCACCAACCGCTTCAGTTACATCCGTTTCATATTGTCAAAACGTTACGGCAACAGCTCTTTCAGCAACAGCTAGTTCTGGTAATACGTTAAAGTGGTATAATACTGCAACAGGTGGATCTGCGTTACCAGCAGCGCCAACACCTAACACGTCAGCACCTGGAACATACACATATTATGTTTCTCAGGCTAATGCTGCAAATGACGAAAGTGTTCGTGTTGCAATTAACGTTATTGTTAACGGATTGCCTTCGACTCCAGTAATTTCAGCAAGTGGTTCAACTTCTTTTTGTACAGGTGGGTCAGTAGTTTTATCGTCTAGCGCGGTGACTGGAAACACTTGGTCAACAGCAGCAACTACTCAAACAATTACAGCAACAACTTCTGGTACATACAGTGTTATTGTAACTGATACCAATGGTTGTACTGCTAGTTCAGTGGGAACAACGGTGAACGTAAGTAATGCTCCTGCACCAACTGTTTCTGCTTCTGCAACTCAAGCTTGTTCAGGTGAAACAGTTACATTAACTTCTTCAACGGCAGATTCATATACTTGGTCAACAGGTGCTACAACACAAACAATACAATTAACTGCAACAGGAACAGCTACAGTGACTACAACAAATGCTGATGCATGTGCTGGTGTTGGTGCTTCTGCTCCAGTTACAGTAACGTTTACACAAACACCTTCAGCTCAAGGAGCTTTCACAACAAGTGGTAATATTGTAACTTTCACGAATACATCTACCGGTGCAACAGCATACTCTTGGGATTTTGGTGATTTCACAAATTCATCTGCAGCAGCTCCAGTTCACGCTTTTGCTTCTAACGGTAGCTATTCTGTAGTACTTACAGCAATTAACGGAAATTGTACTGATACAACTGTATTAACTGTTGCAATCACAGTTAGCGTTGAAGAATTGATTGGATTAGGAAACATCAATGTATATCCAAACCCAGCGTCTGAATCAATTACAGTTTCTTTTGATAACCAATTAGGTAATTCAATTGAAATCTCATTAATTGATGCATTAGGTCGTTCAGTAGTTTCAGAAACAATTCAATCTTTAGGATTAAATGAATTAGCATTGAATCTTAATACAATCAGCAATGGTATGTATACATTAAAACTGACTTCAAACAATAACATCGTTTCAAGAAAAGTTATCGTAAGAAAATAATTCCTTGATATTTCATTAAGAGCTGAGTAGAAATCTACTCAGCTCTTTTATATTTAAAAGCTATGGAAAATTATAAAGGACACACGATTTTGATTGTTGATGATGAACCAGACATTCTTGAGTTCTTGTCTTACAACTTAAAAAAAGAGGGGTACAAAGTATTTACCGCAGCTAATGGAGAAGAAGGCTTGCTATTAACACAACAAATACAGCCATCTCTCATTATTCTAGATGTTATGATGCCTAAGATGGATGGAATTGAGGTATGTCAAATCATTAGAAAAGATTTACATTTAACACAACCAATCATTACCTTTCTAACTTCGCGCGCAGAAGATTACGCGCAAATTGCTGGTTTTGAGGCTGGTGCAGATGATTATATAACAAAACCAATTCGTCCTCGTCTTTTACTAAGTAAAGTTGAATCACTCTTGAGAAGGTTACACAAAAACACCCCGCTTAATGAAACAACGGAAAAAAATCTAGTAATTGACAGAGAAAAGTTTTCTATTCAACTTGATGGGAATAAAATAATTTTACCCAAAAAAGAATTTGAACTATTAGAATTATTATCTAGTAGACCCGGAAAAGTTTTCAATCGAGATCAAATTTTAAGTATTGTTTGGGGAAATGATACAATTGTTGGAGAACGCACAATCGATGTTCATATTCGAAAATTGCGTGAAAAGCTAGGAGATACGTATATTCGCACTGTAAAAGGAGTCGGATATACTTTTAGTGAATAATGAAAATAACAAAACCAAGTTTAAGCTTAATTATAGGTAGTCTTACTCTTACTGTATTTTGTTTTACTCTTCTTAGTTTAATTAATTTTATTTACCCTGTTTTATCTTGGATAATCACCATAACCCTTTCATTATTGATTGGGTTTTTTTCGTATATAATTTTTCGTGTTTTGATCTATCGCCTGGTAAAAACACGGCTAGATTTAATTATGAAAAATGTATTTCTTACTACAAGTTCTGATACCACCAATCATGCACGAAAATCCATGGATATTCTCCTTGATGATGTGGAGTTAGAAATAGAAAGTTGGGAAAGTGAAAAAATCAAGGAAATTGATAAACTAAAAGAACAAGAGGCATTTCGGCGTGAATTTCTGGGCAATTTATCCCATGAATTAAAAACACCTATATTTTCCATTCAAGGATACATTCTAACCTTATTGGAGGGCGGTCTTGATGACGCTAAAGTGAACAAACTTTTCCTAGAAAGGGCATCAAAAGCTACTGAAAGAATGGTTAGCATCGTAGATGATTTAGACCAAATAACCAAAATTGAAGCCGATTCCCTTAAATTAGAAATTCGCCCTTTTGATCTCATTGAATTGATTAATGAAATGATTGAATCACTTGAAAAACTGGCAAAAGAAAAAGGGATAACACTTAAATTAAACAGGGAAAATAACATCATTGTTGAAGCCGATAAACATAAAATCGCTCAAGTATTAACGAATTTAATTGGTAATTCTATTTTTTATGGAAATACCGGTGGAACAACTAATATATCAGTTGAAACTATTGATAATTTAGCCTTAGTTTCTGTTGCAGATGACGGGCCAGGGATAGCAGAAATTCACTTAAATCGGTTATTTGAACGTTTCTATCGGGTGGAGAAAAGTAGAAACAGAAATGAAGGCGGTTCTGGCTTAGGGTTGGCAATTGTGAAACATCTTTTAGAGGCGCATGGACAATCTGCGACAGTTAAAAGTCAAGTTGGTAAAGGCAGTGTTTTTTCATTTACATTAAATAAATCCAAAAGCAATTCGGTTGGTTTATTTTCATCTCGTGGCGTTCAGATTAAATAATCATTCTCTTACCCCTTTTATTGATTTTTTTCTACTTAGTCGAAATATAAGTATCTTAGATGAAAAAATAATTCGAATGGTTATTAAGTTCGTTTTTTTTATCTGTCTGTTCTTCTTTTCTAGTTTGAGTATTGCTCAAACAAATTCTCATGCGCACCATAAACAAGCGCCAACCAAAAAAGAGGCGGAAACCAATAAAATGCTAATTGAAAACAAAGGTCAATGGCCTTCTAGTGTTTTATTCCGAACCAATATGACAGGAGGAAAAGTTTGGTTGCAACAAAAAAAAATGATCTATCACCTTCAGGATTATTCTGCCATGCAAAAAGCGCATGCTATGCAAAATCCTTCTTTTCAAAGTGACGCGGTTAGTCAAACAGTTATTCATGTAAATTTTGAAGGAGCAAACCTTGTATCAACGATTGAAAAGGTTGGTAAATCGAAATTCTATTACAACTTTTTCAAAGGAAAAGACCCTTCAAAATGGGCGTCAGATGTTCACGGATATAGAGATGTGGTATTAAAAGACTTTTATACAGGGGTTGATTTCAATTTAAAAACAGAGGGAGAAACAGTAAAATATGAATTCCATGTGAAACCAGCCGTTGCACCCAGTATCATACAGCTTAATTATGCTGGTCAAACAAACCTATTTATTGATTCCAGTGGTAACCTCATCCTAGAAACGGATCTTGGAAAAGTGATTGAAAAAAAGCCGTATGCGTATCAATTGATCAATGGAAAAGAAAGTCAAGTAGCATGTGATTTTGAATTATCAGGAAAGAATGTATCTTTTAAATTGGGGAAATACAATACTAATTACCCGTTAATAATTGACCCAACATTAATCTTTGCGACGTATGACGGTGCTAATTCAGATAATTTCGGAATGACAGCAACTTATGGAAATGATGGGTCGGCTTATTCTGGAGGAACTGTTTATGGAAATGATTACCCTTCCCCAGATTCATTAGCTTTCGACATCAATTCAAACTTTACCGTTTTTAATGGAAATTATGGAATAACTGATGTTTTTCTTTCCAAATATTCTGCAGATGGAACTCAGATGCTCTGGGGAACATTTTTGGGAGGAGGCGATAACAATACAGGAACAGAAACTGCAAATAGTTTAATTTGTGATGCAAATGATAACCTATACGTTTTTGGAGCTACATCCAGCTACGACTTCCCCATCACCCCAGGTGCATTCGATTCTACACACAATGGTGGTGGAACAGAAAATGCTAATTTCTATTTCAACGGAGTTTATTTTCAAAACTCAGGAACAGATATTTATGTCGCAAAACTCAGTGCAGATGGACACGCATTACTAGGATCAACTTTTGTGGGCGGATCAGGAAATGATGGGATTAGCTACGATGTAGCTGCCCTTCCCTACAATTCCGTAGCAAGTTATACAGGACTAAATTCAAATTATGGAGATCAGTCTCGTGGAGAGATTATGTTAGATGGTGCAAATAATATATTAGTTGCTTCAAGCACCAAATCCACCAACTTTCCAACCCAAGGAGCTGTACAAAACACCAATTCCGGGGGGCAAGATGGGGTAGTTTTTAAACTTTCTGCCGATTTTCAAAACTTATTATTTTCTACTTATTATGGGGGTTCAGAGGATGATGCTTGTTTCTCAGTTAAAGTAGATGAAAATCAAAATGTGATCTTTGCTGGTGGAACACAATCAAGTAATTTATTAGGTACAGCTGGAGGTTGGCAGGCAACTTATGGAGGAGGAATAACAGATGGATTTGTAGCAAAATTGAACCCCACAGGAAGTTCTCTAATACAAGCAAGTTATATTGGAAAGACACAATATGATCAAGTATTCTTCGTGGAAATCGACCGAATGAATAATGTATTTCTACTTGGGCAATCTGTTGGTGGTCAGTTTCCTGTTTTTAATGCCGCGTACTCTAATGGCGCTAGTAGTAATTTCATTCTAAAATTGAACCCATCACTAACTTCAAATCTAGCCTCTACACGCTTTGGAAATGGATCATCGTCAATTCATATTTCACCAGCTGCATTTTTGGTCGATGTGTGTGGAAATATTTATGTTTCAGGTTGGGGGGCTAATATTCTACAGTCAACTCCCCTTTCGGGAATGCCCGTTTCTCTTGACGCATTTCAAGCTAACTCTCCGAATGGTTATGATTTCTATTTATTTGTCCTAAAAGGTGATTTTAACAGTCTCCTATACGCAACCTATCTTGGTGGAGCACAGGCTCAGGAACATGTGGATGGAGGAACTTCTCGCTTTGATAAAAACGGAATTGTTTACCAATCGGTTTGTGGAGGGTGTGGCGGTTTTTCTGATTTTCCAACAACAACCAACGCGTGGTCAAATACCAATAACAGTTCCAATTGTAATAATATTATTTATAAATTCAGTACCGAAGTAATTCCAATAGCCAACTTTACTGCTGACCAAACTATTGGATGTGCTGACTTCACTGTTACGTTTGATAATTTTTCAACGGATGACGACACCTATTTATGGAATTTCGGCAATGGGAATACAGATACGTCCACATTTAATCCTGTTATCACATTTGATTCAGCCGGTGCATATACCGTATTTCTATATGTAACAGATAGTGTTTGTCAATTGACCGATACAGCCCAAATCACCATTCAGGTAGTTGATCCTATTACTATCAATTTGCCGCAAAATATATTCCTGTGTAATTCTAATCCTTTTAATCTTGTGGCAGATTCAGACGGCACAGCAAATAGTTTTATTTGGTCAACAAGTTCTGACTTTAGTAATCCGTTAAATAATCCTATTGATTCTAATATTATAGTTTCTAGCGCTGGTTCCTATTATGTTCAAGCTTCAAACGGGTTGTGTTCCGCCACAGATAGTACGGTTGTTGTTTTTGATGCCCCTTCACAGGCTAGTTTTACACCTTCCGATTCACTTGGATGTGGGCCCTTAACAATCTCTTTTGAAAACACTTCTGTTTTTTCCAACTATTTTCTTTGGGATTTTGGCAATGGCGAATTAGACTCGGTTAATTTTGAACCTAGCGTAACGTATTCTTCAGCAGGGACATATACAATTAGTTTATTAATTGCTGATCCTGATTGCCCTACTGCAGACACCGCTTATTTTTCAATAGAGGTTATTCCTGCTGTTATTTCTTCATTGAATGATCTAGTTTCACTGTGTGATACAATTCCAGTTTTACTAGTTGGAAATACCAACGGTACAGCTATTGAATTTATTTGGTCATCCAGTTCTAATTTGTTAGATACATTAAATTCTAGTTTACTAGATTCTTCATTGAATTTAACCAATCCACAAAGTGGGTATTACTTTTTTTCAGCAACTAATGGGGTATGTTCATTACTTGATAGCGTTGAAATTGATTTCACAACTATTTCCATAGAACTATCTGCCATAGATTCAATTTGTGCGGGAGATTTATCAACTGTTGTTGCGACCAACCTCAATCCCACTGTTTCACTAAGCTATTCTTGGTCTCCCAGTTCAATTATTCCCATTCCAAGCACATCAAATACGGTATCGGTTCTTCCCACATTCTCCCAAAATGTGTATGTTACAGCAACAGCTAATGGCTGTGTGGTCGATGATTCTATCTTCATCAATGTCTCGGCTATTGATCCACTAAGTGTAATTGCTAGCGCATCACAATATATTGTGGCCCCCGGAACAACAGTAACCCTTTTTGGAGCTCCTTCAGGATTGCTTTCGTATTCTTGGTCGCCAATCACAGGCTTATCAAATGCAGATTTGCAACAAACAAATGCGGTAATTGATGAAACAACCAATTATACACTCACTGTTTCAGATGGCATTTGTACCCGGTCAGATACAGTAGAAGTAAAAGTATATGAAATCATCTGCGAAGACCCTTATGTCTTTATCCCCAATGCCTTTTCACCCAATGGCGACAATAACAATGATGTGTTATTCGTTAGAGGGTTATTCATTGAAATAATGATTTTCCGTGTATTTGATCGTTGGGGAGAAATGGTATTTGAATCCTCCGATCCCGCCATAGGATGGGACGGTACATTTAGGAATAAAAAATTGGATCCAGATGTTTACGATTATTACCTAGATGTTACTTGCATCGGCGGACTAAAATCAATATCAAAAGGAAATGTAACATTAATGAAATAAGCATGAAAAAAATAATTACCAGTAAATCAGAGAAATTCTTAGAGAATTACTTAAATAACCCTAGCCCAACCGGGTTTGAGTCAGAAGGGCAAAAACTATGGCTGGCGTATATAAAACCATATGTTGATGATTATTTGGTAGATAATTATGGGTCGGTGGCAGGAATAATTAATCCTGGAATGAATTACAAAGTGGTTATTGAAGCACATGCCGATGAGATTTCTTGGTTTGTACATTACATTACCAAAGATGGGTTCATTTACTTAAGAAGAAATGGTGGTTCTGACCACATGATCGCGCCTTCTAAACGCGTAAATATTCACACCGATAAAGGAATTGTGAAAGCGGTTTTTGGTTGGCCAGCAATACATACGCGGCAAGTAAAAGATGAAACACCAAGCATGAAAAACATTTTCTTGGACTGCGGATGTACCACAAAAGAAGAAGTTGAAGCGATGGGAGTTCACGTGGGATGTGTGGCGACGTTTGAAGATGAATTCATAATTCTTAACAAAAACAAATACGTTGGTCGCGCCTTGGACAACAGAATGGGTGGATTTATGATTGCCGAAGTTGCCCGTTTGCTGAAAGAGTCTAAAACCAAATTGCCTTTCACATTATATGTTGTCAACGCCGTTCAGGAAGAAATTGGCCTGCGCGGAGCAGAAATGATTGCTCACAGAATAAAGCCAGATGTCGCTTTAATCACAGACGTTTGTCATGATACAGGCACGCCCATGGTGGACAAAATTGAAAACGGAGACCAAAAATCAGGAGATGGACCCGTATTAACGTATGGACCTGCCGTTCAAAATAATTTCTTAAAACAAATTATAAAAGCGGCTCACGATAATAAAATTCCTTTCCAACGAGCAGCGGTTTCACGTTCAACTGGTACAGACACAGATGCATTTGCCTATTCCAACGAAGGGGTGACAAGTGCCTTAATTTCGTTGCCACTGCGCTATATGCACACCACAGTGGAAATGGTAAATAAAGAAGACGTGGAAAATTGCATTCGATTGATTTTTGAAACGCTGCAAACCATAAAATCAGGACAAGATTTTCGCTATTTGAAATAGAGTTAGAATTAAAACCAATAGACCCATGCATCCATTTGTTTTGCGGAATTTGGACGAAGGAGAATTTCTAGTAAAACCTAGTTGGCGTTGCGAAAACATATTAAGATTCAACTATTGGACATTTTCATTTTTTAAAATCACACGAGCTGATGAACGGAAAAGCACCGATAAATTGCTGGTGATTTTTCTCATTTATATGTACCCGTTTACATATTTTCCATTATGCTTCATAAATTAGCAACATGAAGTATTTATTTGCCCTTTCAATTCTACTATTGGTTTTTTTAACCTCCTGTAAAAAAACATACACAACATGTGATTGTGCCGATTTAACATTTAGTTTATACCAAGAGTATGAAAAAATAATTTTTAGCGATGCCAAGCCTTTGCGAAAACTGGGGAATATGAGGAAAGTTAAAAGGGAACATAAAAAAACAGAGGTATATAAAGCCTGCCGCGAACAAGGGGTTCGGCCGTTATCCATTATTCATTATCCGAAAAATAAAAAGATTTTTGAATCTTGTGATTCATGGAAATCAATGGAGGGTAAAATTGATAAACTTTGGGAAAAGATCCGTCAAAAATCAAGAGGTGAAAAAGTTGATTTGGAAGAAGGTAATGACGATTAAAATCGTTTTAGTTCTACCATTTTAATCACTAATGCTTTATGGTAATTAAAAATTAAATTTATAATTCAACCGTAAAATATAGTTAGAATTCTGCTTCATAAAAACATCCCTAAAGCCAAATCCGATTACGAGCCGCTGTTTTTTGGTTAATTCAACTTCTGTACCCACAAAATAGCGCACTGCTGTGGTGCCACCAGAGATAACTACCTCATCGTCAGTATAAACAACATCTCTGTTCCATCGGTAAAAATGTTCAACTGACCCGAAGGGTGAAAGCATAAAGTTTTTTATATCTTGCCTAAAGGTGATTTTGTTTCTAAGCACAGAGCTATTGCGTTTAAATTGATAATTATCCATTTGCTGGGTAATTGTCCAACTCAATTTTGTGCGCTTAGAAACATCAGCGAGTCTTAAAAATGAAACATCTAATCCAACACTTAGTCGGTTATTGTAGGTATATATTTTTGAATTCAATCCACTGTTTCTGTTGTTTTCGATGGAATTTCTATATTTTACAAACGTTTCAATTCCCCTCGTCCAGTTCTGTGCGAACTTGCCTTCCACATTGGATTTATCAAATTCACGGGTGTTTTTTAGACGGTATTCATATCCGGCCTCAAGACTGAAGATTTTGCCCAACGATTTGTTGAAGCTTGCTCCTGTCCAAATAGAAAGCTGGGCAAACATATTACCGGTAATAAAAACAATACCGACAAAAAGGATCAGACTACGTTTATTAAAAGAACACACTGAATTCTCCACTATCAATGATTTGTTTTTTGTCTGTTATTTGAACTGTTTTTGAAACACGGTTAAATTTCCCATTTTGCAATGTGTCCTCAGAAAGGGCGTAGATCGTGTACGTTCCATTTTGCAACCCTTCAAATGAAAACTGACCATTTTCATCCGTTCTCACCGAATTAGTAGAATAGGCATTTTGACCATAAATAATATATACGCGTTCTCCACCTCTTCCAAATGTATTCCCTAATGTGTTCGGATTACCTTGATTTGACACATCTACTGTAAATGGTGTAGAGTAATCATTTGCATCCACAACTTCACCCGTTACGTTCGAAGTAATGGTCAGTATATCTTGGGTTAAAGTCAGACTAAAAGGTAAGCCGCTTAGTTGCTGAATCGAATCCAAGGTGCGTTGTGCAATCTCTAAATTAGAATCGCTGTAATTAAAGGAAACAGGAACGCCAATTCTACCTTGTAATTGCGGGTCTGCAGAAGAAATCCAAGTAGGATTTGTGTAGTAAATATAATATAATTTAGAACTATCGGTAGAATTTAATAACCAATAGTCACCATGCTCAATGGTAGCACCTGTTGTAAAAGAAACGGTTGTGATTTCTTTATCACCGAATGAAAAATCTTGACCGTTCAATTGGCCTCGAATAGCAGAAGTTCCTCCCGGACCCTCAATTTTTTTACACGAGGTTATTAGAACCAGTAAGGAGAGAATAATAAAAGACTGTCGCATAGTTTATCGATTTAATATAATTTTAGTCGTTGTTTTGTTTTGAAGTAATTCAATTAAATAAAGGCCATTCTGTAGTTCAGAAAGATCAATCGTTGATTGTGAATTAATCGTTTCTTTAGTAATAATTTTTCCAAAAACATCTTTAATAATGAGAACATCGGTACCATTTAATCCAGCTATTTTTAGACTTGAATTTGTCGGGTTTGGATAAAAGATAATTGCATTACTGGCTATATTTTCAAGTCCAACATTTGTGCAAGAACCAAACATGTTATTATCCATCCAGGCTAGTCTCCCAATTGTCCAGGATTTCATAAAATCAATTTCCTCTTGGTAAGTTTGACCGATAAAATTATTCGGCCAAACATAGGTTCCTAAAATTGGCCATTTACTGTAATTTCGCGCTGCAGGAACCTCCAATACGGCAGCTAGGCTATCGATATAGTTTGTGAGATAATCATTACTTAATATGCTGTTTCGAAGATTAAACCATCGACAATTAACTTCATTGGCGTACAATGAATCTTCTAACATTCTTTTCCACCAAAAAGGATTATCAAGTCCCCCGGCGCAATAATTATTAAAATCAATTTCCCAACCTGTTGTATCCCCACCGAGGCAATAATTAGCATTTCCCCATCCAAGGTTGAAATCCCACAAAGGCCCGGCGACCAATTTACCTCCTTCACTGAACCGTTTTTTATGTAAAAAAGTAGAGATTCTATATCCGTCAACATTTTTCGATAATTCATTTACAAGCATAAAGTCGATGAATGATTGAACATCAATGAATTTTCTGAAGCCATCAACCGGATCCAAAAAATTATTTCCAGCTAAAGTATCTTCCCAAGCAGTGATGTAATTTTGAATATACTCCAATTGAGCGGGTTGTAACTCGGTAATTTCCGGATCATGTAATTGATAGTTAATTGTGTTCGTACTAGGTGCGCTCGCTAAATGCGGGGAAGTCCAAGCAACAATTCCGCCAGCAGTTGTTTTATCAACTTTTACGATATAACCACCCGTTAGTTCATTTTCCAAGGTGTCTTGCGGCAATACCGGGTCAATATTAACTCTTCCCGGATTGATTTTTATGCGCTCCATAAACACGTATACACCAATATATTCGTTGTTTAGAACAACTTCGCACAATTTTGTTCGTGGAGAATAATTCCCCATTTGGTTTCCGATATGATAGGTTAAAATATTTCTAATTAAACTTTTGTCTGTGTAAGGAGCATACAAAATCCAGTCATTATCACTTGGCCAATCAAAAATAGACACGTTGTAATTCGATGAATCTGGCCCCCATGTCTCTAATCCATAGGATTTCATTGGAAAACCATTGGAAGAGGATCCGCGTCGCTCTATTCCAATTTCACCATAAAATTCATTAAATGGATCTGAAAGTGAATTTACATTACCATCTCCGTTGAAAATAATTCCCATGGTAGCATGAACTTTTGGTTCGTCAGGAATTTCAACATTATTGGTATTCAAAACAACGATTGGAAGTGTAGATGTTGATAATGAAACGGGCGGAATAAACCAAGTTGGAGTTGGGTAATAACTCGTATTACTGTTGTTAACACCAACCGATAAGAATGGTCTACACGATAAATCAGAAGAAGCCGCAGTTTGATTGTGTACTTCGACACAAATTACATTTACTCCTTGAACCAAAGGAGCTGGAAAATCAGCAATATCAAAATAAAACTGATCAGGATATTGATTTTGATACAACCTTGCCTCGTGTGAAATTTCGCCCAATTGATTATAGGCTGGTTGACCAGTCGAGGTAATTCCATTTCTTACCACCTCAACACCATTTATATATGCTACAAAAGCATCATCATAATCTAGGTTAAAAATGACTTTCTCAATAAGTGAAAGGTCTGAAATGGTAAATTCTTTTCGTGCAAAAACAGAAATAGAAGAGGTTGGGATAACGGTACCATCATCGCCATCTGCAAACCCAAACCCACCATTCCCTGAATTCCAGATAGAGGCATCAAAACCGGGTTGAATCCAGTTCATGGAAGTGCTTGCATTTGGAACTACATACCTCCATGTAGCAGTATCATAAACAATTGTTTCCCAATGGTCAACTTGCCCAAAAAGATTACTAATTCCAATAAATAGAATTGCCGCGGTTAGTTTCAAAACCTTTTTAAAACCTACAATAATTTGATCTAACATGCTTTTTAAAAACAGATAATAAAAATGGAACAGCTAAATTAAGGATTCCCTCCCCAAGATTAACTATATGTTGTGATATTATTAACCATCCATTATGAAAAAGCGCAAACAATAGATTAATCCATCAAATCGGTATCTAGATCTTCTCCTGGTAATTCCAATGCTTTAACGGCTTGAATGGCATTACCGGCTATTCCTCGAATGGAGGCATGCATGTCAATAGTGTTATTGATGACTTTTTCGATTTGTTTTTCGCGTTCTTTCCAAATTCGTTGCATGGCTCGTTTTTCACTTTCCAAGGCTGATTTCATGGACGAAAAACCTTCCACAATGGCTTCCACTTGCATTCTGAAACTATTACTGGTCAGATATTCATACAATAATTGCATTTTATCTCCTTTGTTGACCTGAGAGCCAATTGCACTACTCACTTGAATGATCGACTCGCGCAACACCCCACACAAGCCTTTGAATTCTTCATAGGAACAAACCCAAACTCCATCCCGCAAGCCCATACGTTGCATGTCTGACGGCATCGCTTCAGTTACTAAAACACCAATATCCGCTCCTTTTTCACGCATATCTGCTTTAAATTTCTCGATCCATGACCCCTGAAAATCCTTGGTGCGCTTACTTTCGTAATATATCTTACCACAATTTTGCTGGCTAAAAGTGTTTACCGTTTGAATGCAGTCGCCCCCACGAGCTCCTTTTTTAATTTCTTCGATGGAGTCTAACGGAAATTGCGCCTGCAACCATTCTTCAATGGCTAGCTCTTGAACCTCTCCTTGCAATTGCATAGAACCCTGCTCTTGCTTGCGTTTCATTTCTTCGGTCAAGCGTTTTTGATCATCCAACTGCTTTTGAAGATCGCGCATTTTTAGTTCATTTTTATCTTCTTCTGATTTGCGAATTTTTTCCTTCTCCGTTTGTAATTGTTCGTTTAATTTCTTTTGAGATTCTGCTTCAACAATTCCTTTAACTTCCTCTTTTTCACGCTTCAATTTTTCGATTTCAGCTTTCGTTCGATTGAGCTCTTTTACTTGTTCCGATTTTTGATTTAATTCTTCCTGCAACACCTTAAATTGGTCTGCTTGTTCCTCGGTTATTTTTGATTTTAGCTTAGTTTCAATCGCAATTCTGTCTTCTTTAAGTTGCTTGTCTAATCGTTCCTGAAATAACTCATTCTCTTTCTTTTTGCGCTGTTCAAAATCTTCTTTCGCCACAGATAGCGCATCCATTTCTTTTTGAAATTTTTGTTTTTCCTCCGTAAGCTGTGCCTGGTATTTTTGACGAATTTCTTCTTCTAATTGATGGGATAATATATCGTTTACATCGATTTCTGTTCCGCAGTTAGGGCATTTTATGTGACTTTCAGAAGACATAGCATGGTGTTTTAATTTTTACGCAAAAATTGGTTAAAAGCACTCAAAGGTAGTGTTTTTTTTGTGTGAATGTTACTAGTTATATACCTATAAACCGAAACATTCTTATCTTCGTTGAAAATTCACTATGGCATTTTTTTCTCCCGATTATTTGCAGTTTTTCATAGAACTAGCAGGAAATAACAATAAAGATTGGTTTGATTTGAATCGAAAGCGTTATGAACAAAACGTTAAAAAACCATTTGCAGATTTCATTCAGCACATCATCAAAAGATTGGCTACAAACGACTCAACTTTTGAGGGTTTAGAAGTCAAAGATTGTGTTTTTCGAATTAATCGCGATATCCGGTTTTCAAAAGACAAAACACCCTACAAAATGATGTGTTCTGCGGTTGTTACACCTGCTGGAAAGAAAAGTAAGGCGGTTAACGGAGTATATATTGAATTGGGGCCTGAGCACATGCGGGTTTATGGTGGCGTATATGAAATTGATAAAGAAGATTTAGAAACCGTTCGGGATGCTATAGCTCAAGACATTTCCAAGTTTCAAAAAGCTTATAAAAACGCTCGTTTTGTCAAAACATTTGGTGAAATACTCGGTGATAAAAATAAAATTTTGCCACCCCATTTGCGTGATTCAGCCGCAATAGAACCCTTGATTTTCAATAAACAATGGTATTTTTACACGCAGTTTGAACCCGAAACCATTTTGCAAGAAAATTTGGATGAAATTGTTCTCAATTGCTATGAAGCTGGTCGACCGGTAGAATCTTTTTTTAATGAATTAATTAAACGATAAAATGAAAAAACTATTATTCTTACTCCTTCTTTCAACAAGTGCTATTGCACAAAAAAAAGAAATTTCATTGAACGAAGCAGTATTGCAACAAGGTCGAAAATTTGCACCCGATCGCATTACCAATTTTCAGTGGATTCCGGGAGGTTCAGCCTACTCGTATTGCAGTAAAGATTGGACAACATTATTCAAGTCAGACGTTAGTTCACAGAAGGAACTAGAACTTACCAAAATTACTGATATCAATAAAGTGCTTTCTACTGATTTCCCAAATTTCTTTGGAATGGAGTGGATAAACGATCATGAAATTCGATTGAACGATGGGTCAAAAGTGTATTCCTATGATGTCAATTCTAAAATGGGGAAGAAAATCCTACGTGTAGAAGAGGGAGCTGAAAATCAATCGTTTCATGCTTCTACTAATCAAATGGCCTATACCGTTGCGAATAATTTATTCCTGCTAAAAGCAGATGGAAAAAAGGTTGGCATTACTAAAAACACCGACAAAAACATCGTTTCTGGACAAAGTATTGCGCGCAATGAATTTGGAATTTCCAACGGAATTTTTTGGTCAGAGAACGGAACTTATTTAGCATTTTATCAGAAAAATGAAACCAACGTTCATAACTATCCCTTATTGGATATCAATGCTACTCCCGGAGAATTAACTCCAATTAAATATCCAATGACGGGTCAAAAATCAGAAGAGCCTAGGGTAGGAATTTACAACATTAAGAAAAATAAAACCGTGTACATCAATCCTCGTGGAGCGAAAGATGATTATTTCACCAATCTAACCTTCACACCAGATGAAAAATTCATTGTAGTTGCGGAAGTAAATCGGGATCAAAACCACATGTGGCTGAATGTGTATGATGCCAAAACAGGAAAATTTGTAAAAACACTGTTTGAAGAAACGAATGACAAATGGGTGGAACCTGAGCATCCGGCTTATTTTCCAAACAAAACTTCAAACAATTTCCTTTGGATTTCCGAAAAAAGTGGATTTGACAATCTATACTACTATGATTTTGAAGGAAAGCTCATCAAACAATTAACCAATCATTCTTTTGTGGTAAAAGATATTTTGACAACTAGCAATGATGGTAAGACAATCTATTATTCCTCTACAGGTCCAAACCCCATGAACACTTTGATGTATTCGGTAGACTTTGAAGGGAATTCCAATCTGGTGACACGTGAAGAAGGAACGCATTCTTTTTCTTTATCCTCAGATGGAATTTATTATTATGATGCTTTTTCAAGTGGAACCGTTCCACACAAAGCGATGTTGTGGACAAACAACGGTAAAATGGCTAAACCGCTAATCACTTCAAAAGAAAAATTGGATGATTATGTAATTGGTCAAACAGAAATAGGAACAATTAAGGCAAAAGATGGAGCCGATTTATATTACCGCATGATCAAACCTGCTGATTTTGATCCATCCAAAAAATATCCTGTGATGGTGTATGTGTATGGTGGTCCACACGCACAAATGGTAACCAATTCATGGTTGTATGGTGCCAATTTATGGATGCATTGGATGGCCAATCAAGGATACATTGTGTTCACCTTGGATAATCATGGATCTGGCGAAAGAGGATTTGCATTTGAATCTCAAATACACCGTAAATTGGGCGATGTGGAAATGGAAGATCAGCTTCTTGGGGTAGATTTTCTTAACTCATTGCCGTATGTGGATGGAAAAAGAATGGCAGTGCATGGTTGGTCTTTCGGTGGTTTCATGACCACTTCGTTGATGTTGCGCCAACCGGGTGTTTTTACTACTGGAGTGGCTGGCGGACCTGTAACCGACTGGAAATATTACGAAATCATGTACGGTGAACGTTACATGGATCGACCAGAGCAAAACAAAGAAGGATATGAAAAGGCATCGTTGCTTAATTACGCAGACAAATTACAAGGAGATTTACTGTTAATCCACGGAACAATTGACGATGTGGTTGTGATGCAACACAATTACGCCTTGGTGAAAAAGTTTGTTGAAGCCGGTAAACAAATGGATTTCTTTCCTTATCCAATGCATAAGCACAACGTGACAGGTAAAGATAGAGCACATTTGATCGAGAAAATTCTGATGTACATATTGGAGAAGAATAAGTGAGTTAATGAATTACTTTTATAACGTATAATGGTTCTAATTAGCCAATAATTTTTTCGGTATTATGCAGAAAATGATTACATTGGCTCAAATTTTAAATTTATGAAAATTCTTTTTACATTTTTAATTATTGGATTAACATCCAATTTCTTTGCTCAAAATTGTGTGCCCGATCCATTGTATACAGATTCAACATATGGATTTTGGCCTGATACGATTCAGAATCTTCCTCAAGGAAACACTAATTCTTATTATCAGACAATTGTGAACTTTAAATTTCCTAGTACAATTACAGCCGAGCTTGCAGGAAATGATCCTAATACACAAAGTTTTATTGGAAGCCCTATTCAATCTTACAATCTAACATCAATTAACAATCTACCTAGTTTTTTAAATTATACATGTAGCTCTGTAAATTGTTCATATTTGGGCGGAGAACAAGGCTGTTCGTCTATTTTTGGACAAGTTCCTGCAGGCTCAAATGGTCCGTATAGTCTGTCTTTTCAATTTGACGTGACTTTATTAGTGACTTTGATCCCTGGGTTTCCTCCAACACCTGTGGCTCAAACATTATCATTTCCAGGATATATACTTGACTTTAATTGCAATACTGTTCCACTTTCAGAAACAGTAAATATTTTAAGTTGTGCTCCATATGTTTCTCCAACTAATCAAACATATTTACAATCAGGAACTTATAATGAGGTGTTTGATAACATATATGGATGCGACAGTGTTAATTTAACTATTAACTTAACGATCTTAAATTCTGAATCTACTTTATCAATAGCTATCTGCGACGGCGACACTTATACGTGGAATGGACAACAATATTCTCAACCAGGGCAATATACACAAACATTTACAAATCAATTTGGTTGCGATAGTTCTGTAACACTTGATTTAATCGTCAATTACAATGATTATATTTCAATTTCACCCAACCCTGCCTTTGGAAACTCACCTTTAAACGTAGCATTTGCTAATCAAACCGCTAACTTGAGCAACTATAATTTTACGTGGTATTTTGGAGATGGTACTTCGCAACAATCCAATGCACCATTCTTGAGCCATATCTACACGCAAGACGGTTATGCAGACGTAACGGTCGTATCAGAAAACCTAACCACCGGTTGTAGTAGTTCGCAAACATTCGATAATTTGATCTTTGTGATTGGTGGGGTTTCTTGTACACACAACGCATCCATTAACCAAACTGGGCCATTGAGTGGCTGTTCAGGAGATTCAATTTTGTTAAGTTGTAATACTGACGCTTCTTATTCTTACCTATGGAACAGAAACGGAGTGCCAGTAAGCGGTGCAACAACTAGTTCGTTGTACCCAACACAAGGTGGTTCATATAATGTTACCATTTATCAAAACAATTGCCCGGTAACTTCAGCTGGGATTTCAGTGACGATAAATCCGTTGCCTTCTGTTCCCACAATAACTCAAAATGGCGATTTTGTTCCTTGTACAGGAGGAACTATTTCGTTGAGTGCTACAAGTGGTTATTCAAGTTATTTGTGGAGCACAGGTTCTGTTACCAGTTCTATTTCAGTTTCTCAATCCTCAAATTACAGTGTTACAGTAATAGATAATAATGGTTGTTCAAGAACTTCCAATCCATATTCTGTTAATGCATCATTTATGGCTCCACCTCAAGTTTGTATCGTTGGGGTTGATTCGCTTACCAATGAAAACCGCGTGGTGTGGGAGAAACCTTTAACGCAAGGAATTGATTCATTTTATGTATATAAAGAAACCAATGTATCAAATGTTTACTCAAAAATTGGCGCAACAGATTACAATGATTTAGCCGTATTTTTGGATGTAAATTCAAATCCTGCGGTACAGGCCTATCGATATAAAATCTCTGCTTTAGATACGTGTGGTGTTGAAACAAACGTAGGCGATTTCCATAAAACGATTCACTTAACCATCAACCAAGGAATTGGCGGTGCATGGAACTTAATTTGGAGCCATTATGAAGGCTTGAATTTTGGAAGTTATAATATTTATCGAGGAACAGATCAATCAAATATCAGTTTACTAACAACCATTCAAAGTAATTTGAATTCATATTCTGATTTAACTCCGCCAACTGGCCCGTTGTATTATCAAATTGAAGTTGTAAATCCCGTTAGCTGTGATCCTACCAAAAGTATCAATTACGGAGTATCTCGCTCAAATATTGTAAATAATGGTGTTTCAGGGGTGATAGAAATCGTAAACACAAACATACTTATCTATCCTAACCCAACAAGCAATAATATAACACTTGAGGTTGCATCTGAAATGGTTGGTAAAAATTTTTCAATAATGGATTTTTCGGGAAGAATCATTCTGGAAGGCATAATCGGTTCAACGCAGGAACTAATTGACTTGAAAGATGTTGCGCATGGAGCATACTATCTCTCAATTGAGAATGGCTCGTCTGTAACCAAGCTCATGAAACAATAAAAAAAATATAACGCTGCATTCCCTCATCGCGTTCAAAAACGGTGGGGGAATTTTTTTATTGATAAAAGTCTATTTTTTTCGATTTATTCCTAAAATAAAGTATTATATTTGCGAATAAAGCCCAATAATCTAGATAAATGTCAGTAGAACGGGAAATTTCATCGAGCATCGAAAAAGACTTTTTCAAAGCGAAAATTATCGTTATTCTCGGGGCTAGACAAGTTGGTAAAAGTACGCTTATCAAAATGTTGCCAGCGTGTAATTCGAACAAGACCCTATGGTTGGATGGTGAAAATGCGGATGTTCAACAGCTACTCAAAAATATCAATAGCGAACGGTTAAAACAAATTGCAGGCGATCATAAAATAGTGGTTATTGATGAGGCTCAAAAAATCGAAGGAATTGGTTCCATTCTCAAATTATTTGCAGACTACTGCAAAGATATACAAGTAGTTGCGAGCGGTTCGAGTGCATTTGAATTACGAAACTCCTTGAATGAACCATTGACTGGAAGAAAATTTGAATTTGCTCTATTTCCTTTCTCATTTCAAGAAATGGTTCAACATACAAGTTTGTTGGAAGAGTTAAGGCAACTTCCTCAACGATTGATTTATGGATATTATCCTGAAATCGTGGTGCATCCTCAAGAAGCTGAACGAAGATTGCGTTTTTTGTCGGAGAGTTATTTATACAAAGATATTTTCTTGTTCAAAGGGTTGAAAAAGCCGGAAAAAATGTTGGAATTATTGAAATTACTCGCATGGCAAATAGGATCAGAAGTAAATTACAATGAACTTTCAAAAAACTTAAAAATTGATAATCAAACAGTTGAGAGTTATATTGAAATGTTAGTTCAAACATTTGTCATCTACAAACTACCCGCCTACCACTCAAATCATCGAACAGAATTGAAAAAATCAAAGAAGATTTATTTTAATGATTTGGGAATTCGGAACGCATTGATAAATGATTTCCGCCCGATTGAAATACGAAATGATGCCGGAGCACTTTTTGAAAATTTCATCATCAATGAATTGAGAAAACAAAATGAGTATAAACAAATTCATGCTAACTTTTATTTTTGGAGAAATATTGACCAACGTGAAATAGATTTGATTCTAGAGAAGAATGGCGTATTGAAAACTGTTGAGATTAAATGGAATAAATCGAAAACTACACGATTAACAAAGAGTTTTACAAATCTCTATGGTGAAACAAAATTCTCAGTAATTAATCGGGATAATTTCTTCGAAGAAATAGAGCAGGTTGGGTTGAAGTTTTAAAACAAACCTCTTTAGTTTTAATATTCCCTCATCTTATTGAAGAACGGTGGGGGATTTTTGTTAACCCAACAACAGACCACGTAGTGGTGATGCAACACAATTACGCCTTGGTGAAAAAGTTTGTAGAAGCCAGCAAACAAATGGATTTCTTTCCGTATCCGATGCACAAACACAACGTAACTGGAAAAGACCGCGCGCATTTGATCGAGAAAATTCTGATGTATATTTTGGAGAATAATAGGTAAAAACCTGAGTTCGGTTATTTCTTTAATTGTAGCTCCCTTAGAAAGATAATTTCCTCCTTTAACGAATTGATTAATTTGTTATAGATTTCATGCTCATTGGAGGAAGGGGTTATATTCATCTGAGTCGCTGCATTTCCGCCAGACTGATTAAAATTTTGTAAAATAAAAGTGTCCTCCTCTCCTAAAAGAGTGATCAATTCAACTTGCAAAATTGTCGCTATGTTTTTCAATCGCTGAAGCGTTGTTTTTTCCGGTTTTTTTTCTAGGCTTGAATATGCTTGCTGAGTGATAGAAAGCTTTTCTGCCATATATTTTTGAGAAAAACCACGTGCCTCTCGCAAGAGTCTTATATTATCGCCAATATTTCGTTCCTTTTTCATTACAATTCGAAGATATAAAATAGAAAAATAATGAACAAATTTTTTTTATTGAAAAACAAACTAAAACAGTGAAAAACAATATTTAATTGTACTAAACAGGTTTTTATTTGTATTAGTATAGTGTACTGAATGAATTTTATTCCTAAAACCCTTTTGTGTAACTTTGCAGTAGAACTTTAATTGTGATGAAGCAAACCACCTTTTTCTTTTACGCACTGAGCGTATATGTTATTCTTCAATTTTCTTGGTGGGGCTATCATTTGATCGAGCTAACAAAGGCGACTGACACCAATGCCTCTATTGTAGACAAGAGGATTATGATGGTTATTGGGGAGGGTGCTGTTTTCTTCTTGATGCTCCTAATCGGTCTTTGGAAAATAAGATCGTCCATTCGCAAAGAATTTGAACTTTCACAACGACAAAACAATTTTTTACTTTCTGTAACACACGAGTTAAAAACACCCATCGCAGCCAATAAATTATATTTGCAAACCATTCAAAAACGCAATCCTGATGAAGAAATGCGAAGTGATTTATTGAATAAAGCACTAAAGGAAAACCAACGATTGGAGCATCTCATTGATAATATTTTAAATGCTGCACGAGTTGAAAACCGAGCACTTCAACCAATCAAAGAATCAGTTGATTTGAACCATTTTATAAATGCCCTTGTGGTGCAGTTTAGAAAAAGATATCCTACTGCAACCATTGAGGTACTTCATGCCCCTCATAAAACAGTTCATTTCGATGTTTTTATGATTGAAACCGTTTTGAGTAATTTGGTTGATAATGCCGTGAAATATAGCCAAGATAAGGCTCATATTAACATTAATGCATCGCTTACTGATACGAAAGTTTTACTAACTGTTTCTGATTTTGGTATCGGAATAAAACAGGAAGACCAAGCCGCCATTTTTTCCAAGTTTTACCGCATAGGAAATGAGGAAACACGAACGCAAAAAGGCAGTGGACTCGGGTTATTTATCGCCCAAGAATTTTTAAGATTACACGGAGGTGCGATTCAATATAATCCAAACAACCCTAAAGGCTCCATTTTTCAACTAAATATACCATTATGACCAATCACCTTGGATTAATTATTTTAGATGGTTGGGGAATCGGTGATGGCTCTCAGTCTGATGCCATTGCTCGAGCACACACACCCTATATGGATTCACTTATGGCGCATTTTCCAAATTCTACTTTATTAACGAGTGGAGAAAATGTAGGCTTACCAAACGGTCAAATGGGAAATTCTGAGGTGGGACACTTAAATATTGGTGCTGGTCGCATCGTTTATCAAGAATTAACAAGGATTAATAAAAGTATTCGCGACGGAGACTTTTTTACTAATCCCGTTTTGTTAGATGCCATGAAACAGGCAAAACAAAGTAAATTACACCTAATTGGTTTAGTTTCTGAGGGAGGTGTTCATAGTTCTCAAGAGCATCTTCACGCCCTTTGTGACTTAGCGCAACAACAAGGAGTTGAACATGTGTTTATACACGCTTTTACAGATGGTAGAGATTGTGACCCAAAAAGTGGACTTGGTTTTGTTCAACAATTAGAAAACAAATTAAAAACCTCCGTTGGAAAAATTGCCTCTGTTATTGGTCGATATTATGCCATGGATCGAGACAATCGATGGGATAGAGTTAAAAAAGCATATGATTTATTAGTCCATGGAATAGGTGAAAAGTCCAGTTCTGCTGTAGATTCTATTAAGGCTCAATATGCGAAAAATAGTACGGATGAGTTTTTGGAACCAACAGTGATAGTAGAAAAAGGCGAGCCTATCGCGAAAATAGAAGCCGGTGATGTAGTTTTATGCTTTAATTTCAGAACGGACCGCCCTAGAGAGATTTCTCAAGCATTAACCCAACGCGATTTTCCTGAATTCAACATGAAAAAATTGAGCTTGGGGTATTATACCATGACAAGCTACGACGCTTCTTTTCAAGGAATAAAGGTTGTTTTTGAGAAAGATAATTTAAGTCAAACACTTGGTGAAGTCTTGTCTGGATTCGGAAAAACTCAAGTTCGAATAGCCGAAACAGAAAAATATCCGCATGTTACGTACTTTTTTAACGGGGGAAGAGAAAAAGAATTCCCTGGTGAAAGTAGAATATTAGTGAATTCACCAAAGGTATCGACATACGATTTATTACCTGAAATGAGCGCTTGTGAAGTGCGTGATCAGATTATTCATAAAATGAAAGAGGATCAACCAAACTTTATTTGTTTGAATTTTGCTAACCCGGATATGGTAGGTCACACAGGAGTGTATAATGCGATTATTAAAGCAGTGGAAACGGTGGATGCTTGTTTAAAGGATGTTGTGGAATGTGGCAAGCACTTAGGGTATGAATTTATTATTCTGGCAGACCATGGAAACGCAGATTATGCAATCAATCCAGACGGAACGCCAAATACTGCTCATAGTTTAAATCCTGTTCCCGTGGTGTTGGTTACAGAGGATAACATTCAATTGAAATCTGGAATATTAGCCAATGTGGCACCAACCATTTTAAGTCGATTTGGGCTACAAAAACCTTCTGAAATGACCGGGAATTTATTGGTTTAAGCGGGATAAATACCCAATAATTTCTGTTTCACTACTCGAGTTTAGGGTGTAATCGACCTTTATGTCCCTTTTTTCAAGGCTTTTAGCTGTTGATTTACCCCATGCAATCATGTGGGAAGAAGCAGGAAGGTCGTTTTCCATAAAAAATGAATCTACATTACTAGGGCTACTGAATATAAAAATCGTGCAAGGAGGTATTCGCTTGGGTTGAAAACTTGTTTGGTATACTTGAATAAATTGCCCTTGTTCCGGAGGTAAATTCAGCAGAACACTTTTTTGCGCCAGATTGGATCCCGCATATAAGACCTTTTTTTTACCCAACCATTTTTGAAAATCGAACCGAACCTTTTCAGTATCTCCTGCGTTTTCCGCCACAAAATCAATAGCTTGATCCGTGTATGTGTTTATTTTCTTAGCTGTTTCTTTTCCTGCACAGGCAAGTAGTTTACCGCGCAATGTTGCAGCGTTTTGTTGTTCGAAAAAGAAAGAAACTGCTCGTGGACTTGGAAAAAACACCACCTCCCATCCCGTTGGAACGTTAAACGAAGTGCTTTCAAATTGAATCATTGATTGTGCGTGGAAATTCCACTGAAACTGTTTACATAATGCTTGAAGAGCAACTACCTCATCTAGATTTTTGCTAATAAAAACCGAATGTTGCATTAGTTCGTTTTCAAAAAAGCAACAATTTCTTCTGCAAAGTCTTCTTTTTCAGAATAACCAAAAACATAATGCTTCGCGCCTACTTCCCATTGTTTTACATAGGATACATACACGTTTTCTTCATCAGAATATACCCCCAAAGGTAATTGGCAGCCACCCTCCATTAAGTTAAGCACTTTCCGTTCTATTGAAATTTGTTTTTCTACCCACGGATTATTCAATTGTTGAACTTCCTGAAATAATTCCGCTTCGTTTTCTCTAACTTGAAGAGCTAAAACCCCTTGAGCCGGAGCAGGCACAACGATTTTTGGATTGAGCTCCACTACATGAAATTCAGATAAATCAATTTTCAAACGTGAAACGCCCGCCTTTGCAAGTAAAATAGCATCATATTGACCATCTCTTAGTTTTTGAATACGTGTCGGTACATTGCCTCTCAATTCTCGAATTTCTAAATCGGGACGATGTGCCATGACCAATGATTTTCTTCTAGCTGATGAGGTGCCAATTGAAGCATTCATGTTTAATTCCCACACACGTTCGGTGGAAACTTGTTTCTTTTGAATCAGTAGTAGTTCAGCAGGATCTTCCCTATCTGAAACGGCAGCAATGCACAATCCATTTGGGGGATTTGTTTCCAAATCTTTGTGCGAGTGCACCGCTAAATCAACTTCCTTAGATAATAAAGCCGTTTCAATTTCTTTCGTAAAGAAACCTTTTCCCTCCAGCTTATCGAAACTTAAATCTTGGATTTTATCTCCCTGTGTTTTAATGATCGTAATTTCAACTGTATTTCCGTTATTTTCAAGTTGAGATTTCACATGATATGCTTGCCATAAGGCTAATTCACTTCCTCGTGTTCCGATTCTAATGTGCATAATTAAGAATTTTTAATCAAAATATCTTTGGCTAATTTCATGGGTCCGCTAATGTATTTTTTCTCCATGTAGCCAAGCACCTTTTCCAAAATTTCTTTTGAATAATCATCCATTGACTCAATTTCAAGTTTGAACACCTCATTCATAGCAGTTGATTTAATTTCTTTCACTTGCTTCGGAACTTCGCGCATAGCCAACTCAACAGATCGTTCTTTAACTAGATAATTAAAAGTTGTCAACGCATCAGCTAAAATTTCTTCCACGTGTTGAATTTCTTTGGAGCGCTCTTTTAAATTTTGGTTGGATTCTTTTTGCAAAACATCAACAGAAATATAATTTACAAGATATTTCTCAATAATATCGGGGTGTAAATCTTGCGGAATTGCTAAATCAATAACAATTTTGCTGGTGGATTCTTGTTGTAAAAGATGTTCATACAGAGGCAAGCCAATCAAGTGATGGTCTGTTCCTGTGCAGGTTAATAAAACATCGAAACCTTCAGCGTATTGCTGTAATTCTGACAAAGGCAATGCCTTACCTTTAATTTCCTTGGCAAGCTGTTCCGCTTTTGATACTGTTCTATTAAAAACAGTGAAATTCGAGAAACCGTGTTTTTTTAGAAACCGACACAAATTAGTATTTGTCATTCCCGCACCAACAATCACTATACGCGTGTCTAACGGGAGTTTATTTAATTTCAATTTATGATAAGCCAGAGAAACAACCGAAACTGGTTTGGTTGCAATTGATGTTTCTGTATATACGCGCTTTGCAGTTTCAATAGTATGTTTAATCAGAATCCTTAAAAAATCACCGGTAAGCCCTTGTTCATTGGATTGATCATATGCTCCTCGCACCTGTGTAATGATTTCTCGCTCCCCAACAATCATCGAATCAATGCTGGATGCCACGGAAAACAAATGATTAACGGCTTCTTCTCCTGAATAAATTTCATTATTCGATGAAAATATCATTTTTTTTGTGTCCTCCATATGAGGATATAAAGTGGAAATGAATTGACTTATAAACTCATCATTAATCAATTGTTGAGTTGTAAACATAAATTCTACCCGATTACAAGTAGAAAGAAACAGTAGTTCATCTATCGCCAGTTCTGATTTTACTGTTTGCAAGCGTTGCTTTTGATCATTACCATCAATGTGTAACATACCAATTTGATTCACCTCCAATTGGCGATGGGTAAAAGCAATAATATGAAATGAATCCAACACAGCACGTTTCATTAGGTACAAAGGTCACAAACTGCCAAAAAAAGTTTGTCATGGTTTTGTCATATTTTTAACCGCTTTTTAATTTAGAATTGTTTTAAACTTTAATTTTTTGCATTAACTCAACTTTCAGTAAATTAGGAATCGGTTTTATCATTAATTTTACCCAAAAAGAAAGTATGCGGTATATTTTAGTTTTATTCTTTGTCGGCATTTGTTCTTGCCAGTTAAATGCACAAACCCCAGTCAATTCATCATCAGCGGATACAAACACTTATGTAATTACAAAATCCGATGGGACGGAGTATATTGGAAAAATAATTAGCGACGACGGCAGGGAAGTGTTAATAATAACGGAAACTTTAGGGAAGATATTTATTCCAAAATCAGATATTAAGAGCATTGTTAAAGTTACGGACAATAAATCTATCGTACGAGGGGAATATTATGCATCTGGTCCATTTACTACTCGCCATGCCTTTACGACGAATGCCTTACCGATAGCGAAGGGAGAAAATTATGCAATGATAAATTTGTATGGACCGGAAATTCATTTTGCTGTAACGGATCATTTAAATATTGGAATCATGGCTACTTGGACTGCAAGCCCCTTGGCGCTCGCTTTGAAATATACAATTCCAACGAAGTATGAAAAACTTAATTTTTCATTGGGTACGCTATTAGGCACTTCCGGATATTTCAATAGTTTTAAAGGGTATGGTGGTCTTCATTTTGGGAATGTGACGTATGGAGACAGAAAAAACAATGTTACTTTCAGTGCTGGATATGGGTATGCGTCAAGTTTTGGAACGAAAGAACTAATTATACCAGGAACATATTCATCAACCAATGGATCATTTAATTATTCTTTCGGCACTTACTCTCCCGGAATTACGAAAGGACCAATTCTTTCGATAGCAGGTATTGCAAAAGTGGGCGCTAAGGTTAGTTTTGTTTTTGATTCCATGCTTGGCGCATTTGGTAGAACAGCGACAAACAATGATATAGGTGCTACAAATACAATTATTGAAGCCACTCCTCCAGATTATAACAATGGTTTTTATCAACAAACGGTTGGACTAACAAAAGTAAATTCGTTAAAGCTATACACCTTGTTTTTAATGCCGGGGATGCGCTTTCAAACTAAAGAAAATCGAGCATTTCAAATTTCCTTGGCGGGAGTTACTGTTTTTGGTCCCGCATTAGAAAATTGGGGTGGCCCAAATTCCATTTCGTTTCCATTGCCGATGTGCAGCTGGTTTTATAAATTTTAGTTCAATACATGAAGCCGAACATACAAACGCTAATTTTTCAGCAAATAAAATTACGTTTGGCAAATCAAGATTCAATTGGTAATGCGCTTTCGGAAATTTTGCACATTAGTCCGGATGCCGTTTATCGAAGGTATCGTGATGAAACCCCGTTAACGGCAAATGAAATACAAAAATTATGTCAGCACTTTGATATTTCTTTTGATAAATTGGCCAATGTAGGAAATGGAAAGGTGCTTTTTGATTATCCTCCGTTAAACACCTACGACTTTAGTCTTGAGTCATATTTAGAAGGAATACGCGAGCGATTTGTTTATCTCAAGTCATTCACAAATCCCTCCATGTTGCTAGCTATTAATAATGTTCAGTTCTTTCAATTGCTCAACTTTCCTCAATTAGTAAGGTTTAGGCTGTATTTTTGGGCTAAAACTCATTTGCAAATTAAAGATTATGCTGCTGAGAAATTTAAACATGAAAAAACTTCTGAAAAAGCCTTTGAATTGGGTAGAGACATTATTCAACTATATAATCAAATTCCATCTACAGAAATTTTTGATCCGGAATTGATGCGTGGGTTTATGCGCCAAATTTGGTATTACTATAAAGCCCATTTATTTGATGACCCTAGCTATGCTTTGTTTTTATGTGATAGGGCTTTGTTAATGGTCCAACATCTACATGATCAGGCCTCGGCTGGTAAAAAATTTATTTATGGTACTCAGGCGCCTGCTGACGGTAACATGTTTAATATGTATGTCAACGAAACAATCAATGCTGAGACCACATTTCTATATGAAACCAATGAGACAAAAGGTCTTTTTATTTCACATAATATAATGAATTACTTGCACACATCGGATGAAGTCTATGTTTCGGATACAAAGAAAATTTTGGACAAACAATTAGCCAATTCAAGCCTTGTGAGTGTAGTAAATGAAAAAGAACGCAATTCGTATTTCTATGATCTCGAAAAAATGATACGTTCCTTCAGAGCAAGAATCGAATCAGACTTAATGATGGAATAAATTTAATTTGTGAAATACACAAATGAGTTTTCATGGGTTTTGAAATTTGCAAATTTTTTTAGAAAAATTATTCGTATCATTGAATAAATAACGAAACCATGAAAAATATTATATTTATCGCGTTTTTCTTGAGCAATTTAAACATGCTTTTTGCACAAACCACCCAAGCGGACACTAATTTATATTTATTTAAAAAAAATGATGGGTCCGAATATATAGGAAAGTTATTGTCTGACGACGGAAGAGAAATATTGATAGTAACAGAAAAACTGGGTAAAATTT
>JBILYP010000007.1:0-119281 GCA_044377675.1 Crocinitomicaceae bacterium
TATTACCGTATGGAACATTTGATGTATTGCGATTGCGAAGGGACATTACAGAAATTGATTCGATTTATCAGACATTTTTTGGAACGGGTACTTGGATTGGAACACCGCCAATTCTAACAACGGAATATGAATGGATTGGTCAAAATAAAAAGGATGTTTTATTAAAAATAGTTGTTGCCAACACTAATGGGAATAGTCAAATTCGAACCATTGAATTCCAAGATATTTATCTCGGGTTGGATGCTGGATTGATTGATAATGAATTAATTGCGAGTGTTTATCCAAATCCGACCAATGATGAGGTTCAAATAACCTGTAATTCGATAGTAAATAAAATTACTTTATTCGATTTTAAAGGAAATTTAGTGAATCAGCAAGTTGGAATAAATGCTAATTCTTTGAATGTAAACCTTGCGGCTTATTTACCGGGAATTTATTTTATTGCCATTGAGTCAGGTGATGGTTTCAAAACGATCCGAGTTACTAAAAACTAATACGTACATTTGCATTAGGCAAATCGGTCTATCGCTGTTTTGATAAATCAAGAGAGAGGAAAGTCCGGGCAGTATAGAGCATCGTACTTCCTAACGGGAAGGTCTCATGGGTTTAAGCTTATGGGAACAGAAAGTGCCGCAGAAAGGAAAACTACCTTGACAAGTTCGCTTCGTTGGGGAAAAGATGAAAAGGTGGGGTAAGAGCTCACCGCGTTTTTGGTGACAAGAACGGCAAGGTAAACCTTACGAACTGAAAGACCAAATATACCGAGGCTTGAGGGTTGCTCGCCCAATCTCGGAGGGTAGGTTGATTGACGCTGATGGTGACGTCAGTGCTAGATAAATGATAGACTACTAAGCTGCGTGCAGCGAAGGACACAGAACCCGGCTTATGATTTGCCTTTTTTAATTTTCTTCCATGATATTGCAATTAACCCAACAACTTGAATTGGAGTTCGAAAAAAATCGAAATGAGCAAGAGGCAGAAGGAATGTCTCGCTACATGAAAAATCGATTTACGTATTTTGGGATTAAAAAACCTCAAAGAGCAGTGATTCAAAAAGAGTGGTTTTCAAGTATACCAAAGGATTTGACCCATGATGATAAACGAGAATTAGTTCTTGAATTGTGGCAAAAAGAACAACGAGAATTTCATTACGTGGCCATGGATTTTATGGCGAAATGGAAAGACAATGATATTCTTTTGGAAGATTATGATTTCATTGAATTCTTGCTAACCAATCATTCTTGGTGGGATTCCGTGGATACATTGGCGAGTAATTACCTAGGGCGGTATTTAAGAGTATTTCCAAAACAGCGTGAATTAGTAATTAAATCCTGGCGAAAAAGTGAAAATATGTGGCTCAGACGTTCTTGTCTGATTTTTCAATTGCGGTATAAATCAGAAACAAATTTTGAACTCTTAAAAAGCCTAATTCTTGAATTCAAATATGAGAAAGAGTTTTTTATTCAAAAAGCTATCGGTTGGTCCTTGCGGGAATATGCAAAAACAAATCCAGTATCAGTAAGGAATTTCGTAGAAGAATCTGGAATTCAAGGATTAGCCAAGCGAGAGGCATTGAAACACATCGGTTAAGAAAATACCTGTATCAATATATCTTGAACATTTTCCGATTGCTCAATGTGTGCCATGTGTCCAGCATTTTCAATGATAAACAGATTTTTATCGGATGTTAGTTGTCTCCTCAGAAAATCAGCATCAACTAACCTATCCAACATCCCATGAATAATAAAATAATCTGAAGGCTTTGTTTTCACTTCTTCCGTGTAATCTTTGCGCTCACGCATCGCAAGTGCAGAATATGCAATGGATTCCGGCAATATTTTCGAAGCTTCGTTTTTTAATTGAAAGATTTCAGTTGGGAAATTCTCCGGTTTCGCAAATAGATTAGGAATAGCTTCTTGAATGAAAATCTTTTTGGCTTTAAATGCAATTTCAGCTACCCGAACACGATCTTTTTTCTTCTGTTCATTGTCTTCCCAAAAGTTGGAGTTTAACAAAACGACCTTCTCACATCGCGAATCAATTTTTTTCATCAAAAGACCAACATAACCGCCCATGGAATGGCCAATAACCGAATAAGATTTAAGGGTTAAGTAATTTAATACTTTTAGAACTTCATCGGCCATGAAATCAATACTAGGCGTTTCTGAAAAATCGTTTAATTCTGAAGCTCCATGACCCGGGAGATCAATATAAATATTTTGTGTGTTTAATTGCTCTAAATTCAAATGTGACCACATAGAACTTGATTCCAAAAATCCATGAAGAAACACAATTCGTTTTCCATTTCCATGAATTTGGTAATTCAACACGGCTTAAGCATTCATTAGTTCTTCGATCTCCTCAGCAGCTAATGGAATATCTTTCATTAGGTTAAATGGTTCTCCTTTTTCCTGAACTACCAAGTCGTCTTCAAGTCTGATACCTAATCCTTCCTCGGGGATATAAATCCCAGGCTCACACGTGAAAACCATTCCTGCTTGTATGGGTTCATTCCATAAACCAACATCGTGCGTGTCAAGTCCCAAAAAATGAGAGGTACCATGCATGAAATACTTTTTATAGGCTGGCCATTCTGGATTTTGATTTTTTATATCGTCAAGGTTAATTAGTTTTAAGTTAACCAACTGTTCTTCCATTAACAGACCAACTTGCTTGTGGTAATCAGTCATAATAGTTCCTGGGACTAACAATTTTTGTGCTTCTGTCTTAACATGTAAAACTGAATTGTACACCTCCTTTTGTCTTTCAGTAAATCGTCCATTAACTGGAATACAACGAGTTAAATCTGAGGCGTAATTTGCGTATTCAGCACCAACATCTAATAAAATAACATCACCATCCTTGCATTGTTGGTTGTTTTCGATATAATGTAAAACGCATGCATTTTTTCCAGATGCCACTATTGGCGTATATGCAAATCCTTTGGAACGATTGCGTAAAAATTCATGTGCTAATTCTGCCTCAATTTCATATTCCCAAACACCTGGTTTAATGAATTGTAACAATCGACGGACTCCTGCTTCAGTTATTTTACAAGCCTTTTGCATTAATTCTAATTCGATCGCATCCTTAACAGATCTTATTTTATGCATAATGGGAGCCGATTTTAACACCTGATGAGCTGGAAAATCTTGTTTCACCTTTTTTATGAAACGATCTTCTCTTGTCTCAACTTCTGTATTTGCGCGTAAATGCTCGTTTGTATTTAGGTAAATTCCAGTCGCATCTGCCATTAATTGTTTGAAAATAGTTGGGAATTGTTGCAGCCAATAAACCGTTTTTATTCCAGAAGTTTCAAATGCTGCCTGTTTTGTCAATTTTTCTCCTTCCCAAACTGCAATATGCTCATTGGTTTCTTTTAAAAATAAAATTTCCCTGTGTACTTCATTGGAACAACTTGGAAACAAAACCAATATCGATTCTTCTTGATCTACACCAGTCAGACTTAATATATCGCGGTGCTGTTGAAAAGGCATGGTACTATCCGCGCTAATTGGGAAGATATCATTGGAATTGAAAATAGCGAGTGTATGACCAACCATTTTTTCAATGAATTGTTTTCTGTTTTTTACATACAGCGAGTTATTGATTCTGTCGTATTTCATAAGGTCCGAAAATTTATTGCCACTAAATTAGGTATTATTGGATAAGAAACAAACCAATCAGTTTTTCCTTAAATTTGTTTTTTATTTAATGAATGAGGATTTTTTACGGACTTGAGGGGGTAGAATCGATTAAAAAACCGATAATCACAATCGGTACTTTTGATGGAGTGCATATTGGGCATCAAAAGATTTTAGATGCGATTGTGAAAAAAGCACAATTATTAGGTGGAGAATCTGTCTTGTTGACGTTTTCACCGCATCCTCGTATGGTCCTATTTCCTGATTCATATCAGTTAAAATTGATTCAGACAGAGGACGAAAAAATTAATAAACTCTCCGAAACAGGTTTAGAAAATCTAATTATATTTCCCTTTACTTTCGAGTTTTCTCGACTAACCGCAATGGAATTTGTTAGAGATATTCTCGTGAACAAATTAAATATTCATACGATTATTATAGGGTATGATCATCAATTTGGAAGAAATAGAGAGGGCAATATTCAATATTTAAAGGATATTTCTTCTACTTATGAATTTGAAGCAATTGAAATACCCGCTAAGGAAATAGATGAGATTAACATTAGTTCCACTAAAATTCGAAAAGCTATTGAAAATGGTGATATCGAACGTGCTAATTTGTTTTTGGGTGCGAAATTTGAGTTAAATGGAACAGTTATCAAAGGAGCTCAAATCGGTAGGGAAATTGGTTTTCCAACCGCGAATGTTTTGATTGAAGATCCAATAAAGATTCTTCCAGCAAATGGCGTTTATGTTGTAGCTGTTTCTTTGGGTGGAGTAAGGTTAAAAGGGGTTATGAACATTGGAATTCGACCAACTATTGACACATCATTGAGGAAGCAAATAGAAATTCATATATTTGATTTTAAAAGTGATATTTACGGGCAGAAATTACAGGTAGAAATTCTAACGCGACTTAGAGATGAGATTAAATTTGAAAATAAGGAATTCTTGGTCAAACAAATTCAACAGGATGTGTCTATGGCTCATGATTTTTTTGCTCTCAATTGAATTAACACCCGTTTACACTCAAACGACTGATTTTCCAATTTATAAATGGGAAGAAGTATTACAAGCTAATCCAGATACCATTTTTGGTTTGTCATTTAGTAAAGAGAAACGAGCGGAGTTACCGATGGAACTTTCTCGATTTACCCGTTTGCGCTTGTTGGATATTTCTAAAAATAAATTCAAAGTCTTACCTGATTTTTTAGATTCATTGAAGAATTTAGAAGTATTCATAGGGTCGAAAAATGATTTTGATATTTTTCCTCTGATTCTTACCCGTATTGAGCCCTTGAAAATAATTATTCTTAATCGCAATGGCATCGAACAAGTACCCGAATTGATTCATATGTGCAAAAAGTTGCAAAAACTTGATTTATCGGATAATCCAATTGGAAGCTTGCCCATATCTTTTTTTTCTTTGGGAAATTTGCAAGTCGTGGATCTAACCGGTGTTCGATTTGGACCACGCTATCAAACCTACATAAAAAATATGCGTGCAGATATAGAATGGATATTGGATCCTCCGTGTGATTGTATGGAAAGGTAATAATGAATGAGTGGATCAGGTATATTGGAAGTTTAATCTAGCTGTTAAACCAACAGATTGTTTTATCTTTGTTCCTATTCTTTCTATAAGTTAAGCAATGGATAAAATGAGTCGAGCATTAATTATAACAATTGTTTTTATTTCCTTCCACTCATTTGCTCAGCAGATTCCTCAATACTCTCAATTTCAGCGAAATCAGTTTATGGCTAACCCTGCTGCTGCAGGCATCTATGATTTTATTGATGTTACACTTGCAGGAAGATGGCAATGGTTAGGAGTAGCAGATGCGCCACGAACAAGTTATTTAGCTTTCTCTGTCCCACTTAATTTTAAACCAAAATATTATAATCCAGGCATTCGAACTAGTGCTGGACCCGTAGAAAACCCTTCTATTAATACTGGAAAATTAAAACATACAGTTGGTGGTCAAGTTATTGCTGATCAATATGGCGCATTTAGAAAATTGTCTTTTTTAGGAACGTATGCCTTACACATTCCAATGAGTAAAGATTTTAATTTATCTTTTGGAGTCAAAGCAGGGTTGTCAAACAACACTTTTTTGGCGGATAAAGCTCAGGTATTAAATGTGGTTGATCCTACTCAAACCTATGTTGATAATACGTATACTACTTTTTTAAGTAATCAATCCAATAAATACATCATGGATTTAAGTGCAGGACTTTATTTCTATGGGAAAGGATTTTATCTCGGTTTGTCTTCTCAACAATTAACTAGAGATTTGGTTGAATTTGGTCAAGGCACAGCAAATTTTAATCCTCAAATGCATTATAATGTTATTTCCGGTTACAAATTTAAATTGAATTCAAATTTGACATTAACTCCTAATGTTATGTTGAAGTTCATGTATCCTGCGCCAGTATCCATCGATTTTAATACTCAGGTAGAATATAATGAATGGTTATGGTTTGGATTGGGATATCGACATACGGTTGCGCTAATTGGAATGTTTGGATTGAATATTAGTAATCGATTTAGATTGGGGTATTCATTTGATTTTTCGATATCAAAGTTTAAAAATTATAGTTCTGGAGGTCACGAATTGGTATTGGGCTTAATGCTAGGTAGGTAACTATGAAAAGTAAATTATTGCATGTATTACTTTGTTTTTTCTTCGGATTTCAAGCAGAATTTTATGCTCAATTTAATGCTGTAAAAACTCCAGAGAAACTGGGCGGAACTGTAAACACCAAAGCAGAAGAAAGTATGCCAATTTTCGATAGAGAGAGTTCAACCTTATTTTTTGTTCGTTTTTTTGATGAAAATTCAATTGGCGGAAAAAATGATCAAGACGTTTGGCAAAGCGAGAAAGAAGAAGATTTTTCATATTCTAAAGCAGCAAGTGTAAAGGAATTAAATAACAAGTATAATAATTCAATTGTCGGATTGAATAAATCGGGAGATAGGGTTTATTTGTTGAATTCTTATGAAGGTAAAAAAGATTTAAAAAAGGGAATATCTGTAAGTACCTATAAAGGTAAGAAATGGGGAAAACCTAAGGAAATTAAAATTCCAAATTTGGATATTGAAGGTAGTTTTTATGGATTCCATATCAATTCTGCTGAGGATGCTATACTAATTTCTTATTTTGGATCAAATTCTAAAGGGAAGGAAGATTTGTATGTTTCACTTAAGGATGCTTCAGGGAAATGGTCAGAGCCTATGAACATGGGAGAGAATATTAATTCATCAGGATTTGAAATTTCACCCTATTTATCTCCAAATGATGACACATTGTTTTTTTCTAGTGATGGATTTGGTGGATCGGGAGATGCCGATATATTTTATTCCCTACGAACAGGTGAAACTTGGTCAGATTGGAGCAAACCCATAAATATTGGACCTAAAATAAATTCACCTAAATTCGATGCTTACTTTACCTTTTCAGGAAATAATTTTTATTGGTCAAGTAATCGGGATAATAAATTAGCTGATATTTATTATACCACAATCATACCTCCATTATATGCTGACATTACTTCGACAGATGTAACATTTTATTCTGGTTCTGATGGTACAGTTAGTCTTTCTGTACGAGGGGGAGTTCCTCCGTATAGCTATAATTGGTCTTCGGGACAGGAAATCGAAGATTTGACAACTGTTCCAAAAGGGATTTACTCCGTTACAGTAACAGATTCTTATGGACAACAAATTACTCTTTCTGCACCAGTTAACGAACCTAAATTACTCGTTGAGTTAACAGATGCCATAATTTACTTTGACCGTCAATCATCTTATCTTAATCCACAAAACAAAGAGGATTTAGATGTTTTTGTTGAACAGATTAATGCTTCTAATCCTTCAATGACTTTTCAGGTCGTTTCTCATTGCGATAAACGAAGCTCTGTTGATTATAATTTATGGTTGGGGGAGCGTCGAATGAATCGTACCATTGATTACTTAGTATCTAAAGGAATCGACAGAAATCGGATAAAAGGTGATTTTCAAGGTGAATCACAACCGGATATAAATTGTGAATCGTGCACAGAGACACAATTTACACTGAATAGAAGAACCATTATTAAGGTGGTGAAACCATAAGTTTATTTCTTTTGGCAGCATGCCGGCTTTGCTTTTTCTGGTTTGGAATAAATTTCGTGTGTCTTTTGAGATTTTTGCACAATAATTTTTTTGTTTGGGCTGAGCATCGGGATTCCTAAATCAGCACCACGAAAAATAGCAAACATACCTACGAAGGTCAATAAGATGGGAACAGCTAATTTATATTTGCTAATAAAAACCTGAACACTTGATCCTATAAATGCGATAATTATCATAGCTGGCAAGGTTCCTAGGCCAAAAATAGCCATAACCAATACGCTGATTTCAATCTCAGGAGCAAGCATAGCATTTAGCAAAGCCAAATACACCATCCCACAAGGTAAAATACCATTAAGCATTCCAAAGAAAAAAGTATTGCCTCTAGAATTCGATGTTTTCAGTTTTCTAAATTGTGTTCCGATAAATTGAAAAAGTTTCTGTTGAAATCGAAAATTTGGCAATTCAGGTAAAAAATGTTTCCATGCAAAAAGAATAATGAGCACGCCCGAAAAGATGCTTGCAATTTGCAAAAAACCTATGAATTGAATCGATAACCCAATCAATCCGGAACAGAAACCCAAGAGAGCATAGGTTAAAATCCTACCAAAATTATAGATCAAAACACGAATAACTTTAAGATTAAACCATCCTGTTTTTACTGAATTATATGGTATTGCAAGCGCAATTGGGCCGCACATTCCAACACAGTGTAAATTGGATGCAATACCCAATAAAAAAGCGGATGTTATAATGCTCCAAGTCATTCGATGATTATTTGTCGGTCTATTTGAATTTTTTGATCGCCCTGAACAAATTCTAAAGTAAGGTGGTAAAGTCCTTTTTGAAATAGATTTTTAGACAAAATCATTTGTTCTCCTTTCCAAACAATTGTTTTATCTAGTTTTTGGTCGCTTGGGCGGTTAAATTCGATTGTTCCAATTTTTGCAGGGATAGAATCGGTGAATTTAAAAAAAATGCTGTTTTTCGATTGTTGAATAATGAGTTTTCTATCAAATTTTTGGCCCAGCCGTTGAGCTTCAATCTCATTCTGAAATCCAATTTCTTTTTTATAGTAATCATCAGATGTTAAATCAACTCGATTACTCATGAGCGTAAAAACCAATGTTAAAATAAAAATAACAAAGGATGACATGGCAATTATAATTCCTTTTCCCCAGTTCATAGCTTAAATTATTGGGCCAATTAATTTCGTTTTTATAGTTTCGATGAGTTTCCCATTACCATAAATTTGGATAATAACATTTTCCTTACTCCCTTTTATCATGTTTTCTTTTGTTTTCAGCAAAATCCTACTATTCAAATTCCCTTCTTTAGATAATGTTAAATTGGATTTAAAAACTTTCAAATCGACACCTTCCGTGGCTGATTTTATTTCAATTTTATAGGAGTTGTGAGTCTTATTTAGAACCGTTATTTCATATATGTTGGTTATAAATCCGTCGTCTGTTACCTGATAAGTTGTGCCTCGTTGACGTAGAATGGTTGAGTCAAAATCACGTCTTGTAATCAATAAAACGGTGAGTATAATGATCAGTCCAATGAGTAAACTGGTATATGCAATGACTCTCCGTGTCCACTGAAAACGTGTTTTATTTTTAATTCCATTTTCTGAAACAAAGCGAATCAATCCTTTAGGTTGATGAACAGCCTCCATGATATGATCACAAGCATCTATACATGCTGTACAATTGATGCATTCAAGCTGTGTTCCATTTCGAATATCAATACCTGTTGGGCAAACGTGAATGCATTGCATACAGTCTATACAATCTCCTTTTTTAGCGGCTTTCCTATCTTCTCCTTTGTGAATTTTAGCTCTCCTCTCTCCTCTTACTTCATCGTAAGCCACCACCATTGAATTTGCATCTAGCAGTACACCTTGAAGTCTTCCGTATGGACAAATTGTAGTGCAAACTTGCTCTCTAAGCCATGTAAAAACACCATAGAAGACTGAAGTGAAAATTACAATTGTAATTAAACCTCCTACATGCTGTCCTAATGGATCTTGTTGTATTTTAAATAATTCTCTGGCTCCAATAATATAGGAAAGGAAAGTATTTGCAATGAGGAAAGAAATAATCCAAAAAAGGGTGTGTTTAGTAAGTCGTTTGAGTATTTTTTCTTTGGTCCATTTACTGTTTTTAAGTTTCTTTTGTTCTGTCCCGTCTCCATCGATGAGGTATTCAATCCGACGAAAAACCATTTCCATAAAAATGGTTTGAGGGCAAATCCAGCCGCAAAAAAGCCGTCCAAAAATGATGGTAAAAAAGATAACAAAAATAACACCCAATATTAGTGCTAAGGCAAACAAATACATATCTTGCGGCCAAAATATTTTACCGAAAATAATGAATTTACGTTCAATAATATTGAACATTAATAGTGGTTCGTCAAAAATATAGATATGCGGTGCAATGAATAAAATAGCTAGAAAAACATAGCTAACTAATTTTCGTTTGCTATAAAACCAACCACTGGGCTTTTTGGGAAATATCCAAACTCTTTTCCCCTTTTCGTCTACAGTGGAAATGTGATCTCTAAATGTTTCAACTTCTTTGGGCATTTCATTTCTAGATTAGCTAAATTTTTCGCCGGTTTATTTCTCAAGAATTGCACCTTGACTTTCCTTTCCTTTTGTTTCAGGCATAGAAAGAATATATGATGCTACTTGCTGAATTTGAACAGGATTGAATTTTGATGCGTGCTCTGGCATACCATTTGGTCGACCTTGCTTTATGGATTTAAAGACCTCCTTGATATCAAAACCGTAAATCCATTGCTTGTCTGTTAAATTTGGACCAGTTTGACCTTCCCCTTTCTCCATGTGACAAGAGATACAATTTTCCTTATATAAAGATTTACCAGCGTTAATTGCATCAAGGCTTGTTAAAGTTGTTACATTGGTTTCATCGACATTTAAGGCCATTTTTTTTAGATAAGCATCCACCTCAATTTTTGCCTGAGTTTTTTCTTTGTTATAGGCTTGAATTTGTAAATCCGAAGTTCCGAGTACGTGATAATTGATTAAATAAGTAACTGCAAAAATAATAGTTGCCACAAACCCCCAAACCCACCAGGGCGGTAAATTGTTATCCAATTCTCTTATACCATCATATTCATGATCCATTAATATGGTATGTTCTTCTTCGATATCTACGGCATCTGTTAAAATCGCATTGATTTTCTTGATATTTACTACCGCAACTTTAGTAGCTTCTTCTTTTTTAGGAACAACCATCTCCATTAACGAGGTAAAAAGACTTCGTAAATAAATAACAACCATGAGTAATGCAATATTTATGGCAGCCAAGGCATATAAATCTTCATTTTCAATCAATAACCAAGGTTGTGTTGGGTCTCCTTCTCCCGCTTTTCGCAGGGTAAATGCCATTAGGTTATTTGGAGTCAGAGAATATAAGGAAACGATTAATACTAATATTCCTTTTTTTACCGAGCCTTTTGCAATTTTATCTCGGAAGAAGTCTGATTTAATAAAACGCCCAACAGTTCCAGAAAGAATCATAATGGCAATAATTTGTATTATAATTCCCAATAGCAAGAAATAAAAAAAAGTTAAATTACTCGCGTAATCAGGTTTTTTGATCACTTTTTTTTCTGAGTCAGGTGATATAGATTGCGTACTGGTTGTATTTGTTGCTACAGGAGCGATGTAAGTATCAATATAGGTAAAAACAGCATCAATTTCTGCTTTTGTAACCACTTGCTGAGGCATAACCGTTGGTGAAAACCCTTGAATAGCTTTTGCGGATTGGCTTGTGCCTGCAGCAATAACATTTGTTGAATTCATTACCCAGTCGTAAAGTAATGATCCTTCACCTGCCGCTTCCCATTTAGCTTTAGCACCTTTTAGAGCAGGCCCAGTTGAGTTTTTGTCTATCATATGACAAGATGAACAACGAGATTTAAATAGTTTTTCACCATCTTGAGCCAGAGCTGAAGTGCCTATCCAGATGATACTTAGTACGATTTGTATACTAGTTAGTGTTTTCATTTCCCTATTTATTTTTTGCGTTTTAGCTATTTTCTTTTTTTTCTAATGGTAAGTTTTCCAGTTCGGTAACTTCTTCCTTTTTCATTTTCCAAACCATAAAGGTTATAACGATGAAAAACACAACAAAAATCAAGAGCGAAATCATTGGAAAAATCGAAACGCCATCAATTGTTGTCATTGAATGTTTTATAAATCGTAGCATAATTTATTTTTTACTTGTTTTTGGCTTGATATCCGTACCAAGTCGTTGTAAATAAGCAATCATAGCAATGATTTCTTTGTTTACAATTGAGTTGATTTTTTCTTGCTTTTGTGATTCACTCAGCTTTTGTCCCGGAATATTACTTACGATATCTGTTGCAATTACTAAGGCTTGCTTTTTAAGATCAGATACTGCTATTGCTGCATACCTTTCTGGATATGGGACTCCTAGTGTGCGCATAGCATTTATTTTCTTTTCCGTTAAATCAAGGTTTAAGTCATCTTCGTTCATCCAAGTATAGGCGGGCATGATAGATCCTGGTGATAAATCTTTAGGACGAATCATGTGTTGAAAATGCCAAAAGTTACTTCTCAATCCACCTTCTCGTGCCAAATCTGGACCCGTTCGTTTTGAACCCCATTGAAAAGGATGATCGTACACAAATTCACCTGATTTGGAATATTCCCCATAACGTACTGTTTCAAATCGTAAAGGCCTAACCATCTGGGAGTGGCAATTGTAGCACCCTTCGCGAATGTATAAATCTCGACCTTCTAGTTCTAATGCAGTATATGGTTTTACACTGCTAATTGTTGGGACATTACTCTTAACAATCAGAGTTGGAATGATTTCAAATAATCCTCCAATTGCAACAACAATGATACTGATTACCATAAATTGAATTGGTTTTCTTTCGATGGTGCGGTGCCAATATTCATTCGTGCTTTTTACATTTTTGTCACGAAGAACAATAGCTTCATCTTCTTCATTTGCAAGGAGACTTCCACTTTTTGCCGTTTTAATTAAGTTATAAAACATAAGGATTGCTCCGGTTAAGTAAAGTAATCCTCCTAATGAACGGAGCATATAATACGGTTTCAATGCGTCTACCGTTGAAAGAAATTCTTTATTAACCAATGTGCCATCAGGTAAAAAGTCTTGCCACATCAAACCTTGCATGAATCCAGCAATGTACATTGGAATTGCATATAAGATAATTCCTAGAGTAGCAATCCAGAAATGTTGGTTTGCTAGCTTAGTTGAGTATAGTTTTGTTCTATAAATTCGGGGGAATAACCAGTATAATAGACCAAAAGTGAACATTCCATTCCAGCCCAATCCGCCAACATGAACGTGTGCTATTGTCCAATCGGTAAAATGTGATATTACATTTACGTTTTTCAATGAAAGCAACGGGCCTTCAAAAGTCGCCATACCATAGCATGTTAGTGCAACTACCATAAATTTCAACATTACATCATCTCTAACTCTGTCCCATGCTCCGCGTAATGTCAATAGTCCATTTAACATTCCTCCCCATGATGGTGCGATTAACATGATGGAAAATACTACGCCTAAACTTTGTGCCCAATCAGGTAATGAAGTATATAATAAATGATGTGGCCCTGCCCAAATGTAAAGAAATATCAATGCCCAGAAATGAATAATGGATAATCGATAGGAATAAACAGGTCTATTTGCAGCTTTTGGAATAAAATAATACATCAACCCTAAATAGGGGGTGGTTAAGAAAAAAGCAACAGCATTGTGACCATACCACCATTGCACCAATGCATCTTGTACACCAGCATACCACGAATAACTTTTCATGAATGAAACGGGTAGTTCAAATGAGTTAAAAATATGCAACATTGCAACTGTAACGAACGTTGCGATATAAAACCAAATGGCAACATACAAATGTTTTACTCTTCGTACAAGAATGGTGGCAAACATATTCCATCCCCAAACAACCCAAATACCAGCAATGAGAATATCAATCCACCATTCCAACTCTGCGTATTCCTTTCCGGTTGTGATTCCGAAAGGTAGTGTTGCAACAGCACAAACAATAATAAATTGCCAGCCGTAAAAATGTAAATAAGACATTTTATCACTCCACATCCGCGTTTTTAGTAAACGTTGCAGCGAATAGTAATATCCCATGAAAATACCATTTCCCACAAAAGCGAATATTACTGCATTTGTATGTAATGGTCTAAGCCTACCGAAGGATAAGAAACTAAACCCAAGGTAATCATTAAAAAACTCGGGAAAAGCAAGCTGTAGAGCAATAATTAGTCCAACGAGCATCCCGGTAATTCCCCAGATTACAGTTGCATAAGCGAATAATTTAACGATTTTATTATCGTAACTAAATTTTTCTATTTCCATCTTCTATTTGTTTGTTGTCATTAATTTCCAATTCGTTTTCATATAAAATGCGTATTGAGGGGGTGGTGTCATCTTCAAATTGCCCATTTTTAATTGCCCAAAGAAATGCGAGTAAGAAAAAAAGTGCTAAAACTAAGCTGGCAATAAGCATTATGTATATAATTCCCATGATACAAATTTGCTTACTTTCAAAAAAAATAAGAATGACAGTTGGCATCTAAAAAACTGATTTAGATCATGTTTATCGAGCTATTTGTTAACTTTGCCGTCAATTACATAAACACTTGGTGTTTTTAAGTAACAATACAGTATTTTTGTTTGAATGAAAATTTTAGCTTCCCTGATATTATTTAGTGTTTTCTTTTTTTCAGGAAATCTTGTTTATACGCAATATCAAATTCAAGCAGAATTTAATAAGGAACCCATACATTTGGATGGTAAATTGAACGAGAAATCGTGGCAGAATGCCCAGTTTGTTTCTGGGTTTACGCAAATAAAACCGAGTCCGGGTAAGAGTTCGAGTAAAAAAACTGCCGTTAAAATTACCTACGACGATCAATCTATTTACTTTGCTGCGGTATGTTATGATCACCCGGATTCAATTTCGAAAGTGTTATCGTTACGTGATGATTTTGCACCAACCTTGGATATTTTTTCCATTTTTTTAGATACATACAACGATAATCAAAATGGGTTTTATTTTGGCGTAACGAGTCGAGGTGTACAAATAGATGCTAAAATTGCTGCAAATGATTACAATGATCAATTGAATTTAGTGTGGAATTCAGTGATTCATATAGCTGACTCTGCTTGGATTGCCGAAATCCGAATTCCTTATTCGGCCTTTCGATTTCCTAAAAAAGAAATACAAACATGGGGGGTTAATTTTTCAAGGCAAATTTCCCGATTGAGAGAAGAATCTACTTGGTCACCCGTAAATCCAGATTTGGAGAATTTTCTTCTAGAAAGTGGCGATATAACCGGTTTAAAAGGAATTGAGCCACCTTTGAGACTAGCATTAATGCCTTATTTGTCCTCGTATTTGGATCGTGTACCTGATCAAAATGGTGAATATGGTTGGAATAAATCAATGAATGGAGGATTAGATATTAAATATGGTCTAAATGAAGCCTTTACGTTAGATTTGACGCTTGTTCCAGACTTTGGACAAGTGGTTTTTGATCAAAAGGTATTAAACTTAACTCCTTTTGAGGTTCAGTTCAACGAGAATCGCCAGTTTTTTACAGAGGGAACAGAACTTTTTAATAAAGCAGGATTGTTTTACAGTAGACGGATAGGAATTCAAGCACCTTCTGCAATCTCGAATGCACAATTAACGCAAAATGAAGTGTTGGTAAATGAACCTCTGCCTTCTCAATTGTATAATGCTAGTAAGATTTCTGGTCGCATGAAAAATGGATTGGGAATTGGATTTTTTAACGCTATTACTGCGGAGCAGCAGGGTATGGCTTTCGATACCATTTTGGATTTAAATCGCTCCGTTATCGTATCACCATTAACAAATTATAATGTTTTTGTTCTCGATAAAAATTTAAAGAATAACAGTTCATTAACCTTTACTAATACTAATGTGTGGCGTTCTGGTAACTTTTATGATGCTAATGTTTCAGGTGTCAATTTTGTACTTAATTCAAAAAACAACAACTATTTTTTAAACGGTAGTACAGCCTTGTCCAGTAAATCTTCCGCAACTTCCTATGACTTGGGCTACCGGTATAATTTGAATATTGGAAAACAACGTGGAAAATGGGTCTATGGTCTGGGCTATTTGGAAGAATCAAATACCTATGACCCAAATGATTTAGGTTTTAATTATAACAATAACCGCCGAATTTTGGAGCTTTCAGGAGGCTACCGTAATTTTAAACCAAAATGGGATTATCTGAATAAAATGGTGGCAGGTGCAGCTATTAGTATTGCAGGTTTGTATCTCCCGAATCATTATACGGGCACTTACCTCAATGCTAATTACACACTTGTTTCTAAGGATTTTAATGCTATGGGTGTTCGATACGGTGGCTCGCTTACTGAAAGTTTTGATTTCTTTGAACCCAGACAATGGGGGTCCTATTTTATTCGTCCAACTTGGAATTATGGGACGATATGGTTCTCAAGTAATTATCAGAAAAAAGTAGCTTTTGATGCTGGAATTGGTTACACAATTGTAGGTCGCCCGGATTGGTGGGAGTGGGAGTATCGATTCAATCCTCGATGGAGAGTATCAGATCATGTTTCAGTGATTTACAGTTGGGATCAGGAATTTCAGTTTAATAGTCAAGGCTATGCGGTTCAATTTGGTCAACCTGTTCAGCCTGTATCAGGTATTTTATTTGGAGTGAGAGACCGTGTAAATACAGTGCAAGCATTATCTGCAGATATTATTCTAACAAATCGAATGGGAATTACTTTTCGTTTGAGACACTATCGTTCCACCTTGGCATACGATTCTTTTCTGTTGCTCAATGAACAAGGAAGGGTAAATCCATTAGTTGGTTTTGATGGGTTGGATTCAGAAGGGAATTCGGCTTACGATATCAATTACAATGCTTTTACAATTGATTTTCAATACCGATGGGTTTTTCTTCCTGGTAGTGAAATAAATTTAGTGTGGAAAAATTCCATCTTTTCATCCGATAGTAGGGTAGGTGATTTATATTGGTCCAATTTAAAAAGCACCCTTGATGTTGGTCCCGTAAATAGTTTTTCTTTAAAAGTTATCTACTGGCTGGATTATGCAACCCTCGCCAATAAGTTTAAAAAATCGATGAAAGATTAATGTTGACCCATTATTTTTGGTTAATTTAAAATTGATTTTTTGTATTTAGTTGCTAGATCTATCAGTTTCAACTATTTCTACGAACGATTTCTTCATCATTACCCTTCTTTTTAGTAATCTTACAAAAATCGATAGTCTATTCATTGAGTAATTTTACTCTATATATTGAGTAAAATAATTATTTATATTGAGTAAAATATATTTTTATATTGAGTAAAAAATTATATATTTGTATTTATGATTGAAAATCAAATAGATAGACCTCAAAAGAAGACGTTAAAAAGTAGGATTTTAGAGTCTCGAAAATTTATTCAAGTCATACTTGGGCCTCGTCAAGTAGGTAAAACAACGATGGTTTTGCAAGTATTGAATGAAATCGATGCGCCTAATCAGTTTGTGTCTGCAGATAATATAACAAACTCATCTTGGATTGATCAGTTGTGGGAAGCCGCAAGATTTCGAATGAAGCAACAGAATCTTGGGGAAATGATTTTAGTAATAGATGAAATTCAAAAAATACCTAATTGGAGTGAATCGGTCAAAAAATTATGGGATGAGGATACTAAAAACAAGCTTAATCTTAAAATTATTTTATTGGGTTCTTCACGATTACTTATTCAAGATGGATTATCGGAATCATTGGCTGGTCGTTTTGAAACAATTTACATGACACATTGGTCATTTTCTGAAATGAGGGAGGCTTTTGATTTTTCCCTAGAACAATATATTTATTTTGGAGCCTATCCTGGGTCTGCAACACTTATAGGTGATGAACAGCGTTGGAAAAGTTATGTTAGGGATGCATTAATAGAAACCACAATCTCAAAGGATATTTTAATGTTAACGCGCGTTGATAAACCCGCGCTTCTCAAGCGATTGTTTGAATTAGGTTGTTTGTATTCTGGACAAATTCTCGCATTTAATAAATTATTGGGTGATTTGCAAGATGCAGGAAATACGACAACACTTTCACATTACATAGATTTGCTCTCTGATTCAGGCTTGCTTGGTAGAATTGATAAGTTTGCCGGAACAACCATGCGACAACGTGCTTCTAAGCCCAAGTTTCAGGTCTATAATACTTCATTATTAAGTGCGCAACAAGCTTTTTCATTTAAGGATGTTCAACTTGAACCAAAAATTTGGGGACGTTTTGTAGAGTCAGCTATTGGAGCGCATTTAATTAATGCAAGTGTAGGTGATGGAATCAACGTGTTTTATTGGCGAGAAAAGAATGAAGAAGTAGATTTCATTCTTGAAAAGGATAATCAACTTATCGCATTAGAAGTAAAAAGTGGAAAGAATACAAGCGTCAAAGGAATAGCAGTATTCAATAAACTATATCACCCTAAGAAATCATTACTGGTTGGTGGCGACGGATTGACCATTGAAGAGTTTTTAACGGTGTCACCAAAGGACTTATTTTGAATCGTTGAGTAATTCATAATGAAGCTCTAACAACTTGAAAGAAATTTGTAGTATTACTCCAAAATAAGATCTCAATAATTCGTCCAAACAAAAAAGGGGACGAAATAATCATCCCCTTAAAATATCAATAATTGCTATTGGTTTTTTCTTAACCTAAAAACGGATATTTGTAATCTGTAGGTGGAACAAATGTTTCTTTGATTGTACGAGCGGATGTCCAACGCAATAAATTCATCATAGCACCTGCTTTGTCATTAGTACCAGAACCTCTTGCTCCTCCGAATGGTTGTTGACCAACAACAGCTCCTGTTGGCTTGTCATTGATGTAGAAATTACCGGCGGCATGTTCCAATTTTTTAGTTGCCAGATTAATAGCGTAGCGGTCTTGCGATAAAATAGAACCTGTTAATGCATATTCTGATGTGCTATCTAATAAATCTAAGGTTTCCTCAAATTTATCTGCTTCATAGACATAAATAGTTAATACTGGTCCAAAAATCTCTTCGCACATCGTCCTGAACTTAGGATTTGAAGTAACAACAGTTGTCGGCTCTATGAAATATCCTTTAGATTTGTCATAGTTTCCACCAGTGATAATTTCCGCATCCGATTGAGTTTTACAATAGTCAATGTATCCTGCAATTTTATCAAATGCTCTCTCATCAATAACGGCATTTACAAAATTACTCGTGTCGTCTGGAGTTCCTATTTTGAACGAATTAACTTGTTCAACATAAATTCTTTTTACTTCCGACCAACTATTACTCGGAACATAAGCGCGTGATGCCGCTGAACATTTTTGACCTTGAAATTCAAATGCACCTCTTGACATAGCTGTTGCAACTTCAGCCGGTATAGCAGATTTATGAGCGATAATAAAGTCTTTACCACCAGTTTCTCCAACGATTCTTGGGTAAGTACGGAATTTATCTAAGTTAGTCCCTATTTCTTTCCAAAGATGTTTGAACACGGCCGTTGAACCTGTAAAATGCAGTCCGGCAAATGCTTTGTGTTGAAATACCACATCTCCTGCTACTGGCCCATCCACGGTAATCATATTTATTACTCCGTCCGGAACACCTGCTGCTTTGAATAATTCCATAAGTACTTGAGCAGAATACACTTGAGTATCTGCAGGTTTCCAAACCACTACATTTCCCATCATGGCAGGTGCAGCGCACAAATTGGCAGCAATGGATGTGAAATTAAAAGGAGTAATGGCAAAAACAAATCCTTCTAATGGTCGGTATTCTAATCTGTTCCACATTCCAGGCAACGATTCAGGTTGCTCTTTGTAGATTTGAGTCATGTATTGAACATTGAATCGGAAAAAGTCGATTAATTCACAAGCCGCATCAATTTCTGCTTGAAAAACATTTTTGGATTGAGCCAACATGGTAGCAGCATTAATTTTATCTCTAAATGGCCCTGCTAATAAATCAGCCGCCTTTAAAAAAATTGCAGCTCGATCTTCCCAAGGTAAATTTGCCCAATTTTCTTTCGCTGCAAGTGCGGCATTTATTGCTTGCTCAACATGTTTTGATTCCCCAACATTGAAATGACCAAGTACTTTTTGATGGTCATGGGGTGATGTCATTGATTTTTTTGTGTTTGTGCGAATTTCCTCTCCACCAATATACATAGGTACATCAATAGGATCTTGATGATACATTTCGTGGTATTTCGCCAAAAGTGAAGTGCGTTCAGCAGAACCTGTTGCGTAGGCTTTTACCGGTTCATTTATTGCTACCGGAACTTTAAAAAATGCGTTAGACATAAAATTGTTTTTTGACAAAGTTAAGGATTTACGCGAAAGTCAATTCAACAAAGCGTAATAAGGATATCAAAAAGTATTTTATTTCAGAAATACAAGTATCTTTAATGCAAAATAACGCAACGATTCAATTAAAATTACGTCTGTTATTAGCTAGCTAATTTTTTGTAAATGATTGCGTGGCATAACATAAATACTAAACTTATGAAAAGATTTTTACTCGGATTATCCCTTGTTTTTGGATCATTTGCTCACTCACAATGTGCTGCAACGGTAAATGTAGTTAACGCATCAGACTCATCTACTTGTGATGGAAGCATTACCGTAATCCCTATTGGTGGAACGGGACCATACACATTCACTTGGAGTTGTGGGAATGCATTGCCAAATAATTCAAATACTTTAGGTAATTTGTGCCCTGGAGTTTGCGCTGTAACTGTTACCGATCAAAATGGATGTACAGCAAATGTTACAGGTGTTATTGGTATTGCACCAAATCCTTGTGGAACATTATATGGAAATATTGGAACTTCCTCAACCTCCGGCCCAACTGTTTGCGACGGGTATATTAATATATCAGGAACGGGAGGAACGGCACCTTATGTATATTCAATTACAGGCAATGGATTAACATTATCTGGAGGGCCGATGTTTTCAAATCTATGTGCTGGGAATTATTCTTGCCAAGTAACAGATGCAAACGGATGTGTTTTCAATTCCACAGCTGCTGTTACAGCCAATAACTTCCCTTGTGCTAGTTTAACCATGGGAATCACCAATGTAACTAATACATCTTCTCCAGCAATGTGCGATGGCGCAGCAACAGCAGTTGTTTCAGGTGGAACAGCTCCATATACGTATTTATGGAATAATGGTGTAACTACTCCAACTTATAATAATTTATGTTCAGGAAATTATTCAGTTTGTGTTACCGATGCAAACGGCTGTCAGCAATGTGATTCAGTATTTATTGCAGACACAACCTTCAATGTTAATTGCAATGGATTCATGGCGAATGTATCAATCAACAACGTTACACTAGCTGGTGCTTGTGACGGATCAATTATTCCAAATGTTACGGGTGGAACTATGCCATACATGTATCTTTGGTCAAATGGTTCAGTAACGGATAATCAATTCAATCTTTGTGAAGCTTTATATTCATTAACAGTAATGGATTCCAATGGGTGTTCTGCAACCGTGAATGCTTATGTTGGTTCACCAAATGCCAATGTTGGGGATACCATTGTATTAAATGGAAGTATTGTTATTGATTCTACTGTTATTGGCACTATATCAGGGTCTTGGATTGATAACTGTAATTTTGATTTCAACACAATTACCAATGCTTATATCACCTCTTACCTGGACATGGGGGATTCAACAATCGTAGATTGGACGCTTGAATTCAATGATGGTACAACTACCATTGTATATGCTACCTATTCATTTTCACCTGGGAATGCTGGAACTTATAATGTGATATTACAATTGTATTGTGGTTTACGTTCAAATCCCCAATGGTTGATTGCTTATGGACAGATGTATTATGAATATGTTGGTTTGAATACGATAGAAGAAAACACAATTCAAGTATATCCAAATCCTGCAAGCACTAGCATCTCAATAAGTGGACTACAAGATTCAGATGTTTACGAAATTCAAGATGGATTTGGAAGAATTGTACGTGCTGCTTCAAACCATGATTCATTTGATATTTCTCAATTAAGTAATGGAATATATACTTTGGTTATCCGAAGTGAAAATCGAATTAAAACGGTTCGTTTCATCAAACAATAAACAATACGATTGAAAAAATATAAAGGCAGGTTACTCTGCCTTTTTTTGTTTATGATTCCTTTGTTTTGATATTACCCACCAAGTCTAGTTTGGTTATCCATGAGGAACTTCAAGAAACTCAATGTATTTACTTGTAGAAATAATCACCAATAAAAAAGGCCACTCAATTGAGTAGCCTTAAAAATATTTATGCACTGGAATTTATTTCATGTGACGGCCGTAACGGTTTTTGAACTTATCAATACGTCCTGCAGTATCCACAAATTGTTGAACACCTGTAAAGAACGGATGAGATTTGTAAGAAATATCTAATTTAACAAGTGGATATTCAGTTCCATCTTCCCAAACAATAGTATCTTTTGTTTGAGTACAAGAAGGACAAATAAATGAATATTCGTTTGACATATCTTTAAAAACTACTGGTCTATAATCGTCTGGATGGATATCTTTTTTCATAATCGTCTGTTTTAATCCCAAATGGAGTGCAAATTTACAAGAATAATTTTAATTTAAAAGCATTTTGTTCAAAAAAAGAGAGCTCCGGTTTAAAATAATCTCAATTGTCCTTTTTTCAACATAAAAAAGAGGAACACAAGGCTCCTCTTTGCATAATTAAAATCATTTATTTTAATTAATAACGATAATGCTCGGATTTAAATGGCCCTTCTACATTTACGCCAATATAATCTGCTTGATCATCAGATAATCGCTCTAATTCAACACCAATTTTGGCTAAGTGTAAACGTGCCACCTTTTCATCTAAATGTTTTGGAAGCATATACACATCATTTCCATAATTAGCAGAATTTTTCCATAATTCTAATTGAGCCAATGTTTGGTTGGTAAAAGAATTCGACATAACGAAAGATGGATGTCCAGTCGCACAACCTAAATTCACCAATCGACCCTCAGCTAAAATGATGATTTCATTGCCATTTACGTTGTAAATATCCACTTGCGGTTTTACCGTATATTTTGTTGAACCAAAATTATTATTCAACCAAGACATATCAATTTCATTGTCAAAATGTCCAATATTACAAACGATCACCTTGTCTTTCATTTTTTCGAAATGACGACCAACAACGATGTTTTTATTACCTGTTGTCGTAACGATGATATCACCTAAATGAACAACAGAATCCAATCGTTTTACTTCAAAACCGTCCATCGCAGCTTGAAGCGCACAAATTGGATCAATTTCAGTAACAATTACACGAGAACCTGCACCTTGTAATGAAGCAGCAGAACCTTTACCAACATCACCATATCCACAAACAACAGCTACTTTACCTGCCATCATAACATCCGTAGCACGACGAATTGAATCAACTAGTGACTCTTTACAACCGTATTTGTTATCAAATTTAGATTTAGTCACAGAATCATTCACGTTGATTGCTGGCATAACTAATGTACCATTTTTCATACGCTCGTACAATCTATGAACTCCTGTAGTAGTTTCTTCAGATAATCCTTTGATCGCTTCCGTCAATTCAGGATAGCGATCAAACACCATATTGGTTAAATCACCTCCATCATCCAAAATCATATTCAATGGCTCACCATCTTTAAAAGCAAATAATGTTTGCTCAATACACCAATCAAATTCTTCTTCATTCATACCTTTCCATGCATAAACAGGGATTCCAGCAGCAGCAATAGCAGCAGCAGCGTGATCTTGAGTGGAGAAAATATTACAAGAAGACCAAGATACTTCTGCTCCAAGTTCAACCAATGTTTCAATTAGAACAGCTGTCTGAATAGTCATGTGTAAACAACCCGCAATACGCGCACCAGCCAATGGTTTTTCTTTTCCATATTCATCTCTCAAGGCCATTAAACCAGGCATTTCTGCTTCAGCTAATTTCATTTCTTTTCTCCCCCAATCAGCTAAACTGATATCTTTTACTTTGTAGGTAAGTTTTTCTGTTGTATTCATTATTTATAAAGTTTCATAAAATTTTACACAAAATTACAAAACTCCATCGAGAGTTGAAAATAATAGACTGAAACTCATTGAAATATTACTATCTTTGCAGCCGAATTACCGAAATAAATACTAAAAATGGCAACAAACAGAACTTTTACAATGCTTAAACCGGATGCAATTGAAAACGGTTACACAGGCAAAATTATCGATATGATTATCGCTGCAGGTTTCACAATCAAAGCGATGAAATACACACAATTAACAACTGAGCAAGCGCAAAAGTTTTATGAAGTGCATGCAGAAAGACCATTTTATGGTGAGTTAGTGGAATACATGACATCAGGTCCAATTGTTGCCGCAATTTTAGAAAAAGACAATGCAGTTGCTGATTTTAGAGCATTGATCGGAGCTACTGATCCAGCTGATGCTGCTGAAGGTACCATCCGTAAATATTACGCAGAAAGTAAAGGACGTAATGCAGTTCATGGTTCAGATTCTGACGAAAATGCTGAAATTGAAGGTAAATTTCATTTCGCTGCAAACGAAATATTTTAATAGTAAACTTTTTATACCTCTAAAGACTGCCATGTGCAGTCTTTTTTGTTTATTCGTAGAATGCATGAGTGAAATCATTTTACGATTACATCTGACCACAAATAAAAACAATTTTCAGAGATGAAACATTTGGAATCCATTGAAAAACGAAGAACCTTTGGGATAATTTCTCACCCGGATGCTGGTAAAACCACATTAACAGAGAAATTATTACTTTTTGGTGGAGCGATTCAAACTGCCGGTGCGGTAAAAAACAATAAGATCAAAAAAACGGCTACTTCCGATTTCATGGAAATTGAGAAACAGCGCGGAATATCTGTTGCTACATCCGTAATGGCTTTTGGTTACAATGGAAAACAAATTAATATCCTTGATACTCCTGGTCACAAAGATTTTGCTGAAGATACTTTCCGCACCCTTACTGCAGTTGATAGCGTTATTCTTGTAATTGATTGTGCGAATGGGGTGGAGGAACAAACTAAAAAATTAATGGAAGTTTGTCGCATGCGTAAAACTCCCGTAATAATTTTCATCAATAAAATGGACCGTGATGGAAAAGATCCGTTCGAATTATTGGATGAACTCGAAAAAACGTTGGACATCAAAGTGCGACCACTTACATGGCCGATTGGGATGGGAGATCGATTTCAAGGAGTTTATAATATCTATCAAAAAGGACTAAATCTTTTTGCTGCAAATAAGACTAAAATTTCCAATGAGATAATTTCAATTTCGGACATAAATGACCCGGCATTAAATGAACTTGTTGGTGATATGCCGGCTTCGGAATTACGCGAAGAATTGGAAATGATCGAAGCAGTGTATGATGGTTTTAATCGTGAAAATTATTTGGCAGGGGATGTTGCACCTGTGTTTTTTGGATCAGCTGTTAACAATTTTGGGGTTAAAGAATTATTGGATACTTTTTGCGAAATTTCGCCTTCACCACGCGGGCGTGAAACAGATAAACGAAAAGTCGAACCAACAGATGATAATTTCAGCGGGTTTGTATTTAAAATACACGCCAACCTAGATCCTAAACATCGAGACAGAATTGCATTTTTGCGCGTTGTTTCTGGCAAATTTGAACGAAACACTTTCTACCAACATGTTCGTTTAGATAAAAAAATGAAATTTGCCAATCCAACCTCCTTCATGGCTCAGGATAAGAGTGTAATTGATGATGCGTATCCGGGAGATGTAATCGGTCTGTATGACACAGGGAATTTCAAAATTGGAGACACGCTCACAGAGGGAGAAATTATGATGTATAAAGGAATACCTAGTTTTTCTCCTGAAATTTTTATGGAATTGGAAAATTTAGATCCGTTGAAATCCAAACAATTGGAGAAAGGAATTCGCCAATTAATTGATGAAGGAGTGGCTCAGTTATTCATTCAGCAACCAGGAAACAGAAAAATTGTTGGAACCGTTGGACAATTGCAATTTGAGGTAATAAATCATCGCTTAGTGAATGAATATGGCGCCAATTGCCGTTTTGTGCCGAGAAATTATTTCAAAGCATGTTGGGTAACCACTGAAAACAAAGAACAATTAGAATCTTTCAAACGAGCCAAAGTAAATCATTTGGCAATGGATAAGGATGAAAATCTCGTTTTTCTAGCCGAAACTACCTTTTTATTGAGTATGGCTGAAAAAGATTATCCAGATATTACGTTCCATAAGACATCTGAATTTATGCTAGAGGTATAAGCCAAATAATTTAAGAAAAAGCACTTTTTTCTCACGAATTTCTATAAATTTGGAAAAAAAGTATCATGAAATTGCTGTCTTCTCCAAAAATAGGTATTGCCGTTTTTGTTTTTTCTTGCATCATAGTTTCTTGCGGATCCAATAACGATGAACAGTTTAAGATTGAAAAAGAAAAACTAGAACTTGAAAAACAGAAGATCGAATTAGAACGTGAAAAACTAAATTCCTCCAATAAAGCATCTTCTGCGGAACAAAGTCCTGCTGATAAAACAGAGGAACGACAAGTGTATGCTTCCAAGCCAAGTGAAAACAATCAAGTTTCTGTACTTCGAGATTTTTACCGTGATTTTGATGATGCATTCGATTATTCAACAATGAACGATTATATTAATCGCTATTACAATGCATCGTTGAGAAGTACCTATTCAAAAACAGAGCTTCCGAGCTACAATGCTTATGTTTCAAAAGAACATGAGATTCTTGATATTACATTAATTCGAGAAACAAATACAGAGCGTGAGTTTAAAGTGACGTTTTACTTCAACTATGAAAAGAGAGTAGGAGGGAGTCGTTCCAATAAATGCGCGGACATTATAACGTTGGATAATGGGAATAAAATAATTGCCCGAAGAGAAATAGGTAGAGTAAATTAAATAAAATACATATGAATAGAAAAATTATTTTAGCAGGAAGCTTTGCGTCCCTTTTTTTAATCACCAATTGTGGTGGTTCAACAGATGCCAATTCCGAAATTGAAAAAGAAAAGCTAAAACTGAAGCAAGCTGAATTGGAACTAGAAAAGAAAAAACTAGAACAAAAACAAGAGAACATTGACACAAAGGAGAGCGAAGCTGAAGAAGTAAATACGGAAGAAAACCGTAGAAAAGAAGTAGCTGAAAAAGCGAGTAAAGCAAACCGATTTGAAGCTTATTCCGATGCGGTTGTGGCGGTAAAAAAAACATACTTCTATTCTATGCCGGATGAAAAAACAAAAAAAGGTTCATTCCTCATTGAAAATGACCGAATTACCGTTGAAAAAACGCAACGCAATTTTGTTTATGTGACATTCACCAATGAATACAATGGAAAAACTACTGCTGGTTGGATAAAATCAGATGACCTAGAGCCAATATACGCAGACTAATTTTTAGTCACATTTTTTCGCATAAAAAAAGCCCTGATGGTTACCATCAGGGCTTTTCAATTTATAATAAGTGACTATTTCACCGCATGTTTAATGACTTGCGTTGTCTTCGATCCATTTGAAATATTCAAGAAGTAGATTCCTGGGTTCAATTCTTGGTTGATCACAAACATATTGATTCCATCTTTCATTTCAATAGTTCGTTGGTCAATTACTTTTCCGTTTACATCCACAATGTTTAATGTGCATGCACCAAGAATCTCTTTGTTGTTTACCACCACTTGGAACTCATTTCCGGATGGGTTCGGGTAACTTGTAAAGTAACCTGCTGTTGTTTCAACACAACTCACATTGATTGGATCATACAATTTTTCTTTGCCATCAATATCCACTTGACGTAAACGGTAGTAGTTTGAACCACTTGTTCCGTTGTTATCAACTGTTTGATATGTCAACAACTCATTAGATGTTCCTGCAGAAGGAATTGTTGCCAACACTCTCCACGTTTCACCATCTGTAGATTTCTCTACATCGAAATGAGAACTATTGAACTCAGAAGCTGTCTGCCATAGTAAGTTCACCATTCCTTCTTTACACGTTCCGTTGAAAGAAATTAGTTCTACTGGGAGGGGATTGTTGTTGTTATCACCACCACCATTGAACCAAGAGAAGCCATTTCCAGTTGCTGTTAGGGTGAAGTTTTCGTTTGAACCCGTGGCACTTACATGTGTTAGTGCACTCCACGCTACGTGGGAAGGACCATCGGCTTTAATAATTCTAGTTTTTGTATAATCATTAACTCCACTTATATTATTCATTTGAAGTGATATCGTATAATTAGCCATATCTATTCCAGAATTATATTGTTTTGGATCAATTTGCCAGTATCCTTCTTCGTCAAAATTCTGAATTAATTGTCCATCAGCAGTTGTTAGGGGTAGACCATCGTATAAAGTAGCCCCACTGACACTTACTTGAGGCGTTCCTGCTTTATACTGTGCTGTGATATACTCGTCGTTCGATCCAGGTGATTGGGACATATTAATTGTTACACCTCTTGTAGATGCAGTATTTCCGATAGGGAAATAATAATCCGTACCCGTTGAATTAGCAAAATAACGTCTTAATGGACCTGTAATTGTTCCGCCTGAGTAGTTAATCGAACCAGGAGCAGAAGAGCTACTGCCCACAGTCAATAAATTAGTAGAGGTTGTTATGATATTTCCTTTTGTCATTGTTAAAGTACCTTTAACTTGAAGAGGAGCATTTAGGATTAAATTTCCAGATAACTTATTAATTGTAATGGATCCAACGCTCAGCGCAGCCCCAGTAACAGTTTGACTTCCCTCTTTATTGAAAATTAATACAGATGACGTACCCAAACCATTTATTGTTCCATTATTTGTAATGTTACCTAACATAGTAACTGCCCAACCGTTACTTAAAGTTAATGTTGACTGAGAACCAACAATTAATTCGTTAGTAATAGTAAATTCTGCATCAGAAGTAACATTTGTATTGACTCCCGAAATTTCCAAATCATAAATTTCACTTTGGAAAAGGTTACTTGGTATCTGAGAAGAGGCAGTGAAATTTAACTTAGACGATGTCGTCGATCCAATTATGCCGCTATTCGTTGAAATATTACCTCCTGAATAGTTTAATGTTTTACCATTTAAGTCTAGGTTTCCTTGTTGAAAATCTAGTGCTCCTGAAATACTAATGTTATTACCCAAACGAACTACACCAGAAGATTTATTGATTATAACATTCGAGAAATTCAGGGCTCCTGTTCCACTGATGGTTTGTGTTGCAGCTCCTCCGGTAAAGTTAACAGCTCCCGATCCTGCACTCATATTACCATTATTTACAAAATTACCACTAACTTCAATTGATGCATTATCAGCAAATGTAACATTTGCGTCTGGACCAACATGAATATTTTGAGCTCTAAAACTACCCGCAACAGGAACGGTTAAATTACTAGAAACACAAGAAACAGCAGTTGTTGCATTCACCACAAAAACTTCATCTGTTGATTGTGGGACTTGCGAAGGAATTGAATAAACTCCGCTGTTTAATACAAACCAATTATCTTTCACATTCCCATTTGAATTTATATTTCCATTCCAAAGGTAGTCTCCATCACCAATAGTTGCATTATCAATTGTAATTTCTGTTGTTGGTTGGGTAATTGTTATAGAAGCTGTCTCGCTAACCGCACTACAGCCACCTGCAGCCGGTAAACTATACGTAATCGTATAAGTGCCTGGTGTACTTAAAGAAGCATTAATAGCACCAGTAGTAGTGTTCAATGAAAGACCCGTTGTTGAAGAAAAGGTATTTGAACAAGTTGATCTAGCATCTGTTCCCGTTAAGGTTACAGCAGCTGAAGTAACTGATTTACAAAATGATGAAGCCGAATAAGCAATAGTTGCAGATGGACATGCCCAAGAAAGTACAACTAGTCCATTACCGCCATTGCCACCAATATAATCAGTTCCATCGTTGGCATTTCTTGCACCGCTACCTCCTGCTCCTGGTATACCGCCATTAATTCCATTTCCATCATTTTGGGAGCCTCTTCCTGTTGCACCGGCAACGCCTCCGTTTAAGCCAGCTGTACCTGGAGTTAATTCTCCTCCATCGCCTCCATTGCCTCCTTGACCAGCACTTCCACCTCCGCCACCACTTGTCGCAGAGTTCGAGTTAGCTGCTGTACCCCCATTACCCCCATAAAAAGTAACTTGTGAAGATCCCGATACTATATTTCCTGAATTACTTGAATTACCACCCGTACCAAAATTATTTCCTCTTGCTCCACCAGCGCCACCTATTGCATTGAAATGGGTCGTTGTTCCTATTTCAAATCGCGAAAACCCTCCATTTCCTCCATTTCCGGTACCTCCAGCGCCTCCCGTTCCTATAGTAATGTTGCAAGTTGCACCAGCTGTAACAGGTAATGAACCACTAACATACGAGCCGCCTTCACCACCGCCTCCGGCACGAACATCTCGTGTAACTCCTCCACCCGCGCCACCTGCACCCCAAGCTTCTACCCTAACTGAAGAAACATAACATGGAACAGAGAAAGTACCGCTAGCAGAATAAACTTGACTTGTGAATGGCGCAGCACGAAGCGCCAATAAAATTGCACCCGAACGATCGGAGCTACTTAATGCTACAACACCATCTCCAGTTGTGCCCGCAGCAGCCTTGGTGTTCCATGCAGCACCAATTGAACCATCATCAGCACTTGTAGTTAGGTTTTCGTATATTTCCGTAAATGTTGATGGGCTTGTTGCAGTCCAATCAGAAAATGTTCGATCGTTACTTACTAGCGACAACAAGATTATTGCTGAATTGCTAGAAGCTGTTGTTATTGAGCTAGCTGTTGATGTTGAAGCGTTAGTTACATTCAATGTGCCCGGATCAACATCAAATGGTCCACCTGCAGTTCCGTCTGCTTTTACACCATTTGTTGCAGTAACTCCAGAAAAAGCCACAATTGAAATAAGGGCCATATCAGCCCTTGAGTTTGGTAAAGCAAAAATAAATGAAGTTCCTTCTGTACCATCAGCTACTCGGTACAAAACAGTACCAAACCATGCGTTATCTCCATTACCTGTACCTTCGCTTCGAATTGTTCTCCCATCAATTAATGTCCAGCCTGTCAAATTTGCCGAACTGAGACCCCCATTATCATTATCGGTTTCGTTTTGTAGAATTGATACAATCATAATCTCTCCAGAGACAATTCCAGTTGGTTTGTTAATCTCAATACTAGACATGTTAGCTGTTGCAGCACTGTTTGAAATCGCACTTCCCCTCTGCGCTATTTGCCCCCACGAATTGAAGCCTAAAAAACCAATGCATACAAGAAAGATTGTTTTCCTAACTAAGAAAATGGATCCGGTTGATAATCGATTAAAAATAGTTGAAGAGCTGTTTGTTGAGGAGAATGTACTCCTCTGAAGAATTAGATCTGTTTTCATGAAAGATTAATAAAAAATGTTTAGTTCAAAAAGTTAGTTTGTCGTTAATAGTAATTAAATGTTAAAGTTTACTTAGTTTAGTTTGTTTAGTGTTTTCGTTATCCTATCAAATACCAATGAAAACAATTTAAAACTACTCGTGAGTTTGTGAAGTAGTCTATAATTGCACATTAGCCCGGCAAAGGTAGGTGTTTTCTATTGAATAGCCTAGCTATTTGACTTTGCTCAAACAATGTTTTTGTATTTTTAACAACAACTAAAATCCCCGTTTTAAATCTGGTTAATAAAAGCCAAAATATTAATTAGATGGTTAGTTTTTTTACTTAAATATATTAATATCAAGTAAATAGACTTTTTACATTGATTTATTTTACTATTTAGAACATAGGATAAAACCGTTTTTGATGGGTTAAAATCAAGAAAAACATGCTAAATTAATTTTTTATTAAATTCTAATTCTAGTGTAAAATATGTATAATGAACTACGTGCTTTTTCCAATTTGTAACACGTGGTTTTACCTAGTGCAACATTTCTTTTGGTAGAAATCAATCAACTATTGGGGTTGGCAATAAGAATTTAGTCAAATGCAAAAAGGTCTTTTTCATTCACTCCAATTCCAAAAAGTGCAAAATCGTATTTTACCGGATCAATTGGGTCAAATTGCTTGAGCTGGTCCATTAATTCAGTTAGTGCTTTCCAATCATCTTGGCCTCGCTGTAATAATCCCAATTTTCGTGCATTTCTACTGGTGTGAACATCCAATGGTAAATACAATTCTGCGGGTGAAATACTTTTCCAAATACCTAAATCTACACCTTTGTTACTGGGTCGCACCATCCATCGGAGGAACATGTTTAGTCTTTTGCAAGCAGAATTTTGAAGCGGATTTGATATGTGTTTTTCACTTCTTCTTTCGTGGGTAGTTGCTAAAAATTGTTCACGAAAAGAAACAATTCTTCCTTTTATTCCGGGTATTTCTGTGTGTTTCTGAAAACAATTTTCTAAGCCCGATTTCGCAGAATAAATCTGATGCAAGGAGCGCAAGAAAAAATCTAAGTCTGTTGCATTAAATGTTCGGTGAACAAAATGAGGTGTTTGCTTACTTGCTTGGTAATTCAATACAAATTCATGGGGTGAATCGTGCATGATTTCAATTAATTTCTCCCCGTTACTTATAATGCTCTTTCGATTTCCCCAGGCAATGGTTGAAACTAGAAATCCGATTATTTCTTGATCCTCTTTTTTTGAAAACCGATGCACCAATTGAATGGGGTCGTTTGTTAGAAATTTTTTGTTTTCGTATTGTTCCGATTTAAAATCGAGAAATTCTTTCAGTTGAATAAAATCCATTAAATGAATGTGTTACGCTAAAAGACCGTCCCTAATGGTGATTTTTCTGTCTGCCATATCTGCCAACGTTTCATTGTGCGTTACAATCACAAAAGATTGTTTTAATTCGTCACGCAGAAAAAAGAATAGCTCGTGTAGTTCTTTCGCGTTTTTGCTATCTAGATTCCCGGATGGTTCATCAGCGAAAATTATTTTTGGACGATTTATTAACGCACGACAAACGGCAATTCGTTGCTGTTCCCCACCAGAAAGTTGGTTTGGTTTGTGTGAGGCTCGCTCTTCAAGACCAAGCATGTGCAATAAGCGAAGTCCTTCTTTTTTTGCATCGGCCATAGAAAGACCTTTAATCAGTGCGGGTAGAATAGCGTTTTCTAGTGCGGTAAATTCGGGTAACAATTGATGGAATTGAAAAATAAAACCCAACGATTGGTTTCTAAATGCCGCTAATTTATTTTGATTTAACTGGAATGGATTTACATTGTCAATGAGAACCACTCCTTCATCAGGGGTGTCGAGTGTGCCAAGTATTTGCAATAAAGTGGTTTTCCCTGCTCCAGAAGATCCAACAATAGAGACCACTTCTTGCTGGGTGATCTCTAAATCAATTCCTTTGAGAATTGAAAGTTCACCATACGATTTTATAAGTCCAGTGGCTTTAAGCATTGGTTGAATTATCCATTTTTAATGAATGGCCCATTTTGTCTCGTTTGGTGCGTAAATAACTTTCATTATGTTTATTACTCTCGATTTCGATCGCAACATTTTCAACAATCTCTAGTCCATAGCCAATTAAACCGGATCTTTTTTTCGGATTATTAGAAATGAGTCTCATTTTTGAGACACCTAAATCGCGTAAGATTTGTGCGCCAATACCATAATCGCGTTGGTCTGCTTTGAATCCGAGTTCGATATTTGCTTCTAGTGTATCTAGTCCTTGCTCTTGCAGTTTGTATGCCTTTAGCTTATTCATTAAACCAATTCCTCGGCCTTCTTGGTTCATATATAAAATAACGCCTTTTCCTTCTTTTTCAATGAGCTCCATTGCTTTGTGTAACTGAGGTCCGCAATCACAGCGGCATGAACCAAAAATATCTCCAGTCAAACAAGATGAGTGAACACGAACCAAAACGGCTTCGTCTTTGGCCCATGAACCTTTCACTAGCGCTAAGTTATCTTGACCCGTATTTCTTTCTTTGTAGGCGAAAAGTTGAAAATCACCAAATTCGGTAGGAAGATGCACATCAACAATTCGATCAATAAGTGATTCATGCTTGATGCGGTAATCAATTAGGTCAGCTATAGAAATAATTTTTAAATCAAATTTTTGAGCAATTTCAATCAGTTGTGGTAATCGTGCCATTGTACCATCTTCATTCAAGATTTCTACAATCACACCAGCTGGTTCAAATCCTGCGAGGCGCGCTAAGTCAACTGCAGCCTCTGTGTGTCCTGCTCTTCTAAGTACACCACCATCTTTGGCGCGGAGAGGAAATATATGTCCGGGTCTACCCAAGTCCTCTGCCTGAATGGTTTCATCAATCAACGCTAAAATAGTTTTGGAACGATCACTGGTTGATATTCCAGTTGAACAACCATGACCATTTAGATCGACAGAAATAGTGAATGGTGTCTCGTAGGTGGCTGAATTATGTTGAACCATTAAATCTAGTTCTAATTCTTTACATCGTTCTTGAGTGAGGGGGGCACAAATTAATCCACGACCGTGTGTTGCCATGAAATTTACGACATCTGGTGTTGCGTTTCGAGCTGCGGTCAAAAAATCACCTTCATTCTCCCTATCCTCGTCATCCACCACGATAACTACTCTTCCTGCTTGAATTTCAGCAATTGCTTCTTCAATGCTATTTAATTTAAAATCTTGCATAATCAATACAAATGTACAACATAAAACGGCTCATTATGTTGTGTTTTGAGGTTCGAATACTAATTTTGGTGCAATCGAGAAAAATCGACCGATCAATTTCAGTTTCCTTTTTTAATTTTGCTAAAATGAAAAATAGTACGATAAATCAAATCACCGCTTATCTGGAACAACTTGTTCCGTTGGCTAGCCAAGAATCCTACGACAATTGCGGATTGTTGGTAGGAGAAAAAAATACGGAGGTGACCAATGTGCTTATTTCACTAGATTGCACCGAACAGATTGTGGAAGAGGCGATTCAAAAAAATTGTCAGTTGATTATTTCCCATCATCCTTTACTATTCAAAGGAATAAAAAAGTTAACTGGTGGAGATTATGTTCAGCGCACCTTGATTAAATGCATTCAAAACAATATTGCTATTTATGCGATACACACCAATTTGGATAATTATCGGTTCGGAGTTAATTATGAAATAAGTAATCGACTCAACTTGATGAATGCTCAAATAGTACTTCCCAAAAATCAATCTTTATCAAAGCTTGTTACGTATGTTCCCCTGAGTCACGTGGATGAGGTGACAAATACATTATTTACCGCTGGAGCTGGAAGAATTGGGAACTATGAAGAATGTCATTTTCGTACAGTCGGTTCTGGCACATACAAACCAGGAGAAATGGCAAACCCATTTGAAGGAACTCTTGATCAGCGAAGTGTTGTGGAGGAGGTAAAGATTGAGTTTGTGGTAGAAAATTCCCGAATCAATTTTATAGTGAATCAATTATTGTTGGTTCATCCATACGAGGAGGTTGCCTATGATGTTGTTGCTTTGCAAAATTCGAATGCACATGAGGGAGCAGGAATGATTGGCGAATTGCAAGAACCGATGGAAGAAATCGAATTTATTAAAAACGTAAAAGAGATTTTTCAGTGTGGAGTGGTTAAATATACTCGTTTGTTGAATAAACCAATTAAAAAAGTGGCTGTTTGCGGTGGATCGGGTAGTTTTTTAGTACAACAAGCCATTGCTCAGGGTGCAGATGTATTTGTTACTTCAGACATGAAATACCACGAGTTTTTTGATGCTGATGACCGAATATTGATCTTAGATATTGGGCATTATGAAAGCGAACAATATACAAAACATTTAATTGCTGATATTCTTAAGAAAAATTTTACTAACTTTGCAATCCATTTAACGGAACGAAATACGAATCCAATAAATTACTGGTAATACATGGCAGCAAAAGCAGCAAAAAAAGAAATAAGCGTAGCAGATAGACTAGACGCATTGTTTCAACTTCAAAAAATCGATTCTGATATCGATAAAATTCGTACGATTCGTGGTGAATTACCGCTAGAAGTGCAAGACTTAGAAGATGAAGTAGCAGGTCTTCAAACTCGAATTTCGAATTTCGAATCGGAATTAAAAGAGTTAGAAACTGAGATTTCTGATCGTAAGAACGCTTCAAAAGAATCTGAAAGTGCTATTTTAAAGTACAAAGAGCAACAAAATAACGTTAGAAATAATCGTGAATATGATTCTTTGTCTAAAGAAATTGAATTTCAAGAATTAGAAATAAAATTGCACGAGAAAAAGACCAAAGAGGCGAGATTTAAAGTGGAGTCTAAGCAAGAAGTTCTTGAAACGGCAAAACAACAACTGGATTTTCGAACTGCTGATTTAGCAACGAAAAAAGCAGAGTTGGATGCAATTATTGCTGAAACGCAAGTGGATGAAGACCGATTATTAAAGTCGTCTGAAAACGCAAAGAAAAATATTGAAGAAAGATTGTTATTTGCATACGACCGATTGAGAACCAATGCAAAAAATGGACTTGCAGTTGTTCCTGTTGATAGAGATGCTTGTGGTGGTTGTTTTAATAAAATTCCTGCTCAACGTCAACTTGATATTGAAACAAAAAAGAAAATTATTGTGTGTGAGCACTGCGGACGAATTCTTTATCCAAAGATTGCATCTTAAATTAACATATAGAAAGCCGTCGTAAGACGGTTTTTTTTTGGAATAAATTGACCTATGAAATTCAAAGATTATCCAATTCATCAGGAAATAAAAGATCAACTTGATCGATTGGGATTTGTTCGGCCTACGGATATTCAATACCGCGCAATTCAACCGATTTTGGATGGAGAAGATGTTATGGCCGTTGCCCAAACAGGTACGGGTAAGACAGCGGCATTTGTTATTCCAGTAATTGAGAAAATCATCCGTTCCAAAGCAAAACACAGAGAAACTCATATTCAATGCCTCGTGATGGTTCCTACTAGGGAATTGGCTAAACAAATTGCTTCTGTTTTCCATGAAATTGGAAAGAATTCGAAAGTGAAAACACTTGGATTAATTGGTGGTGTTGAGCAAGAATCACAAATAAAATCGCTGCAAAATAATGTAGATGTTTTGGTTACGACTCCTGGAAGAATGTTTGATTTAATTTCTCAAGGATTTATTAAACTCGATAAAATTCAGGTGCTTGTGCTTGATGAAGCGGATTTAATGCTCGATCTAGGCTTTCATAAGGATATCAAGGATATCATGAGACACATTCCATCCAAACGTCAAACACTTTTTTTTACGGCAACGATCGATAAAAAAATTAAAAAACTGGCCTACGAAGTGGTGAAAGATGCCCTGCGTATTCAATTTTCTCCAAATAATCCTGTTGCTGGAAAAGTAGATCATTCGGTGGCATTTATTGAGATGGATGATAAACGATTTTTTCTTGAAAATATCCTAAAAGAGTATGAGACTGGAAAATTTATTGTTTTTGTCCGTACCAAGGTTAGGGCTGAACGTGTTGATGCTGCTATGGTTCGTGCCGGGTTGAAAGTTGAGTCGCTACATGGTGGAATGGATCAAAAAAAACGATTTGAATTATTGGATCGCTTTCGTTCAGGAGAAAACAATGTGCTAATTACAACCGATGTGGCCGCTCGTGGAATAGATATTCCGGATGTTGATTATGTGATTAATTATGATTTACCCGAAAATCCTGAAAATTATGTTCATCGCTGCGGAAGAACTGGTCGAGGAAATCGCCAAGGTCAAGCAATCGCTTTTTGTAGTCCAGATGAAAAGATTCTCATTGATGCGATAGAAACCTATACAGGTGATCAAATTGAAGTATATCATTTAAAGCAAGATGAGTATCGTTGGATAATTAACGACGCCGAGGACACCAGTTATAACTGGCAAAAATTATTGAACGAGGCAAATAAGGAAGACGGAAAAGAAGAAGAATGGTAAAGATTTAAATTTCTTTTTTATCTTTGTGTAGAATTATTCTAAATAACAACAATGTCCAAAATTGAATTAATAGAATTAACTACATTTAGTCGAGATAAAGTTCGAACGATTGAATGCTGCGACAAGAAAAAAAAGTGTTGCAAAAAATACAAATCCAAGGGTTATCCATGTAATAAATGTCCAAAATTTGATTAGTTTCGATTCATGAAATTAATCGTTTTTTTTGTCGTATTTATTATCGCTCACGCCAGTTTAAGTCAACAGACTGATTTTAATTCTCCGAATCTATATCCTCAAAAAACAATTTCGCAATCATTTTCGATTCAAAAGTTTGACATTTTTTCTCATTTTCATTTTTCGATGCGAAACAAGCAGTTGAATTATTCCGCAGGTTTAGGAATTGGATTAAATCGGACAATCTACCAAAATCGATTTTTTCCTGAGTTGAGTTTTGGGTTATCATACGGGTTCAGGGCAACGAAAAATGAGAAAAAGTCAACTGTTTTTTTTGGACCAGAAGTCCGTTTGACGCACGCTTTGTTGCGGGTAAATGAACTACACCAATTTTCAACTTTTTTATTCGGTTATTATTTTCAAGTGGGTAGAAAATTACTGTTTATTCATCGAGCTGGATTTGGAGGACTTTTGGAGAATTTTAAACTTTCTTCTGGTCGGTATATTCATGCGGCAACTAGTGCTTATCATGGCTCAATTGGAATAGGTTATGCGTTGGATTAGTTATCTTTTAGTTGTTCTATTGTTCAACGGCTGTACGAAAAAGTCAAATTTTTCTATAGTTGAGGTTGTTGGCCATGCTGGAATGGGATTATCCATGGGTAATTCGATGTTTCATGACAATTCCAAAGAAGCAATCGAATTTGCACTTCAAATGCCGGGTTGCGATGGGGTGGAGGTGGATGTTCAACTTTCAATGGATGGCGATTTGTGGTTGTATCACGATACAAAACTTGAAACGGAAACGACCAGTGAGGGATGTTTAAATTCTAGAACTAATGAAGAATTACAGGGAGTAAGGTATAAGTCACTCCATCAAGAAAAATTAATCCGATTATCCGATTTAAATCCCGCTCTTTTGATGGGAAAAATACTTTACTTAGATATCCGCCATACAAATACTTGTTTGAATCAAGTCATTACGGCCGGAACGTTGATTAATGCATTAAATGCTATTGATTTTCTTCACCAAGAAGGAATTCAAGTGCGATTAGTTTCAAATAACAGCAACTTAATCTCCCAATTATTGGATGCTTTTTACGTAGTATATTGCGATGCAATTACATTTGATAATGCTCAAAGTATCTTGCTAAATAATCCTTTGGTGCAGGGCATTGTTATTAGAAATGCTGCTATAAATAAAGAAGAAGTTCAAGCCATAAAGATTTCGGGGAAAAAGGTAGTGCTGTATGAAATGCGTTCAGCGGTGGGTATTCGAAAAGCATTGAACAAAAATCCAGATTCAATTATGCCAGATGATTTACGAGAGGCGATTATCGAAACAAATTAATCGGGGTAAAGTAAATAATTGGCCCTCATTTTTTTAAATGAATCTAGTCCTGGTTGCCAAGATTTTCTGATTTCTTTTACGGAAACGTTTTTTTCAAGTTGATTTTTTAGGGTTGAATTACCAGCAAGTTTATTGAAAAAGCTTGGTGAATTAATAAAAACATCGCGACTTCCCAACTGTTTTTTAGCTTGAAAAAGTACGTCAATATCTAGTTCAAAAAGGGGCATGTTTACTTTTTGAGAAACATCAACTCCTTGACAAAGCTGATTCATGAATGGTGGATTTTTAGACCCCAATCGCGGTGTTGGTGTAAAAGTAAAGCCTGTTTTTGTGAATTTCGGGTGGCCAAATATTTCAAACGGTCTTTCAGTTCCTCTTCCAACGCTAATGGTCGTGCCTTCAAATAAACAAAGACTCGGATAAAAAGCAATAGACTTATCTGTTTGTAAATTGGGTGATGGTGCTATCGGTAAGGAATAGAAGGTGTCGTGGGAATAGTTTTTACAGGAGATAACCCCTAGCGAACATAAAACACCATTCTTTAACCACTTTTCTCCATTAATCATAAGCGCATATTCACCGATTGTCATTCCGTAAACAATAGGTACCGGATGCATTCCCACAAACGAGGAGAATGCCGGTTCTAAAATTGGGCCATCTATATAATGTCCGTTGGGATTTGGTTTATCCAGAACAATCAACTTTTTGTTGTTTTCTGCACAGGCTTCCATCACGTAGTGAAGCGTTGAAATATAGGTGTAAAAACGTGCACCAACATCTTGAATGTCATACATTACTACATCTATATCAGCGAGCTGCTCGGCTGTTGGTTTTGAATTTGAACCATACAAGGAAATAATCCGAAGCCCTGATTTTTTATCCGTTTCGTTGGCAACGTGTTCGCCATTATCCGCCACTCCACGAAAACCATGTTCGGGCGCAAAAACTTTTTTAACTTGAATTCCTAAAGCGAGCAAAGTATCCACTAAATGTGTTTTTCCAATAATCGAAGTTTGATTCCCAACTACCGCAACACGTTTATTTTCTAGCAGGGGAAGATACAATTCTGTTTGTTGATTGCCAAGCGTAATTTGGGCTGATTTAAGCACTTTAATTCTGGAATGAATAGTATCTGATGGGCTTTTTGTGGCCCCGAATGAGCAGGAAGAAATTAAAATGAATAAAAAACACATGCTACTCAATAGCATTATGTAACTTTGAATCCTAAAATGAAAATAGTTGCCGTCTGAATTTTTCATAGCACGCAAGTTAATTAAATCCGAAGTACAAGGTAAGAAACTTTCGCGTCCGATTGTTCGAATTTCGATAATAAGTATTGCACTTGCAATTGTTGTAAACTTATTAACTCTCGCCGTAGTTAAAGGGTTTCAACAAGAGGTTCGACATAAAATAACCGGTTTTGGCGCTCATTTTTTTATAAAAATGGTAGGCGACGCTACTCCCTATGAAACACCACCTATTCCAATCAATCATCCGGCTTTTGATCAGCTAAAAACCATCCCAAACTTATCTGGCATCTATCCCGTTGCATACAAGCCGGCGTTGCTTCAATCAAAAAATACAGACAGTAAAATAAGATTGGCATCCGGAAAAGACTCATTAATAAATAAACAAGATATTTTAGGAGTGATTTTTAAAGGCTTGTCGCATCCCAATCATTGGAGTTTCTTCAAAGAGAATTTGGTGGAAGGTGTAATTCCTAAATTCTCAAAATCAGCTGATATAGAGCCTGTTGTGCTTTCAAAAAAAACGGCAAAGTTGCTAGGTTTTAAATTAAATGATACCGTTGATGCTTTTTTTGTGCGCAATACACCAGTGAAACGCCAATTTGTAATATCAGGGATTTACTCAACCGGTTTGGAGGAGTTTGACGAAAAAATCGTGTTAACGAATATTCCTATTGTGCAGGAGCTCAATGATTGGGGATTGAACGCAACTATTAGAATTGCTGATACATTATCCCATGGTTCTTTGCTCATAAAGGCCGATGTGAGTGGTGACAATGGAACTTGTTTATATGATTGGGGAAAGGGATTTCAGCGGTTTAATATGTTTGAATTTTACCCAACGAAGGACACATTAATTCGATTGATAACGGAAGAAATTCAACTAGGTTCCACCAAAACAAAATCTTCTGTGGCAGATACATCATATTTACAAATAAAGGTGAATGGACTTCCTTCAGGTAAATTTATGTTGGATGAAAATACTGAACTAACCCGCAAGTATTTAGACAATGAAGGAAATCATTATCAGTTGTTTACTGAAAATAAAAGTGTAATTGAGTGCCGTCAGATCGACGGAGCTTCTGCCAATTTAGGGTATGTTAGCGGTTTTGAAATCACCATTCAGAAGTGGAACGAATTGGATTTAATGTCTATTAAACTCAAGCAATTAATCGAAATGATTCCAGATGATGCTGGCTCATTGTTGCAAGTAAACAGTATTCAAGATACCGAAAAGGAACTCTTCCTATGGCTGGGGTTTCTAGATATTAATGTGTTCATCATTATCGTTCTCATGTTGCTGATTGGAGTAATAAATATGGGTTCTGCTATGCTTGTACTTATCGTGGTTCGAACTAATTTTATTGGAATGCTAAAGGCACTTGGAGCTACCAATTGGACTATTCGTAAAATCTTTCTCATTCAAGCTGGTTTCTTGATGTTGCGCGGCATGTTTTGGGGGAATTTAATTGGATTGAGTTTGTGCTTAATTCAAAAATATACAGGAGTGATTTCGTTAAATCCAGAAGTGTATTATCTTTCACAAGTACCGATCGAACTGGATGTTTGGCATTTTGTTGGCCTAAACTTGGGAACCATTGTTATCTGTTTGTCAGCGCTTGTTTTACCGAGTTTTGTAATTACTCGAATAAACCCAGTTAAAGCAATTCGGTTTGATTAATTCGCTTTTTTCTTAATCGCAGCTGCTTCACTTTTCTTATTCAACTCTTCCGTTCTTTGTGCTAGATTTTTACTGATTTCAGCCCAATCCTTGCAAGTGGTTATTTCTTTACCGTGTTTACAGGCTTTATTCACTTCTTTCTGCTTGGCAAGTAATGCGTTCCAACGGGTCATTAGTTTTGCTGTATCAATGTCTTTGCTATCTTTTCCAATATTCGATTCTTGAATATCCAATCTTTCTGTTATTATCAGTTCGGCAGCTTTCAAACAATCACAGGCTGTTTTAAGTTCTTTTGGATCAATTTTATCAACTTGATTGCCACATGCGAAAAGCACTGAAATTAAACTAATTGCCCAGAAAAATTTATTCATTATAGATTGATTTGATACAAAGTTAGAATTTTAATTCAAAAAAAAAGAGCCATCGAAATGGCTCTTTTTAAAATAACTAAGCTGGAATTATTTCAATCCGTCTTTCATTAGTTTTTCCATTTCAGCATATCCATCACATTTTTCAGCTTCTTCTCCCATTTTTTTCCTGTCCGCCTCAGATTTACCTTCATTCAACTTTTGACATTTTTCAAATGCCGCTTTGTTTTTGTTCTGAACAGCTTCGATTTTTGTTCTGTCTCCATTAGCAGCTTTAATTTCTTTCATTGCGCTAAGTGATGTGTCAACACAATCGCAAACCTCTGATTTACCGCAAGAAGCAAGCAAAACTAATGCTGCAGCTGCGCTTAAAATAACTTTTTTCATTTTCTATATTTTTTTATTCGTGGACAAAGAAACAAAACTATTTTATTTTTCAAATATTTTTTAGCAAAAATATTCTGTTGCAGGTACAAATTCTTGTTTTTAAAGAATTTTCAGTATCTTTGCGGCCTTAAAAATGCTGTGTCTCTGCCCTTGACAGTAAGTAAAATAACCTTTCGGATAAGTAGAGTGTTCGAAATACAAAAAGTAAAAGCCATATGGCAAAAGCAAAAACAGAAGCAAGACCAACAGAAGGTATTGCTGATTTTAACTGGGAAGCTCTTGAATTACAAGGGTACACCCAAGTAGAGCGTTCTGAATTATCAGATCGTTACGAAAAAACCTTAACTTCTATCAACGAGAAAGAAGTAATCGAAGGTACGGTAATGATGATTACAAAAAAAGAAATCATTATTAACCTAGGTTACAAATCCGAAGGTGTTGTTCCTTCTAACGAATTTCGTTACAATGCGGATTTAAAAGTAGGTGATACAGTTGATGTATACGTAGAATGCCAAGAAGACAAAACTGGTCAATTGGTTGTTTCTCACCGTACAGCGCGTATGCATAAAGCTTGGCTTCGTGTAAATGACGTATTACGTACAGGAGAAATTATTACTGGATATGTTAAATGTCGTACGAAAGGTGGATTAATCGTTGATGTATTTGGTATCGAAGCATTCTTACCAGGTTCTCAAATTGATGTTAAGCCAATCAGAGACTATGATGTATATGTTGGTAAAAACATGGAATTCAAAGTAGTGAAAATCAACGAAGAATTTAGAAATGTTGTTGTATCTCATAAAGCGCTTATTGAAGCTGAATTAGAAGAGCAGAAAAAACAAATTATTTCTGGTTTAGAGAAAGGTCAAGTACTAGAAGGTATTGTGAAAAACGTTACATCATATGGTGTATTCATCGATTTAGGTGGAGTAGACGGATTGATTCACATTACAGATCTATCTTGGGGTCGCGTAACGCATCCTGAAGAAATGCTTGAATTAGACCAAAAATTGAATGTGGTTATTCTTGATTTTGATGATGATAAAAAACGTATCGCTCTTGGTTTAAAACAATTACAACCACATCCATGGGATTCTTTAGATGCTAACTTAAATGTTGGTGACAAAGTTTCAGGAAAAGTTGTTGTTATGGCGGATTATGGTGCTTTCATCGAAATCGCTGCAGGAGTTGAAGGATTGATTCACGTTTCTGAAATGAGCTGGTCTCAGCATTTACGTTCTGCTCAAGACTTCATGAAAGTAGGTGATACTGTTGAAGCACTTATCTTAACTTTAGACAGAGAAGAAAGAAAAATGTCTCTAGGTATCAAACAATTGATGCCAGATCCATGGACTGCAATCGAAGCTAAATACTCAGTTAGTTCTAAACACACTGCAAAAGTTAGAAACTTTACCAATTTTGGTGTTTTTGTTGAATTAGAAGAAGGTGTTGATGGTTTAATCCATATCTCTGATCTTTCTTGGCAAAAGAAAATCAAGCATCCATCTGAATTCTGCAAAGTAGGTGATGAAATGGCTGTTGTTGTATTGGAAATTGATCGCGAAAGCAGAAGAATTTCTTTAGGTCACAAACAATTAGAAGAAAATCCTTGGGATGTATTCGAAACAATGTTTGCTGAAGGAACTGTTCATCAAGGTACAATTATCGATATGAAAGATAAATCAGGTATCGTTGCATTGCCATACGGTGTTGAAGGAATTTGTCCTGCTAAACACTTGAAAAAAGAAGATGGTTCGCAAGCTGGATTGGAAGAAACACTTGATTTTAAAGTGATAGAATTCAATAAAGAAGCGAAAAAAATCGTTGTTTCTCATACTCGATTGTTTGAGGAAGGATCGGATAAACCAACAGCTTCTAAACCGGCGGCTAAAAAACCTACCAAAGGTACAGCAACAGATAGCGCTGTGAAAGCAGTAAATCAAACATCAGAGAAATCTACTCTTGGAGATATCGATGCTTTGGCTGAATTGAAAGAAAAAATGGAAAAAGGAGAGTAATCTCTTTTAGGTATATTTTCGTAAACGGCTGTCCCTAGGGATGGCCGTTTTTATTTTGTGCCCTCCACAAAAACTTCAAAAATCAAGATGGAATTTTCGGGGATTGAGCCCTTTGAACTTCTTCCATACGCCATGTGCGGCGGACAAATAAAACGAACTTTAGAACCAACCTTTTTACTGACTAATACTTCTTTCCATCCGGCAATAACAGCAGTAATATCCAACTCTATCGGTTTTTTAGTTTTGTCAAATACAGTTCCATTGATTAAATATCCCGTGTAGCTCACCACCAAAATATCCCGCAAATGTATTTCATTGCCCTTTCCTTCTTCTACTAGTTGCTGGTAAACTCCAGATTCAGATTTTTCCATTTTCCATCCTTTTTTCTTTATCAAGGCTTTAATTTGAAGATCTACTTGTGATTTTTCACTGTCGGAATAACTTCCACAAGATGAAAAAACAAATAAAAGAACCGAAAGGGGGAATATGAATTTCATTTATTTTAAGAATTAAGTCGTAAAGATAATACTACACTTCTTTCAATTCGCTTAAAAGACTAAATTTGTAAGACTAAATTTTGATGGAATACAAACCAATTTATATGACAAAGAACATTCATTTAATTCTCAATTCTTCCGAGTTAGGAGCAGGAACACGTGGTGCTTCTCTTGGTCCTGCGGCAATACAAGTAGCTGCTAGAGAGATTGGTAGTGATTTTTTTGGTGATAAAACAACAACGCATATTTTAGATCGAAATCCATTATTGGATATACCCACTTCATACCCATTTGCAAAAAGAATAGATGGTGTATCTGAGGTGGCAAATGAAATTGTACATCAAGTAAGTCAAGTCCTGGAGTCAAATGAATTCCCATTAGTACTTGCTGCCGATCATTCTTCTGCGGCGTTTACCATTGGTGGAATTCGGAAAGCCTTTCCAGAGAAAAAATTAGGTGTTATTTGGATTGATGCACATGGTGATTTACATTCTCCGTATACAACCCCTTCAGGAAATATTCACGGAATGCCGCTCGCTATCGCATTGGGATTGGATAACTTGGAAATGAAAAGAAATGAGTTGGATGAGAAAAGCTATTCTTATTGGGAAAACCTCAAGCAGTTAGCGGGAGTATCACCCCTATTTCAACCTGAAAACCTTGTTTTTATTGGGGTTCGTGACACCGAAAAGGAGGAGGAGTACCTTATGGATAAACATGGGATTCGCAATGTGAAAGTGGAGGAGGTTCGACAAAAAGGGGTTGATCAAATAGTAAATGAAACTACGTTGTATTTATCGGCATGTGACATTATCTATGTTTCATTTGATGTTGATTCAATGGATCCAGATTTGACCTCATACGGGACAGGTACGCCTGTTAAGAATGGATTGACAATTGAGGAAGCAAGATCGTTGTTAGTTCAATTTACGCAAGATACCAAAACAGTTTGCTTGGAGGTTGTAGAAGTTAATCCATGTTTGGATAATAAAAAAAATAAAATGGCTGAAATTGCATTTGATTTAATTCAATCAGTTGCCGATTCGTTGTCGAAAAAATAATATGGAAAGTACGATAAAAAACTTGTTGGTTGGGCATGCTCAAACTCTTTTTGGAACTGAAATCACCGAAAGTTCGATTCAATTTCAACCAACGAGAAAGGATGTTGCCGGAGATTTTACCTTGGTAACGTTCCCCTTTGTTAAAATGCTTAAATGTACACCAGAGCAAGCGGGTGAAATAATAGGGGCTTTTTTAAAAACACATTTATCGGAAATCTCTTCCTACGAAGTTATTAAGGGATTTTTAAACATCCAATTGGCTGATACATATTGGTTAAATCAATTTAAACAATTATCCGCTGATCCAACTTTGGGATTGCCTGCACCGAATTCTAAGTCGTTGATTATGGTGGAGTATTCGTCTCCAAACACCAATAAACCATTGCATTTAGGACATTTGCGTAATATTTTTCTTGGGTATTCAGTGTCCGAAATCTTGAAAGCAGCAGGGCATTCAGTAGTAAAAACTCAAATCATCAACGATCGCGGTATTCATATTTGTAAAAGTATGTTAGCGTGGTTAAAATATTCACCGCAGAATGAGGTGGGTGAACGAGAAAACCCGAATAATTCAGGTATTAAAGGCGATAAATTAGTCGGTAAATATTATGTTGAATTTGATAAACACCTCAAACTAGAAACGGAAGATGTGTTAGGTCTTTGGATGGGAGGTGATTTTTCAGGTTTTGATGCGAAAGTTATCACCGAAGTGAAACGCTTGATGGAGGCGCAAGTTGGAAAGGATGAAAAAGCAATTGAAACAATCAACGATAAAATAAAGGAAATTGCCCGTAATCAAACAGATTTGATGCGCGAAGCAAAGAATATGCTAGTGCGATGGGAAGCCAAAGATCCTGAAGTGTATTTATTGTGGCAAACCATGAACGGTTGGGTATATCAAGGATTTGAAAAAACCTATCAAAAAATGGAGGTGGATTTCGATAAATATTATTACGAATCCGACACGTATTTATTGGGCAAAGACGTTGTTGCCAAAGGATTGAATGAGGGTGTTTTTTACCAAAAAGAAGATGGTTCAGTTTGGATTGATTTAACGGAGGATGGATTAGATGAAAAATTATTACTTCGATCAGATGGAACTGCTGTTTATATTACCCAAGATATAGGAACAGCAATTGAGCGTTTCAATGATTATCCCGATATTAAAGGAATGGTGTATACGGTTGGGAATGAACAAGATTATCATTTCAAAGTGCTTTTCCTGATTTTACAAAAAATGGGGTATGAGTGGGCGAAAAATTGCTTCCATTTGTCGTATGGTATGGTTGATCTTCCAACAGGTAAAATGAAATCTCGGGAAGGAACAGTTGTAGATGCAGATGATTTGATGGATGAAGTAATCGCTTCAGCAACCGAGATGACAAAAGAGCGAGGACATTTAGATGGATTGAGTCAACAAGATAAAGACAGATTGTATACCAATATTGGTTTGGGAGGATTGAAGTATTATCTTTTGAAGGTAGATCCTAAAAAACGCATGTTGTTTAATCCAGCTGAATCCATTGAGTTAAATGGACATACTGGACCGTTTATTCAATATGCACATGCCCGAATTAAATCGCTTATACGAAAGAGCACCGAAGATTTTTCCGCTTGGAATAATCCAATTTTAGGAATTGAAGAAAAACAAATTGTTAAAACACTTACTGTATTTCCAGAAATTATTGAGGCTGCAGCTCAAGAATACTCCCCTGCGTTGTTGGCGAATTATTTGTTTGACCTTGTGAAGGAATATAACCACTTCTACCAAAGTGTGAGTATATTAAACGAAGAGCATGCAGACACCCGTAAGTTGCGATTAGCCATAAGTTCTTCCGTAGCTCTTGTTGCGGCAACTGGAATGCGTTTGTTGGGGATTCATGTGCCTGATAGAATGTAAAGAATTGTAGATATTTAATCTACAAAAGTTTCTCGAATCACTTGTTTACATTCATGTATCTCCTTAATTGTTAAGGAATTAAAAACTTTAATAATTCTGGTTTTATCTATGGTTCGGATTTGATCAATTACAATCCAACCTTCTTGATTATTGTGTTTTATTTTAACTCGGGTGGGATATTTTCGACTTGTTGAAGTCATCGGTGCAATGGTAATCGTTTTCAAATTGTCATTCATTTCATTTGGAGAAAGAATAACACAAGGTCTCGTTTTTTGAATTTCACTGCCAATAGTTGGATCTAAATTAACCAATACAACTTGATACTGCTTTATTTCCATTCATCAAAATTTTCATCCTCAAAAACATCATCTAGCAAGAGCTTATCCTCACCTGATCTATGCATCTTTTGAAATGCTTCATTCCATCCCTTTCGTGGCTCTGAAATGGGACGCAGAATAATTTGACCTTTTTCCAAGATTATTTCAACTTTATCAATTATGTTGTATCTATCAATGATTGCTTTTGTTAAGCGAAAACCTTTAGAATTGCCGATTTTGATTATTGAAAGTTCCATAGCTTTTGATTTATGTAATTACAAAGTTATTACAATTAAATCTAAAACCAAAAAATAGTTACAAAATCAAAAACGTAATCTACTTTAATAATCGATGCATCCAATGTCTGTTGTGTGGATGTTCGTGCTGATTGTGCATCTCTCGATTTTCATAGATTTGTTGCGTAATGGCAGAGTCATGATGTGCACGCGTTGAAGCTTTATCTTCGGTAGATTCAATCGTTTGATCTGTTGCCAGTTTATCCAGCACTTTATTCAATTCAGCGCGTTCAAACCACATTCCATTGCAGGAGGGGCATGATTTAAAATGAAATCCTAGGCGTTCTGTTTTTTCTAGATTGCTGCTGATGCATGATGGACATTTCATATTGTTTTTTTCCTAAAATTAGGATATCGTGAACCAATTAACTTTTACTTATTGCGAATGATTTTGCAATTTTATCATTCAGCATGGAATTCTATATTACAAGGCTTTCAACTTTCATCCTAAGTTACTTTAAGAATTTCAGCTTTCAAATTGGTAAAATCAGTAAATTTGTAAAAAAAGAATCAATCATGAAAAACGTCGCAGTTATTGGTGCAGGAACAATGGGAAATGGAATTGCTCATGTATTCGCACAATTCGGATATACAGTAAATTTAATTGATGTTTCCGCGGCATCACTAGAAAAAGCATTGGCTACAATTGCTAAAAACTTAGATCGCCAGGTGGCTAAAGGAGCATTGACTGAAGAAGAAAAAACAACTACTCTAAATAACTTGACAACTTTTACATCTGTAAGAGAGGGCGTTCAAGGCGTTCAATTAGTGGTTGAAGCAGCGACAGAAAATATTGATTTGAAATTGAAAATATTCAAAGAATTAGATGAAGTTACCGATCCTTCAGTTATTTTGGCGACAAATACTTCATCCATATCCATTACTAAAATTGCATCGGTTACCAATCGCGCGGATAAAGTAATTGGAATGCATTTTATGAATCCGGTTCCAGTTATGAAATTGGTTGAAATCATTCGAGGATATTCTACTTCCGATGAAGTGACTGAATTAATCATGGAAACTTCTAAAAAGTTAGGTAAAGTTCCTGTTGAGGTGAATGATTATCCGGGTTTTGTGGCGAATCGTATTTTAATGCCAATGATCAACGAAGCAATTTATACCTTGTACGAAGGTGTTGCAGGAGTTGAAGAAATCGATACTGTAATGAAGTTGGGTATGGCTCATCCTATGGGACCCCTTCAATTAGCCGATTTTATTGGTTTAGATGTTTGTTTGGCCATCCTCCACGTTCTACATGATGGTTTTGGAAACCCGAAATACGCTCCATGTCCCTTATTAGTGAATATGGTTACAGCCGGTAAAAAAGGCGTAAAATCCGGAGAAGGATTCTATTCTTGGACTCATGGCACCAAAGATCTGATTGTTGCGGATAATTTTAAAAAATAAGGAGTTTCTTTTGTTTAATACTCAAAATCGGCACAACTTATTAAGTCTTTTACAATGTTAAATGTAAAAGACTCCTTTCAAATAACCAAACACCTAACTTTAAGTAGGCTTTGGAATTTATTGGTGCTAAAAGCGAGTTATCTCATTTCACGCGTTACCAGAAAAGCTTGGCATGTGGGTAATCCATTCTCCTTGAGTATTGAACCCACTACGGCTTGTAATTTGGGTTGTCCAGAATGTCCGAGCGGTTTGAAGCAGTTTACCCGACCAACAGGGAAATTAGACCTAGAGTTGCATAAAGAAATGTTGAGTCAAGTCGAAAAAAGTGTATTTTACATCAATTATTATTTTCAAGGAGAACCATTTCTGCATCCTCAATTTTTGGATTTGATTAAAGAAGCTAAAAAAGCAAAGATATATACCGCCACATCAACCAATGCTCACTTCATCACGAAGGAGAAAGCTACCGAAATTGTAAAATCTGGATTGGATCGTTTGATTATTTCAATTGATGGACTTACACAAGAAACGTATGAGCAATACCGCGTTCATGGTCAACTGGAAAAGGTAATTGAAGGAAGTAAATGGTTGGTTGAAGCTAAAAAGGAACTAAAATCTAGCACGCCGCATTTGATTTTTCAATTTTTAGCCGTTAAACCGAATGAACACGAAATTCCGGCTGTATTTTCATTAGCTAATGAACTTGAAATTGATGAGGTTCGCATCAAAACAGCTCAATTTTACGAGTATGAACAAGGAAACCCATTAATGCCAACGAATGAAAAGTATAGTCGATACAAACGGACTATTTCAGGGAAATATGCATTAAAAGGAGATCCCGGAAATCATTGTTGGCGCATGTGGTCCGGAAGCGTACTCACGTGGGACGGAAAAGTGGTGCCCTGTTGTTTTGACAAAGATGCACAACATGCCATGGGAACATTGAAAGACAAATCCTTTCAGGAAATTTGGCGATCAGCCAGTTACCAAAATTTCCGTCAAGCTATTTTAACGAATCGTAAAGGAATTGATATTTGTTCCAATTGTTCGGAAGGAACTAAAGTGTGGAATTAGAGAATATTCACCTCACGCTCGAGCGTTACTCCAAATTTTTCTTGAATATCTGAAATGATTGCCGTTGATAAATCGTAAATCTGATTTCCAGTAGAACCTCCGTAATTTACTAAAACTAAAGCTTGTAGTTTGTGTACGCCACACGTTCCAACCGTTTTCCCTTTCCAACCTGCTTGTTCAATTAACCAACCTGCAGCTAATTTCTTTTTTCCATTTTCTACTGGATAAACGGGTGCTGAAGGATACTTTTCTAAAATGGCATCCGCAATAGCTACATCTACAACAGGATTCTTAAAGAAACTTCCTGCATTTCCTAACTCAGCAGGATTTGGCAGTTTAGATTGTCGAATAGCAATAACTGCATTACTTACGTCACGAATGGTAGGGGTGGATACGCTATTATTTTCCAATTCTTGCTTAATCGCTCCGTAGGTGGTATTTACTTTTCTGTTTTTTTCTAATTGAAAACAAACTTCACTAATCACATATTGATTTTTCAGTTTCCGTTTAAAAACGCTTTCTCTATACCCAAATTGACATTCATCCAATGAAAATCGATGCGTTTCTCCGGATTCGATGTGGTACGCAAACAAATGATCAAACACATCTTTTATTTCAACTCCATAAGCACCAATATTTTGCATAGGGCTTGCGCCAACACTTCCCGGAATTAAACTCATGTTTTCTATTCCACCAAACTCATTTTCAACGGCCCACAAAACGAATTCATGCCAATTTTCGCCAGCGCCAATTTTCACTAAAACAGAATCTGGAGTTTCTTCCAAAATGGATTTACCCATAATTGCGTTTCGCAATACAATCCCATCAAAATCTTGAGTAAGTAGCATATTACTTCCTCCACCCATAATTAAAAACGGAATTTCCTTGTATTCTTTGAAAATAGAATCCAGTTCTTGAACAGAGGAAAAACGACTAAAGTATCGAGCTGTTGCTTCTATTCCAAACGTATTCAAGCTTTTTAAACTGGCATTCTGAATTACCATAGGATCAAGATTTTAAAAGAAACTCAATGGCAATCCATTGATTTTTCGTTTTTGACACAAGTTTTTTAAAATACTTCTGTTTTTTAAATTTACGCAAATTAGAAGTGTAAATGCCAAAGGTAATTATTCCTAAAAAAGAGGATAAGGTAGAGATTTTAGGTGTGCCATCAATATCAATTTCACTGATTTCTGTCACATGAGCTGCCACATCATCTTGAGGAGATAATTCCAATAATGTTTGTTTCAATCGCAACGATTGGTCATTAAACTGCCGGACTATTTCCGCATCTAACACTTTTGATTTCAACAACTTATTTGCCTTGAAGTCAAGGTCTTTCAGTTCTCGAAATAATTCATCCATTGTCATAGCTCCAACTTTTTTATAAAACGCTTAATTACTGCAAAGATACGATTTTGCTCTACCTGAGTTAAACAATAAGGCGGATTAACAAAAATTACATTTCCCAATGGACGAATCCAAAGACCATTTTCCAAAAAATAATGATACGCTTCATCGCGTATCGAATTGAAATAAGAGGATTCCTCAGAAGCTTTTAATTCGATGGCTAAAATAGTTCCAAGTTGCCGTATCTCTCGAATACTTGAACTTGATTCAATTTCCTTAATAAATGTTTGATATCCATTGCTAATGCGTTGAATTGCAGTCCAAGTCACCTCTTTTTCAAGTAAATCCATGCTGGCACATGCAGCAGCACAAGCCAAAGGATTTCCCGTGAAAGAATGCCCATGTAAAAATGCTTTTTGTTTTTCTTCCCCCAAAAATGCATTAAAAATTGCTTTTGTGGCCACAGTTAACCCGAGTGGTAAAACACCTCCTGTTAGGCCTTTTGATAAACAAACGATATCTGGAACTTCTTGGATGTGGTTTAATGCGAACCATTTGCCTGTTCTTCCCCATCCTGTCATAACTTCATCAAAGATCACTAGCGTGTGGTATTTTTTAGCCAACTTAACTAGTTCATCTAAAAATTGAGGACTATACATTCTCATACCGGAGGAACCTTGTACGAGTGGCTCAACAATCAGCGCAGCATGCTGATTTAATTTTAAAAGTGTTTCTGCTTTTGCTAGCAGTGTTTCTTCTTTTTCAGGAGTAGGAAAATCTAGAAAATCAACTTGGAAAAACAACGATTCAAATGGTCGATTGAAAACACCCCGTTCGCACACCGACATTGCACCAAAAGTATCACCGTGATAAGCACCATCAATCGCTAGAATTTTTGTACGTTTTTCGTTTTTGTTATGCCAATATTGGATTGCCATTTTTAATGCAACTTCAATAGCAGTTGATCCATCGTCTGAAAAGAATACTTTGGATAATGGTTTCGGAAGTTTGTTGGCAACTCTTTCAGCTAATTCGATTGCCTTTATGTGTGTTGCTCCTGCAAATATGATGTGATCTACTTCCTTAAATTGGGTGTTAATGGCTTTTTGAATGTGTTTATTCCCATGTCCATGAATATTTACCCACCACGATGAGTTGCAATCAATATAGGACTTTCCATTGTCGTCAATCAGTTTTGTTCCTTTGGCCCTAACAATATGTATAGGTGGAGCTTCCGTTTGAACTTGAGTAAACGGATGCCAAACATATTCTTTATCTTTTTCAAAAAGAGTCATAAAAAAAGTTGTTGAAAGGATGATTCGCGAAGATTTTGCGCTTGTTCTTGAATAAATTCTGGAGAAAGATTTTCGGTCCAAGGAATATGAAAAAAATGGGTAGTGGGGGCGAAATGACGAATGATAGCCTCCGATTCAGCATTTACATCACCCGTGAATACAATTCCTGCCAAGTGTAATCCTTTGGATTTCAGTAACTCAAGAGATAATAACGTGTGATTGATACTTCCTAAATAGAAACGTGAAACCAAAATGATTGGTATATTCCAGATTTTTAGTTGGTCCGAAAACAGAAATCCTTCTGCAGTTAAAGGAACCATGAGTCCACCGGCGGGTTCAATTAAAAGTTTTTCTGAAGTGGGTAATATTAATTTACTTGGATCAACCACAACGCCTTCTAATTTTGCAGCTTGATCCGGAGATAATGGCTCTTGAAAACAATAGGTGTTAGGGAAAATACCAATTTCCTTTGTAACAAGGTTAGAAATTGAATGGGAGTCATTGTCTTCATTTGCCCCTGATTGGATAGGTTTCCAATAGTCTAATTCAAAAGCTTCGCAAAAAACTGCGCTAACAATTGTTTTGCCAACTTCAGTTCCTATTCCTGCTACAATTACTTTCATGTGGTTTAAAACAAATTAATAGATTGTTAGTTCTTTTGGTTTAATTGAAATTTTGCCAATTTGAATTTTCGTTTTTTGAAATTCATTGTTGAAACGATCAATAATTATCCGAGCTTTTTCAGCTTCATAATTTTTAGCGACCCATTTAATAAATTCATCCTGGAGTTGTATCATCACTGACTTGGTGCGCAAGGCACTTAAGATATCATTTTTTGTTAGGTCGTATTTTTTACAAAATTCTAGTAGGTTTTTATTTTTAATATCGATAGCTGATTTTAATGGGTCCGTAAATGACTCAATTTCAAATACCACACGCCGGTCTGTTTGCACATACATGGCTGTTTTTCTCAATTTGGCATAACTTGAATCTGCAAGAGTGGATATTGTTCCATCAATTTCATCTTGCACTAGCGCTTTCCTTACTGTTCCTTCGGTCAGGGTTCCAATTCCATAGCCATTGGCAATAAATTGAAGGGGAATATCACTTTTAATTATTAAATCTGCAATGGTGCGAAGTGATATCGAATCATTTGGCGAAAACAATCCGGTTTTTAATTCAAATTTATCCGGATCGAATTGATCTGAGAGATTAAGATTTATTGTCGCCGTTTGTCGCGGATCAATATCGATTTTTGAAATATGAAGCATTACTTCATCCGACGTATTTGCCAAGGCATTATCTGGTATAGAAATTAAGCGAACGATGAAATTCTCCGCTTTTTGAGAAGGTCTAAATTTAAACTCTTGGGTTCTTAAATCAAAAGAACTTGAATCAGCAAAAGTATACAATGAATCAGCTACAGTAAATGACTGAATATTAATCCCCATTGAGGATTTATAATAAGTCAGTTTTTCAGTGGATAATTTTAATCGATCATTTTCCTTTTCCTTTTGTTGTTGGTAATAAAAGATTTCTTTGGTTAAAATCTCATAGCTCTTGTATAGATCAATTAGGTCTACTTGTTTTTTTCTTCTTTTTTTCTTTTTGAATTTTACGGTAGGTCGAACTTGAGTTTCCCGATTTTCGCTCATACCATCCAAAGCCTTTCTTCTCGCACGTCTTACTTTCTGAGGTGCTTTCTTTTTTACTGTTATCTTTCCTCCCTTAAATTGCAGGTATTTTCCTTCCTCTTTTTGGATTTGTTGATAGACCAACGCACGTTTTTCAATACGGGTTTTGATCTTCTCATCTAGTCCTTTTTTTCCAGAAATACGCTCATTTATTTTACCAACTTCTTCGGTTTCCAACTCTCCAATTACTGAAAGCAGCGTATTACCGCTTGAAAAGGAGGAGTCGGGTGAAAGAAATTGGGTGTCTCCCGCTCCAAATAGGATATAACTTTTCCCATTCTTTTCAACAACAACGGTCGTTTGTTTGCGCGCGTTGTAACCCCAAACATCAAAATGCAAGTTTGTAATTCGATTGTTTCCTGTTGTGGTCATTGGAATTGTTGCAATTTGTTCAGGAGAAATTTCTTTAATATTGTATGCTTGAATCTGGTATGGAAATAATCCAATTGCTTTGGGCAAACCTTTATTCCATTTTCCGGATAGGTTCTTTTCAAACTCAGATAATAAACCTGCCGTGCTTCCTCCTTCTCCAGCCGCAACTAAATGGCTTTCAAAATCAGATGCAATACCACCTAATTGAAGGTATATTTCAAAACACCTATTTTTGACATATTTATTGACAGAAATAGAAAACGCTTGCATTATTTTACGCTTTTCTTCTTCGTTGTATGTTTTAAATTGGTTGAGATATTGGACTTTATCTTTAAATGTTCTTGCCGGATCAGTGAAAAAATAAAGTTCCTTATTGGGAGTGGTTTTAACTCCGTTCTTTGTGAGCGCAACTTCCGGTAATTCGGAAATTAATGTATTTTCAAATTCAACGTAACGAGAATTTTCAAAAGGTTTATTTTTTATGAATGATTCACGTTTTTCAAGTAATATTTTATTTAACTCCAAAACAGCCATCTTATTCGCTGCCTCAGCTAATAAACCCATTGGACCTTTTCCTATTTCTGATTTCCGTATGAAGAGATATTCCGGATGATTAATGATGATTTGTTCAATTGAATCGTAGTTGATTTTTCCATCAGAAAAAGATACCGCTGGACCACTATATTCAAAGCATCGACCGAAATTGTACTGTAATGCGGGGCTTTTCTGAACAATATGAAACAAACAGGCACGTTCGGCGGGTAATAGATTTCCATCTTGCTGCGCCAATCCATCTTTTACAAAAGTAATAGTGGAAATGATACAAAGCAACCAGTTGAAAATAGTAGGACTCAAGTAAAAACGATTTTGAATTGATTAACTAAGTACAATAATAACTTAAACTCTTTTAAAAGTTAACATTTTCATTTTTACTTATCCATACTAAGGTGTGTGTTTTCTTACTTGGGCTGCTTACTTGTAAAATCGTTTTTCAACCCTTTGTAATCGGTTAAATGTAATTTAACATATCCTACCGGTATTTTTGCTTTTACTAGAATCGGTATTTTGTTAGCATCCGCAGTAATCCAAAAATTTAGATCTCTTTCACTTTTAAATACACGACCAGTTTGAACAACCGGTACAAATTTATGGCATTTGTATTTTCCAGACTTAATCTTTATGATTTCATCGCCCACATATTTAATTTTCAATGTCCAAATTTCATCATCCATGAAACACTTGAATTGAAATACTTTTCCAGCTTTCATGTTTGTGAAATTCATTGTACGAGCATAATAAAATGAGGAAATCATATCTTGAATTCCAGCAGGAACGCTAAATGACTTCTTTCCATTAGAAACAGTATTCCGGTCTTGAAAAAAGGTATAGTCTTGATTGATTTTGTACCCTCCTTCATTCACTCGTCTATAAAAATACCAAGGGATTAAACTTTTTTTGTCCAAATAACTTTCGTATTTATCTACCACTTTATAAAAAGAATTAAATCCGCCAAGCGTTTTCCCAGTACCTTCAACGTGTATCAATTCTCTACCGCCTCCTTTTACTGTGGTAGATTTTACCATCATTATCACTTCTCCTGCATCCATTGTTCCATAGCTTACGCGGTATTTTAAGTATTCGCCGGGAGCAAATGCGGTATTATTGATTGTTGGAAAATTACTAGGAGCTGAACTACTTACCAAGATAAGTGTTAGTGAAATTCCAATGGCAAAAATGATAGTTTTCATAGTTGTTTTTTTTAATACTTAGCAAAGTATATGCCATGTCATCGAATCTTTTTTTACAAACATCTTTTACAAATGAATAAGTTTTTAACTTTAGACCATGTCAACTACACAAATAATTAAGCCCAAACTAGGAGTTTTTGATCTAAGCATCATAGTAATTAGCCTTGTAATTGGAATGGGAATCTTTAGAACTCCCTCTGAAGTAGCTACTAAAGCAGGAACTCCTGAGATCTTCTTTCTTGCGTGGACAGTTGGTGCAGTCGTTAGTTTATTTGGTGCACTAACTTTTGCTGAAATTGGTTCCCGAATTCCTAGTGCTGGTGGATTTTATAAATTATTTTCAATATGTTACAATCCCGTTTTTGCCTTTATGGTGAATTGGATTACGGTAATTTCGAATGCTGCTTCAACCGCTGCGGTTGCAATCATGGGTTCCGCTTATATTGCACCAATTTTATTTCCGGGAATGGCAGAAGCTCATTCAACAATTATCGTTACTATTGGAACTGTTTCGCTTTTGTTAATTGTTAACCTATTAGGTATTCGAATTAGTTCCATGGTTCTAAATGGTCTTATGTTGATCAAAATCGCACTTATTTTATTGCTGATAAGTTGTGTTTTTATCTCGACAGGTTTCGATACTCATTCAGTTACACAAAGTCCTTTACTAGTGGATGAAAATCCAATAAAAGCTTTCATCATGTGTTTTATACCTGTTTTCTTTACGTATGGAGGTTACCAACATACGATAAATTTTGGTAGTGATATTGCAAATCCATCAAGAACACTTCCGAAGTCAATTTTCATCGGAATTACGGTCATTTTAGTATTGTATTTGGCTGTAAATTTTAGTTATTTTTCGGTTTTGGGATTTGATCAGTTGGCCAGCACAAAAACCTTGGCTTCAGATATGATTGGTGTGTTATTTGGGAAAACAGCTTCTGTATTTTTGTCTTTAGTGATGTTTTTGGCAGTTATGGCCTACGTAAATGTTTCGATTTTAAGTAATCCTCGGGTTTATTTCGCTATGGCGCAAGATAAAGTACTGCCTTCGATTTTCATGCGTGTCAATAGCAAAACTCAGGTGCAGGAAATTGGTGTACTAGTTTTTTGTGGATTCATTTTTATCACCTTGTTTTTTATGCAATCTTTTCAGAAAATTCTAGAGTACGTGATGTTTTTTGATAGTATTAGCCTAATTGCTGCAGCGGGTGCAATATTTATCTTGCGTAAAAGAGCAAAGAAAAACGAAACAGATGAAAGTGGAATCTTTAAATTGAAATTGTATCCTTGGTTGCCAGGTATTTATATTGTTGTCTATACGTTGGTGAACATTAGTGTTTTTGTATCGAATAAAGCAGCATTTGGTTGGGGAGCAGTTTTGTTTTTATCTGGATTTCCTCTTTTTTATCAAATTCGTAGAGCAATAAATAAATAGTATGGGTAAAGATTTCAAAGATTTATTTTTACTTGACCCAACAATTACCTATTTAAATTTTGGGTCATTTGGTGCTTGTCCCAAGCCAATTTTTGAAAAATACCAAGAATGGCAATTGAGATTGGAACGAGAACCCGTTCAATTCATCGTTCATGATGGGATAGAAGCTTTAGCTGGTGTACGCAAATCACTAGGAGATTTTGTGGGTTGTGATGCCGACGATATAGTACTTGTGATAAATCCATCTTATGCAATAAATACAATCGCTAAATCCCTTAAGTTAATTCCTGGTGATGAAGTATTAACCACAAATCTAGAGTATGGAGCGTGTGACCGAACGTGGGAGTATTATTGTGAAAGGGTAGGGGCCAAATATATAAAACAACCCATTGAACTTCCCATTCAATCCGCTTCATCATTTATTGAACAGTTTTGGAAAGGTTATTCAGATAAAACAAAAGCGATATTTATTAGTCAAATTACAAGTGCCACGGGTTTAATCTTGCCAGTTGCGGAAATATGTGCCGAAGCCAAAAAACGGGGTTTACTCACGATTGTTGATGGCGCCCATGTTCCAGGACATATTCCGCTGGATTTAAGAACGTTGCAGGCCGACGTGTATACAGGAGCTTGCCACAAATGGATGATGGCACCAAAAGGGTGCTCCTTTTTATATGTGAATAAAGAAAATCAGCATTGGGTTGATCCACTGCTAATCAGTTGGGGCTTCCAAAGTGATTCTCCTTCTCATTCAAGATTTATAGATTACCATCAGACAATTGGCACAAGGGATTTCTCTGCTTTCTTAACAGTTCCTGATTGTTTAGCGTTTCGTGAGAAATATAATTGGGAAGAGGTGTCCAAAGAATGTCGGACTATGGTTCAACTAAATGCCTTGCGGTTTTGTGATTTGGTAGGTACTGCACCACTCGCGGAAATATCCGATGAGTTTATCGGTCAGTTATTTAGTATTCCCATAAAAACCAATGATCCAGAGAAGTTGAAGCGTCGTTTGTTTGAGAAATATAAGATTGAAATTCCTGTTGCAGTTCAAAATGGAAATGCATATTTACGCTATTCTATACAAGCCTTCAATAACCAGCAAGAATTGGATTATTTGTATGATTCAGTTGCGGAACTTTTGAAGGAAGGCTATTTATTCAATTCGGGGAAATAAACTTCTCCGAGTAAAATGGAATTGAATACAAAATATTGACATTTAACAAGGTCTTTGCCGTTTATTTCACACCAAAAATTATCCATATCATCTGAAGTCATTACTTCACCAAACTCACTTTTTTGCGGGTTTTTTGCTTTAATTCGAAACATGCGAAGCTTTGTGGTGGTTCCATTTGTTTCTTTCAATGTCAGAATTGAAAATGGTTTACTTTTTTTGAGCGTCTCTACTTGGGATTTGTTTAATTCGTAGTTAGCCAAATTATAATGTATCTTCTTGAAATTTTGTAAGTATCTAAAAATCATTGTTGTGTCAGGGTTATTTAATGATTTTCCCGCGCTTAAAACTCGAGGGGTTTTGGATGAGTTTTCAATGCGAAAACTACGTTGTGGTTTTTCTAAATTTTGTACATCAACACTCGCGATTTCGGATTGTTTTAATTCAAATATTTTCGTGCAAACCCATTTCCTTTTATCCGCAAAAAAGCGTGGTTCAATAATCCCACGAATATCTTTTAGTTTCATAATAACGGGTTGTTTGCTCTTACCATTTTCTGCTGTTTCCAATAGCATTATTTGACCATAATGATCTTGCGAAGCAGGCCCAATATACCAGGTTTTGTTCCAGTCCCCTTCACTAAATATCTCTACTTTTACATGTTGCGCAGTCATTGCATTAGTAAATTTTTTCACTGAATTCTCCGGTAAATACCCTTTAAATTCGATGTTTTTAAAAGCTTGTAAAATCAAAAGCATATTGGTTTGAGCGATACACCCTCCAGCAGCATCTGTCCAAATTTTACCATTTCGTTTTAACGTTATTTTATTCGAGAAGGCGTCTGTGATTATGATTTTATCTACTTTACTCGTATCAGCAATACCGAATTCTAACAGATCTTTATCCGATTTTCCACTTCCTTTGACAACTGAATAGGTGAAATAACCAAGAACGACTAAAATAACAACAGAACCTGTAAGAATAATTAATTTTTTCATAGTTAGTTGGGTTGTGCATATTTTCTTTTACGCAGGTAATAGATCAAAAACCCTAAAAGAATAATAATCGTTACGGGCAAGAGCATATTAATGAATCGCAACATATTCGCTTTCTTTTGAACTTTTTTCTTGTCAATCGGACGAAGGTCTATTTGTTTACTTCGGATATCAATAATCGAGTTTTCACCCATCATATAATCCACTAGATTTTGAAGAAATTCTTGGTTTCCAAATATCAACGGAACGTTCATTTCAACCAATTTTGGATCATACTTTAGGTCATTAATTCCGATAGGACGATACATAAATTTCCCTTCCTTGGTTTGGGTTGAATCATATTGATTTTTTATCCATGAGCCATTTCCAATAAGAACTACTTTCCCTTCTTTCCTTGCCTTATCAATGAATTTTGCATCAGGATTTTTGGCAAAATCATCCACAATTCTATTTTTAAAATGGGATTGGAATTTACCTTCAACCAGTCCAGCCAGGCATAGTTTATTGTTTTTATCTTCTGTGTTTTCAACTAGTTTAGGATTGTCTTTCATCAGACGAGGCATTTCTAGACTTATAATTGGTGCCATACCCTGAGAGTTTGAATTGGTGGAACTCGTTAAAATAGGTGACGCTGCAATATCGGGTTGTTTAACAAATTCAATTCTACTCGCGTATTTCAGGAGTACTGGTTCAACATTTCTTGATGTTGGATGGTCTGTAGGACTTGCCATTATGTAATAATACCAGGGAGCGAGGGCATTTTTTGCATAAGGGAATAACATTGGAGCACAATTGACATCAAGGACATAATCATCATGAAGTTTTAATCCATAATCATAGAGCATTTTATCTAATCCGGTGTTTACTCTACTGGAATAAGTAACTCCTTTTGCCTTTAATGAATCGGCATTGAAATCAAGTGCATCAACAAAACACATGAGTTTACCCCCACGCATTACAAATTGATCAATAACATATAGATCTTTCATGCTAAACGCTTGTTTTGGCGCAGCAATAATCAATCCGTCCAATTCATCCAGAGAAGCTATCGAATCATTGATACGAACATCTTTAATTTTGTAGTAAGGTTTTAAAAGTGATCGTGCGCGAATAGTCTGAGCATAGCTAAGCTCGCCATGACCTTGTAAAAAACCAATTTTTGGTTTGGTTTTCTGAATCGACCTTCTAATGGAGCTAATAATGTTATATTCAAGATTATTGATAGCTTGGTCAATTATTTCTGTTATTTCATTTAATGCCAAGGGCTTACCACTTTGTGATCCGGGTAAAAACTGAATGGTATTTACTGTTGTTCCACCATAATCAATCGTTGCTCCTGGCCATAAAAGCAATTGATTTTGTGAACCATCTTTGATGTAGGAGAGATCCAGAGGTATAATTCCCTTTCCTTGGTCGTATAAGTTTTTAAAAAGTTCTTTTTTTTCTTCTTCGGTTCCTTTGTTCGGATCTATAAAAATATACTCAATTCGATCACCAACAATTGATTTGAATTCCTTTAAACGATCTTCTAAAGTGGTTCTGAATAATCTAATTTCAGCCGGTAAATTTCCATCAAGGTATATTTTGATACTTAATCGATTTTCGAAATTATTTTTATTTTTTAGAAATTGAATTGTACCATCAGAAAGTGAATATCGTTGATCCGAAGTAGTATCAATTCTAAAGTATAAATAAGCTCCAAGAACATTTACCAAAATGAGTGCGCCTGCTAAAACCCCTAAAAAGGTCCAATTGTAAAAGCGATCTGTATATTTCTTTATATTCATTTTATTTCCTGTAAGATTTTAAAACAGTCATTGCTGAAAAAAGGAAAAATCCGATTAAACTTATAAAATAGACTAAATCACTTGTATCTATAACCCCTTTTTTGATAGAATCATAATGTGTAGTCATCCCAAATGCGCGAACAATTGTATCAAATTTACCCATGAGATTGTAAGAGCCCAATAAATTAAATCCATCATAAAATAGCCAGCACAAAAACATCGATAGAATAAACGCCACAATTTGACTAGAAGTAATTGAAGAAGCAAAAATACCAATGGAAATAAATGAAGCACCTAATAAAACAAGTCCAATATAAGACGTGATTGTGGCTCCCGTGTCAATAATTCCAACTGGATCACCTAAATAATACATGGTGAAATAATAAACCAATGTAGGTGCCAAAGCTATCAAAAGCAATGTGACGGACGCGGCATATTTTGCAAGTAAAATCTGCAAATCAGATATTGGCCGAGTAAACAATAGTTCAATCGTACCTGTGCGTTTCTCCTCTGCGATCGACCGCATGGTTATTGCAGGAATTAAAATAAGGAAAATGATGGGCGAAAGATTAAAAAACGGGATCAAATCTGCTTCAACTCCTTCTAATAAATTCGTATTATAAGAGATTACCCAATGAAATAATCCGGAAGCAATGAGGTAAATTAATATAAATACATATCCAATGATGGAGCTTAAAAAACTCTTTATTTCCTTTAGATAAAGTGCCAGCATAGGGTATAAAATTAAAACTCAAAGTTAATATTTAGTAATGACATAAGATCATTATTAATTATGACTTCGGTGAAGTTTTAAACGAAGAATTTAACAATTCGAGGTGTACATGAAATCTTACGTGCGAGCTTTCTGTTTAAAAGGCTGGTTTTTCAGGTGAATTTTGCAAGATAGCATCGATTTTACCCATAATTTCTGTAGTTAAACTATCTTTTGCATCAATCGCTTTCAAGTTTTCTACCAATTGTTTTTCTTTACTTGCACCTAAAATAACCGTACTCACATGTGGGTTTTTTAAACACCAAGCTAAACTCATTACAGGTAAATTAAGATTCAATTCTTCAGCCAATTCTGTTAGTTTTTTAACTTTTTCAATACGCTCAACGGTAAAATTCTTTTCTTTTAACCAATCCAATCCCTCCATGCCCAACCGTGTGTTTTTGGGAAACGAATCATTGTATTTACCGGATAAAATTCCACTCGCTAAAGGAGACCATATCGTTGTTCCAAGGCCAACAGTTTCATACATTTTTGCAAATTCAACTTCAATTTTATCTCTACAAAACATGTTGTATTCGGGTTGTTCAACAATGGGGCCGATTAAATGATTGTTTTTTGCAACCATGTGTGCTTCCATGATTTCTTGTGCGCTCCATTCGGAAGTACCCCAATAAAGAATCTTTCCTTGCAATACTAACTGATGCATCGCCCAAACAGTTTCTTCGATAGGTGTTTGTTTATCTGGTCTGTGACAAAGAAATAAATCCAGGTAATCCAGCTGGAAACGCTCTAATGCTTGGTTACAACCTTCAATTATATGTTTTCGACTAAGTCCTTTTTGGGTTGGTAACTGACCACCAGTGCCAAAAAAAACTTTGCTACTAACTAAAAAAGTATCCCTCGACCAATTTTTCTTTTTTAATATTGATCCCATCACAATTTCGCTCTGACCGCGAGCATAGATCTCTGCATTGTCAAAAAAGTTAATTCCATTGTCGTATGCAATGTCCATTAATTTTTCTGCCACATCATCTCCAATTTGCTTACCAAATGTCAGCCAAGACCCTAACGATAATCTACTTATTTGCAATCCGGATTTCCCCAAGTTGTTGTATTCCATGTTCTTTATTTTAATGTTGTAGGACAAACAAAATTTGTTCGTGCAATGTTCGTTTTTGCAATCGCTGAGTAGCCTCCAATGACATCTTTTACTTCACTAAAACCACGAGATTTTAAAATAGATGCGGCAATAATACTTCTGTAACCACCAGCACAATGAAGGATAAACGGTTCATTTTTTGGAAATAAGTTCATTTTTTCGTTGATAAAATCCAATGGAATACTCGGTACATTTTCAACGTGCTCCGCTTCGTATTCGCCCGGTTTACGTACATCGAAAACAAGTGAATCTTTTGCTAATTCTTTTTCTAGCTCCTCCGCCGTAATTCGCTCAATGATATCTAAATTTTTACCGTCTTTTTTCCATGTTTCAATTCCTCCTTCCAAATAGCCAATCACATTGTCGTATCCAACCCGAGATAATCGCTTGATTGTTTCTTCTGTTTTATCTAAATCTGTAATTAAAACAATTTTTTGTTTGATATCGGGAATTAATGCGCCAACCCACGGGGCAAATTGACCCTCTAAACCGATACTTACACTACCAGGAATAAACCCCGTTGCAAAATCAGAAGCGGTTCGCGTATCGAGAATTAGTATTTCTGGTTCGTTCATAATTGACTCAAAATCAGCAATGGACAACGGTTTCATTCCTCTTTCAAGTACGGCATTGTATGAATCATACCCGGATTTATTCAATGCTACGTTCATACCAAAATAGGCAGGGGGTGGCAGGAGTCCATCTGTCACTTCCTGTATAAAATCACTTTCAGTCATTTCTTCTCGTAAGGCATAATTCGTGCGCTTTTGATTTCCAAGCGTATCAGTTGTTTCTTTTGACATGTTTTTCCCGCAGGCACTTCCTGCTCCATGTGCTGGATAAACAATAACATCGTCAGGTAATGTCATGATTTTTGAACGCAAGGATTGATACAGAAGCCCGGCCAATGCTTCTTGGGTCATCGATGCTGCTTTTTGCGCTAAATCGGGTCTTCCAACATCTCCGATAAACAAGGTGTCACCCGAAAAAAGGGCGTATTCTTTACCGTTTTCATCGAATAATAAAAAACAGCTAGACTCCATAGTATGACCCGGAGTATGTAACACTTTGATGGATATTTTACCAACTTTCAATACTTCCCCATCACCGGCTATGTGCACAGGATATGATGGATCGGCATTTGGCCCATAAACAATAGTTGCACCAGTTTGCTTTGATAAATCAAGGTGGCCACTCACAAAATCAGCGTGAAAATGTGTTTCCAAAATGTATTTTATACGAACATTATCTTGCTTCGCTCTATCAATATAGGGTTGGGTTTCTCTCAAAGGGTCGATGATTACTGCCTCATTTTCTGAGACGATATAATAGGCACCTTGTGCCAAACAACCTGTATAGATTTGTTCTATTTTCATGTAGTTTCTTTATTCAAATAATTAGTTAATTCCATTTTTGTTGATTTAACGCTGAAAACACGTTTACTCGTTGGATAAAATTAACCCATAAAATACTTCCAAGATATATACCTTGTGGCTTTTTTTTGTATTTTTTTAGTGCTCTGCGTTTTTGATACATTTTTGAAAAGTTGGCATAAATTGCCACATGAGCCAAAAAAACAACCCAAAAAAACTTCCATTTCCCTTCTACTAAAAATTTTAGTGCTGCAATGCCATCTAGAGCCATTCTTCGAAATAATTTGGGAAGTAAAAAGCCTGCATGATTTTTTATGAGCATGAATAAATTATTCCGGAAATTCAAGTATAATTTAGTAGGGGATTCATAATCCATAGTTCCTCCGCCTAAATGATAAACCGTGGATTGAGGAATAACTTTAAACTGCAATCCATATCGTTGAATTCGCCAGCATAAATCAATTTCTTCCATGTGAGCAAAGAAGTCTGCGTCAAAACCGTTCATCTCTTTGAATACAGTATTTCTAATCATGAATGCTGCGCCAGATATCCAAAAAACATTCATTTCACTTTCGTATTGTCCGGAATCAACTTCAACTTTATTGAATATTCGGCCTCGACAAAAAGGAAAATAATCGATGTCCAAAAAACCCCCACAAGCACCGGCATGTTCAAACACACTTGGATTTTGATAGGATTTAATTTTGGGCTGACAACCAGCGATCATATTGTTTTTCATCGCTATAATTAGCGGATCAAGCCAGTTTTCTGTGACTTCAACGTCGCTATTAAGAAGAACAACCAAATCTTCTGTAATTGAGGCCATTCCTTGGTTATAGCCACCTGCAAAACCGAAATTTATTTCATTAGTAATGATTTCAATATTAGGATAATTTGTTTCAATAAAGGAAACGGAATCATCAGAAGAAGCATTATCAATTACATAAATTTTTGCGGGATTTGAATTTTTTACAACAGATGGAAGGAATTGAGCTAAATGATTTTTTCCATTGAAATTCAAAATAGCAATAGCAACTGTTTCCATACTAGTATTGCCTGAATAAGTCGTTGCTATTTCCTCCAAAATGTTCTTGGTTGAATTGATTCGGGTTATCTACAGATCCATTTACGGTATTTCGCTTGGATAAAATCGCCTGCCAACCTTGATTCTTTGTTTCTCCAATCATATCAGAATGAAGCAAGCGATAGGTGTTGTTTACTAAATCAGGATTATAGAAAATAAAACGCTTATTACTGAACATTCCAATTTTATTATATTGCCAAATTTCATAGGGATATTCGGAAGGAGATGTTTCTTTTTGAACAACCGTTGTGGGCGAGCCATATTTTAAATAGACTCTTCCTCGGTCTGTTTCGTAACCATCTTGAAAGTTATTGGAATAAAGTCGTTGTACATAGTGTACCTGTTGCTTGTAAGCCATCCAAGCTTCATATGGTTTTGCTTGATTTGTTCTAATCCAATAGGCTTGAATGTGTTTTCTGGATTGTGAATTATCTTTTAATTTAAGGGTCGAAATAATATTTAATATCTCTGTTTGTTGAGAAATTGGTATTAAACTCTCTAAAAAATAGGAAACACTATCTTCTGTAATAGATTGCTGAAATGCAGGATCCAAAACGAGATTATCCATAGAAATATTGATTTCTAAATCATTACTTCTTTCAAAAATGTATGATTGTCGTGCCTTTTCATTTTTTGATCGATCTAGTATCGAATAAACGAGCTCATATTTTCCAGTGGGTAGATTGGCGATATCAATTCCTCTAATAATTGGAACAATAGGGGATGTATTGTGTTTTGTAAATGTTTCGAATTCAATAAGCCCAGTTGTCGAACCTTCTTGAATAATCTCTTGCTTCAGTACAAATTGAGAATCTGCGATCAAGTGAGAATTATATATTTCAAAATAAACAGGAAGGGTAGATAATTGACTGGGAAAAAAAGAAGATAAACGAGGTAAGATATAATAACCAGATTTGGTGAAATTGGATTGTTCTTCTGTTCTTTTTGCGTATTCTGCTATCTCCAGGTCTGAAAAGGCAATTTTACCACCCAAATTTTTACACGTTATTTCACTTTCAGCTTTTATGGCCTTTGACGTTGGATTTAATACATCTGTTAATTCTACTGTTAAATTGTGTTTTCCTGTAGGAAGTGCAAATCGAATGACGTCATAGAAATCTTCAATAATACTATCTTTCATCAATGGTGATTCTAGAATATAGACATCTGAAAAGTGAACTGAATCTTTCTGACTAACTGAAATACGCACTGCAATTTTTCCTTGTAATCCGCCTGATTTTCCTTCGTATTTTACCGATCGTGCAACAAATTGCAGATATATTTCGGCGTAATCTCCTACTTGATCATTATAAAATTGCTTGGTATCAAGGTACGCTTTGAGTTGGCCAAAACTATATTTCGATAGAAAAATAGTCGATAATACAAAAAGAATTACAGCTGCTTTCATTGGATAAATTTAGCTATTTTTTCATTCAGAATCTAAATCAATTCGTAGTTTTTGAATGAGTTGTCTGTTGTACGTTTCAATTAAGTATTTCAAATAGTTGGGAGTGCATTTCGAAATACATTTCGTGTAATGCTTCAATCGATGTTCAATATGATCTTGTAATAATTGAATGAGTTTGATGGCTTCTTCCAAATCTGATGTCGCCTCCATAATTACCTCAGCATGATTTTGCATGGATTCTTCTATTGAAACCCTTCCTTTTAGACCGTTATCCATTGCGTAATAGTAAGCATCTGCAATACTAAACGATAATAATTTCTCGGTGTTTAATATTTCCGAAAAATGCCTCGGAAATTCATATTCAATTTCAAATTGAATGTCCTCTAATTCAGAAACTCGGGATTCAAGGAATTTCTCTGGAAAACGAAAAGCATCTTGCCAATTGATGTAATCTTGCCAGTGACCAAAACGCCTCACGTTGTTTCCTAAATCAATTATTTTGAATTCGTTTTTACTTGGAAGTCTTCGAGATCCCCTTCCAATCATTTGATGATAAAGAGTTAACGAGCGAGTGGCTCTGTTTAGAATAATGGTCTCAACAGTTGGTTCATCAAAACCAGTAGTTAATATCCCAACAGAAGTAAGTATTGCATCAGGGGTTTCTTTAAACCAACGCACAATGTCTTTACGGTCTTTATCGCTGTAAGTAGAATCTAAATGCCGAATATTATGTTTCAGTTTTTTAAATGACTCTTCAACTCTTCTTGATGTTTCTATTCCAGCATTAAAAATCAAAACCTTTTGTCCTCGTGCAATTTCTTCGTAAGCAAAAATTAATTTTTCTTGCATAAAATGATTTCCATACACAATATCCATACTGTTTACGGTGAAATCTCCATGAGTTCCTATTTTTAAACCATGTAGATTTACATCATAAGTATAGGTTTTACCATCTGATAAATATCCTTTTTCAATCAATCCTGCTATACTTTCTCCCACAACAAGCTTATTGTAGTTATCTCGAAGTGGTAACGCTTTATTGCTGCTTAGCGGTGTTGCTGTTACTCCCAAAATATTACAATTATCAAAGAATTGAAATAATTTTCTGAAACTATTGTAATGTGCTTCATCGACGATTACTAGTCCAATATCTTGCAGAAATTGATTGTCTTCATTTAATCTATTGTGCAAGGTTTCCACCATGGCAATAAAACAGGAATACTCCGCTTGATCTGGAATTGTTTTAACCTCAGAATTAATAATCTTACTTCTAACTCCACGTGCATCTAGTTGCTTCGATGTTTGTATCGATAATTCGATGCGATGCGTTAAAACAAGGACTTTTTTCTTCCACTCCGAAATATATTTTCGAGTAAGTTCTGAGAAAATCACTGTTTTACCACCACCGGTCGGTAATTGATAGAGTAAGTTAAATTGGTTACCGTTTTTTCGGAGTTCATCTAATATAGAGACAACCGTATCTACTTGGAATGGGTATAATTCCTTCGCCTCGTATAAATCTAAATCTATCATTCCTTTGCCTCAAAATTTGGACGTCTAAGGTACGGGCTTTAATTGAAACAAGCATTAGAAAATGAAAATGTTCTGTTAATATTCCTAAAGTAATCCTTTTGACCTTAAAAATTCGTCTAAGGATTCGATATCGCTAAAAAGCACTTCTCGTGCCTTGCTCCCTTGAAATGAGCCAATTATGCCTAAACTTTCCAATTGGTCAACAATTCTTCCGGCACGATTGTATCCTAATTTTAATTTTCGCTGCAATAAACTTGCAGATCCCTGTTGGCTGATCACTACAATTCTTGCAGAGTCTACAAACATGGAATCAATTTCAGACATATCGATATCTCCATTTCCTGCATCCTCATCTCCTTGATATTCAGGTAGAATAAGTGCTTCTGGATAAGCTCGCTGAGAGCCAATAAATTCACAGATTTCCTCTACTTCATCGGTGTCCACAAATCCACATTGCAAACGTTTCATGTCTGAACCGGTTGAAATAAGCATATCACCTCGTCCGATTAGCTGATCTGCTCCTGATGCATCAAGAATGGTGCGTGAATCAATTTTTGATAACACGCGAAAGGCAATTCTTGCAGGAAAGTTTGCTTTGATCATACCTGTAATTACGTTTACCGAAGGTCTTTGTGTAGCAACAATTAAATGAATTCCAATGGCTCGAGCTAATTGAGCGATACGTGCTATTGGATGTTCCACTTCTTTACCAGCGGTCATTATTAAATCCGCAAATTCATCAATGAGTACAACAATGTATGGAAGGTATCGATGTCCATTTTCTGGATTTAGGCGTCGTTTAATAAATTTTTCGTTATATTCCTTTATTGTTCGAACACCCGCATCTTTTAATAATCCATAACGGTGATCCATTTCCACACACAACGAGTTGAGTGTATTCACAACTTTGGATGTGTCCGTTATGATTGCATCCTCTTCTCCTGGTAATTTAGCCAGAAAATGGCGTTCAATTTTATTGTAAAGCGTAAGTTCTACCTTCTTTGGATCTACTAACACAAATTTGATTTGAGCTGGATGTTTTCGATATAAAATAGAGATCAAAATAGCATTCAATCCAACCGATTTTCCTTGTCCAGTTGCACCAGCCACAAGTAAGTGAGGCATTTTCGTTAAGTCAAACACAAAGGTTTCATTTGTAATCGTTTTACCCATTACTACGGGAAGCTCGCCGTCAAAATTTTGGAACTTTTCAGAAGCAATTAATGAGCGCATGCTAACCATTTCTGGATTGGAATTTGGAACTTCAATTCCAATTGTTCCTTTTCCTGGGATTGGAGCGATAATACGAATACCCAAAGCACTTAGACTTAAAGCGATGTCATCTTCCAAGTTTTTGATCTTTGAAATTCGAACGCCCGGTGCTGGAACTATTTCATATAAAGTAACAGTGGGTCCAACCGTTGCCTTGATTTTTGAAATGTCAATTTTATAATGTGAGAGAGTTTGAACAATTTTATCCTTGTTAGTTTCTAATTCTTCCTTGTTGACATTAACACCGCCACTTCCATAATCCTTCAACATATCAATTGAAGGCAAGGTGTAATCAGATAAATCCATTTTAGGATCATATTCTCCAAATTCTTGAACCAACCGCTCTGCTTGTGATAAATCGGTTGAATTTGTTACTACTTTTGGAGATTGAACAGGCGCAATGTATTCATTTTTAGGAACATCTATTTCAAAGTCTTCATTGAGTATGGAGTCTTCTTCATCATTATTCACCTCTATTTCCATTGGAATCTTGCCTAAGTCTTCAGCTTCATCATCTTTAAATACTATGGGTTCAGAAATGTATTCATTTTCAATTTCTTCGTCTTTAATCGGATTAACGATTGTAAAATCTGTATCTTTTTCTTTGAAACCCCTTCTTTCTTCCTTCATAGCTCCTGCTGCTGAAACAGCTGGGGATTTGCGGTCTTGTAATAGGGATAAAAGTTGAGCGTAATTTGGTTTGAATAATAGTGTCACTAAAATATACAAGGTTGCCAAATGTACTACTATTGTTCCAAAATCTCCAAGAATTAAGTTTAGCCATTGATTGGTGTAATATCCAATACTACCTCCTAAAAAGTTAACAGCATAAGCAAAATACCCTAGAAATAAGGATGCCCATACGGCCAATAATACTGTTTTAATTGTTGTAGAGCGCAATGGAAGAATCGTTTTGTCAAATAATATTTTGACACTAAATAAAAGAAGAATCAAACAAAATGCAAATGATGAAACTCCAAATAATCCATAGATAAAAACATGTGATGTCCATGCACCTAGTTTTCCCAGCCAATTGTCAACGGGCGTATTTTCACTTAGAAAAATAAAGTCGATAAAATTTTTGTTTAATACCCTGTCTTGGTCGTTTTTCCAAGTGAAAAGGTAAGAAATGCAGGCAGCGAAAAGAAAAATTGAGAAAATAAAAAGTATTGTACCGAAAATCGTTTTAAGTTTTGCTAAATCAAATTTCAATTGTGGAAGGCTTGCTTTGTTGTCCGCTTTTTTTTCAGTGCTTTTAGGTTTTGTTTTTCTTGGCTGTTTGGAGCGTTGGGAAACACTGTCGAATAGATCTTCAATTTCAGATTCGTTATCAGGTATGTATTCGTTTTCTGCCATGGATATAAAATATGCTATCTACGAAATTAGGTGTAGAAATCATAGAAAACTGAATGATTTAACCGAACTATGCACAATAAGATGTTAGCAAAGCACAATCTGTTTGTTGACAATTCAACATCGAGACAATTAAAGGCTAATTTTTTTTGTATTCTTTTATCTCCAGTAAGAATTCAGGATGTGTTTCGATGTGATTCCCAATTACTACGAGAGAAGCACCTGCGTCATGATAATCTTTTATTTGTTGAATCGTTTTAATGCCCCCACCGATAATTAACTGTGTGTCGATTTGAGAAATCATTTTTACTGCTTCGATCGGAATACTTGATTTCGCTCCACTTCCAGCATCTAAATAAGTGGCTTCGTGTCCTAAAAATTTACCTGCCAATGCCGTTTTATACATAATCGCATGCTCTGTTGAAGGTATGGGTGTTGTTTGACTCACGTATGCCACAGAACTATTTGTCCCTCCGTCAATGAGTAAATAGGAGGTAGGTATTACTTTTAATTTCATTTTTGCAATGTCCTCGGCCGATTCAATTTGACTTTCAATCAAATAATACGGGTTTCGTCCTGAAATGAGGCATAAAAATAATAAGGCGTCTGCTTCTGGCGATAGTTGCTTTGGCGAACCGGGGAAAATTATCAGTGGAATCGAACAGTTTTTCTTGATAAAACTAACTGTAAATTGAAATTGTTCACGTGTGCCAGTACTGCCGCCAATAAAAATAAGGTCGATTGCTGCTTTTTCGCAATTGCTGATGATGTTTTGTAGTTCGTTTACATCTTTCGATTTGTCAGGATCAACTAAAACAGCAATTCCTTTGGTGAATTCAAAAATGGTGGAACTATTTTGTTTGATCATGCGGTAGTATTGACGCAAATTAAGGAATTGTTTTCTTCCAAAATTAAAAAATGGTAAATCTTTTCTGGTTTGAGCCTTGAATAACCGGTCCAACTATCATCACTTATTCTTGTTGTCATTAACTCCTTTTTATAATCAATTGTTTTGTCATCCAATAATTTTATAAGACATTCCTTAATACACCAAACAATCGTTTTATCCTTTAATGTATGTACAAAGCTTGATTCATCTTGGTGTAAATACCGTTCAGATACTTTTTCTATGCGTTCATGAATTGTTTCTATGTCCAACCCCAAATTTTCTAAACTAGACCAAGCCAATCCAATCCAGTTTTTTGAATGACTAATTGAAATTGAATGAGATTTAGAAGCGAAGAAGGGTTTTCCATTTAGGTTATATTCAAGTTTTTCTTTCGGATGAAACATAGTTAGTAAATATGCTATACCCGCTTTTTCGATCAATCTTTTTTCATTAAATAAAGTCTTTTCTGAATTGCTTTGTGGAATTTTCAATAATTCGGCATCCACCCTTACGAGTGCAATTTTTACGTTATTTTTATCAATTAAGATTGCTTTCAAGGTTCAAAACTAAAATTTATGATTAAAAGTCTGTGTTTTTTGTAAGGTTAATTAATCTTTTTTTTTGATTTTTTTAACATTCAATATACATAGTAATTATTTTTTTCTATTTTTACGAACTAAAATTGTGGAAACTCTTTAAACATTAAATATTGTTTATGTTACAAAAATTTACATTTGCGATAGTAACTATTTTTATATCAGTTACTTCTATTTATTCACAGACTGGTTTAGGAATGGTCAAAGGTTCTGTGAGGGATGAAAAAACTAAGGTTGGTTTAGAGTACTGTAAAGTAGTATTGATTCTTAATGGTTCAACTAAGGCCGGTGCATCAACTGATGAGAAAGGAGAATTTCAAATAAATAGTGTGTCTCCGGGTACATATGACGTGGAGGTTCGTAGCTCTGATGGTTATCAGCCTTTCAAATTGACTGGATTCAAGGTGATTGGAGACAAAATATCTTTTTTAGATAATATTGAGTTAACAAAGCCTAACGATGTTAAGGATTTAGAAGAGTTCAAAATAGTTGTATATAAAGTTCCGTTAATTGATAAGGATGGTGGTGCATCGGGAGGAACAGTAACTCGTGAGGATATTGGAAGGTTGCCTGTTCGCTCTGCTGCAGGTGTAGCTTCAACTGTAGGTGGTGTAAGTACAAATGAAGGTTCAGGAGAAATTTCGGTTAGGGGATCACGTTCTGATGGTACTTATTTTTATATCGATGGTATTAAAGTTCGTGGGTCTTCAAATTTACCGAAGTCCTCAATGGAGGAAGTCTCTGTAATAACTGGAGGTGTACCGGCTAACTATGGTGATGTAACTGGTGGAATCATTGCAATTACCACGCGTGGGCCATCTGCTAAATATTTTGGAAGTATTGAAGGGGTGAGTTCGGGATTTTATCTTAAAGGTGCAGACAAAGATGGTTATGACGGAAAGGTGTTTGGGTTAGATAAATTTGGATATAACTTAATTGAGGGGATGCTTTCTGGTCCGCTTTGGATGCAAAGAGATTCAACAGGAAAGAAAACGAAGCCAAGACTAGGGTTTTTAGCTTCTGTGAATTATACCAATGAATTGGATAATCGTCCGTTAGCAGGTGGAAGTTACAGAATTAAAAAGGAAGTAAGAGATAATTTATTAACTAATCCTTTACGGCCAACCTCTACTGGGTTTGGTACTTTTCATAATGCACTATTCTTGAAGAATTCAGATTTTGAAAAAACGGCATGGAGAATGAATGCTGGTTCAAGTGTATTATCTAGTCAATTTAAATTAGACGTTAACACAGGTCCTTCTGTAAATCTAACATTTGGGGGATCGTTGAATTATAGTCAAGGAACGAATTATTCCTATGCGGGTTCATTAATGAATTTCACGAATTACGGCGTATCCAAGTCACTAGATTGGAGGGTGTTTGGTAGATTAACACAACGTTTCGTTAATAAGGATGAAAATTCTGCTTCAAAGATTAAATCAGCTAATTATAATATCATGGTCGATTTCTCGAAATCAACAAGCGAGTTTTATGATGCTAATCACAAATATAATTTGTTCAATTATGGCCACGTGGGTAAATTTGAAACCGAAAGAAGACCATCATACGAATTTGATCCAATTACTCAGACGTATGTTCATAACGGATTCAAGGATGTAGAAGTTAAATTTACTCCTTCGGAGACAAATGCTGCCTTGGCTGCAATTACAACCCAATATTTTGATATTTACGAGGGTAATCCAACTGGTCGATATGAAAACCTATTTCAAATTCAACAAGGTAATGCGCTTCGTAATGGGGATGCTCCCTCAAGTGTTTATGGAATTTGGAGCAATGTAGGTTCTCCATACAATGGTTTTGGTAAATCAGAGAACGATCAATTCCGTGTTACAGGTTCAGGTTCTGTTTCAATTGGTGATCATAATATTTCGCTTGGTTTTGAATTTGAGCAACGTATGGATAGAGGCTGGACAAGTGGTGATTTTGGCCCTGTTGGTATTTGGTCGATTGCTCGTCAATTAGCTAATTTTCATATAGAAGAATTAGATTTGAATAGCTTCGCGATATCTGATTCGGGTTCTTTTAAGGCAATAACTTATGATAGATTAAATACTGGTTATGCAAATACATCAGGTTCAGGCACCTATGGGGGACAAGAGAACAATGACAATCAATCCTTCTTTGATTATAATTTAAGACAAAAATTAGGATTAGATCCTTCAGGATCTGACTATGTTGATATAGATCAATACGACCCAAATATTTATCAATTTGATATGTTTTCACCGGATGAATTATTGAATCAAGGGAATTCTTATGTTTCTTATTGGGGATATGATCACACAGGTAAAAAGGTGAAAGGCAATACCGATATCAACAGTTACTTTAATGACTTTGATGATAATGGTAACTATAAACGATTTGTTGGGGCTTTCCAGCCAGTTTATATGGCTGGTTATTTAATGGATAAATTTGCTTTTAAAGATATTGTATTTAATGTTGGGGTACGTGTGGATGTTTTCGATGCTAACCAGCCCGTATTGAAGGATCCTTATCTTTTCTTTAATGCACTGAGCGTGAAAGAAGTTAGAGCCCTGAAGGAATCGGATCCAAATACGTATTCATGGGTAAATCTACCTCAAGGTATGGGTGACGACTATGTTGTGTATGTTAATGATGTAAATAATCCATCTGCAATTAACGGATTTAGAACTGGAATGAGCTGGTATAATTCTTCGGGTACTCCTATTGAAGATCCGAAAGTGATTCGTGGTTCAGCTGGTATTGCTCCATGGTTAACCAATCCTGCTCAGGAAACTCCAAATGAAACGGCATTTCAAGATTATAAAGCTCAAGTGAATGTTATGCCTCGTATCGCATTCTCATTCCCTATTTCGGATGAGGCTTCTTTCTTTGCACATTATGATGTGTTAACAAAACGACCAACAACTGGATTTAGATTTAACCCGTATGAATATCAGTATATTCAATCTAGAAACGAGGTTATTAATAACGCAAACCTAAAACCAGAAACAACCGTTGATTATGAATTAGGTTTTCAACAAGTTTTGTCTCGCACCTCCTCTTTAAAGATTTCTGCGTTCTATAGAGAACAAAGAAACAATGTTCAATTAGTTAATATGTTTGAAGCTTATCCTGCAACTTATAAAACCTACGGTAACCGAGATTTTGGTACAGTTAAAGGGTTAACAGTATCTTATGATTTACGTCAAACCGGTAATGTACGTTTAACAGCTGCATATACCCTTCAGTTTGCTGACGGTACAGGTTCAAATGCTACAACTGCATCTGGATTAATAAATGCAGGTCTACCAAATCTACGTAATATATTCCCGTATGATTTTGATCAGCGCCATGCATTCAATGTGACATTTGATTATCGCTATGGTGAAGGAGAAAACTACAGTGGACCAGTTATTGGGAATAAAAGAATTTTGGAGAATTTTGGATTGAATATTTTTTCTAACATCAATTCTGGTTCACCATACTCAACTCAAACATTTATCACTGACGAAGGTATTGGTAATTTAAATGCAGGTTTGAGTGGAACATTGAATGGTTCCAGATTGCCATGGACGTATCGTTTAGATATTCAATTAGACAAAACGTTTAACATTGAATTTGGTAAAGACGAGGACAAGAAAAAAGTTACTTTCTTAAATGTATACATACGTGTAACGAACCTTTTCAATAAATTTAATATTTTGAATGTTTATCGGGCTACAGGAAACTGGGATGATGATGGATATCTTGCAGCTGCCGCTAGTCAAACGTCTATTCAAAATCAGATTGATGAGCAATCTTTCAGAGATTTTTATGCAATGAAAGTTCAAAATGCTTTCAATATTAGTGTGCCTAGAACTATCAGATTAGGTGTTAAATTTGATTTTTAATTAAGTAGAATATAAACAACAGATATATGAAAAAGCAATTATTTGCAGCTTTATTCGGAATTACAATAGTTACTTCAAATGCGCTCGCGTATTATGGACCTAATGATAAAAGTAATAAGCCTGTTTCTAAACCTAAGGGAGCTAATTGTAGCCCTGCAACAGCTAAATTATACATGGAGTTTAATGATGTGAAAGCATTAATTGAGCAAGGTGGAAGTATGTTTCAAAACAGACAAGCAGGTGTAGCGGCTTATGAGGTGCCAAAAGGAAGTAATCTTTTTGCGATTTTTGCTGGTGCTCTTTGGATGGGTGGCACTGACGTAAATGGTCAGTTGAAATTAGCGGCTCTTCGTTACCGTCAAGGGAATGATTTTTGGCCTGGCCCTTTAACTGTTACTCCAGGAACTGGCACATTTAATCCTGGATCTCCTGTGGGCGATGATGCAATTAGAGATTTTGGTGAGGCAAATATTGATCCAGATCAGTGTATAGCATTCGATAAATTCTATACAATTAAAAAAGCTGAAGTAATTCGTTTCAATATTTGGTGGGAATGTAACAATGGAGTAACAACGGAAGGTTGTGATGATATTACTGTTCCAACCAATGATGAACTAAATAGAATTTATGGATGGCCTGCCCATGGTGATGTTTCAAGAGGTCAAGATTATTTCTTAGCTCCTTTTTATGATCGCGATGGAGATGGTAATTATAATCCTGACAGCGGTGATCATCCATGGTATGATGATATTTTAGGACGAGATGATATTGAATGTGGAGTAGACCGTAGGGTTTCATTATATGGAGATGAAACGCATTGGTGGGTCTTCAATGACAAAGGTAATATTCACACTGAAACAAATGGTGATCCTATTGGAATGGAAATACGTGCTCAAGCTTTTTCGTTTGCAACGAATGACGAGATTAATCGAATGACGTTCTATAATTATGAATTGATTAACCGAGGTACTCAAACATTGTATAATACGTATTTCTCTCAGTTTTTAGATGCCGATTTAGGAAATTATGCAGATGACTATACTGGGTGTGATGTATCTCGTGGGTTAGGATATATGTATAATGGTGATTTGAATGATGAAAGTGATGGTGGTAAATTAGGATATGGTGAGAATCCTCCGGCTATAGGATGTGATTTCTTCGAAGGACCTTATCAAGATGCTGATGGGATTGACAATACAGGGCCATATTTTGACGAGGCAACTCAAACTGAAGTTGTTCCAACCGTAGTTGAAGCTTTGGCAAATGATGGTATTATATACAAAGGAATAGGTATAGGATATAGTGATGGAATTGTTGATAATGAGCGTTTTGGAATGAGAAGATTTACTTATTTTACATCAACATCTGCTTATCCATATAATGATCCAGGACCTGCATCTGAATATTATAATTTCATGAAAGGAAATTGGGCTAATGGTTCTCAGATGTTTTATGGTGGTTTAGGTTATACAGGTTCAAATGGAGTAACTACAACTGAATCAAGTTATATGTTTCCTGGAGATTCAGATCCATTACATTGGTCAACTGGTGGAGAAGATATGACATCAAATCCTAATTTCGCTAATGGGTGGAGTGAGGCAACTAGTAACAATCCTGCTGGAGATAGACGTTTTGTTCAATCTGCTGGCCCGTTTACATTGAAACCAGGTGCTATTAACAATATTACTGTGGGTATTGTATATGGTAGAAGTACAGATGGCGGATTGATGGCTTCTGTAGATGCAATGAAAAGAGCAGATACGAAAGCTCAAGCATTATTCGATGCATGTTTTAAAATTCTTTCTCCACCTGATGCTCCAAAAGTTTTAATTCAAGAATTAGAAAATGAATTAATTATCATGTTGGAAAATCCTTCTTCTTCAAACAATTATCAAGAAGGGTACAAAGAATTGGATGAAGTAAACATTCCAGACCCAACAGTTGATCGTTATTATCGTTTTGAAGGATATCAAATCTTCCAATTGAAAAGTTCAGATGTTTCTGTTGCTGATATTTCTGACCCAACGAAAGCTCGTTTAGTAGCACAATGTGATATAAAAAATGACATATCTCGTTTAATTAATTTTGAATTTGATGAATCACTTGGGTTTTCTGTACCAGTAGAAAAAGTGGATGGTGATAACACAGGCATTCGTCATTCATTCAAAGTGACAGATGATGCATTTGCACAAGGACAAAGAACATTGGTAAATCATAAAACATATTATTATGTAGCTGTTGCATATGCATATAATCAATTTAAAAAATATGATCCAAATGATCCTGAATTGTTGGATGGTCAAAAAATTCCTTTCATATCCTCTCGTTTGAATTATGACGGTACTGCTATCAGCGCATATGAAGCTGTTCCACATAGTCCAATTCCTGAGGCTGGTGGTACAATGCAAATGATTGAATATGGTTCTTCCCCGCAAATCACGCGCTTAGATGGTTATGGAAATGGAAATCGCTCATTGGATTTCACTCCTGCAACATTGACCCAAATTTTAACGGATGGTTTCATGGAGAATCCAACGTATGATTATGGAAAAGGCCCAATTAATATCAAAGTGGTTGATCCATTGGCATTAGCACCGGGTTATTTTGAATGCAAATTCAGAGATTATACAGCACCAACAACAGGTAATGGAACTGATACAGCGAGTTGGGTTGTTTATCAATACGACAAAAAAGGTGGTTCAATCATCGATTCAGTTAGTTCAGATCAAACAATAGCTGTAGATAACGAGCAAATAATTCCAAAATGGGGAATTTCTGTTCAGATTCATCAAGAGAATTATTATTTTGCCTCGGGATCTGGAAATGTTTCTGCTAAATATACAGATATGATCGAGTCATCAATTGAATTTGCGGATTCTTCCAAAAGATGGTTAACAGGAGTTTCTGATAATGATGCTTATTTTCCAACTAACTGGGTTCGCTCAGGAGATTACGCACCTGAAACAGATGTTAATAATGCTGCATACGAGTGTTTACCTGATGGTCCGGCTTATCTTGACCCATGTCAATATAGAGATGAGTCCGGTGTGGATCCTGACCAGAAATATGAGGCTTTATTAACTGGAACAATTGCACCGCACAGATTGGTTGGTTACCAAGCGGATTACATGCCTTTGGCTTATTATGGTACATTCACCGGTTCAAGTAAAACAAATGCATCCATTAGCTTTTTACCGAGTGTGAATATTATTTTGACCGCTGATAAATCAAAATGGACACGTTGTCCAGTAATTGAGTTGGGAAGAAATACGGCATTGAATGTTGGTTCTGCAGCACCAGGAGCAATGCGTAAGAGTACCAGTGTGAACAAAGAAGGCCAACCGGATGGGACAGGGAATGGAATGGGCTGGTTCCCGGGATATGCAGTGGATCTAGAATCTGGAGCACGTTTGTACATGGCATTTGGTGAGAATTCATTCCTAGGTGGAGAAAACGGAGCTGATATGAAATGGAATCCAACGGATCGTTTTATCAGTAATGTTGGAACACCACTGATGGGTGGAATGCATGCTATTTATGTATTTAGTTACAAACAAAAATCAATAAACGGTTTTGCAAACGGATTTGATTTTCCAGCGTATGTTCCGTCTGAAGCAGAAGTAAATGGATCAAACTTCTTACAAAACAAGTGGTTGGAGGTTGAAACAAATAACACGCAGAGCAAAAAAGAATTATACGGTAGTTTATCATGGGTTTCTTATCCATTGTTACGTCCAACACAATCGTTGTTGTCAACTGATGTAACAATCAAGCTTCGAGTGAATAAAGAATACAAGAACTTTGTAGGGTCTGGCGAGAATGGTGGCAAACCAATGTACTCTTGGAGTATGGATGATATTGCAACCGTAACAGCAGATAAGGATCAATTAGCAGAAGCGTTAAAAATGATTAATGTTGTACCAAATCCTTATTACGCATTCTCTGAGTATGAGAGAAATCGATTAGACACACGTGTAAAAATCACTAATCTACCTAAAATATGTACAATTAATATTTATACAGTAAATGGAAAATTGGTTAGAACCTTTAAAAAAGATAGCGAAATCACTTCTCAAGATTGGGATTTAACAAATAACAAAAGTATTCCCGTTGCAAGTGGTGTATACTTAATACATGTTGAGATTCCAGGTATTGGAGAAAGGGTATTGAAGTTTATTGGAGGTATGCGTCAAGTTGATTTACAAGGAATTTAAATTAAGTAAGCACTATTGATATGAAAAATAGATTGAATAAAACATTAGTAGGATTGGTTGCAGCAGGTGTTGTACTATCTTCAAGTTTATTTGCTGGAAATGAAGACAGAATTGGTTCTGCTGGTGCATCTCATTTGTTAATTAATCCATGGGCTAGGGGTTCAGCAATGGGTGATGCAGGTATTGCTAATATGAATGGATTAGAAGCTACTTTCACAAATGTTGCGGGTTTGGCTTTTACAGATAAAACTCAAATTAAGTTCAATTATTCAAATTGGATGGGTAATGCTGGAATTAGTTTAAATAGTGCTGGATTTGCTCAACGAATATCTGAATCTAGTGTGTTTTCAGTAAGTGTACAATCTTTAAATTATGGTGATATTCCAATTACTACGGTTGCAAATCCTGAAGGAAATATAGGTTTCTTTTCTCCCCGCGCTAACATTTTTAATGTTGCTTATGCAAAGGAGTTTTCATCATCTATCTCTGGTGGTATTAATTTCAAAGTTATTTCAGAAAACATCTCTAATATGAAAGCCACAGGAGTTGCAATTGATGCGGGTATTCGATATGTAACAGGGGAACAAGATCAAATAAAATTTGGAATAGCCTTAAAAAATGTTGGTCCTGTAATGAAATATAGAGGTGATGGTTTGGCACAACAAGTTTCCTATGTATCTACTGGTTTTATCGGAAGTTTGGAAAATAGATCTGCAACATACGAAATGCCTTCTTTGTTATCAATTGGAGGTTCATATGATTTCATCTTCACTGAAGCCAATAAATTGAACGTTGCTTTTGCGTTTACTGCTAATTCTTTTTCAAAAGATCAGTTTAGATTAGGTTTAGATTATGCGATGACCACTGATAAGATGGCATTTAATTTAAGAGGAGGATATATTTACGAAAAAGGTCTCTATTCTGCAGAGAATAGATCTAATGCATTATTAGGTCCTACAGCAGGATTTTCTATAGATGCGCTTGTTGGAAAAAGTAAAAGTGCATTAGGATTAGAGTATTGTGCTCGTTTTGCTGGAGTTTTCGGCATCATACACACAATTGGAGCTACTATTTCTTTGAAATAAAAAGTAATTATTATATATTTGTTAAAGAGAGCCTCACAGGGCTCTCTTCTTTGTTTAACTCGATAATATTTAATGTATGTCACAAATAAATTATTATACTGCAGAAGGCTTGCAAAAATTGAAAAATGAATTGTATAATATGAAGACAGTTCAGCGGCCATCTATTTCTGAACAAATTGCTGAAGCCCGTGATAAAGGAGATTTATCGGAAAATGCTGAATATGATGCTGCTAAAGAGGCTCAGGGTTTGTTAGAGATGAAAATTTCTAAATTCGAAAATATTATTGCTAATGCTCGGTTAATCGATGAGACGCATATTGATAATTCCAAAGTTTTTATACTTTCCAATGTGAAGATAAAAAATATAGCGAATGGAATGGAAATGAATTATATTTTAGTAGCTGAAAATGAAGCGGATATTAAACTCAAAAAGATTTCCGTTGATTCACCGATTGGAAAAGGATTATTGGGTAAAAAAGTGGGTGATACCGCTGATGTTCAAACACCAGGTGGTATTCTTCGATTCGAGATTTTGAATATTTCCCGTTAATGTCAACAGTGTTTTCTGAAATTGTAGCTGGTGAAATCCCATGTTACAAGATTGCTGAGAATGATAATTTTTTGGCCTTTTTGGATGTAAATCCATTAGTTGCTGGTCATACCTTGGTGATTCCAAAAATTGAACAAGATTACATTTTTGATCTAGATAATCAAGTATTAGAATCTTTGATCGTGTTTTCAAAGGAAGTGGCGGTTAAGTTAAAAAAAGCTATTCCATGCAAAAGGATAGGAGTTTCGGTAATTGGACTGGAAGTTCCACATGCTCATATCCATTTAATACCAATTAACTCCATTCAGGACATGAATTTTAGTAAGGAGAAGGCTTCTTTTAGTCCATCAGAATTGGAAGATCTTCAAAATCAAATTTTGTCTGTGAATTGATTTAAATCTCCTTTAACTTTTCAAGGGTATAATTGACTTGTTCAGCTGATACATTCAAATGAGTAACGAAACGAATCATTCCTGGTCCAAAGGCAATTGTTTTTATTCCTTTGTTCGCTAATTCTTGAATAATATAGTCTCTTTTTGTTTCTTCTTTTAAAACAACTACAATTATATTAGTTTCAACAGCTACAATTTCTTTTATCCAAGAAAAGCTATGCATGGTTTCACTAAGTAATTTTGCATGAAAATGGTCAATCGCTAGTCGATCCACATTATGCTCAAGAGCATATAATCCCGCCGCTGCAATAATTCCTGCTTGTCTCATTCCGCCACCAAATACTTTACGAACTCGATGGGCTTTTTTAATGAAATCATTGGATCCGATTAATACTGATCCAATTGGCGCACCTAGTCCTTTCGATAAACAGAGTGAAATTGAATCAAATTGCTGAGCATATTCTTTTGGGTCTATTTTGGTTTCAATCAATGCATTCATTAATCGAGCACCATCTAAATGTAGTGGGATTTTTTTACTTCGCGAAAAATCACTGATATTTTTGATATCTTCGAAATTATATATAGCACCACCACCACGATTCGCAGTGTCTTCAAGAGAAATTAACTGAGTTAATGGAAAATGAACATCGTGTTCTGGATTGATCCATTTTTCTATTTGTTCTTTAGTAATACGGCCACGATTACCTTGTAGCAAACGAACAGAAGCACCAGAGTTTTTTGCGATTCCACCACCTTCATATTTATAAATGTGGCTTTCTTCATGACATATAACTTCACCTCCAGGTTGAACATGAACATTTATGGCAATTTGGTTTGTTTGTGTACCAGATGAACAAAATAACGATGCTTCTTTACCGAAGTAATTAGCTACATAATTTTGCAAGGCATTAACAGTTGGGTCTTCACCAAATACGTCGTCTCCCGTTTCAGCGCTAAACATTGCATCTAACATTGCCGTTGATGGTTTTGTTACAGTATCACTTCTAAAATCTACAATCATATTTTATTTATTGCTACAAAGCTATTACTTTCGTTTAAAATAAGTTGAATTGGAGTTAATTATTATTCTTTTGGTTGTGTTGTTAGGAAGTGTGTTATCCTTCTTCTCAGGTTTTGGATTGGGTACAATTTTACTTCCAACATTTTCTCTGTTTTTCTCTATTGAGTTGGCTATTTTTGCTACGGCAATCGTGCATTTTTTTAATTCCTTTTTCAAATTTACTTTTATATTCCGTTCTATAAATGTTAGATTGCTTCTCAAATTTGGCGGAACTGCAATTCCATTTGCTTTGCTCGGTGCTTGGATTTTAAAAAAAGTAGATAAGTCAATCTTATTAATTCAGTATGATTTTCCGTTCTATCAACAAGATGTTTCCTTAATTCAATTTAGTATTGGTCTTGTTATGATTACATTTGCTTTCGTTGAATTATTTTTGAAGAAGAAACAATTTAACACTTCTGATATAGGGCTTTATTTTGGAGGTGCATTGAGTGGTTTTTTTGGTGGATTTTCCGGTCATCAAGGTGCTCTTCGCGCAATGTTTTTATCAAAAACTAATGTCACTAAGGAAGAATTCGTTGCCACATCAAGTACGATTGGTTTACTCATTGACCTAACTAGAATTGGAGTTTACACCTCTTATATTCCCATTTTAGCCAGCTCATCCATTCATTTTACATTAGTAGCTGCAATTGTCGTGGCATTTTGCGGAAGTTATTTAGGGTCAAAAATCTTACAGAAAACAACAATGAAAGTTGTTCAATTTTTAGTTTCAATCCTTTTGATGTGTGTAGGCTTTTTACTGATTTTGGGACTGCTCTAATATGATAGGTTTACCAAAGATTTCTTCCACTTTTGCAAATCGATAATCAAAGATTTCTTTTAATTTTTTTTGAACTACCAGGGGATGCGCCAATCTACCAAGTATACCTAGTGGGATTTCATAGGAAACAATATCAGACATTTCAACTCCGTTAGGGATTTCTTTGAAATGATGTTCGTGGTGCCAGATACGATAAGGTCCTTTTCTTTGTTCATCAACAAAATATTTCAAATTTTCCACGTGTGTTATTTCCGTTATCCAATTCATTGGTATGCCCAAAAGTGGTTTTACACGATATTCAATCATCAATCCTGGATACATTTTTTCAGAAATATCTACGAGAATATCAAACCCCATGTAGCTTGGTGTAATTGCTTTTAAATTAGCTGGAGATGAAAAAAAATCCCAACATGTTTTTATGTCAGTCGGTATTATTTGCTTTGTTTTTAATTGGTACATAACTCGTTTATTCATAAACAATCAAAACCTGAAATTGGTTTAAATGATAATTCGATTGAAAATTTACTGTTACCTTTATTGTATGGAAATGGAATTTGGTTTTTCTCATCAACTTATTCAAAATTGTAGATCAACTTATCAATTATGGAGATGTAATAATCAAGAATTTTGGTTTCACGCAGTTGACTTTTTTCTAAATGAGACATTTCTAAAGAAGAAAATGGCCGAAATGTATAATTCCGAGCGTAAAAGTTTGGGTTATAATTATATTTCGCATTTATGAACTGTTTTTCATGCACCAATACTACCAGAATATCTAAGCCCATTCCAAACCAAATCGTATGAATATACCTGTTGATTTTCCTATTGCATATTTGAATAGTAACGATGGCTCTGCTATGCTTGCTTTTGGCGAAATCGATAGTTTAACAGTATTAACAGGAGGTTCCTGGGAACTAGTAGATAGTTTTTTGTTAAAACACGCGGATAAATACATTTTTGGCGGTTTAAATTATAATTTAAAAAACGAAGTTGAATCGCTTTCAACTCGGAATATAGATCAGCATGAATTTCCATTGGTTCAATTATTTGTTCCTGCTTGCGTTGTGAAATTAGACCACGAGAATTTCGAATTTTTGCAAGGGGATAAGAACAATTCGAACTTTGAATTTTTAAATTATTTTCTGGAAGAAGAAACCGATCAGAATTTTCATTTATTGAATATTGATTGGAAATCGCGCACGACAAAAGAACGTTATTTGTATTGTGTTGAGGAGTTAAAAAAGCATATTGCTTTAGGAGACATTTATGAAATCAATTATTGTCAAGAGTTTTTTGCTGAAGGGGTAAAAATCGATTATCCCCTGGATTTTTATTTTAAGTTAAACGAAATAACGAAAGCACCTTTTTCTGCATTTTTTCAAATGAAAGAGAACATCATTTTTTGTGGTAGTCCAGAACGTTTTATAAAAAGAACACAAAACAAAGTAATTTCTCAACCTATTAAAGGTACTGCGAAAAGAAATACAGACCCAATTGAAGATTTGCGCTTACTTCAAAATTTAAAATCGGATTCAAAAGAACGCGCTGAAAACATAATGATTGTAGATTTGGTGCGGAATGATTTATCTAAAATTGCTCTTCCAAACTCTGTGCAAGTTGATGAATTATGCGTGATATATTCATTTGAAACGGTTCACCAAATGATTTCTACCATTTCATGCGAGGTAGATCCAAAAACGTCTTTTACTGATATTATTAGGGCTACTTTTCCAATGGGTTCAATGACGGGCGCGCCCAAACTTAGAGCAATGCAATTGATTGATGAATTTGAGGATTTTTCTCGTGGCATCTATTCAGGAACAATAGGATATATTGCACCCAATGGTGACTTTGATTTAAATGTTGTTATTCGAAGTATGATTTATAACACGAAAACAAATTATCTTTCTTGTCCAGTCGGTGGTGCTATTACAATTGATTCTGACCCAGAAAAGGAGTATGAAGAATGCCAGACTAAAATATCCCGTATTTTAAATATGTAATGCAAGCAATTCAATTAGTCATAAATCAGATAAAGGAAGCACTTGGAACCAGACATATCTTTGTAGCTGTTAGTGGCGGAGTTGATTCCATGTTAATGCTAGAACTTGCTAGAGAACATTTTGCCGTCACTGCACTTCATGTAAATTATCAGTTAAGAGGAAATGCAAGCGAATTGGATGAGGAATTTGTCCGGGATTACTGTTTGAAAAATAATATCGATCTAGTTGTTTTCAACTATGATTTAGGTAGTGAATTACAACTCAAAAAATCAAATCTTCAAAATCGAGCGCGCGAAATACGGTATGATTTCTTTAGGAAGCAATTAGAACAATCTCCTGAATCCTTCTTGTTTGTTGCCCATCATGCGGATGATCAAGTAGAAACTTTTTTTATTCAATATTTTAGAAATGCTGGAATTGCTGGGTTATCCGGGATGAAATTATTAACCAATAGACTTGTTCGTCCATTTTTACCCTTTACAAAAACGGAATTAACAACTCATGCCCAAGAAATTGGATTAAGTTGGCGCGAAGATCAATCTAATAGGAAGAATGATTATTTACGAAACAAATTTAGGAACCAACTTATTCCTGCTCTTGAAAAAGAGATACCTACAATTCGAAAGTCTGTTTTGAAAATCATGGATTGTTTGAAAGAAAATCAAACTATTTTAGAAAAAGAAGCAATGCATCTGGTGGAAAGAATAAAAGCGGATCGAAAAATCGAAATAACCGAATTATGTAATCTAACCAACGAACTTACCGTTGAGCTGTTTCATCAATTGGAAGTGCCAACCCATTATTTAGTGCATTGGAATAATTTAATTAAGGCCCAGAAAGGTTCCAAAATAGTACTGTCTCATTGTAATCTAGTTACTTCAATTATTCGTGAAGAAAATTCTTTTTATTTTCAATTTGCTAATTCTGATGATAAGGTTATACCGCAAATCAAAGTTACGGCTGTAGATAAACTCCCGGAAAACTTTTCAAAGTCAGTTATTTATTTTGATAAGCAAAAAATTAAAGGTGATTTTTCTATTCGATTGTGGCAAATTGGTGATCGAATTTATCCGCTAGGATTGAAGGGTTCTAAATTAATTAGTAATGTTTTGACTATGGCAAAAGTTCCACATGCCGAAAGATTGAATCAGTGGCTTATCTGCGATGAAGAAAAAATCCTCGTGTGTATAAATCATTGTATTGACCGGAGAGCTATAGCTTCTTCGCTTACAAGGGATATACTTGCTATTGAAGTTCAATAAATCACTTTTTTGTTTTGAAATATGAACGAAAGAAAAGCGTTACTTTTGAAGTATGAAATGGTTGTTATTTGTTTTCTTTATCGGGTTTTATTTTAATCCATTATTTTCTCAGCGCAATGTGAAAGACTCGGCTATTGCTACTCCTTGGATTGGAGTTCATTATGGCGGTAATTTTACGGCTGGAGATTTAGCAGATCGATATGGTTATTTGAATCACCTAGGAATCATTGCGGGGTATAAAACTGCCACCAATTGGTATATTGGTATGGAAAGTAATTTTATTTTTGGTAATCAAGTACGAGTAACTGGATTATTAAACGATTTGATTGATTCTTATGGCAACGTAACAGATGTAAATGGTGATATTGCGCGAATATTTGTTTTACCTCGTGGTTTAAATATCAATGTCTCTGTTGGGAAAGTTTTCCCGGTTCTAAGCCCAAATAACAATTCAGGGATTTTTGTAAATGGAGGTTTGGGGTATTTAATTCATCACATGCGCATTGAAACAAATGATCAAGTCGTTCCTCAGCTAGAATTAAATTACCGAAAGGGGTATGATCGGTTAACATCGGGAGTTAATCTTCATCAATTTATTGGTTATGCATTTATGGCAAACAGTGGGTTTTATAATTTTTATGGTGGTTTTTATGCACAAGAAGGTTTTACAAAAAATTTGCGAACAATCAATTTAGATGAGCCAGAAGTTCCTGTTTCCACAAAGACTCGAATAGATATTCAAGTTGGTTTTAGACTTGGTTGGATGATTCCATTTTACAAGCGTAAACCCAAAGATTTTTATTTTAATTGATGCAATTTCTATATAATTTATCCATATTTCTTTACGGAATAGTTATTCAAATCACCTCGAATTTCAATGAAAAGGCAAAACTTTGGATCATTGGTAGAAAGGATTGGAGAAATAAACTACCAGAAATAACATTAAGTCAAGACTTAGTATGGTTTCATTGTGCGTCACTAGGAGAATTCGATCAAGGATTACCCGTAATGAAGGAGTGGAAAGCTCAAAATCCTAACTGTTTAATTCTTGTTACTTTCTTTTCGCCTTCAGGCATGCAGCATTATCAAAAACGAAATCACTGCGCGGATTATGTTGTATACCTGCCACTCGACTCTGTCTCTAATGCTAAATATTTTCTAAATTATTTTAAACCAAAGGCTATTTTTTTTGTGAAATATGAGTTTTGGGCAAATTATATTTCTACGGCTCATAAAATGCAAATTCCTATTTATTCAATTGCTGCAAATTTTAGGAAAAACCAACATTTTTTTAGCTGGTATGGATCTTTTTTTCGAGGTGTTTTAAAGAAAATTACTTATTTCTTTGTGCAAAATGAAACATCCTTAAAATTACTTCATTCTATAGGAATAAGCCAGGTTCAGATAGCAGGAGACACACGATTTGATGCAGTATTGGAAGCTAAAAATCAGTTTTTAAATGAAATAAATGAGGGTAACCGTGATGAGGATTGGACAAAATTTGAAAAGTTTCTACAAGGTGAAAAAGCGATAATAATTGGAAGCTCTTGGCCTGTAGAGGAACGTTTCATTATCCCCTATATCTTAAAGAATATGGGCACTAAATTTATTCTTGCACCTCACGATATTTCAGAGGGCCACATTTCGAAAATCGAAGATGGATTAGGTCATTCTTGTATGCGATTCACCAATTTTAGCGATGAAAAAAACATCGTAAACTGTTTGATTCTGGATACAATTGGACATCTATCCAAAGCATATTATTTTGGAAAAATAGCAATTGTGGGAGGTGGATTTTCAGGTAAACTACATAATATTCTAGAACCAGCTGTTTTTGGCTTGCCGGTATTATTTGGCCCTATAAACAAACGATTTCCAGAGGCAAAAACATTTTTAACGAATGGAATTGGATTTGAATTTATTGATGAAATAGAATTAGAAAATCAGTTGAATAAACTCAACGAGAAAAACCAATCTCTAACATCAAATATTGTCGCGTTTATTGCATCTCAAGCAGGCGCATCGGCAAAAATTGTTTCAACTCTTAGAATTAATTCCTAGCTTTTTTTCTTTTTCTTTGTAAAATCAACATTATAGGTTAATCCAGATAATAAGGTGTGATTCCGTTCTGTTTTTATTCCATCTGATTTTATTACATATTGATTAAGGTAGCCTATTTGAATATTGAAATTACTATTGAATCTCCAACCTAGGGCTGCGTTAAATCTATTTTGATCAACTACATTTTTCCCAATTCCCTTCCCGAAACCAATAAATACCTCGTTATTTAAATTTAAAAAAAGTGTATTGTCTTGCAAGTTTTTTTTAGTTATTGGTATTAAAACTAGCATACGATACCTAATCCGTTGTCTAAATAAATTATCACCTTTAACGATATCACCGGAGCTGTTTTTGATGTAATTTTCGATAAAACGTTGTTCTAGTCTATAGCGGTGTTGAATATCAATCGTACGGAATTTACCTTCAATTTTACTTTTTAAGTTCAATTGTTGCCAAATACGATTTTCATTGAAGTCAGTTAAAACTGGTTGTTCACCATAGGGAAAAGTCACTATCCAACCATAACCAGCAGTTACCGTAACATCGGGATTTATGGTGTAATCAATACCAATCCTCATCAAGGATTGTTGCCAATTTTTAAATCCATCTTCTCGGCGCCATTGATATTCAGTATGAATTCCAAATTTATTTGAAAGCTTGTGATTTCCCAAATAACTAATCCACGCGTGCTGTTGGTCTGAAAAAACTTTTTGCGCAAATGTAACAGAACTAAGGAGGAATAGGAAAGAGAGAGTTAAACACTTCATAGTAGCAAAATTAATGTTGATGTTTATGTACAGAATAAGGATGGTCTGTTAGCGATTTGAATTCCTCCAACCCAAGAATTTCAAAATGACCACCTTCATTTTTAAAATCATCTTTGAGGTAATGTAATGATTCTACAACTGAATGATCAATTATTTGACAATGAGAAACATTAAATATTACATGTTCTTTCATGGAAAAATGGGTGATGTTTTTTTTAACTCCTAGAAAGTTACTGAATAACAACGGGCCATGTACTGATAAGGTATTTCCTTTTATTTCCGTATTTACTTTGAATAATTGTTTAAACGTAACTCCTCTTGTAAGGTGAATGATCATTTTTAATACAATTCCTGCTGCAATTCCTACTAATAAGTCGGTAGCAAGAGTTACTATAATTGTAATCAAAAAGATAGATAATTGATCCTTACCAATTTTAAACATAATTCTAAATTCTTTTGGGTGAACTAATTTGTATCCAACTCCAATTAGCATAGCGGCCAAAGCGGTCATTGGGATTAAATTACTAAAGAAAACTGCGAAAATCAAGAAAATTAGGATGAAAATACCGTGGTAGAAATTTGCCCATCTTGTTTTACCACCATTATTAACGTTAGCCGAAGAACGTGCTACCTCAGAAATCATTGGTAGTCCTCCTAAAAATCCTGCAATAATATTACCCATACCAACCGCTAATAAATCTTTGTTATAGTCTGATTTACGTTTAAAAGGATCCATCATGTCGATTGCCTTAACCGTTAACAGGGCTTCTAAACTGCCAACAAGCGCAAACATCACCACATATTTAATGAAAGTACCGGTTTGACTAAATCCACTAAAATCTGCTTTTATTCCTAAGATTTCAAAAAAACCTTTGTCAAAAGTTAATAATGGTTTAAAATCAGTAGTGTTTTTTAATCCAAAAGCCATCCCCATTGGGATCGAAAGGATTAAAACTACAAGAGAGGCAGGTATTTTTCTAAGGAAATTTATTTTTAACATAGGCCATCCAAAAACAATGGCTAATGAAACTAAACCAATAATAGCTACCTCTTTGTGCAGGAAGAAATTAGGAATTGTTTTGCCCAATAGTTCTATTAATTCCAATGGTTCAACCATTGATTTACCTTCTTGAGTTAATGGATTTACCCCGGCAAGGATATGGATTTGTTTGCTCATGATTATTATGCCAATTGCCGCTAACATTCCATGAACTGCGGATAAAGGAAAGAAATCGCTGAATCTTCCCAGTTTCAATATTCCAAATAAAACTTGGACAACACCAGCAACAACTACTGCGCCAAGTGCAAGATGCCATCCTAAATCAGCGTTTCCGTGTCCCAGCTCTGTTACGGAACCTGCAACTATTACAATAAGGCCAGCAGCAGGACCTTTAATTGTTAGTTTTGAGCCTGCAAAAAAGCTGACGATAATTCCACCAATCATGGCTGTAATTAAACCATAAATTGCGGGAAATTCACTTGCTTTAGCAATACCTAAACTCAGGGGTAATGCAAGGAGAAATACTAAAAATCCTGATAAAGCATCAGCACCAATATTTTCTTTGAGTCCTTCAAATCCATCTTTTGGAAGGATATGTTTTTTATTTTCTGTATTCATTGTATATATTTTTTTAACTAGTAATTAAGCGGAACGTTTGGCAACATCGTGGTATTTTTTTAGATGTGGCCCTAAAAACACACGAGAATAAATTCGGATAGCAGCTAACCCATTGATGATTAAACTAAGAGCAGTGAAAAATGCTAAACCGAATTGATTATAATGTATGTGAGAGAAAATGAGATCTTCACCAATAAATGTAGGTGAGATGGGGAATCCTGCCAATGTTAAACAGCAGATTAAAAAGATAATTGCAATTTTTGGATGCTCAAACGAATGACCATAAAAATTATCTAAACTTATCCATTCATTTTGTCTGCGCAGTTTCGATAATAAATAAATCCCACAAATCCAGGCACCAATAATCCCACTTAAATACCAAATCAATTCATTGATTTTGAATTGATTATTAAACGAAATTGCTAATACCAGAAACAAATGATTCACCACAATTAAGGTATAAGCCAATCTTGCACTATTTCGTTCTGTGAATGCTTTAATGACTACGATAAAGCCAAGAATAGCATAAATTAATGGAAGTGCATTGGATACTGTTTTTGGAAGGCTGTCCTTGTAAAACAAAGTGATTAATCCGATTAAAAAAGTACTAGCAAAAAGTAAAATCACATTTTGATAACTAATAAATTTTAATCGTTTGCCCAGGTCTTTTAATGGGTTCCATAAAAAACGATACATGTAAGAGTCTAAATTCCATTCCTTCAAGCTCAAAATAAAAAGTGTATTTTCAAGCCTTTTTGGTAAAGTATCTTCGATTGTCAATGAGCGCGGAATAAAATTGTAAAATTGTTCTCGGATTTTATAGCTTACAACGGACGGTGAAACTAGTAATTGATAAGTTCTTAGGAATGCATTTCCTGCTATATGAACTAAAGCTAAATAATGTAATCCAAATGCAATTTCTACAAAAATTAATCCTATTTGCCCAATGGATTCGTAGGCAATTTGACTTTTTATGGATGATTGAACACGGGCCGTTAGGGTGGCAATAAATGCTGTAGTAATGCCTGAAATAACCAAGAAAACTTTGAAGGAAGTTTGATGTTCCCAGAATGGTGATGTCCGCATCAAAAGAAATGCGCCAATATGAATGGACAAAGAGCCATAAAAAATAGCACTTGATGGAGTAGGTCCTTCCATAGCTCGAGGTAACCAGGAAGAAAAAGGTAATTGTGCGGATTTAGCAGCTGCGGTAATAAAAATCAGTAAGGAAATGGCTAAACCAACCCAAGAATGAGCCTCCAAGTGTTCACTTACTAAATGTGCGTTAGTTAATTTGAAAAATGAAATGTTTTCATGCCACAAATGATGCGATAACCACATAACTAAAATCAATCCTACATCTCCGATTCGATATATGGAAAAAACTTTAACTGCATTTTTTACCGGTAAATATCGATCACGGTAGAAGGCAATAAGTAGAAATGAAGAGACTCCTAATATTTCCCATCCAATGAATAAAGTTTCCAAATTACCTGAAAAAATAATAATTGTAAATCCTGAATAAAAGAATAATATGGTATTAAAAAATCGCTTGTATCCACTTTCCCGATGCAAATAATAACGACTATAACTAGTAATAATTAACGTCAATATTGATCCGAGGAATAAATAAACTAAAGTGATATGATCAAAATAGAAATCAAGGTAAAAATCATAACCTGGTGTACTATAAATTGAAAACTCTTTAATGTTTATGATAGTATGGCCATTTGCAATCCAAAAAATAGTGAAGAAAATCGCTCCAAAAAATTGAATGCCAACGGTTAATACAGCTATCCTTGAGAGTAATTGCTCATTTGATTTTGGAACAATTAAACTTAACAAAAAACCAATAATTGGTATTGCTATAAATGAATGTATGAATGAATTTTCCATGGTCTTAGTTATTTAATTCAAAAACGGGTAAATTCTCATGGCTTGATTCAATGACTGATTCTATACCAGTAACTTTGCAAATGGAATAATCTAATAAATTATAAGGTTTAAAAGTATCATCTGAAAAGATGAAGAATTCATTATTCTCACTATCAAACGCTACTAAATTCACCCATTCATTAGCGAACCATTCATAGGTTGCTGGGTTTTTCTGAATTGTTGCAAGAACTATATCAGGATGATGCTCAACAATTACTAATAATCGCAATGGATCATGAACTTCAATCATTTGACTCGGTAAACCAGTTCGTAAATCGCCATCTATTCCATTTGCAACCCCAAATAATCCCATTACATTATGCGGTAGTTTCGTTCCTGCACCTAGATTTTGATTGTCAACTCTTGAGAAATAGTACTCCAAATTGATTCCACCACAAACAGGTGCAACCGCATTCATGATGCCTAGTAAATAGTTCCCTTCCATATCAGTGGTGTAGTCATAGGAATGCATAAATGCTCTTCGGTCCAAAAAGAGCCCTTTAGTGATTTCTCGCCTTCCAACAATACAAAGCGTATTTGTTGCGTGATTTAACTCCGGACGAGGTTCAAATAATGAAACTGTTCTCAGTTTAACTAAATCATGAACTTTAGAAGCACTTCTTTTCGAATTCATCACTACAAATCTTCGTGAACGCTCTTTTGCATTTAAATCAAGCGATTGAAGAAAAGTTTTAGTGTTTTGTGCATGAAGCTGTTTGTTTTTTTCAGACAAAATATGCTCATCGTAGTAAGCAATTTCATCACGTGATGTATCGTGTAATGCGCCAACAAATTGCGTTTCATCAGGAATAATTATACCCCTTGATTTTAGAATACGTCTCACTTCAGGATGATTTCCGATATGGCAAATGACTCTTGCGTTTACAGATCCTGGCCTACCGGAGCAAGCACCGCAATCGTATCCTGCGTAATGCGTATTATTTACGCTACTCGAACCATGACCTATTGCATATACTAAAGGAGCAAAGTTATCAATGAGTCCGATGGTTCGTAGCAATCCCTCTAATCTGTTTGCCATTTCTTCAACAGTGTATCCAACTTGAAGATTATTTTTGGATACTTCTCCGGCAAATTCGATCGTTAAAGATGAATCAGAATGCATGTGTTTAAATGACGAAACGGAAGCAGCATTTTGACTCGGAAACAAAATGGATTTCGCCAATTGAATTCCTGACCATAAACCAATGAATTGAGTAATGAACCATCCGATGAACAAACTATGGGTATGTTTATTAAAATGGAAATCTTTTTTAGTACTTACAATTGATTCTTTTTCTCTAATCAGGTGTTTTGGGGTCATTGGTGCGGGACATACTTTGGTATGAAAATCACTGCCTTCAGGCTGATAATAAAACTCCACATTAAAATGTCCCGCAGTTCCAAAAGTAGCCGAATTAGAATCTAATTGTTCTACATAGCGTCGAATTGAGCATTCACGATCATCAATACAAAAAATTGCTTGAAAAGAAATTTCTTTATTAGAAGTAATATATTTCTTTTTCTGAATACCGTTTAATACTTCATCATAATATGATATTTCCATTGCATCTTGCCAAATTGAGAGAACCTCCATTGCTTCATTTGCTTCAATTTGATCAAATAAATGTAGATTTTCCTTCTTGGCTTTTTGTCCAATTGTTGGCCATGCCTTGCCATATTGATAATTTAAGACATCAATTTCAAGAAGTAGCTCAAAGTGAATTAACTCTGTTAACGTTATTTTTCTTTTGTCCAATAAGGCATTTGGATTTTCATCTAAAAAACTAACAATACCTGACCAACCTGGATGCGAAAATTGTTGATCAAACAAATATGTTTCGTAATACGCTTCATTTGCAACAATTTCTTTTAATAAATAGGGAATATCTACTGATTCATCAAGCAATAATTTTTTCGCTAGTTTGCCTCGGAAAAAACTAGTTTTGGTTGAACCCTCTAATTTGCGTAGCGTGGATAGAAAACCATTGTCATCGATAGGAAAATTCCAAATAGAAATACCTTGATCCAGATAGCTATTTATTATTCTAAATAATATCGGGTGAATCATGGAGTCCAAATCTATTTTGAATTCAGACTTCCATAGGCTTCTTAATACCCCAATTTTAGAATCTACGTGTTCGTCAATTTCTTTGTATAAAAGGATTGATTTCCATTGTTTTATGTCTTTCGATCTGTTTTTAATTGCCCGATCAATGGCTTTTTCTGAAATTTTATTTTCTTTATATTGTTCCCGAAATTCACTAAGTTGTAAGTAGGTTTTCCATCCAAAAATTTTAGTTACCTTCCTAAGAGCATCATGAAAACTTTCATTTTGAAAGCCATGAAGCGTATTATGATGAATGAAATCTTTTAATGGAGCTTGACTTGGTAAATAGTGTTTTAATTCGCGAACAACTTTCTCCAAAGAGAAGGAATGTTCATTTGTCATATCATATTATAATTTTGTAACACATTGATTTAAAACCAAGTGAACATGCTATAATCGATAATTTTCAAATTGAATAAATAGTGGGAGTTTTTGATTGTGCTTGTGCTTGCACGTGTTTAGTATATGTGATTTGACTTTTTTCCAAATAAATAGACGTTTGTCAAATGATGAGAAAATATGAAATGAACCGTTTTCTTCTTCATTTTCCTCTAATTCTAATGATTCTATTTCATCGTCTTCAATATCCAGAATACTGGTTAAGTCAGATTTTTTTAATGTTTCGTGTTTTTTCTCGGCATTGACTTGAAGCTTGTCATAAACCAATAAATGATCCATTCCACTTGCATGAATACTCATTCCAAAAATGAGAAGGGATAATATTATTTTACGAAAAATTCTTTGATTCACAAGACAAATGTAGGGGATTTATTTACCTATATCAATTTCTTACTGTTAATTTTCAGGAAATAATTTACCGGGATTTAAAATGTTATTGGGGTCAAAAACGTTTTTAATATTTTTCATTAAGTTAATTGCCACCTCTGGAAAAGCAATATCCATATAGTTTTTTTGAACCAAACCAATACCGTGTTCACCTGAGATAGTTCCACCAAGGGTAACAACTTTTTTAAATAATTCTCTAATAGCCAGATTCAATTCGTTATCCCATTTTTCATCAGATAGATTTCCTTTTAGAATGTTTACGTGCAAATTACCATCGCCCGCATGGCCGTAACAGATCGATTCAAATCCATATTTTTTACCGATTCGTTTAACTTCTTTGAGGAGATTAGGCAATTCAAATCGGGGCACGACCGTATCTTCTTCTTTATAAATTGAATGTGTCTTGACAGCCTCACCAACTTTTCTACGCAATTGCCACAAGGCATCCTTTTGAGCTTGACTTTCAGCAAAAAGAATTTCATCCGTTTCAAATTTTTCAAGAACTCCCATGATTTTTTCGCATTCTCCCATTAGGTGTTCAATATCAAATCCATCCACTTCAATAATCAGATGTGCTTGGTGGTTTTCTTTTACTTCAATCGTGGAATCTCCAACAGATTTTTTCGCCAAAAGTAAAGCGTCTCTCTCCATGAACTCAAGTCCGCTTGGAGTAATTCCTGCTTGAAAGATTGCAGCAACTGCCTCACATGCTTTTGTTGCATCAAAAAACGGGACAAGCATCAATAAATCTTGAGTAGGGTGGGGAAGTAGTTTTAATACAATTTTAGTCACAATACCCAATGTTCCTTCCGATCCAACAATTAGCTGTGTTAAATTATACCCTGTTGCGTTTTTTAGTACATTGGCACCGGTCCAAATAATCGATCCATCTGTTAATATCACTTGAAGATTTAACACATAATCTTTTGTCACGCCATATTTCACAGCTTTTGGTCCACCTGAATTTTCTGAGATATTTCCACCAATGAAACAACTTCCTTTACTAGCGGGATCTGGGGGGTAAAACAATCCTTTTTCCTTTACCGTATCTTGTAAGACTTGAGTAATTACACCGGGTTCTGTCGTAACTTGATGATTTTTTTCATCAATTTCAAGGATTTTATTGAAAAGTTCCATGCTTAACAATACACCACCATATATAGGCAAGGCACCTCCACTTAAACCTGTTCGAGCGCCCGAGGGGGTAACACAAATATGATTCGAATTGCAGAATGAAAGAATTTTTGAAACTTCTTCTACCGTTTTAGGTTTTATTACAACCTCAGGAGGAAAAGATAAATCTTCTGTCTCATCGTGTGAATACTCTTGTAATATTTCAGTATCAAAGTGTACCCGCATGCCACAAATCTCTTTGAAAAAAGAAATGTGATCTGAATTGATTTTAGTATATTTTTTCATAGATGTGGCTTAAAAATAACTATTAGGGATGAATAACAAATAGAGATTTCGGTACGACTCGATAATAAAATTCAGTGGATTCATTTCGACTTCCTTCCCCATCCATTTGAAAATAAATACTATTTGTTGAAAATTGCAATTCAGTAAATTGAATGGTTGTAACATATTTCGATTTATTGGAGTTCCCATAAAGGAATCGCAAAACTTGAAAAGGGAAATCCAGTATGGTTGCTTTTTTCACTAATACCAATTCTAATTGACCATCCGCAGCATGTGAGGTAGGAGAAATCTGGAATCCATTGCCAAATTCTTTTGTGTTTGCAACAGTTACCATGAAATAATTAGCTGTTTTGTTGTCTAAGGTTAAAGCAATACCGTTGTACGAGAAATAGGATTTCAAAATTAAAATCAAGTATTTGACTAATCCCCTGATTTTATTATTTACCATGTCAAATGCAATTTTCGCATCGTATCCAATACCAGCAACTTGAATAAAAGGTAAATCATTGACTAAACAAGTATCTATTTTAGAAAAATTTCCTGAATTGATGATTTCAATACTTTTTTTAACTCGTTCTGTAATTTTAAAATGTCTGGCAAAACCGTTTCCTGACCCACAAGGAATAATGGCAAGCTTAACCTTTGAATGTATAAGCGCAACAGCTATTTCATGAACGGTACCGTCGCCTCCAACTGCACAAATAATATCTACTTTTTCAGAAATACCTTTTTTTGCAATCTCTGAACCATGATCTTTATAGGCTGTATATCGAATGGTAAAGTCGAATTTACCTTTGTCTAAATACTTTCGAATGTAAGATTCAATGCGTTTCTTATTTGAAATTCCTGAAGTAGGATTAATAATAAACCAAATTTTTTGTTTCATGATATTACTTACATATCACCACCACCTTCACCTCCCGGTAGTTTTTTGGTGTTCAATTCTAGCTTTCCAAATTTATAGCTTGCAGAGATATATAATCTGCGCGTCATCCATTTAAAATTTGAAGTTTGTTCAACCGTGGGTCTGTCTACTTTAAAATAAAATCCTTGAACATTGAATATATCAGAAACCCTCGTTCCTATGGTCCATTTCCCGTTGGCTAGGCGTTTTTCAAAAGCAATATCAGTTGGCCCTTGGCGTTGCGCAACACCTTGAACCGTCACTCTCTTTCCATTATACGTAACACTCAATTGAACAGAAGCTGTTTTTTTCCAGAACTCAACGGATGAATTGAATTTTATATTATGAAAATATCCTTGTTTATTAGGCAATAATTCCTGATTAGTTATGTAAGAAATATAATTACCATTCCAAGATAGGGATGATTTCAACCAAGAAGTAGGTTTGATAGTTAGGATAATTTCTGAGCCCAAACTGTGTGTTTCGGCAATATTCATGAAGGTTACAGCACTTGTGTTGTTTTCGTAGTATTCCTTCACTCTACTGATTACTCCCTTCGAATGACGGTAGTAAAGACTTGAAGTAACACTGTATTTTTTTCTGTCTTGTATAAATCCAAAATCGTAAGAGTCCGTGTATTCAGGTTTTAGATAAGGATTTCCCGTTCGCAAATTGAAAGGATCTGAATAATTTGTAAATGGATTCATATCTGCGGATGCAGGACGTGTAATTCTTTTACTATAACTCAAACTGAATTCCGATTTTGGAACAACTTCGTAACGCAAATGGACGGATGGGAAAATGTTAAAATAGGGAGGATTATTAATATCAATTCCTTCGGATACTAAGCTGGGAAGCTGGTATGCTTGTTCTAAGCGAATTCCACCTTGGTATTTGAATTTACCGAATTGCTGTCCGAAAACACCATATGCACTGAATATCCGTTCTTTATATTGATACAAAAAATTTGCGAGTGTATCCTGTATGAATTGATTCGTTGGATAATCAAATGCTTCAGAGTACGTATCGACCTGTTGATCACGCAGAATAGCTTTTATTCCGGTTTCAATTCTGGCAGAAATTTTAGGATATAATAAAGTCAAATCCGCTTGAACTGTAGTAATATTATTTTTCTCCTTGTTATTCAATTGTTGTTTTAACGCATTAACCCCAATGGAAGGGACAGAATCTGGTTCAAAGTAGTTTTCTTGGTAATACCCTTGAATTCCTTCTTTTCCTAATGATTGAGTAGCATCTAGCACAAAATTGCCTCGATCTTTTTTCAAATCATATCGGTAATTGACATTGAAATCCAGGTTTTGTTGTTGTGATGGATCATAACTTGTTCGTTCCCAGAGGGTTGTTCTGTTATTAAGCGTGTCATATACTGAATTCCAGAGATCTCCTGTTCGGTCGCGAACACCTACGCTTCCTGTAGCTGATATTCCAAGTGTTTGTCGATCTTTCAGGTTGAAATCGGCTCCAGTTCTAAAGGTATGACCAGCATTTAAATCTGTTCCGGTTCTATATTGATTCAAAATAAATCTACTCCCATCTCCATTTAATTGATTAATGTAAGAATCGTTGTTTCGAAATCCATCCAAATAGCGATAACTATAAGTTCCGTAAACGTTGACAGCACCATTTCTATAACTCAAGGATAAATTCGATTCAGCCACATTCCCGTTTCTGATATTTCCAGATGCTAAATTGGTTGAAACTAGTCCATTAAATCCTTTCAACTTGTTTTTTTTAAGTACAATATTGATAATTCCTGAGTTTCCATCGGGATCGTATTTGGCGGAAGGGTTTGTAACAATCTCAATGCGTTCAATGGATCCTGCTGGCAAGGCATCTAACAGCGTTTTTCCGTTACCACCGGCAATAGAACTAGGTCTTCCATCAATCAACACTGTTACCGTTCCCTCCCCACGAAGTGAAATCTTTCCTTCCTGATCTAATTCAACAGAAGGCAGTCTTGTTAAAATATCATTTGCTGTTCCACCTTTAACGGATAGATCTTCACCGACATTGTAGATTTTTTTATCTATCCCAGCCTTTAAAACATCCAAATTTCCTACTACTTCAAATTCTTTCAGATTTGTAGTGGATGACGTAAGTTTAATCGTTCCGAGATTGAAAACCTTTAAATTAGCGGTTATACTAATGTCTTTAATCGTATCGGACTCATACCCGGTGAAAGAACAGATAGCATAAAAAGTTCCTTGGGGTACATTTTCTAAATAGATTTTCCCGAAATTATCTGTAAATATTCCAACCACAACTTTTGATTCATTTGATTTAAACAGTCGAAATGAAACATATTCAAGTGCTTTGGATGTTGCAGCATCAATGATTTTCCCCGTGATTAATCCGTCGTCTTGTTTGCTAGGTTTTTGAGCAAAAAGGATTAGATTATTGATTAGGAAAAATAGAATGAATATTTTTTTCATGAATTTGTTTGAAGGACAAAAATACCGAACTATTCTGAGATTTTTGCAAATGGTATTTAGTTTTCAATGACTTTCAGTTTTTGCTATTTCTGAATAGTTTTGAAATGGTCAACGAGGTAAATTTTAAAGTGAGTTCAGTTTGGTCAAATAATAACCTGAAAGAACTAGAAATGCAAGAATATTTGACTTTTTATGAGTTGAATTCACAAAAATTATTTCAGGAAGAAACGTATAAAACTATGAATACTTTCTGAATGTTATAAACCTAATCCTGAAATAGATAATGGTTTACTAAACGGATTGAATTTCAACGTCATTCGAATGCTGTTAGCATATTTAACAGACAAATCCCCTAACGATGCACTTTCAACGATAGGGAAATAAACTCCTAAAATGGAACTAATTCGAATCCCTAGTCCGGTATTAAATGCATAATTAACAGCGTTGCCATCGTAAAATGCGCCACCGTCAGCAAAAACTCCCAAGAAACCTAATTTAGGTATTGGTAGAGCTGTGTATAGATTAGCAGATGTCATCCAAAAAGAGGTTGTTCCATAAGAACTCGTACTGTTAAATCCACCAAAATTGTTATTTCGAATGAAAGAATTCGTGTTAAAACGATCAAAATAGTATTCTTCCATAAATAAATCTTGTCTTCCGTCTGCACCACTTAAAGCCATTTGATAATACTGATGACCAATCCCCGAACCATTGGTATATGTTATGTTGTTTCCAAAAAATGTTCTTAAATGAATCCAGCGTTTCATTTTGTTACGCAAATAACGTAAGCTATAATCAGCGGTAAGTGATATTCTACGGAGTTGGTCAGAGTTGTTTTCCAAATCGTGCATTTCGTCGTAGCGTAGCTGAATTTTGAAGCGATGATCTGGAACACTTGCAGCAGTTTCCAACCATGCGTATCCTCCACCCAATGTGATTGAATTTGCTCCCCTTACTTCATTTCGAATAGCCATTGAAACTTTCCCAGTGTGATTAAACATTCCATTTTTTGATCGATTTCCAAATTTTGATTGCAAATAAACTGAACCAAAGTTTAAACCAGATTCCCAGTTCTCAAAATTACCGTCTGCCTTGAATCGCTTGATGTTGGCGCCAAACGTTAGGTTTTTAAAATTTGATTTTGGCAGAAGAGTATGTGATATTTCGGCAATACCAGCCAAGCTTTTGTTTCCAAACGAAAACATTGGAGCTAATAGAAAATGAGTTGGTCTCAAGGGAATTGCTCCGTTGTGAATGGCGACTCCAATCATTAGTTTATCTTGCTGGTTGCCAGCTAGTAATGGTGTGTAAAATAAATTGTTTTTGAAATTATCCTGGTCTCCTAATAAGAATTGAATTTTCGGGTTTTCCAATTTCGGAAAAATCGTTTTTGAACTCCAAAAATTATTTTGTCTATTCATTTCCGGTATCTCCTTCGAGGCATCAATGGCAACTTTAGTGATTACTTTTTTAGGCGTTTTAACTTCAACTGATCGTTGTCCGGGTTCTGCCCAAACTGTTTCAACAATTGAATCGCCTTTAAAAACATTTAACTCAATGGGCCCATTAACTTGCCCTACATTTTTTACTTTAACCGTTGATCCACCATTTTTTGAATGATGAACACATTGAATTTTGTAGTCTACATGATTGGTTGTTTGGATGAGGTCATTCAAGAGCCAATCTAATTTTTTACCAGAAACCCTTTCCAAAGTTTTACGCATGTCTTCGGGTTGTGGATGTTTAAATTTCCATTCATCAAAATAAGCTTCCATGCATTTATTGAATAATTCGTCGCCGAGATAGTCTTTTAGGTAATAGAAAACTAAACCTGTTTTTTGATACATGATCAATCCATAATTCGCTGAGGTGAATTCTTCTGAGTGCGTTTCAATTGGCTGATCTGCTCCAAAGTGAGCCAAAACTTTGTATAAGTAATCGCCTTGCGCTCGGTAATCTAAATTATCCATGTGAATGAATCTACCGGCGATTTGTTCAGATGTAAATGAGTTATTCGGGTATTTGGTCTGCATGTAACGAACCTCATTTAGGGTGTTCATTCCTTCATCCATCCAACCGTGAATGCGTTCATTAGATCCAAGAATACCGTAAAACCAGTTATGTCCAACTTCATGTACAATAACAGTTTCGAGCGATCGAGCATTTCCAACGGATCCAATAACAGTAACATTGGGATATTCCATTCCACCTCCAGCACTAATTGTGCCATCCACAGCAGTTACTTGATTGTACGGATAATCTCCGTTCCATAAGGAATAATAATAGGTTCCGTCATTAATGTATTCAATCGCACGTTGCCACAGTGAAGCATTTTGGGGAGTGAACATTGCCCAAGAAGTAACATAGCGTTCTGAATGTGGAAGTTTTACTTCGCCTTTTAAAACCAGGTATCGCTTATCTGCAAACCAAGCAAAATCATGTACTTTGGATTGTTTATATCGAATTGTTTTGTATTCCGATTCGGATGCCGGAAACTTCATGTTTTCTTTGTCATTGTCGGTCATTGAACCAATGTTTTTTTCAGTTTCTACAGCTTTATTTTTTAAAAATTCAATTTCTGACTCTGTCTGGAGATCTCCTGTTGAACCCACAACATAATTCTTCGGAAGTGTTATTGATACATCATAGGTACCATATTCAGAATAAAATTCGCCTTGGTTCAAATAGGGCATTTGATTCCAGCCATTTTTGTCAAAAACAGCAGGCTTGGGATACCATTGAGTAATTTGATAAGATTGACCAATATGGCCCAAACGTGAAATGCTGCCACTTGGGATTTTAACTTTAAACGGTGTTGAAATTGTGATTTTCTCACCAGATTTTAATGGTTGAGGTAGATAAATCACTGCTATATCAATATGTTCAGCATCTAAGTCCCATTTTAATTGCTGACCATTAGATTGAAAGTTTAGAGAATCAATATATCCTTTGATGGAATCTGCACCAAATTTTAATTCAGTTTCACCATTCTTGTACAATTGTTTTGCTAATGCCGTATTTTCATTTTTGTAAGCGTTAGCCCAAAGATGAACATATATTTTATCTAATGTGCTAGGAGAATTGTTGACGTATTCAAATTCCTCGACTCCCCGAATTATATGGTTTTTATCATCTAACCTAACGGATATTGTGTAATTTACCTCTTGTTGCCAATAGGATTGACAAAAAGAATTATTGAAAAGAGCGAGCAAAAGAAAAGAGAATAATAAACGCATATTTTTTAAAATTTGAACATTAGACTAAATTTCGCACAAATTGTTACGAGCGGTGTAAAAATACAATTATTTTTGTGTCAAATTAAATCCATGAAAGTTGCTATCAAAATTTTGTTTTTAGCCATGATTTTTTCTTCGTGTACCAATATTGAAAAGGAAGCCGAAATGCTTGCTGATTATTGTTATTGTCAATCTTCAAAATCAAAATCTCTTGCTGAAAAAAATCAAGCCAAACGCAATTGTAATGATATGAAAAATCAAATAGAAAAGCAACACGGTAAAGATTTAAGTAGGGCTTCAGAGGAAGAAAAGGAACGTTTTAACGAAGTCTTTTTCAAACGTGTAAGTGAATGCAAGTAGTCGCTCAGATTTCTCTGATATCCTTAACATTTAATTGAATTGTTTCTTTGTCTCTAAATACGTTGGTTTCTAATGTATAAGCCAATTGAAAGGGTACACCATCAGCAACTAAGATTTCTTTATCAGCCAGATTAAATCCGATAGCTTCCATTGCCACGTCGTGGTTTGGTTGAACTACAGTTAGTTTCAAATGGGTATCATTCAACACTCTAAAGTTTCTAGTATAAACGTTTTCTGAAACAAACACAGGTTTCATGTTTCCAGGTCCAAAAGGCTCAAAATAATCTAATATTTTCTTAAATCTCGGGATTTTCATTCGGTTTTCATTGGGTAAAAAGAACTCATTAAAATCAATTTGAGCATCAATAGTTTGACTTGGGAAAACTGATTTGTTTTGTAGTCTAATGGCACTTATCTCCTCAAAAAGTTGGATAAAATCTTGAAGGTTTTCTTCTTTTAGGGCTAATCCAGCTGCATGTTTATGTCCTCCAAATTGCTCAAGAAGATGTGAACAGGTATCCAATGCTTCATACAAATCAAAGTCTTCAATGCTACGTGCTGATCCAGTTATTAATCCATTGGATTTTGTTAGAACGATAGTGGGTTTGTAGTGTTTTTCAATAAGTCTAGACGCTACAATGCCCACCACGCCTTTGTGCCATTCGGGCTGATAAACGACAGTTGATTTTTTATTGGATGAAGTAGGGTCTTTCTCTATCTGGTTGAGCGCTTCTTGGGTGATTTCCTGATCAAGCTTTCTTCTGTTTTGATTATCCAAATGAATATCTTGTGCCAATTGATTCATTTCCGTTCTATTCGTTGAAATCATTAATTCAACTGCATGTTTTCCGCTTCGCAATCTTCCGGCAGCATTAATTCTTGGTGCAATAATAAAAACAACATCAGTTAGGGTTAATGGAAAATTCTTTTTAGCAAGTTCTATTAATTCCTGAAATGCAATGCGCGGTTTTTCATTTAGTTTTTTTATGCCATGATAGGCCAAAATTCTGTTTTCACCAATTACCGGTACAATGTCTGCTCCAATACTTATTGCAACTAAGTCCAACTGATTGAACAATAGTGCTTCATCCCATTTATTCGCGGAATATAATGCTTGCATTAGTTTAAATCCAACACCACACCCGCAAAGTTCTTTGAATGGGTAGGCGCAATCAGTTCGTTTTGGATCCAAAACAAGACAATTTGGAATAGTAGGCCCAGGTTGGTGATGGTCGCAAATTATGAAATCGACAGAATTTTGTTTGGCATAATCAACTAAGTCTATTGATTTTATCCCGCAATCTAAAGCTATTATTAGTGAGAAATCATTTTGAATGGCAAAATCCACCCCTTGTTGGCTAATTCCATATCCTTCAGTATATCGGTCTGGAATGTAAAAAGATATTGATTTGTAATAAGGACTTAAGCTCAAGTGCAAAAGTGCAACAGCTGTTGTTCCGTCAACGTCATAATCACCAAAAAGCAATATTTTTTCTTCCTTGTTTATTGCTTGATTTATTCGATCAACTGCTTCTTTCATGTCCTTCATGAGAAATGGATCATGAATCTCTTCCATTTTCGGCCTCAAAAATGATTCTGCTTCGGAGCGCGATGAAATTCCCTTTTGCAACAACAATTTTGCAACCACACCTTCTATTTGGAGTTCTTTTTTCAACGATTCAATTTCTTCCGTTGCAGGCACCGATTTTACTAACCACTTCTTATTCATTCTTCACAATTTTTACCTTAAGTTACACAAAAATACAATCACTCGCACATAACTTCTTGCAAAGATTCCGTATTAGTGTAATATAAATAAGCTTTTATCTTGGGAAGATTCATTTCTTTTAGTGCTGAAGCGTATTCGTTGATTTGTTTGAGGTATTTGGGGTTTTCTGCTCCTGTTTTAAAATCAATGAGTATTGTCTCTTCTGATTTAAGGATAAGTTTATCGGGTCTTTTGATACTGTCACGCGCAACGATGATTGAAGTTTCATTCATGACTGTTTGGGCGTCCATTAAAATTCCTTTTGATTTCATTAATTCAAATGCGCGCAATCCTTTTGCTCTTAATTCAGCTTTTAATTCAGCCGGTATTTCATCTTGAAGGATTAATGTTTCTAGCACTGAGTCAATCTCCTCTTGTGAATCGCATCCTGACATTAATAGGTGAAAAGCATTTCCAAATTTTTGTTCCACAGAAAGCTCATTCAAAAATTCATCTTGTCGAATGGCAATATCGGGAAACCATAGGTTATCTGATACAATTTTAGGCTCAAAAAAATCAGATTTAATTTCAACCGTATTCGATCCTTGGTATTTTGGATTCACACCTTCATTTCCTTGTTCATGAACAAGTAGGTCATCCGAATTAGAATTAGATAATTTTTTAAAGGTAGAGTGAGCAAGACTACCCAAATTAGTGCCCTGAAAGTAGTTTATTACATATAATCGTTCTCTGGCTCTCGTAAATGCTACATAGCAAAGGTTTACTTTATCCGTTAAAATCTGACCACTTTCTTTCGCATGTGCATCTGCAATTTCTTGAATGGATGATTCTTTTGAAAGGCTGGAATAAATGAACGTGTCATTTACTTCAATCAACTGTTTAGACCAATACTTTACTCTCGTGTCAAAATCAATATCAGGCAATATGACAACTGGAAATTCCAGGCCTTTTGCTTTGTGAATGGTCATCAATTTGATTGAATTATCGGATTCCGGCAATTGAACAGACATTTTTTCATTGTGCTTATTGTAATAATCAATAAATCCGCGCAAATCACTGGAGTTATTTTGTTCATATTGATATACCACATCGGCTAAATGATGCAAATAGGCATTTTTCTCTTCGAACCAACCCATTTTCCGGTAGAAATGTTGAATAAGGCTATATAATGTTTCGTAGGAAGCGAAAAACGATTGATTATTTTCGAAGTTTTCCTGAATGAACAAAATGTCATCAAAATATTTCACCTTTTTACCATTGATATCTTTTTCAACGAAATATTTCCAGTAATCACCTTGTGTTTTGTTTGAGTTCATGCGAAAGAACAAATCGGCAAACTTCTTCATTTCGGTCTTATTTTTTGGATCTAAACGCCTTTTTAAATAAGAAATAGTTAGCCGGACGCGGGGTTCATTATTTACAAACAATGAATCACCTGATACTACAGAAATCCCACGCTTCAATAGTTCTATTGCCCACAAGTTTAGTTTTTTATTTGTGTCATGTAAAATACAGATATCACCTCTTCTAAAATGTGATTGATCGCAGTTTTCGATAATTGCTACAATTTTATCCATTCGTTCGGCTAAATCTAGTTTTTCTTTGTTTGATTCTATTGAAACAAAACCGTCCGATTTGGAAGTAGGGATTTGACTGACAGGATCGTAGTATTTTTGTGCTGTTTCACTCAGTTCCAGCTTAAAAAGTTCAAAGAAGTTATTATTAAAATGTACGACTTGCTTTGCAGATCTCCAATTTTCTAACAATGGAATAACAACTCCTCGTTGCTCAAAAATGTTCGATTTTGCCTCAATTTCGGCCAAGTTTTCTGGATTGTAAATGCGCGGTAATTCAACAAACTGCTCGGCAACACCGTTTCTGAAACGGTAAATCGATTGTTTTGGGTCGCCCACTATGAAATTTAAATGATTGTGCCCAAGAGATTCATCGACCAGGTGTATCAAATTCATCCATTGCATGCGAGAGGTGTCCTGAAATTCATCCAATAAGTAATGGTTAAACTTGGTGCCAATTCGCTCATAAATATAGGGCGCATGTGATTGTTGAATAAGTTCTGAAATAAGTTTATTGAATTCCGAAATCTGAATTATTTGTTCTTGTTGTTTTATTTCATCCAAAAATTGGTGCATAAACTTAAGCAAAGCCATGCTGTGGAAATTTTTGGTGAACATACTCACAAGGTTGAATTCTCTCAGATTATCGTGGTAGAAAGTTAAATATTCTCGAAATGCATGTTGAAATTCTAACGGAACAAATTTATCCTTTTTAGGTTCCTCTAATAAGGATTCGGCCATTTTATCGGTAACAGGTTGTTTCTCCGCTAACGATTTCAAACTGTTTAATTTCATTAGTTGGTTGAAGGCGGTACTCCCGTTCGGTGTCGCTTTAGAGGTCATCCCTAATTGATTGACCAATTCATAAACGCGGGATCCCCTTTTAATGTACCCTTTATTCAGTTCGTTCCTGTGTTTTATCCAATTGTGAAACAACGTTTGGTCATATTTCTTTGCCATGATTTTATCGAGCAAAGGAAAAACACTTTCTTTGGTTAGTATTTTTGCGAAATCAACCAAAATTGCTTTTACATCCCATTTTTCACCATCGTCAAGGTTGCTTTTGGCATAGGAAAATACAATTTCAGTAAGTTCTTCCAAGTCTTTTTCGCCTACTTTATTCAAAAGATGATCAACCAATTTCTCAGTTAATAAATCGGTGTTCATTTCAATTTCAAATTGACCGGGTAAATCAAGGTCTCGACTAAAATTGCGAATGAGTTTGAGGTTGAATTTATCAATAGTCATTACATGAAAATCCTCATACGTATGTAAAAGAGACTGCAATGATTTTTGAGCTCTGTGAATTAGAGTTGCTTTTGTGACGCCTAATTCATCTTCCAGTTTTTCAAATAATGATATTGCATCTGGTAGCACCTCGGATTCTGTTGATCTTGCCATCACGTCCAATGCTTTTATAACGCGTTCTTTCATTTCGTTGGCGGCTTTATTGGTGAAAGTCATTGCCAAAATATGTTTGAAGTTCTGATAAGAAAATTCAGATTTCACGAGGATTTTTAAGTATTGAAAAACCAAATTATAGGTCTTTCCGCTGCCAGCAGAAGCATTTAAAATTAAAAGCGGTTTATCTGTTTGTTGATTCATCTATTTTCTCGTAAATTCGTGACTGATTGTGTGATTATTTAAAGATACGATTTATTTAAACGAACGGAACATGCTAAAAAAAATTATTTTCCTTTTTTCTTTCTCAATGCTATTTGTTGCGTGTAAGAAAAAAGTTGAACCCGATCCGGTTCCTGCTGATAATTACGTAAAAGTAACGGTCCAACCGACCTATTTATATGATGGTTCTCAAAATGTATTATTGGATTCATTGTATACAACACCAGAAGGCTATAAAGTGAAATTCACAGATATTAAGTTTTTTGTTACGAAGCTAAAAAATGGAAATCTCAATTTACTTGAAGCAGCTTCACTAGATTATCGGGAGACGGGTAATTTGTTGTTTCGAACAATAGCAGATTACACTAAATTTCCTACATTGGAAGGATATATTGGCGTTGATTCAGTATTGAATCATTCTGATCCATCTGCTTTTCCTAATGAAAGCCCGTTGAATATAAGTAATGCAGGCCCTATGCATTGGGGTTGGAATCCGGGATACATATTTTTAAATATAGAGGGTAAGGTGGATACTATTCCGGACGGGATAGCTAATTTAGACCATAGTTTTAGTTTTCATATTGGCACTGATTTATACCGTAGGGATATTTATTTCACAAATCTCAATTGGCAATATGTATCGGCAACAGAACGTTTACTTGCGCTTAAATTAGATCTTTGGAAGTTCCTACATAATCCAATAAGTCCAATTGATTTAAAAACTGAATTTTTAACACATACGGCTTCAGGACAGCAACCTTTAACCGAAAAAGTAATTTCGAATTTTCAGCAATCATTCATGCCTTATTAATGAAATACATTTTATATATTTTTATTTTATTAGGTGTTTTCTTGGCTTGTCGCAAGGATAAAGTGGGCTATAAAACAACTCCTTACATTCTTGATATTCCTTCCCATTTTCCGGATATGATTATTCCGGCTGATAACCCAATGACCGCTGAGGGAGTAGAATTGGGCCGTTATTTGTTTTATGAAAAGAAATTAAGTGGTGATAATACAATGAGTTGTGCGACCTGTCATATGCTTCAAAACTCATTTTCTGATCCGAATCAATACTCAACAGGAATCGATGGTATTCAAGGGGAAAGGCATTCGATGGCTTTGATTAACATGGGTTGGGAAGATTTCTTTTTTTGGGATGGTAGTAAAACAACCTTAGAAAGTCAAATTTTAGAACCGGTCGTGAATCCAATTGAAATGCATCAATCTTGGAAAAATGCTATTGCAAAATTAGATCAAGATGTATCTTACAGGAATAAATTTTTTAGGGCATTCGGAGAAGGTAGCATCGACTCAATTAAGGCGGCGAAGGCTATAGCGCAGTTTATTCGAACGTTAATTTCTGGTCAATCCAAATTTGACGTAATGTATAAATATGAAAATGGAATGACGCTATCTGCTAGCGAACAAGCTATCTTTCAATCAATTGATGTGGAAGAATGGGCAGGATATGACCTTTTTAAAAGCTTGGATGGTGCGGATTGTTTTCATTGTCACAACGGACCTTTAATGCGGGTTAAAAAATTTAGTAATAATGGGTTATTGCCAAATTTATTCAATGATTTAGGAAGGGCACATGTAACCAATAATCCAGAAGATAATTATAAATTCAAAGTTCCAACATTGAGAAATATTGCTTTGACAGCGCCCTACATGCACGATGGAAGATTTGCCAACCTAGATGAGGTTATTGAACATTATTCCAGTGGAATACACATGAGTCCAACCATTGACCCGTTGATTGAGTTTGGAAGTCAGGGGGGTGTTCAACTTGATGCACAAGAAAAGTATTTGTTGAAGAAGTTTTTGCTGACGCTTACTGATAATAACTTTATCAATAACTCTAAATTTAAAGATCCACATTAATATGATTCAGGATATTCGATTAACTAGTGAAGATAAGGCGCTAAAAATAAATTTAAAAAGAGATATTTACGGCTGTTTTGCTGAAATTGGTGCTGGACAAGAGGTGGCTGCGAACTTTTTTAAGGCGGGTGGAAGTTCTGGAACTATCGCCTATACCCAGTCTGCTTATGACATGAAAGTTTCTGATTCCTTTTATGGAGAAGCTTCACGGTATGTTTGCGAAGAACGATTGGTAACCATGATTGAAACAGAATTCAATAATTTGAAGGTTCGTTTACCCAATAAATCTAAAGAGTCCCGTTTTTTTGCATTTTGCAACACGGTGGAATCACTCAATTACCACAAAACAAATCAAGGACAAGGATGGGTGGGAATGCGTTTTCAATTAAGGTTAGATGCTCAGCCAAATGATATTATTCTTCATGTCAAAATGCATGACACTAGTAATAAAGCACAACAAGAAGCTTTAGGAATTTTAGGTGTGAATATCATTCATGCTTGTTATTTTCACCACGATAATTTAGATGATTTTTTAACAGATTTAACGCATCGATTGCCGCGTGATCGGATGGAAATTGATATGTTGCGTGTTTCGGGTCCTGATTTTGAAAATATTGATAATCGGATTATTGCTCTAAACTTGGTGAAACGCGGAATAACTGATGCAACCATGTTTGATCTATCAAAAAATGTGCTTCAACCTGCAACAGCCCTGTATAAAAAGAATATATTATTGATGCGCGGGCGTTTCAGGCCAGTTACAAATGTCCATATTGATATGATTGAAAATGGTAGGAAGCAATTTCTGAAAGAAAAACAAGTGGACAAAAATAAGGTTGAGGTGGTTTTTGAATTAACTCTTAAGGATCTAACTGCTGATGGAAAAATATCCGATAAGGATTTTGTTGATCGGGCAGAATTATTGGGTTCTTTGGGTTATACCGTGATGATTTCAAATTATTTAAAGCATTATAAAATGGTTGAATATTTGGCAACCATCGCAAAAGAAAACTTATTAGGAGTAATACTGGGAGTTTACAACTTAAACACCATTTTTGATGAGCGATATTATGATAATTTACCGGGAGGTTTATTGGAAGCGTTTGGTAGAGGATTTGGACACAATGTTAAGCTCTATGTCTATCCTGCAATCAACGTAGAAGATGGTTCATTATATGATTTGTCAAATTTCAAGATACCCGATAATTTGCGTGGGCTATTGGATTTTATGCTGCACAATGATAAAATGGTGGCTATTGATTCTTACGACCCTAAATTTTTAAGTATTTGGTCAGATGATGTTTTGAGTAAAATTAAATCTGGTGCTGCATCCTGGGAAGAGGATGTGCCGTATGAGGTAGCTAAAGCAATTAAGTTTTTTGAACTTTTTGGCTATCAATCAAAAGTGATTTCTTAAAATGCCTCACATTAAGAATGCCCTAATTAGGTATCGGATAATAGATCGCTGTATTCGGAATAAGTACAAACCATTCCCTTCTAAAAATGATCTAAGAGAGGCGTGTGAAGAGAATTTATTTGGTTCAAATTATGGTGAACATATCTGTGACTCAACCATAGAGAAAGATTTGTTCGCTATGCGTATGGAGCATGATGCGCCGTTAAAATACAACAAACGCAAGGGTGGTTATTTTTACGAAGATGAAAATTATTCCATAAATGACATTCCATTAACGCAAGAGGATTTAGAATCGATTCGATTTGCAGTAAATACACTTCAACAATTCCGAGATGTTGGAATGTTCAAACAATTTGGACAAGCCATTGATAAAATTGTTGATAGGGTTACGATTGAATCCAAGCAGCCGGTTGATGAGTCTAATCAAATTGTTCAATTTGAAACTGCATACTCTAATGGAGGAAATGAGCTTCTGCCGTTACTTTATGAATCTATCTTACAAAAAACTAAGGTGGCCTTTGATTACAAAAGTTTTAAATCATCCGAATCCAAATGGCGGGAAGTATCACCTTTATTGTTGAAAGAATACCGCAATCGGTGGTATTTAATCTCTTTTGATGCCGCAAAAAATGACATTACAACCTATGCGCTCGATCGGATGGAAGGTTTAATAACTCGAGAGGAAAAAAGTGAAATCCCATTTTCCTTCAATCCCAATACTTATTTTGAATATTCAACGGGTATTACAGCATATCAAGGGAGTCCGGAGTGTATTGAAATTAAAGCAGATCCTATTGCCGCAAAGTATATTGAATCACAACCATTTCATTATTCGCAAGAAAAAATTGATCAACAACCCGACTTTGCACTATTTCAACTAACCGTATTTATTTCCGAAGAAATCATTCGAAGTATTTTGAGCTTTGGTGGTGAAATTGAGGTTTTAAAACCCGTTTCGTTGCGACAAATTATTGCAGAGCGCATTACCTCGATTCATGTAAAATACGCCAGGTAAGCAGTTCAATTATCGCTTATGGTTGTGGAATATTAATTATAATATGCGAAATTTTCATTTTTATTGGAGAATTCAATTGAATGTTCTATCTTCGAAAAAATTTTAATACACGATCGCCTATAGACCCAACATTTACTCTGAAAAACAATTTATAAGGGTTAATTATGGAAGCTATATCAAGTCTCGACGATCGATATCTCGTACAATTATATAAAGATGGAAATGAAACAGCATTTAAAACGTTGTTATTTCGTCACAAGGATAAAATTTTTCGTTTTATTCGGATGAAAGTGAAAGATGTAGATCTTTCGAATGACATTTTTCAGGATACATTGATCAAAGTTGTCAATACCATCAAGTTGGGTTCCTACAATGAGGAAGGTAAGTTTTTGCCCTGGGTAATGCGTATCGCTCACAATTTAATCATCGATCATTTCCGAAAAAAATCGAGGGTTCGTATGATTTCTGAAGCTTCGTCAAATTCTTCAGAGTACTCCATTCTGACTAATATTTCATGCGGAACAAAAAATATTGAAGATCAAATAACAAGTAAAGAACTGTTAGATCAAATGGTTGTATTGGTAGATTATCTACCGAAGACGCAACGTGAAATTGTAAACATGCGCATTTTTCACGACATGTCTTTTAAGGAAATTGCGGAAACAGAAAATATTAGTATCAATACAGCTTTAGGACGTATGCGTTATGCCTTAATTAACTTGAGAAAACTCATTGATAAACATGGAATTGTTGTTGATGTTTGATCTATCCTTTTAGTTGTTTTTCATAAATTGAAATCCAATTATCAACAGTTAATTTACTACACAATTCACCAATTAGGTCGAATGGTAGTTCATGTTGAGGCTTGAAACGAATACAACTTTTCCCCATATCCAATTTTCCTTTTACTCGTTGGGCATACGAATCAACAAACCATTTTAATAATTCTGGATTCATGTAAATACCCATGTGGTATAAATTGATTGAGTTTTTCTGGGAAGCTAATGAGATAAAGGGTAAAGGCAGTTTTGGATCGCAGTGATATCCGTTTGGATAGATAGAGTGAGGTACCACATATCCAATCATTCCGTAGCTGATGCATTCCTCAAATCCAGCAGGTATCGTTTCCTTAATTGCATTTCGGATTTTATTGAATACTTCTAACCGATCTTCGGGAATAGTTGCAAGATAATCTTCGATTGTCATTCTTAATCAATTTGTCGTTTTATTTTTCGGTTGGACGAGTGAAATTAAGATTCCACCAATCAATGCTGCCAAAATCACAATTAATGAAACCATTGCGTCTATGTGATAAAATTCAACAATTAGCATTTTAATTGCAACGAACATAAGTACAACCACCAGAGAATATTTCATGAAATGAAAGCGATCCAACATATTTGATAGAAAGAAGTAAAGATTTCTTAGCCCCATAATGGCGAAAATATTGGAACTAAAAACGATGAATGGATCGGTTGTAATACTGAAAATTGCAGGAATGGAATCTATGGCAAAAAGAATATCAGAGAACTCCACAACAACCAAGGTTGCAAACAGCGCTGTTGCTACAGTTTTTCCGTCCTTTTTGATGAAATAGCCATCGCTTTTCGATTTCCAGTCAATGGGATAAACTTTAGAAAGCATTCTTATTCCAAAAGATTTAGTGAAATCTTCGTTGTCATCATCACTTTGTTTGAGCATTCGTAAAGCAGAATAAAATAGAATTCCTCCAAAAATATACGTGGCAGCGGCAAAGCTTTCAATAAAAGCAGCTCCTAGTACAATCATTATCATTCGAAAGAAAACAGCACCTAAAATCCCCCAAAACAGAATACGATGTTGAAATTTTGCTTCAATTTTAAAGAATTGAAAAATCATAGCAATAACAAATATATTATCTAAACTCAACGATTCTTCAATCACGTAACCTGTATAATAATCCAATACTGTTTTGCCAGGTAAGGCATGAGTGGGGTTCATATTTTGAAAGTTCGTGTCATAAATCCAATAGATTACTCCGCCAAAAAGCAGAGCCACCATAATCCAAACACATGTCCAAGCTAACGATTCTTTAATAGAAACCGGTTTATTACTTTTATGGAATACACCTAAATCAAGTGCCAATAGACCAAAAATTAGCACAATAAATAAAACCCAAACTAGCATAAGTTATTTTTTACAAATATACTTCATTCAATTCAACGAAAATCGGTTGAAACAGATAATTGTGATTACATAAGAAAGAGTTATCTTTGCAATCATAAATGGATCAGAACATTCAAATACACGATAAGATATTTAAACTTTTTATTCCATCGGAGTACATTCAAGA